>JADZFR010000063.1 GCA_020849795.1 Planctomycetota bacterium | reverse complement strand
GAGCAGTGTGTGGACCAACCGCGGCGCGCAAAGCATGCAGGAGCTGTACGAGCGGATGCACGTGGAAGTCTACAACAAGCTGCCGCAACAGAAGCGGCAGTGGGAGGAGTAGGCGGCACACCGCGCCCCGCGAGAGACAAAGCAGTTCCCGCCGCCTTGGCGCGAGATCATCAGTTGCGGCTGGCAGTTGGGGGCAGCGGCACCATCAGTGTGTTGCGGCACTTGGGGCAGGTGGTCTTCTTGCCGGCGCGTTCGCGCTTTACGGTGTATTCGGCGCCGCATGCGCAGGCGAACTTCAGCACGCGTTCCGAGGCCCGGATCAGCGCGCCGACCGGCCCCTCGGCGCGGACCTTTTCTTCGGCTGCGCGGCCCATTTCATCCAGCAGGTCCCAGGCAAGCTGCGCCAGCAGGCGCGAATCATACGCGGTCACGTTGCCGGCTTTCATGTGCTCGCGGGCGGCGGCGACGTTTGCCGCGCCTGCCTCGGTGTTGCCGCGGGCGTTGTGCATGCGGGCCACCACCACGCACGCCAGCGCCCTCAGCGGTGCTTCTTCGAGGCCGACGCTGGCGGGCACAAGCTCGTCGGCGCCGGGCACAGGCGTGTCGTTGCGGCCCAGCTCGCAGTTCGCCAGCAGCTCAAGCACGGGCACATCGACTGACGTGCGCGATTGCGCGGTAGGCGGGGCCTCACGCCGCATCGCGTCAGCGAACGCCAGCAGTTCGCTCCACTTGCGCCCGCACGCAGCCGTCAACACCGCCATGTAGAAGCACGAAGAAAGTGCCGTCACGCTGCCCACCTCGTGCGCGACCTTCAGCCCGTACTCCATCAGGCTCTCGGCGGCTTCGACATCGCCCATCAACAGGTGCAGTTGCGCGCGCGCGGTGCTGAGCCACGCCATGCCCTCGGCGCGGCCCTGCATGCGGATGACCTCTTCGGACTCGTCCAGCACGACCAGCGCGTCCTCAAGGCGCCCAAAGCGCATCAGCGCCAGCGCATAGTTGTGGCGGGTGATGGCTTCAATCGCCGAGCGTTCTTCGCCGGCCATCTCGGACAGCACGTCTTCAAACAACACGATCGCTTCTTCGTTCCGGTCCAGCCCGGTGAGCGCGTTGCCCAGCAGGCTGATGGCGGTGTGCGATGCCTGGCGCATGCCCGCGCGCTTGAGACGCGCCGCGGTTTCCTGCAGCATGCTGACGGCCTCTTTCAACTGGCCGCGATAGACCATCAGGCGCCCGCGCGCGATGTTCAGCATGTCCATGCGTGTCGCGTCGGATTCACGCTGGTACACAAACGTCGCGTAATCAATGCGTTCCTGCGCGGCATCAAGCAGTTTGCGGCTGATGAACTGCTCGGCCTCGGCCACGGCAATCCATGCGCGCAGCATGCGGTCTTTGCTGCGTTGCGCAGCCTTGGATGCTCGGCCAAGCGCGGCTTCCGCGGCAGCAGCGTTGCCGGCCCATGCGTGGGCCGACGCAAGCGAGCGCGCAATCAGCGCCTCGGCCTGCGGCTTGATGCGGCCCTGCGGCAGGCTGGCCAGATAGGCGTCAAGGCGTTTGGCAACTTCCGCTGCTTGCCCGCTGTGGGCCAGGCTCTCGGCAATGCCCGACAGCAGCAGGGCCGCGGCGTCGGTGTCGCCGGCCTTCTCGGCCAGGCGCAGCGCCTGGTCAATGTTGCCGTGCTCGGCCCGGATGCGTTCGGCGTGCTCGGGCAGGTTGCGCCCGCTCAGGTCCTGCACCGTCGCGAACACGGCTTTGGCAAAGTGGCGATAAAACCGGCGCAGCGGGCCCTCCTCTGCCGGCGACTTGCGGGCCCACGCGGCGCTTGCCATCAAGGTTTCGCGCACCGGCGCCGGCACACGCATGCGGTTGCCGAGCGGCTGGGCGCTGCGGGTAAGCAACCCCCGTTCAACCAGCGTGCCGACGATGTTGATCAACGGCGGCGCGGCGGCCTCCAGCACGACGACCTCTTGCGCGCTTTCCAGAAAGAACCCGTCAGCGAACGCGCACAGTTGCGTCAGTACCTCAAGTTCCCACTGCTGCAGCGCGCCCAGCGACCACTGGATCGAGTCCTCAAGGCCCTTGAGAATGCCGGCGGTGTCTTTGCGCCCGCTGTCCTTCAGCACCGCCAGCTTGCGAGTGTTCGACTTCAGCTGCGTTTCAAGCTCGGCCAGGCTCATGCTGCCAAGGCGCGATGCTGCCAACTGCAGACTCACCGGGTGCCCTTCCAACAGCTCGCACACATGGGCAAGCGTTCGCAGTTCGTCGCCCGTGGGTGCAAAGTCAGGCTTGTGAAGCCGCGCCAGAGACGTGAACAAGGCGACCGCGTCAAAGGCCAGCAATTCGGCGCTGGCAGCGCTGCGACGCCTGGCGCGGTCAGGAAAGGCAAGCGGACCGACCTCAATCTCGGGCGTGCCCAGAAACTTGGGCGAGCGACGCGTGGTCAAGATAAAGCGCGCGCCGCGCTGCACCCGCGACCACTCGGGCAGCGCTTCCCCCAGCAGACGGCTGGGATCCTGCATGCCGTCAAGAATCATCAGCATCGGCCCGCGCAGCGCCAGCGCGTCGGCCACCGCGCGCACGGGCGGGATGGCGCTGTCAAGCCGGCTGCCCAGCACGGCCAGAATCTCGCGCATCGCGTCTGCGGGCTCCGTGACGCGCGACAGGTCCACCACCCACGTGCCGAAAGGAAAGCGCGTAAGCTGGCGACGCCCGAACTCAAGGGCAAGCTCAGACTTGCCGGTGCCGGCTGCACCACTGAGCACAAGCACCGACTGGTCGGTGCCCATCCACTGCTGCATGCGCGCTAGTTGATCGGTGCGGCCGACGAACTCGACTTCGGGCGCGGGCAGGTTGCTCAGGCGTCGCGGCAGGCGCGAGTTGGTGCGCGGCGGCTCGGGCGTGGCCAGCATCGAGCCCAGCCGCACCGCCAGCAACGTGGCGTCATCATCCATGCCGCGCTGGCCCACGTGCTGCTGCACCTCGGAGCGGATGGCGCTGACCAGCACGTGGCAATCGTCGGTGCCCAGGCGCAGCGCCGTATCTTGCAGGCGCTCCAGGCCGTACTGCTCGTCGTGTTCGTTGGCGGCTTCAACGATGCCGTCGGTGAACAGCAGCAGCGAGTCGCCCTTGCCCAGCTCGGCGGTGTGCTGGGTCAGCGTGCGGTCAAGGTGATCGATCAGCATGCTGGAGATGACGGTGCCGCCGCCGGTCAGCTCGAACGCTTTGCCTTCTTTCAACAGCAGCGGCGGGTTATGGCCGGCGCTGGCGTAGGTAAGCACGCCGGTGCGCAGCTCAAGGATGCCGTAGAACACGCTGATGAAGCTGCTGTCGGGCAGGTCGTCGCGCATTTCGGCGGCCAGCGACAACAGCACGGCGCGAGGCGAGTTGCTGCCGCGGGCGATCAGTTGCAGCGACTTCTTGGCTGTCGCCATCAGCAGGGCGGCGTCCACGCCGTGGCCCGAGACGTCGGCGATGACCAGCCCGATGCGCCCCGGCGGAAACACCAGGAAGTCGTAGAAGTCGCCGCCAACAGAATCGACGGGCTGGTAGTGCGTGGCGATTTCAAGCCCCGGAATGACCGGCGCCTTGGGCAGCAGGCCCAACTGTACTCGACGAGATCGGTCGCTCGTGGCAGCCACGTTTGTCCGGTACAGGGAAAGGAGGCCCATCTTACGCGCGCGACCCCGTCGGGGGGAAGGAGCAAGAGACAGTACCCAGCGGCGCGCTAACGGTTTTCGTGCAGCAGGTTAAAATTCTGGTCGTAGACGGCGGCGATCGAGTGCGCGGGGTCTTTGCGGTACTGGTCTACAATCGCCGCCAGGATGTGTTCGGGGTCGCGGTCGCTGCGATCAATCGCCTTGGGGCGCTTGAACTCAATGAAGCCGGCGCGCGCCGTGCCCATGATGCGGGTGACGCGACTTTTGCGGCTGGCATAGCTCTCGAGCATTTCCATGCTGACGGTGGCGCGGAAGAATGCCTCGATGGTGCTGACCGGGGCGCTCCAGTCGTGGATGCGCGTGACCGTCTCGATCACATCCATCATGCACAGGTCGGGCCCGGCGCCGATGTCGGTGCCCATCACCCAGGGAATATCCATGGCGCGCACTTTCTCAAGCTTCATGCGGCCGCTGCCCAGGGCCTCGTTGCTGGTCGGGCAATGCACGACGATGCTGCCGCGCTTCTTGATGGTGCGCCAGTCAAAGTCGTCCAGGTGCACGCAGTGGGCCAGCAGCGTGCGCGGCGTAAGCAGTCCCGCCTGGTCGTAGACGTCCACATAGCTCTTGGCGTCGGGATACGCGCGGGCGACGGCGGCGCATTCGTCTTCGTTTTCGGCCAGGTGAGTCTGCACCCACAGCGTGTAGTCGAAGGCGAACTCGTGCAGTTCGCGCAGGGTCTTCTTGTCGCAGCTCAGGGCAAATCGCGGCGTGACGGCCAGCTGCTCTTCAAGCTCGATCTGCAACTCCTTGAGCATCGCGATCACTTCACTGATCGGGCGCACTAGGGTCTTGGGCTCGCCGGTTGTCATCACCGCCGGGCCGATCAGCGAAAAGCGCACGCCCGCATCGACGGCAGCTTTCACGCTTTCAAGGTGCGGGCTGCACCAGCAAGCGCCGGCCAGCGTGCCGACAGCCGCCTGCTTGCGCACAAAGCCCTCGGCGGCAACCGCGGCAAAGCCGGGCTCGCTGAAGCGGGCTTCTTCGGGCCAGGCGTCTTCCGCCAGCCAGCCCAGCAGCGACTTGCCCTTGACGCCCATGATGCGGTGCTGCACCCAGTGGTAGTGCCAGTCGCAGAAGGCGGGTGTGATGATGCCCTCAACGGGAATGGGTTCGTACTCGACGTGCGGCAGGCCCAGATAGCCTGATTCGGGCCGGTGGAAGGGGTCGTCGTAGGCCGTGTACAGAATCGAGTTGCCCTCAACCCGTGCCTGGTTGGGGCTGATCGGCCAGACACACTGGCCCTGCAACACACGACGTTTGACCGGCTCGTTTTGCATGCGTATTCGTTGTCCGGCGTCTACAGCAAGGGGTTACTCAGTTTCCTGGCTCAACCAAACCCTGCAACTGGTGCAGGACCAAGCCCTGCATCACGGGCACAGGCGCGGCACGCGCCGTCACAACTGTTAGCCCCCGGCGTAAGCTGGGGGTACCGATGATCTCCTACTGCAAAGGCGCGGAGCGCCGACACAAGCCTATTCACCGACGAACTCCGGGTCTCCTGCGAAATCATAGCGCTCAAGTAGTTGCGCTAACTCTTCTTTCAGCGTCACACCTCGATGATGCTCTTCCTGACGTTCGATGTAGCCTACCACCATTGCAGCGTGGTTCTGGCTGATTGAGAATCCGCCATACCCGCGCTGCCAGCCGAACTTTGAGTCTCCAAGCGTTTCATTCATATGCCGCGAGGAGTTTGATTTCAGCTTGTTGACGAGTTCAGCCAGGGCCATCGTCGCCGGCAAATCAACCAGCAGATGGCAGTGGTCTTCAACGCTGTTGAGCTTGTGAAGGTACACGCCCAAGTTGGTCAGTATGCCAACCATGTAGCCTTCAAGCCGTGGCTTCACTTCCGGCGTGATGAGTCGCGCACGGTCCTTCGTCGCGAACACCAGATGAATGAGAATGCGCGTGAAGGTATGCGCCATGTGTGTCGCCGCTCCGCGGCTCGGGGACTGCTTCCTCTGTAATCCCCGGGCTTACGCCACGGGGCTGCCGGTTGTTGGCCTGCTCCGCAGGCGACTGCGCCTGAGGACTACGTCTGTTCACCTGCCCCGCGGGCGACTGCGCCTCAGGTCTACGTCTGTTCACCTGCCCCGCGGGCGACTGCGCCTGCTGTTCACGCTTGTCAAACCACTTTGCTGGATACTTCTCCGTCGGCAAGTCTGGTTGTGATGGTCTCGCCGGATTTCACCGACCTTGCTTCTTTGACAACTACACCCTCTGCATTGCGCGTGATGCTGTAGCCGCGTTGCAGCACGGCCAGCGGGCTCAGCGCGTTCAACTGCTGGCCCAGCGCGTTGGCGTGGTCGCGGCTTGAAGCCAGCCTGTGCTTCATGCGGCCTTGCAGCCCTTCCAGCAGGTAGTCCAGGCGCTGCTGCTCGCGCCGCAGCTTGTTCAGCGGCCCCTGCGCGAGCAGGCGGCTTTGCAGGGTTTGCAGCCGCTCTTTCCAGATCTCGCTGGTGTGGCGCAAGCCGCGGCCAAGCCGCAGGCGGTACTCCTGCGCAAGCTCGATCATGCCGGCCAGCTCGGGCACGACCATCTCGGCGGCGGCGGTCGGCGTCGGCGCGCGCAGGTCCGCAACCAGGTCGGCAATCGTGGTGTCCACTTCGTGGCCGACGGCGCTGACGATCGGAATCTGGCTGTCATAAATCGCCCGTGCCACGGGCTCTTCGTTGAACGCCCAAAGGTCTTCCAGCGAGCCGCCGCCGCGCCCAACGATAATCACGTCAATGCCAAGCCTGTCGTTCAGCGCGTTCACCCGCCGAATCGCGCGCGCGATGCTTTCGGATGCCCCCTCGCCCTGCACCTTCACGGGGTAGACCAACAGCTCGACCAGCCGGTTGCGGCGCCGCGCGGTGGTCACGATATCGTGCACCGCGGCCCCGGTCGGCGACGTGATCAGCGCGATGCGCTGCGGGTACGCGGGCAGCGGGACCTTGTGGTCGTCGCCGAACAGGCCCTCGCCTTCCAGGCGGTCGTACATCTGCTGAAAGGCCAGTTGCAAGCCGCCAATGCCTCGCGGCTCCACGCTGGTGGCTACCAGCGAGTATTCGCCGCGCCGGGCGTAGACATCCAGCTTGCCGACGATCGTGACCTCGAGGCCGTCCTTGAGTTCAAAGCGCAGGCGCTCAAAGGTGCCGCGCCAGATGATCAGGCGAATCTGCGCGCCGCTGTCTTTGAGGTTGCAGTAAACGTGGCCCGAGTGGTGCTGGCCGCGATAGTTGCCCAGCTCGCCGGTGACGGCGACGTTGCTGAACGGGGCCTCGATGGCGCGCTTCAGTTGCTGCGATAGCTCGGTGACGCTGATCGGTTCCAAGTCACTTCCGCGGGTAGTACTGCTCGTCCTTGACCTCGATACCCCAGTACGCAAGCGCGTCGGCGACGTCGGGCTTGAAGACCAGTGCCCGCATGTACATGTTCAGCGCCTCGGCTTCCATGCCCCACTCGCGGCAACGCTTGGCCAGCGCCAGTGCCCCGTCGGCATCCTGCAGTTTCAGCTTGCGCACCTGCTCAATGTACTGGGCCTGCGGGGCCTGCGGCAGCGGTGTGATCTCGCACTCGTCACGCTTGACGATGCGCAGCCGCGGCGCCCATACCGCCACGCGCAGCTTGCCCTTTTCGCGGCGGATGAAGCCTTCATGCTCAAAACCGTTCGGCATGGCGCGCACGACCTGACCGAAGGTTTCATAGGTAAGCCCGTCGATCACCGCGCCCGCTTTCGGGGCAGCCCATTCGGTCACCATCACGCGCTCATCGGCGGTCACCGCGGCTTCCACCTCGGGCACGTAGGGCACCTCGTGTACCGTCACGTGCGGCATGAGCGCAAAGGTGCGCCCGCCGTTGTCGCTGAGAAAGCCCTCATACACTTCGCCGGCGGGCGTGCGCACCCGGCACCACTCGCCGAAATACTTCTTGTCGAACCAGCGCCCGCCGAAGGGCAACTCGCCGCGCGCCACGCCGCCCTTTTCGCGCTCATAGGCCTTCAGGCGCGGCTGGTTCAGCGCCAGCAGGATCGAGTCCCATTCGCGGGCAATCAGGCCCCGCGCCTCTGTTTTGGCGCGGTGCTGGATCCACCTTGCGTCGTTGCGCAGCGTCAGCTCGCGCTCGGTAACGAAGCCGTCGCGGTCAATATCCAGCAGGCGCCACGCGGGCTCAAGCTCAACCTTTACGCCGCCCTGCGCGCTGATCGCGACCTGGTGCTCGCCGTGGCCGTAGCCCTTCTCGAACTCCTCGCGGCTGATGCGGCCGTCGCCATCGCTGTCAAAGTGCGAGATGAACTTCTCGAGGTCGAACTCGCGGTCTTCCACCACCAGTTCGCCGTTGCCGGGGGGCAGGGGGTCGTTGGCCGGCGGCTTGTCAAACAGCGCAAACCACGCGGTCACGCCGACGGCAATGCCGATCAGCGCAAGGATGACGGTGGGGACAACTTTCTTCATAGGGTAAGCCAGCTACGGGGCCACGCCGAGTCTCGCCAGTGTAGCAAAACAGCAGGGCCGCTGAACCAGTGGCCGCGCCGGGACACCTGCAAAGCTGACTCAGAACTTTCGCCCGGGACGTTCGTTTGTCAGACTATGCGCATGAAGTTCGCACTTGCCGGCCTGCTTCTGCTTGCCCTTTCCGCGATGCACCACGCGCAGCCGGTCGCCGTAGAGATGACCGCGGCGCAGGTGATTGACGGCCTGCTGTCGCAGGATGCCGGCCAGAAAGACCGCGCCGCCACCGAGCTTGCGGGCATCAGTATCAAGACCGCCGAAGAGATGGGCACTGAGTTGCTGCGGCTGGGCGTGCGCGAAGCGCAGACCGTGCTGGGCGAAGTCGCGCTCGCGAACACCGCCAATGCCAGCGTCGTCGCGCTGGCGGCACTTGAAAGCGATCACCTGGAAATTCGCACGGCGGGGCTGGACGTGTTCACGCGCGTGTCGGCCGCCGCAGCCTCGGGCGCCGCCGAAAAGGGCCTGAATGCCAAACGAATCGAAGCGCTGCGCAAGCTGCTGGATGGCGGGCAATACCTAAAGAAGTTCTGCGAAGGTGTGCGGGCTGAAACCGGCAAGGGTGCCAACGGGCCAGTCGAAGAGGCGATGCGGCTGGTAGTGTTTATTGACCGCAAGCTGGGCGTGCGCGGATGGACACTGCTGCTGCGCCACTGCGCCGACCTGATGCAGGGCCCTGCGCCGGGGGGCGACGAGTCACCGGCGGCGGCGCTGCAAGCCGAGAAGCTGCGGCGCGGCGCGGCACTGATGTTCGAGGCGATCTGGGTTGCGGACCCGGCCACGCAGTTCAACTTTCACCCGACCGCTACGCATGACGACCGCGTCAAGGCGATCACCAAGGTCAAGCGCGTGCTGGATGAGTTCGAGAAGCGCGAGGTAGAACTGGGCGACCGCAAGTTCACCGGCCTGCGCTATGGCGACTACCTGTGGGAACTGTTCAGCAGCGACGTGTCGGAAACACGCTCCGCCGCATATCTGCGCTTCAAGTGGTGGCGGGGCGACGAAGGGCCGATCATCGGCGAGGGCTACCCTGAAGCGGTCGACCGTCTGAACGCCATGGGCCGCCGCGAAGTAAGCCAGTTGCGTCGCGAGCTTCGCAACTGGTGGCAGGACTATCGCGCCCGCAGCGAATAGCCGCCTACCCAATGACAAACGAAACGTTGCGCTCGTCGCACCGGGCCTGCACCCGGCCGGTTTCGCCGCTCAGCAGCAACGCCTCCAGCGTATCCACGCTGCGCAGCCCGTAGCGCAGGTCGCCGGGCTTCAACTCGCGCGCGCCGGCTGCCCCGGCGCCGAACTGCGCGTCAGAAAGCGTGGGCCCGTCGCCATGCGCCGAAAGCAGCCACGCCGCCGCGGCGCTTTGCGGCTTGTTGTCGGGCGTGAGCGCATGGGCCGCCGCACCTGCGGCGTCGGCGGCGATGGCCAGCACGTGCGATGCTCGGCCCTTTTCGACCCAGCGAATGGCGGTCGCCAGCGCGGTGAGTCCGCTGAGTGGGCCCGCCGACAACAACGTGCAGCGGCCCCGCAGCTTGTGCAGAATCGCCACTTCGCCCTGGAACATGCTGGGCAGCGTGTACACAAACAGCGCCGGCGAAGGGTTGCCGGCCAGGCGCGTCTGTTCAAACTGCGCGTCCACTTCCAGGCAGCCCAGCATCGTGCCGCCGACCTGCGCGACCTCGTCGCGGTCGTCGGGCAGCGCGCGCGCCAGCATCTGTGACGCCGCGACCGCAATCTTGCATAGCGGGTCCATACGCCCGAACTTGGGGTGCGGCTGGTCAAAGAACCAGCGGGCCTTGAGTGCCGGGATGCCCAGCGGCCCGCGCGTGTCGTCGCCAAGCTGGCGCCAGCTGGTGCGCGTCAGGTCGCCGCCGACCCAGCTGAGAAGGCCCGACGGAAAGATGCGCGAGTATGCCAGCAGGTGTGCGGTCATGGCCCGCCCCCCACCACGATCGCGGTGTTCATGCCGCCGAATCCGCTGTTGGTGGTCAGCACCAGGCCCGGCTTGACGGTGCGCGGTTTGCCGTGCACGACATCGAGCGGGTGTTCCGGTTCGCCCTTGCGGTAGCCCACCGTCGGGGGAATCACGCCCTCGGTGGCAACGCGCAAGCTGACAATCACCTCAAGCAGGCCGGCCGCGCCAAGGGTGTGGCCGATGCTGCCCTTGATGCCGAACACCGGCGGCGGCTTGCTGCCGAACACGCGGTGAAATGCACGCGCCTCCATGGCGTCGTTGTAGACGGTGCCGGTGCCATGGGCGCAGATCGCGACAATGCGCGACCGGTCTACGCCCGCCAGCGCGCGTTCAATCGCCAGCGCCAGGCCACCGCCCTGCCGGTCCGGCCCGCTGATATGGTTTGCGTCGTTACTGGCACCGTAGCCATGCACCCGGGGTCCGGGCGCGCGCGCAAGCACCAGGGCGGCGGCAGACTCGCCAAGGCTCAGGCCGTCGCGCGTGGCGTCAAAGGGCCGCGTGCCTGTGGGCGAATCGCCTTGCAGGCTGTGAAAGCCCTGCGCGACAAAGGGTGTCAGCGCGTCGGTGGCCAGCACCAGTGCCGCATCGGCGTCGCCGTCCTGCACCAGTTCAAGGCCCTCGATCAGGGCAGAAGCCCCGCTGACGCACGCGTTGCTGACCACGCGGCTGAGTGCCGGCAACTTCACGCCCATGTCAGCCAGCTGTTGCGCAAGCGCGTTCAAACCGTCTGCACCGCGGCCTGCCAGCCATGGCTCAAGTTCGCCCTTGGTCGTGGCAATCACCAGTGCAGCGCGCTCGGGCGGCAAATGGCGAATCACCTTGCGCAGCGCGTGGTGGGCCAAGGCCGTGGCGCGGGGCGCGGCAAAGTCCTCGGCCAGTGTGCACGCCGGCGAATCCAGCCCCAGGTGGGCATGAACCCGCAACTGCGACTGCCCGGCCAGCAGCATGGACCACAGGTCATCGGACGGCGACATCGCCTCGCCTTGCGGCACGGCGACACCGGTGGCTGTGATGGCAATGTCCATGGCGCGAGGTTAGCGACGGCGCGGGTTGCGAAAAGGTCAGGACCACGGTGTTGGTTCAGGGGCCGCCGGCACTTTCACCTGGCCGAGCTTCCAGCGCCGCCGGAAGTCGTCCAGAAACGGCGGAAAGTTCAGCGCAAGTTTCTGGTCGGGGTGCAGCAGCACCTGCGTGGTTTCTGCGGTGGTCAGCAGTTCGCCGTCGGATGCGCGGCGCACCTCGTAACTGTGCACCAGCTTGGGTACTTCCATCCAGTGCAGGCTCGCGGTGATGTCCAGCTTGTCGCCATAGCGCGCCGGGCGCTTGTATGAAAGGTGCATATCGACGATCGGGCAGGCGAAGTGCTCGCGCATGAAGTCTTCGTAGCCCAGGCCGATGCAGCTGCCCAGGGCCTGGCGCGCGTCCTCAATCCAGCGCACGTAGTTGCCGTGCCACACCATGCGCAGCAGGTCGCTTTCCATGAAGCGCACCGTCACGCGAATCGTGTGGGCCAGGGGTTCCATTGCCGCACCTTAGAACCGCCGCCAAATGTGAAAAGGGCGGCACACGCCGCCCTTTTCTGCGCGTGAGAGGCACCTCACGCACGCTTGCGCCGGGTGCGGACGCCCATGACCGCACACAGCGCCAGAATCATGACCAGCAGGCCCGAAGCCCCGGTCGCCGATGCACAGCCGCCACCACCGCCGCCGCCGGACAGGCCGCTGCCGCCGCCCGTGGGCGGGGGTGTCGTGCCGCTGATGGCCGTCGCGCTGACGTCAATCCGGAAGGGGTTTGTGACCGCGCTGTCGTTGTGCGAGAAAGTGACACTGTGGTTGTGCGAACCCGCCGCCGCCGGCTGATACGTAATCACGAACGTCGCGCTGGCATTGGGCGCCAGCGTCGCGGGCAAAGTGCCGCAGGTGAACTCGGCGCCGCTGCTGGCGGGTGTGCCGAGTGTCAGGGTGGCTGTGCCGGCGTTCTGGACGAAGATGGTGCGGGCCACGCTGGTGCCCTGCGACAGGTTCAGCGTGCCGAAGTCCACGCTGCCGCCGTGCAGGATATAGCTGCCGGTCGCGCCGCCAAGGCGCACAACCAGCAGCGGGGCCGGAACCTGCGGCTGGGTGCCGGTGCCCATGACTTCGATGATGAAGTCTGCGCCGGCGTTGTTGGTCAGGGTCAGTTGCGCGACCTTCGCGCCGGCACTGGTCGGCGCGAACGCCACGTCAAAGCTGGTGCTGGTGCCGGGTGCGACGGTGCCGCTGAAGCCGGCCATGTTGAGCGTGAACTCGGTGCTGGCGCCGCCGACGGTGGGCGTGCCGACCGTCAGGTTGCTGCCGCCGCCGTTGCTGATCGCAATCGTCAGCGCGGCTGAGCTTGTGCCGACGTCCTGGTTGGCGAACTCGCGGTTGGTGCCCGCAGCCGCCTGCCCGCTGGTGACTGCGGTGCCGCCGGCGGTGACGCTGATCGTCGGGCCCGACGCCGCCTGCACGATGGTGAAAGTGAAGGGCGTGGTGTCGGTGCCGTCGTCGGCCACCAGCGCGAACACATGGGTCGCGCCGGTGGTTGTGTCAAACGTGCCGCTGGACGGGAAGATCTGGTAGGGCGTGAGCGTGCTTGCGCTTTCCCACTCGGACGTGACAAGTCCCGTGGAACCGACGTTGGATATGGTGGCAGACAGCGTGCAGTTGTCGAGGTCAGTGTCGCCGACGCGCACCGCAAAGAACAAGCCGCTGACCGTGGTGCCGTGGGGTACGTTGAGCGTGCCGTTGTTGGCGATGATCACGATGGTGCTTGAGGCGTCGATGTAGCTGACGCTGATGCTGGGCGGGTTGTTCGCCGGCACTGCGCCCGCCGGGGTGAAGCGGATGAAACGGTCGCGCGGGTAGGTGTTCACCTGCCCGGTGCTGCTGACGTTGGTGCCGTCGCTGCCGGGCACCACCGCCTGCGGGTTGACCGTGTTCGGGCCCGAGATGGCGCACGCATTGGCCGAAGTGTTGGTGAAGGCGCCGCCGCCGCTGGGCTGGCCATACCGGAACTCAATGGTGTCGTTGCCGGTGTTGAGCACAGCCTGCATGCGCACGCCTACCATGTTGTTGGCGTTGCTGGGTATGTCTTTCCACTCAACCGTAAGAACGCCGGCCGACCAGGTGTACCCGACCTCGCCCCATATGGACGACGTGCCAAGGAACGCCTGGGGGTTGTAGTCTCCCCACAGTGGAGAAATGAAATTTCCGACGGCGCTTGCGTGATTTACCGGCTTGGATGGTGTCCCTGATGCACTACCCATGACGACGTAGCCGGAGGCATAGATCCGGAAGCTGGTGTAGTTCGTGCCGAAGTAGTCAAAGCTGAACCCGGTGGGCGAAATCAGTGCAGAAACTCCGCCGTACCCCAGCCCGAGTGTCGTGGCGCCGCTCAGCGGAACATACGTGCTCGAAAGCGCGCCCGAACTGACGGAATAGTTCACAGGTACCGGCGCGGGAATTGACCCTTGCGCGGAAAGGCAGCCGCAAACGACCAGCAAGGCAAAGCAAAGCAAAGTTCTCATATTCATCTCCGAGGGAGTTACGCGCCCGCAGTCTGCCGCCGATATTGTTTACGTGAAAGTTGAATCGAGGTTGGCACCCCAGTATCATTTCACTTTCGAGAAAGGTGACTTTCCCCATGCGCGATCAAGAACCCCCCGATGACGACGTTGGCATTCGCGAACGGCTTCACCGCCTGCTGAATGAGCACTCGCAAAGCGACATCGCCCGCAAGACCGGCACCGGCGTCGCTGCCGTGAACCGCTACGTGCATGGCGCGCGCATCCCGGCGGGCTTCTGCGCCTCGCTGGTGCGAGGGCTGGGTGTGAACCCCGCATGGCTGCTGATGGGCGAGGGCTCGCCCTACCTGTCCGACGTGCCGGAACAGACCGCCCGCCTTGGCGAAAACATGCTTGAGCTGGTCGAAGCCATGAGTGCCGTCAGCAAGATGCTGCTGGGCAGCCTCGCCGGCAAAAGCCACCTGAAGGTGCTGCGCGAGCTCAATGACGCGCTGCTGGCCCATGAGCGACTGCGCGAAAGCATGAATCAACGCTCAAGGCCCGTGTTTGAACGCATCATCCAGGACCTGCAAGCCGCCCTCGACCGCCTTGACCTTGAGCGCGCCATTGAGTTGCACAAAGCCGCCACGCAGGTCAGTCGCTTCTGCGACGACGAGGCCCTTTCGCGCGACTTCTTGCGCGTAAGCGCGTACTTTGAGTTCCAGCGCAAGCGCAGTGACCGCTTTCTTGACTACCAGCGCAGGCTTTTCCTGCGCAGCCTGCCTGACGGAAAGTTGTTCGACGAGCGCGCCTGCGACGAGGGCCGCCGCATCGTGGTCGCGTTGACCCAGATGCACCGCGTGAAAGAAGCCGTGCAGATCTGCCGGGCCATTCGCGCACTCGCCGGCAAGCGCGGCCGCAAGTGGCCGGCGTTTTCGCGGCTGGAGAACACCTACGGCGTGCTGCTGGCGGAAAGCGGCAAGCTGCGCCAGGGCCTCGAGCTGATTGAGCGCAGCCTTCCGCGCCTGGACGGCATGTATCGCAAGGTAAGTGAAGCGGCACTTTTGCGCATGCTGATCTGGTCGGGCGCGCTGACGGTCATGGACGCATTGAATGTGGGTGAACCGACCGACGCCAAGGCCCAGCACTTCGTGACGTACGCGACCTGGCTGCTTGAGCCCAAGGCGCTTAGGGCGGCCATCGCCTACGCGACCCAACCCGGCCTGAGCCCGGTGTGGAAGAGCGACAGCTTTCTGCAGCGCGGGCGAATGCTGCTTGAGCTGATCGAGCATCCGTCCACTGAGCGGGTTGCCGAGTTCGAGAAGAGCCCGCCGACTCAAGACAGCGCCGAGGCTGACATCGCACCGTGGCTTGAGCTGGTGCGCACGGCCGAGGCCTACCGGGTTGCCGGCAACCGCAAGAGCGCCAGGGCACGCATGGAAGAAGCCATCACGGTAATGCAGGGCGTGCCGAGCGGGTTGTGCCCACCGCCGATGGAAGAAGCCACTGCCCACCGTGCGGTGCTGGACCTGTTTGCGGGCGACAAGTCGGCGGCCGGCGCCAAGGCCTTGCGCCGCGCCCGCAAGTTTTTCGAGAAGCGGGTAGCCGGCGGCTATATCTGCTTTGAGCCAGTGCTGCAGGGCGACTATGGCCTGCGCAAGTGAAAGCCCGCGACGCGTGTCGCGGGCTGATTGAAGGGATGGGCGGCTAGACGGGACTTGAACCCGCGACCCCCAGATCCACAATCTGGTGCTCTAACCAACTGAGCTACTAGCCGCATCGCGCGCGTAAGGTAACGCGGCGGGGTTGCTCGTCAACGGGGCGCAGGGCACCGCTACTTGCGAAAGCGCTCAGACCACGTGTCGAGCTTGGCCTGCGTGACTTTCTGGCGCACGAACTGCAAACCCTTGTTCTCGGCGCCCGGCAGGGCCACCAGCTGCAGCACCGAGTTGGCGTTGTCCAGCGAGGCTTCCTGCCACATCAGAAAGTACGCGTCGGCCATCGCTTCCTGGTCGCGCAGATAGTTCTCCATGCTTACGCCCGCGGCAGCGTGCCCATAGGCGCCGCTGCTGTTCAGCCCGTCGGTGAAAAACAGGCACGCGACCCGTGTGCCACTCTCGCCCCGGGCGGTCTCGGTAATGCCGGTCAAACCCTGCCACCAGTCGCAGTCGGTGCCGTCGGCGCCAAAGGGCGCGGCGTTGGCCTTGGTCTTGGCGAACAGCTTCTGGATCGGGCTGGCGCTGCTTTTGAAGCCGTCGGCCTTGAACGCGCTTTCCTCTTTCTCGGTCTGCACCTTGGTGTTGAAGTCCACGACCACGACCTTGGCGCGGTCCTGGCGTGTGCCCCAGAACCACGTGATGCTCTCGGCGGTGTGCAGGCTGAGTTCGCGCCGCGGCAAGACCTTGAGCCTGGCCGGTTGCAGGTCAAAGCGCTTGTAGTTGTCTTTCACGTCGCTGACGATCTGGTCGGGTACTTTCACGCCCGTGGCTTCGACAAAGTCGGCAGTCTTGTCGGTCAGCACGGCTTCGACCATTGCCATCAGTACTTCCGGCGGGACTTCTTCCGTGCCGTCACTGCCCTTGCGGTTGAATGCCAGCGTGCCGGCATAGCGCAACGAGAACAGCCAGCGTGAGTAGCCCTCCCAGTCAAACCACTCCTCTTCAATCTTGCCGGCCATCGTCTCGCTGCTGTCGATCGCGACAACCACCAGGTCGAAGTCGCCCTTGAAGTACGCGGCGCGCGCCGTGTCGATGCCGCGCCGCTCAAGCTCGGCCAGCGTGGCATACCAGCCGCTGGCGACTTCGCCTTCTTTCGCCGGGGGCTCGGGTGTGCCGCCCAGCTTGCCGGGCAGGTTGCCGAACGCCGCTTCCGGCGCGTCGTGCGAAAAGCGCGGCGGCATGGTGTTGCGTGGTGCGCGGCGCGCGCGGGCCAGAAAGCGCTGCGTCAGCTCGTCAAAGTTCAGCGTGCCGAAGGTGCGGGCAAATGCCTGTTGGCGGCTGACGCCCTGTTTCATCAGTTCCCAGAACTGCCGGTAGTGCGGCAGCAGGTCTTCTTCGCTGCGGGCGAAATCCACCCAGCAGTACGCCAGAAGATAGTGCAGCTCAGGATTGGCGTAAAAATCCGCGAGTTCCATCTCCAGCAATTCGCGCAGCTTCACTTCATAGCCGCGCTCGATCAGCACACCCAGGTAGCCCCACGCCGCGGTCGCAAACTCGGGGTGTGTGCGTACGGCCCCAGACAAGGGCGCGGCCTTATCAAGCCACTCGGCTGTGCCCTCGGCAAACCACGGCACCAGCAGGCTTTCCGGGGCAAGGCGCGACTGCACGGCGTGAAACATCTCGTGCCGGATCACCTCGGCCAGGCATGTGCTGTCGAGCACCGGGATGCACACCACCTCCCAGCTTGAGCTGAACAACCCGGCCGACCACCCGGGCACATCCAGCCGCAGCCGCTTGCGCGAAAAGTTCAGGTACTCGGCGTCGTCGCGGAAAATCACGAAGTCGAGCGGCAGTGCTTCGGTGTAATCGGTCTTGCCGAACTCTGACTCTATCGCCGACAGCCAGTTTCCGACCGACGCCACATCCACGCTCTCTTGAAGCCGGCGTGTGATCGGCGCATACACACCCGGCGGCGAAATGTGCTCTGCGTCGGGCAGGCGCACGCCCTCACGCGACCATAGCGCCGCGCGCGAGCCTTCCTTTATTGTGTACGAGCCTCGGGCCACGTCCGGCCGCAGAAAGGCCGCCGAAACCTCGGCGCTGAATGACGTGATGTCGGACGGCTGGGCAAGCCCCTCGTACACCAGTCGCGCGTGCGGCGCAAACCGTGACTTGAGTTGCTCAAGGGTCGAGCAGAACAACCAGGCCTCGTCACTCTTGGCCGCCGGCGGCTCACTGACAGCCAGCGCGGCGTCAGCCTCAAGCACCAGCGCGCGAAAGCGCGTGAGTTGCGGCATCGCGACGTGGGTGCGCCCCTCGACGGGCTCGGGCACAGGTTCCGGCTCGGGTTCCGGCTCTGGTTCTGACTCGGGGGCAGCGTTGCTCTGGGGCGGCTCATTGGCCGGGGTGTTGTCTTGCTCGGCGACGTCGAGGCTGTTGACGCGCGGCTGCTTATCCTGCGAAACAAGCCAGCCGCCTACCCCCAGCCCAAGCAGCAACAGGATCAGGAAAGCAATGGCGGGCAAAGGGATACGCTGGCGGGCAGCCATAGAACTCCGTTTTTTGGCGCAACCTCTGTGATGCCACTGGGTTTAACACTTACATGCCGCGGTATAGCTGAAAAAAACCGGGGCCGGAGCACAGCGATGGCGGACCAGAAAAAGAACGAGAGTTTCCCGCAAGACCTGCAGCAGGAAATCGCTGCGTTCGCGAGGGGCACACTTGACCCCCAGCGCGCCCGCGAGCTGCTGGCCGCGGCTGAGCACGACCCGCAATTGAAACTGGCCATCACCCAGGAACAGACGCTGGAACAATGGCTTGGGTACTACGACGTGCCCGAGCTGAGTGAGGGTTTTCAGGGCCGGTTCTGGAAACGCTTCCACGAAGGCAAAGTCTACGGCGATACAGCCGGCAGCCGCGGCGGTTTGCTGCTGAAGCTGGCGGGCCCGATTGCGGCTGCGCTGTTGATCGGCGTTGGCATTTTCATGTTCATGAACGGCGACGACACGCCGCCGGTGACCGACACCCCGGAAACGATTGCCGAAGACGACCCGGACGAAACTGCGGAGGTCGAGTTCGATGAGTTCGATTACCTTGCCCACGGCGAGCCCGCAGCCAAGGCTGACAGCACCCTCAGCGTTGAGGACCTGCGCCAGTTGAAGCTGCTCGCGGACACCGCGTTTTCCGAGCTTGAGCGTGTGCAGAACCCGGACGATCTGGGCCTGATCCAGGAACAGGACCTGCTGGAACAGCTTGCCGCCAAGGAGGCTGAGTAATGCGCTTCCTGCCGATTCTCTTGATTGCGATGCTTGCCCTGCCGCTGCTGGCGCAGGAAATCCCGGCCGACGAAGCCGGCTTGCGCCAGTGGTACCAGAGCCTTCCCAAAGAGCAGAAAGAGCGCCTGCGCCACCGCCAGCGCGTGTTCAAGCGCCTGGACAAAGACCGGCAGCAGCAGGCCATGGCCGACGCCAAGGCCGGCAAGCCGATCCTGACGCAAGCCGAGCGCGAGAACCTTGAGCAGTTGCGCACGATGGGCTATCTGCAGCGAGCGCGGCTGATGACGCTGGCGAATGAGCTGCAGATGCTCAAGCGCACGGGCGGTCCCGAGTTCAAGCGCGCCATGGAGCTTGATGGCGCCGAGCGCGTAAAGGCCCTGCACCAGATGCTGGTGCGGCGCAGGGCACTTGCATTCCTGCGCACGCTGCCCGACGCTGAACAGCAGCGCCTGGCCGGTTTACCGCCCATCGAACGGCAGCGCGAGGCAATGAAGCTGTACGAAGAACACAACCGCAAGCGCCGCGCAGCGCTGGAAGAGGCGTTTCCGCACGTGAAAGAGTTGCAGCAGAAAGCCCGCGCCGGCGACGAACAGGCGCGGCAAGAACTGCGGCGTGTGATGGCCGACGTCTGGACACTGGACATGATGCTGCAGCGCCTGAACACCGAGGCCCGCGAGCGGGTGATGGCCCAGTTGCCCAACCTGAGCATCGAGAAAGCCGCCGACCTGCTGCGCAAAGAACTGAAGGAACAGTGGCAGAACGAAATGCGCGAGCACAAGCGCAACAACAAGCCGCAACCCCGCGACGGCGGCTTTGGCCCGGCCAACCGCAACGGCATGCCCGGCGAAGACCGCAAACGCAAAGGCCCCCGCGACCAGTAACTGGGCAAAGGGAATCGCTCATTGGTAATTGCGCAGGAAAGCGCGCGGCCTATACTCTTCTTTTGCCCCGGCGGGGACGTTCAAAGCGTCCCCGCTTGTGCTTTTGGAGGCTTTATGGCGGCACACGAACACGTCGTCATCCTGGACATGGGATCGCAGTACACGCAGTTGATCGCGCGCCGCACGCGCGAGCTGGGTGTGTATTCGGAAATTCTGCCGCACACCACGACGCTGGATACGCTGATGGCCCGCGGGCCCAAGGCGATCATCATCTCGGGCGGCCCGGCCAGCGTGTACGGCGAAAACTCGCCCACCGTTGACCCCAACATCTTTACCAGCGGCATGCCCGTGCTGGGCATCTGCTACGGCATGCAGTTGGGCAGCCAGGTGCTGGGTGGCAAGGTTGAACGCAGCAACGCGCGCGAATTCGGCCATGCCGAGCTGCACATCAACCACGAAGACATCCTGCTCGGCGGCATGAACCGCGAACTGGCCGAAAACCCAGACGCCACGCGTGTCTGGATGTCCCACGGCGACAAGGTCACCAGCCTGCCCAAAGAGTTTGAGGTGCTTGCCACGACGCCAAGCTGCGAGTACGCGGCGGTCAAGCACCGCTTGCACCCCTTCTATGGCGTGCAGTTTCACCCCGAGGTCAAGCACAGCGTCAACGGCCGCATGGTACTGAAAAACTTCCTGTTCAACGTGGCCCACTGCCGCGGCGACTGGCAGATGAGCAGTTTCATCGACGAACAATGCGAACGCATCGCCAGGCAGGTCGGCAAGGGCCACATCATCTGCGGGCTTTCCGGCGGCGTGGACTCAAGCGTCGTAGCGGCCCTGATCAGCAAAGCCGTGCCGGGCCAGATCACCTGCATCATGGTGGACAACGGGTTGTTGCGCAGCGGCGAAGTCGAAGAAGTTCGAAGTGCATTCGAGGGCCACTTCAAGCTGAACCTGGTTGTGGTGGACGCCGGCCAACGCTTTTTGACCAAGCTGGCGGGGGTCTCCGACCCTGACCAGAAGCGGATTATCATCGGCGAAGAGTTCATTCGTGTGTTCGAGGTCGAGGCGCGCAAGGTCAAAGACGCAAAGTTCCTGGCCCAGGGCACGCTGTACCCCGACGTGATCGAAAGCGTCGCCGCCCACGGCGGGCCGACCGCCATGATCAAGCGCCATCACAACGTCGGTGGGTTGCCTGAGGATATGGATTTCGAACTGGTCGAGCCCCTGCGCTACCTGTTCAAAGATGAGGTGCGCGAAGTCGGCCGCGAGCTGGGCCTGCCCGACCAGCTGGTCTGGCGCCAGCCTTTTCCCGGCCCCGGCCTCGCCGTGCGCTGCTTGGGCGATATCACCGAAGATCGACTTTCTATTCTACGCAAAGCCGACTTGATCGTTCGAGAAGAGATCCGCAAGGCCGGCCTGGAAAAGCAGATCTGGCAGTCATTCGCCGTGCTGCTGCCGGTCAAGAGCATCGGCGTCATGGGCGACGAGCGTACGCACGAGTACACGTGCGCCCTGCGAGCAGTCGAGAGTGTGGACGGCATGACGGCAGACTGGGCGCGGCTGGACTATGACCTGCTGCGCAAGATCAGTAACCGCATCATCAATGAGGTGCGGGGCTTCAACCGGGTGGTGTACGACATCAGCAGCAAACCGCCGGCGACGATTGAGTGGGAATGAGCTTCAGCATGGGCAATGAACAATTGGCAACGGCCAATGCAAAGTGGCGGCGGGCTGGCCTGCTTGTTGTCCAGTCTTCATTGCTCGTTTTGAGTTGCCTGCCTCTCGCGGCTTGCGGCGGTGAGGGCAACCATGCGCCCGCGGCACCGAAAGAAACCAGCCTTGAGGGCGACCGCGCCGAGCGCCAACCGATCGACAGCGCACCCGCAATCGACCTGAGCAAGGCCCCCACCGAGACTCACAGGCGGCTCGCGCAACTGTTCAGCGTGCCATCGTTGATTCGCGAAAGCCTGGCGTATGGCGGCTGGGACGGCCAGAACGCGGACATCTCCATGCAAGACCCGGCCCGGGCAGCCATGCCCGTCGTAAGCGCGGACTACCTGTCGACCGGCTACAAGATCATGACCGGCACGGACGACAACAAGACCGCAACGCAGGATTACCCGCAAAGCTGCAAACTGGTGGTGATCCAGGCACCGGACAGCGTGGCCTCGGGCGTGATTGTGGCCAACATCTACCGCAAGCTTGAAGGCGTCGGCTTTGAACAGCGCGACCCGATCGAGCTGGTGATGGGCAAAGACAAGCTGCACATGGAACGCTTCGTGCGCATAGATACCGAGGGCGACCACGACACGGTGCGCATCGGCTATGTCGCGGCATTTGGCGACATCGTGGCCTACGCGCTTGAGAAAGAAGAACCGCCCAAGGTCACCGGCCCCGGTGACACCCAGATCCAGCGTGTAACCGACAATCGGGGCAGCCGCCTGGGCGCGCAACTGATCACCATGGTCCACCACCTGCGCGGCGAGTAGCCATTCCCGCCTTTTTCCATGTAACGTGCGGGCTGCGCTGCCTGTAGTCTGGTTAATACTGAGGGGTGGGATGGCTGCCGAAGCAGACAGGGGCTCGATGTTGAGCAAGCTGGCCGTGTTGCACCACGGCCCCCTGTTCGGCTATTGCCGCCGCCGCCTCGGTACAGAAGCCGAAGCCGAAGACGCGTTGCAGGAAACCTTCATGCGGGCCTTCAAGTACTTCAGCAGCTACGACCCGTCACGGGACGCTCGCAAGTGGCTGTTCGGCATCGCGCACAACGTGTGTGTCGAGATTGCCCGCTCACGCAAGAAGCTGACGATCAGCGACGACCTGCCCGACCCCGCGGACCACAGCCCGACGCTGGTGGCGCTGGAGCGCCTGGCGCATGAAGAAAGCCTCGAGACGGTGCGGCGCGAGCTGCACCACCTGCCCGACCGCACGCGACGTATTCTGGAGTTGCGGTTCTTCGGGCAACTCAGCAGCAAGGAAATCGCTGACCTGGAAGGCATGAAAGAGACCGCGGTGCGGGTAGCATTGCACCGCGCACTGGAAGGCTTGCGGGCAAAGCTCGCAAACACGGAGCAGGACCATGCAGCATCCTGAACCCCATGACCTCACGGCGCTGGCCTACGACCTGGTCGAAGGCGCAGAACGCGAGACGTTGCTGAAACACCTGGCCGAATGCGACCAGTGCCGCGCCACGTATGACAGCTTTCGGCACGAGCAGACGCTGGTGCGCGACGCCATTGTGCGCGACGCACGCTCGGGCCCGGCCGAGGCTCGCGCGCTTGAGCGCACGCTGCTGATGCTTGGTGCCCAGGGTGAAGAGTCCGCGCCCGCGCGCGGCAAGCTGTTGTCGCTGCCGCTGTGGCTGTGGGCCGCGCAGGCCGCCGCCATGCTGCTGGTTGCGGTGGGACTGTTTTTCATCCTGCGCCCCGAGGCCGAGCCGGACGTGATCCCGGTTGCCGACACCAACCGCGCCGCCGCCGTCGAAAGCGGCATTGCACTGGTCTCAGACAACAGCGGCAACTGGCGCCAGGCCGAAGCCGTGCCCTTTGATGCATGGACCAAGGCCGGCGAAGAATTGACGATCCAGTTGCTCGACGGCAGCAGTGCCGTCCTGCAAGCCGACGCGATTTTCAACATCACCTACGAAGCCGACATGAAGACGCCGATCCTGAACGTGCTGGATGGCCGCGGCTTCATCAGCGCCGCCGGCGACGCGCAGCTGCTGGTGCGCACCGGCGACACGCGGCTGCATGCACTGCCGGGCGCACAGGTGCTGGTCACCAGCGAGGGCGAAGCGGACTGGAGCAGCAACGCGCAGAGCCTGCGCAGCTGGACGCTGCCACGCAACGCCCAGGCCGAGGTCAAGCACGGCGACGTACTGGTGGTGCCCGGCAGCCGCAAGTTCAGCAGCGTGGCGCTGCGCAACGGCGAGAGCATGCGCTGGACGCCGCAGGGCATGGATGCGCGCGACGCCGCCGGGCAGTCATTGACGCTGTCGCTGGCGTCGCTGGCGATGGAAGTCGGGACCGATGCCGCCCATGACCCCGCCGAGCTGGCAAAGCTGGAGGACAGCATCAACGCGCTGATGTTGCGTCTGAACGACGTGCAGGCACGCCACGGCGAGTTGAAGACAGCCGACTGGTTTCTGGAAGACGCGCTGCGCCTGCGCGCGCTTGGGCAAAACCTGCAGGTGCGCGTTGTGGTGCGCGGCACCGGTCATTCTTCAAGTATCGCGCTCAGCCTCAATGGCGTGGGCGTGGCGGCCTGGACGGTCGGCGACGTAGTTTCGTTTGAGGTCAGCCGCGACAACGGCACAACGCGTCATCAGTACGATTCGGACAGCCCCGAGGGCCTGCGCGGCAAGGTGCCCGCAGACCAGCATGAACTGCTGGATCTTGTGAAGTTTGAGAAGCAGGGGCAGGGCTGGAAGGTGTCCGAGAACACCGACAACCTCGCGGCCTATCGCAAGAAGCACAAGCTGCCGGGCAACGACTAACGCACGTTCAGTGTCGCTTTGCTGCGCTCGCCGGCGACTTCGAGTTCCAGCTCCAGCGCACCCGTCCATTCGCCCATCAGGTCGAGCGCCCGCAGTTCCGCGTCTACCAGCGGGTTCAGCGCCTTGCTGCTGTTGGCCAGCCCGTTGCGTGAAGCAATAATCTCGCCGTTGCGGACGGCACGCACGTTCCAGGCCACGTCGTCCTGGCGCCACAGCACCTGCTGGCGGCGGCCGTCGTCGAACAGCGCACCCCACAACACGCGCCGGCCATCCTGCCACGCCACGATGCGAACATTGCGCACGTCATTGAAGTACAGCGGGCGCGTCGTGCCCACACCGCCAAACTCGAGCGGCGTGATGCCGGCTACGAACTCGCCCACCTGCAGCGTAAGCTGGTCGCGCAAACCCACAGGCGCCTGCGCAAGGGCAACCAGGTACCCGCCGTTCAGCCGCGCATACAAGATGCGCTGCACATAACCATCTTCGCGGTAGTACTCGCGCAGAAAGGCCTGGGTGCCGGCCACGTCGGGCCGCGACCCCGGGGCAGGCCGGAAACTCGCCGCCGTCAACTCGGCTTCCAGCGACGTCGTCAGTGCATCCAGCGACTCGTGGTCAGTCTCAGCCACATGAAACAGTCGCAGGCCCAGCCAGCTCTGGTTGACAGTCGCATAAAAGCGCTCGCCGACGCGCTGCCAGCCTTTCAGCACGCA
This sequence comes from Planctomycetota bacterium, assembly GCA_020849795.1. Taxonomy (GTDB): domain Bacteria; phylum Planctomycetota; class UBA8742; order UBA2392; family UBA2392; genus JADJRK01. The sequence goes on along the minus strand of JADZFR010000063.1, from coordinate 16,296 downwards.
GGCATAGCGGCCCTCGAAAATCAGCGGCGCGCATGAGCCCGGCTGCATACCCGGCAGCAACACAAAGTCGCGCAGAAACGTCTCGCGAAACGCCGGCAGGCCAGCCTCTGCGCCGGCTTCGGCGGAAAACACGAGTGCGAAGTTGCAGCCGTTGGCCGTGAAGTCGAGCACGCCAGCGTTGCGCCCGCTGCCAAGGTCTACGCGCGTCCAATGTCCGGCAATGTCGTGCGGGAACGACTTGGGGCGCAACGACAGGTTCGTGCCGGACTCAAACCGGGCACCCTTGGCTTCCATGTTGCGCTTGAGGGCCGCCACGCCGTCCGGCCCAAGATCCCACAGTGCCGTGGCGACGGCCTGGTTTTCGGGCGCGTCGCCGGCCAGCAGTTTCGGAAAGTCCGCCTGGCGGGCCGCCGGCGCAAGCTTGACGCCAATGCCGTAGTCTTCAAGCCACGTATACGCGCCGACGCGCGAGACTTCGGCGGGTGCGGTTCTCAGTGCGCGCCGGATCACGCTCTCGGCGCTGGTCGTGCCGGGCAACGAAAACGCCGCCGCCAACAACACGGCGCAAGCGGTCAAGCATGCCAGGACAACTCGAAGCATCGGGTTCCTGCAACTGCGGGGGGCGTGATTATCAATCAACGGCAGGGGTTGGGCAATGCTCTAGTGCGCCTTGCGCACGCGGCTGTCAGGGATGCCCAGTTCTTCGCGGTACTTGGTGACCACGCGGCGCGAGGCCTGGATGCCGGCGTCGGCCAGCTTCTTGGCAAGCGCCATGTCGGACAGCGGCTTGGCCTTTGTTTCGGCGTCCACAAGTTCCTTGACCTTGAGCTTGACCGCTTCGCGGCTGGTCTCGCCGTCGTCCATGGGCAATCCGCCGGTGAACAGGTCGTTCATGGCGACCACCCCCTGCGGCGTCTGCATGTACTTGCCGTACACGGCGCGCCAGACGGTGCTGTGGTGGATGCCCAGCTCGTCGGCAATGTCCTGCATTTTCATGGGCTTGAGCGAAGACAACCCCCAGCGCAGGTAGTCGTTCTGGCGGCGCACAATGCTGTTGGCGACGCGCTCAAGGGTGCTTTGGCGCTGCACCAGCGCCTCGATCAACTGGCGCGCGTGGTTGACCTTGCTCTTGATGAAGTTGAGCGCCTCTTTGTCCACTTCGCGCTTGTCGAGCATCTTCAGGTAGGTGGGGCTGATGCTCAGGCGCGGCAGGTTTTCGCGCGTCAGCTTGACGATGAAATTGCCGTTGTCGTCCGGCGTGACAATGACGTCGGGAGTGACGACCTGCGTGTGCACTTCGTTGTAAATCGCGCCGGGGTGCGGGTTCAGTGTGCCCAACAGGTCGATCAGCAGCTTGACCTCGTCGAAGCTGATACCCATCTCCTTGGCGATGCGCGGCACGCGGTTTTTCAGCACGTCGTCCCACAGGTCCGTCAAAAGGCGCTTCAGCCGTGGGTAATCGGGGTCGTCCTTGCCGACCTGCAGCAGCAGGCACTCTGAAAGTGTGCGGGCGGCAACGCCCTTGGGTTCAAGCGACTGCACCACGCCCAGCGCCCACTCGGCTTCTTCAAGGGTGTAGCGGTTGTCCAGCGCCTTGGCGACATCCTCGAGCGGGTACTCCAGGTATCCGCGCGGGTCGAGCGAGAAGATGATTTCTTCAACAAGTGGCAGGTCCAGCTCGTCGATTTCCAGCATCCGCACCTGTTCCATCAGGTAGTCGGACAACTGGCGACCCGGCGCCGCGACCTGGTTGAAGGCCTCCTGCTTGGCGTCTTCGTCACCGTCGCCCTGCGCAACACGCCCCGAGCGCGACGTGAACTCGTCTACGTCAGTGTGCTTTTGCAGAAAGTCGTAGACCTCTTCGTAGGTTTCGCCGGCTTCGGTGGTCTGCTCGGGCGCTTCGTTGCTGATTTCTTCGGCGACCTGTTCCTGGCGCTCAATCTCGGTGGGTGCCTCGACGGGGTCTTCGGCCGACATTTCCAACGTCGGGTTCTCGAGCATTTCGTTGTTGATCAGCTCGTGCAGGTCGACCGTTGCCATCTGCAGCAGCTTGAGCGACTGGATCGTCTGCAGCGACAGCACCGGGCGCTGTTCAAGCCGATGCGAAACCCGCATATCGAGGCTCATGCCCGGTCCGCTCATCAGCGTCCCCCCTCGAATGCCTGACGGCCGCTCAGCGCGTCGGTGAGAATCGCACCGCTGACATTCTCAATCTCGGCGCCTGCCGGCACGCCACGCGCAATGCGCGTCAGTTTGATCTTTTTGCGCACAGCCACATCGTGCAACGCGTCGCGCAGGTAGACCGCCGTGCCTTCGCCCTCAAGGTCGGGGCTGGTGGCGAGAATGATCTCCTTGATCGTGCCGGCTTCGGCGCGCTTGAGCAGCGGTGCAATCGTCAGGTCTTCGGGCTCGATGCCCTCAAGCGGCGCAATGTGGCCGTTGAGGCAGTGGTACACGCCCTTGAAGCTGGCGGCTTTCTCAAATGCCATCAGGTCTTTGGGTGTTTCGACCACACAGACCACGGACTGGTCGCGCTGCGCATCCGAACAGATCGGGCAGGGGTCGTTCTCGGTAAAGTTGAAGCAGCGCGAGCAGTGGGTCAGGTTCTGCTTCACATCGCGGATGGCGCGCGCCAGGCCCATCGCTTCTTCGTCGCTCAGATTCACAAGATGAAAGGCCAGCCGCTCGGCAGTCTTGCTGCCGACGCCCGGGAGTTGTTTGAGGCTCTCCACAAGTCTTGAAAGGCTGTCAGGATAGGCTGTCAAGGGATTTCCTGTAATTCGGTACGCTATTTGCTAGTAACTAGCTAAAGCCTACCCCATCCAGCGCGTTTTTCAAGCATCTCACTTTCTGCCGACACCTCACAACTCCTGTGCGTTCCACGCTTGTAGCGCTTTTTTCGCGAACCGTTAGATTCGCTCCGCTGGCACGACCAAGAGACGGGGGACACCGATGCGTTACATCCTTACTTCCGCATGTTTCCTGGCGGTGCTGCTCGCGTCCGCTTGCTCTCTCGACGACGGCGCCGACGCCACCAGCGAAACGGCCACCGCCAAAGCCGGCCAAGACCTGATTCTTGACATCGGCGTGGCCCGGCTTGTGATCAGCGGCGCCAGCATCGGCACAGGCGCCGGCCAGCTTGAGCCGGGCAGCAAGGTGACACTGGCGCACGCCAGCAGCCAGCCCTCGGGGCGGGAACTGTATTCGCCGGTGATCAAGGTTTCCGTGAAAGACGAAGACGGCGATGCCGTCACCGGGCTGGACCTGAACCCGCCCGCCCTGTTTGAACTTTCGTACGACGCAGGCCGGGCCGGCGCCGATGGCGTCAGCAACGTCAACTTGTCGCTGCTTTCGATCAGCGGCAACACGATCGACGAGTTGAGCTACACAACCGTGATTCCAGCCCCCGACACCCAGTTCGTCATTCCGTACAAGGGCCGCACGCGGGCCAATTTGACATCGCTTGCGACGTATGCCGTAGGCACGTTGCTGGTCACCGACCCGCCGCCGCCTGTGACTGCCTTGACCGGCACCATCAGCACCATCCTGACCAGCACCGCGTTTCAGCTGGCCGACAGCGGGAGCGTCTTTGCCGTGAACCTCGTGGTCCCGACCAGCGACACCACTACGCCACCGACCGTCATCACGCTGAACGATGCGGCGTTTGACGCCACCAACCCCCTGAACCCGACCAATCGCATCATGACCGTCCAGACCGCGGGCAAGACTTACACCACCGACCACGCCGCAGCCGGCGTAGTCGTGCAGATCAACACGTTTGCAGGCACCAGCAGCAGCGGCAGCATGGTCGGCAACATGGTTGAGCAGGGGGCCAGCGCGATCCTGCAGGTCAACTTCACGTTCACAACCGGCGGCGCGGCTACAACGACGTTGGGCGGCACGGTCACCGACGCAGCCGGGCGGCGCACGCTCAGCCTTACCGACGCCTCGGGTGACGAGTCGGTGCTGGTGCTGATGCCCGACACGTTTCCCAACGTGGCATTGGACCCGATCACGTTTGACGACAGCACGTTTGATACCGGCGACCCGCTGAATGCCACGGCGCGTCTTGTCACGGTCACCGACACCGGCGAAACGTTCAGCAGCGACGTGCCGGTGCTGGGCAGCGTGACGTTGACGTTTACGAGCTTTAACGACGTAACGCTGGTAGGCGCGGGCACGATCACCGGCACAGTGGTCAGCGCCACGCCGACCACCAAGACGTTGAACTACACGTTCAGTGTTACGATGGGCAGTGTCGGCGGCAGCGGCACACTGACGGTGGAGACTTCGTCAGATGTTGCGACCAGCGCGGCCTATGAAGCCGTCGTGGCCGGCGACGGCAGCGACTACGTGGCCTGCTGGCTGAGTGATGTCGGCACGACCAATCGCCTGCTTGAGTTCATTCGCATTGACGGCGCCGTGTTCACCACCTTTGGCGCCGACAGCTATGAGCCCACGGTCAACCTTGACCCAGCCGGGGGCTTTGCCTTCGCCAGCAACGATATCACCGACACCGTGGTGATCGGCGCCAGCGGCAGCAACCCCGGGACTGCGACGGTCACCGCGATCTTCTATGACCCGATTGTCTTCGGCCTGTACGCCGAGGTTTCGCTGGGCACCGGCGCGTTTCCGCGTGTGCAGTACCACTTCAATGAGGACCTGTACGTCATCGCGTGGCAATCCGGCGCTGATGTCAGCGTCGCGGTGTTTGACAACGACGGCGACCAGATCGGCACGACGCAGACTGCCTTTGTCGGCATGACGCTGGCCGGGCTGGCAGCCGCGGGCGACGCCACCGACGAAGCGCTGATCACCGCCACCGACGGCAGCGGCGTGGTCGGCCAGTACATCACTGTCAGCACAGGTGCCCTGAGCGGCGCCGACTTCGACATCAGCACCAGCTTGGGCGGCGGCGCCGCCAGCTGGGAAGATGTCGGCGGCCAGTACCTGGTTGGCACGCAGACGCTTATCGGCGGGTTCTTCACGGCCAACGCCTTGACCGCACTTGCCACGGGCACCACGGTGCCGCTGGGAACCAACCTGACACTGGCAACGCTCGATGCGCCGGTCAAAGCCGGCTGGGGCAGCGGCGGTGCTGTGTTCATCACCGCAACGGCCAGCCTGTTCGCGGTAGACAGCGACACTGGCGGCGCCGACCTTGTGGCCAACCCCGTGTATGGCGCCCAGCAGGGCGGGCTGGACGTGGACACCTCGGCCGATGGCCCCGACATTGCCGGCTTGGGCGACGATACCTACATCATGGTTTCTGCCCTTGGCGCGGGCGGCATTCGCATCCAGCCACTAACCCTGACACCGTGACGGCATCAAACGCAAAGAGTCGAAGGCGGTTGCCTTCGACTCTTTTGTTGAATGACTGGAGGCAGCTTACGCCCGTGCCTTCTCAAGCAGCTTGCGACGGAAGATGCAGGCCACCAGGCCGCCGCCCACGACCAGCGCAAGCCCATGTGGAAGCGGGCCGTTGTTGCTTGCGCACCCGGAACTGTCAGCGCCATTGGCGTACGGTACGGTCAGGGCAGCTTCGAAGCGCATGACTGTCGCCGACGCCAGGTCGGTGAAAGTGAACTCGACGTAGTAGTCGCGCGGGCTTGTATCCAGCATGCGCGCCCACTTCGTCACCACCATCACAATCGCAACCGAACTGCCATTGGGAACCGACACCGCAGCCGGGTCGTACCCGAACAAGCGCATGGTCGCGCCTGGGTCAGGCGATGACTGCTCAGGCGCAGTGACCGGGCTGACGGCGGCGCGCGTCGAAGAAATCGCGATTGCACCGGCGCTGGGCGTGGTGAAGTCCATGTCCACAATGATGTCCGCGCCCGTGTTGTTCGTCAGGATGATCAGGTCGTGGGTCGTGGTGTTGGCCAGCGCGTACATCTCGGGGCTGACCGAATCCAGGTGCGACAGGCCTTCGCCGTTGCCGATCAATGGCAGCAGGGCAGGCTCGCCGTTGGTGTCGTCGAAACCGTCTGAGTCCGCGTCATTCGTCGGGTCGAAGTGCGGGTTGGCAATGGTCTGGCTGGAGAGGAACGGCCCCGCCTCAGTCCCGTTCGGTTCATGAATGACCGAATCGACCGTGAGGCCGATCGTGAGCTGGGCCGACAGGCATGATCCGAACACCGCCAGCGCTGCCACGGCTGATAGGAATGAAAGAACTCGCATTGCCTCCTCCAAGGCTGAACCCATTGCCGGGGCGCCGGGCTCATCTACGAAAGCCACGAACAGCAGCGGCTTTCCATGCGGGGTTCGGGGGATCTGCCCGCTGACAACAACCAGAAGCGACGTCGCTTCCGCGACCGCCCCAAGTTCTGTCTACGCGTAAAAGCAGTATAGGCGACCAGTAGGGCAACGCAAGGGATCAGGGCCGCCTGAACACCTGTGTCCAGTATGTGCCATACTGGCCGGTGCTGCCTTGGCGCATGCCGATGCCGATCTCGGTGAAGTTCGGGTTCAGGGTGTTGGCGCGATGGCCGCTGCTGTTCATCCAGCCAGTCATCACGTCGGCTGCCGTTTGGTAGCCGGCGGCAATGTTCTCGCCTGCGGCACTGTACGCAATGCCGGCGGCAGCCATGCGGTCAAAGGGGCTATCGCCGTCCGGGTTGGTGTGGGCAAAGAAGTTTCGGGCATCCATGTCCCACGAGTGGTCGTAGGCAACCTGTGAGCAGCCTGCGTGCAGGGTCAGCGGCGCTGCGCCGGCGTTGGCGCGTTCCTGGTTGACCAGTGTCAGCACTTGCTGGGCCAGGCTCACCTCGGCGCTGGTTGGCGTGTTGCCGGTCTGGGCACCGCCGCCTCCGCCGCCGCCGCCGCCGCCTCCGCCGCCTCCGCCGCCGCTGGAACTGCCACCCGACGAGCCCCCGGACTCGCCCTCACATCCTGTCAATGCCACAACAGCGGCCAGCAGGATCGTGCACAGCATGTAGGTTGTGCGCATAGTCCCCTCTCGAAGCCGGCCCCCACCAGCTCGTCCCGGGGTTCAAGGTAGTAACTGCCAACTTCACTGACTGGTTCGGTGATGCCACAGGCTTTGCCCAGCGCTGCTTGGAGATAAATGTACCGCACGCACACACAAACTGTCCAATTCATGCTCGGAAAATTGCCCGTTGACACCCGGCCGGCGCTGCTACAATGCCACTCAAGCCCACTAGAATAGTGGGCACTAAGTTGGAGGATGGGGTCGGGGGCTGTTTTAGGGCTCCCCGCTGCAGAGCACCGCGGCACCCCCCGCCAAGATGAAACCTGCGATACTGAGCGAGCATTCGCGCCAGTTTGCCCACCTGCGCTTCGCCTACCCGGTTGTTTCTCGCCGGAGCCGCGGCCTATCCCTTGGGCTTAACGTAAACCCTGACAAGGTCTGCAACTTCGACTGTCCTTATTGCCAGGTGGACCGCACGGTAGCGCCGCGCGACAAGCTGGTGGAATTCGACGTGATGGTCCGCGAGATCGACGAACTGCTTGAGCTGGCGGTCAGCGGCGAGATCTGGGAAACGCCCCGCTTCGCCAACACACCCCGCGAGCTCCGACGCCTCAACGACATAGCCTTTGCAGGCGACGGTGAGCCGACAACCTATCCGCGCCTTGGGCAAGCCATCCAGGCCGTGGCTGACCTTCGCGCCAAGCACGGCCTGCCCGACCTTAAACTGATTGTCCTGACAAACGCCCTGCTGCTGCACAGGCAAGATGTGCTGAACGCCCTGCTTGGGCTGCGGCAGGGTGGGCCGGGCTCCTATGAACTGTGGGCCAAGCTCGACGCCGGCACCCAGCCCTGGTTTGAGCAGATGGCCGGCCGCAATCTCAGCCTGCAACGCATCGTTGACAACATCGCGCTGTGTGCGCGGCAGCTTGAGGTCACGATCCAGAGCATGATCCCCACCCTCGATGGCAAGGACCCCGGCGAAACCGAGATGGTCGCCATGGCTGGGCGTATCAACGAGATTACAGGTGCCGGCGGCAACATCCGGCTGGTGCAGGTGTACACGACAGCCCGCAAGCCCTCAAACCCGCGCATCGGGATGGTGGAAGATGCCCGGCTTGATGAACTTGCGGACAAGCTCAGGCAGCACGTAGAGGTACCCGTTGAGGTTTTCTACGGGCGGCACTGGGAGACTTAGTCACGGAAAGTACGGGGTCAAAGTACGGGGTCAAAGTACGGGGTCAAAGAAACGAGTTCGTGGAAAGCGAGCAAAGTCGGAAGGGGTAACGTCCGATAACTCAATGGCAGGCAGGGCACGAAAGATCGCACCCTGTCGCCAATGCCACGGCTCACACTGAAGGCTTACTTATGGCTAAACGCCCAACCGTGTTCATCGTCGCGACCGAAAGCAGCGGCGATAACTACGGCGCAATGCTGGCCCGCGAACTGCGCACCATGCGCCCCGACGTCGAACTGTACGGCCTCGGCGGCGGCAAAATGGAGAGTGCCGGCGTGACCCTGTTCCGGAACATGCTGGAGCACTCGGCGGTCGGGCTGGTGGAAGTCGTTCGCAGCCTGCGCTTCTTCCTGGATTCGATGGACCAGGTCATCGAGAAGGCCAAAGAACTCAAGCCCGACGTCGTCGTGCTGATTGACAGCCCCGACTTCAACCTGCGCATCGCGCCGCGCTTCAAACAATTGAACATTCCGGTGGTCTACTACGTCAGCCCGCAGCTCTGGGCCTGGCGCGAGGGCCGCGTCGAGCAGATTCGCAAGTTCGTTGACCGCATGCTGGTCATCTTTCCGTTCGAGGTGGACTTCTACGCCAGCCACGGCATTGAGGCGCGCTTTGTCGGGCACCCGATGCTCGACATCATCAAGCACGATGAAGTGAAGAAACGCGCCGAGGGCCTGCGCCACGGCTTCAAGATTCCGGCGAAGAAGAAAGTGATCGGCTTGTTCCCCGGTTCGCGCCGCGCCGAGGTCACCCGCCTGATGCCGCGCATGCTTGATGCCGCGCGTGAAATCTACAACCGCCGCAAGGACGTGATCTTTCTGGTCGGGTGCAGCCCGTGGTTCAACCCCGACCGCTACAAAGCCGCCATCAGCGACCACGAAGACCTGCCATTGCGCGCTATTCACGGGCGCTCACACGAGGTCATGTCACTGGCCGACTTCAGCCTGATCTGCAGCGGCACCGCCACGATTGAAGCCGCGATTGTCGGCACGCCCTTCCTGTGCACCTACCGCATGGCATGGGCCAGCGCGATTCTCGCCGGCTTGCTGGTGAACTATGAGTGGGCGTGCATGGTGAACATTCTGGCCAACAAGCAGGTCGTGCCGGAACTGTTGCAGCATCAGGCCGAGCCTCTGACCATGGGCCTGATTGCGCTCGAGAACCTCGAAACCGGCGGCCCCGAGATGCGTCGCGAACTCGCCGAGGTCGTCAAGACCCTTGGCGGCAAGGGCGCATCGGCACGCGCCGCCGAACAGGTGCTGAGTGTCGCGGGCCTGCGCCCCGTGTCGCGCCCGATCAGCAGTGAGTTTCCCGTGGTCGTGCCGGTACGCGCGTAGGCAGCAACAGTGGCATCGCAGCCAGTGGTGCGGGCACGCTGCCCGCATGCAGTGTTGGCATGTGCCCGTTACAATCAGAAGCTCACCCAACCCCAGGCACGGGCGATCAACAGTACGCCCGACGCCACGCCGGCCAACAGAAACGGCGCCCACGCCACAAAGTAAGTGGCTTTGCCTGTCGTGGGCGTTTGGGGGTCAAGCCGGTACTGGTCATATCTGCGCACCAGTTCGTCGCTGGCTTTGAAAATCAACTTGCCGGCCCTGAAGCGGAAGAACCAGCTCCAGAGCACGCCGCCCCACATCGGCGTCAGCGCCATCAGGTAGTGCGTCGCCGAGACTTCGTGTCCGAACTTGTCCAGCATGCCCGGCGAAATCATGCCGATCCATGCCAGGCTGCCCATCGCGCCGAACAGCACCGCGTTGCTGGCAAAGCTGCGCGCCATGGGTGCCACGCGTTCGCGCTGTTCGCGTGTCATGCGCCGGCTCAGCAGCATGCGCATGGCGCGGTTGACCTCGCGCGTCGGGTGCCCGATCTGCGCGATCACCCACACGCCGGCCAGCACCGCTACCAGGTGCAGCACCAGCGTACCGCGCCGGAAGTCCGCGGGCATACGCTGGATGCGCCACTCCCAGCCCGCCTGGTGCATGAAGAACGCAGCCAGAATCAGCACCAGCACAACCACCATCCAGCGAAACAGCATGTCGCGACGGTCCTGGCCCGAGATCGCGTCGAGGGCATCCAGCTTGCGGTAGCAGCCCTGCTCAAGCGCCCCCACCGCCAGAATCGCCAGCAGCGCGCCGCCGAACATCTGGATCGCGACAATCGCAGCCCCCACGCTGCGCAGCGCCACGGCGTACACCAGTGTGAAATCAACCGCTGCCAGGTACATCCACTTGGCGCGGCGCGACGCCTCAGCCACGAAGTACCCGCGCAGACCCTCGGGCGTAATGCCCGATCGCTGCCACAGCAGCAAGCCGTGCGTCGCGTCAAATGCCGCCCATGGCTTGAGGTAGAGCCACACCGCCATCGTGCCAAAGGCAAGCACCGTCAGCCCGCTCATGATGCCGGGGTCAAGCAGGTGGGTGCTCAGGTACAGGTTTTCCGCGCCGACAAGCACCAGGGCGGTGCCCAGAAAGGTCGATGCAACGACCAGAAACGCGAACGTCTTGCCGAGCAGCGAAAAGAACAAACCCTCGTCGGCAGAACGCTCAACCTCTTCCTCGTAGCTCTCGAGCGCCTTCTGCAACTCCCGAATCGTCGCATAGCGATGATCACGCTCGGGCGACAGGCACTTCATCACGATCCCTTCCAGCCCGCGCGGCACGACAGCACCGCGGTTGCGCTGGCTCGGCGGAAGCGGGGGCTGCGTCGCCACCTTGCGAATCAGGTCTGTCGCCGTGTCGGCTTCGTAAGGCGGCGCAAGCGCGAGCATTTCATACAGGATGGCGCCCAGCGAGTAGATGTCGCTGCGCTCATCAATGCGGTCGCGCTCGCCGCGGGCCTGCTCGGGCGGCATGTACGCCGGCGTGCCGATCACCTGCCCGTCAATGGTTTCGCTGCCCGGAGTTTGCAGCCGCGAAGTGGTAATCTTGCTGACGAGTTCGGGCCGGTCGCGGACTTTTGCCAGGCCCCAATCCATCACCATGACTTCGCCATAGTCGCCGATCATCACGTTGTCAGGCTTGAGGTCGCGGTGAATCACGCCGTGGTCGTGGGCGTAGGCCATGCAGTTTAACAGCTGTCCAAAGATGTAGAGCCTGCGCGTAAGCGGAAACTTTTCGCGCGTTGCGGCATCGCCGGCTTTAAGCTGGCGCAGCACGCGTGCCAGCGAGTTGCCCTCGACCAGTTTCATCGTGAAGAACGTGCGCCCGCCCGGCTCATGGCCAAGTTCATGCACAGGCACGATGTTGGGGTGATTGAGCTGGCCGGTAATCTGCGCCTCTTCAATGAAACGGCCGATACTGTGCGTGCCGGTGCGGTCGCCGCGCGTGACCTTCAGCGCCACGTCGCGGTGCAGGTCACGGTCAAAGGCGCGCATTACCACGCCCATGCCGCCACGGCCGATCTCGGCCTTGACCTCGTAACGTCGGCCGCCGATGGCGCCGTGGGGTGCAGCCACGCGCCGCGTTTCGGCTTCGCTGTCGCGCTGGGTGTCGGCGTCGGTCGGCGCGAAATCGAGCAGCGTCTTCTGCACATCGGTGTTGTTGTAGACCGACATCTGCCCGATCTCGAGCAGCGTCTCGCTGCTCTCGGGCAGGTGTACGACGCCGCCGACATCCAGCAGCGTCTCGCCTCTTTCCGGCGGCTCGGGTGGTTTCTCTTCCGACATACGCGTGTGCGCCGCCCAAGTTAGCATGCAGCCATGCGCAAGTGCCCACTCTTTCCCGGCGGACCAGAAGTCAGCGTGATTGGCCTGAGTCTTTCGGCCCCGCCCACGGCTTCGCTGCCGTTGGGCCAACTTGCGATTCTGGCCCCGCAAACCGAAGACCCGGCCGCCAACGGCGAAGACGTCACCGCGCAGACAATCGCGCGTGCCGTGGCGCTTGGCGTCAACCTGATCGACACCGACTGGATTACCGCCAACGGCCATGCCCAGGAACTGCTGGGCCGCGCACTCAAGGGCCTGGATCGCGATGCCTTGTTCATCACGTCCAAGGCGGGGCCGCGCCTGACGTTCAAGGGTGAACTCACGCTGGACAACTCGCGCGCGAACCTGATCAACCAGTGCCACGACAGCCTGTTCCGGCTCAAGACGCCGCACATTGACCTGTACCAGGTGCACTGGCCCGACAGCACGCCACCTGCGCAGACGGCGCGCGGCCTGCAGGACCTGATTTCGGGCGGGCACGCGCGCTTTGCGGGCGTCTGCAATTACACGCTTGACCAGGTGGTCGCCCTGGCTGCTCTGGTCGAGTTGCGCAGCGTGCAGGCGCCGTTAAACCTGCTGAACCGCCGCGCGCTGAACACACTGTTGCCCTGGTGCCACGAGCATGGCGTGGCGTTTCTCGCCGCGGACCCGGTGCAATCCGGCCTGCTTGCAGGCCGCTACAGCGGCAATGAAGAGTTCACCGACGAAGACCGCGACGAATGGTTCACACAACCCGCGTTCCGCCGCGCGGCCGACTTCGCCAAGCGCCTCGAGGCATGGGCGCAAACCCGCGCGATGAGCGGCCCCGCAGCCGCAGTGGCATGGGCGCTTGCACAGCCCGGTGTCACCAGCGTGCTGTGCCCGGCGCAATCGCCGACGGAGATTGCAGAACTTGTGCAGGCAAGCCAAACGCCGCTTTCTGCGCCGGACATCGCCACGATTGAGGCGCTTGCGGAATCGGTTTAGCCCGCCTTGCAACGCTGCCGATTCGTAGTACCAACGGGCCCCGCGTCACTGACTGGAAACTGCATGCGCCTTTTCTTCCTTATGTTGCTGATGGCGCTGCCGCTCGCGGCCAATGAGATCGGCATCTCCGCGCCGGACGGCAACTCCGGCTGGCTGCTGCTGGAGAACCCCGCCGGCGTCAGCGACGACAAGACATCTGAGTTCGCGGGCGACCCGGGCTTTCCCGTGCCCGACGTGAACGCCTGGCCGTACAGCGGCAGCAGCAATGGCGCATGGCCGACCTGCGAACTTTGGCGCTATGACAGCGCGACGGCAAAGTACGCCCGCGTTACTCATGTGCTGGGCAAAGGCGAAACCAGCGGCGCCTGGCGACGCACCTTGACCGAGGTGTTTGAAATCGACGGCACGCCCTATGTGCTGCACTACGACCCGCTGCAATCGCTCAAGGGCCTGACCCAGGTGCTCAAGGCCGACGCCCTTGATGCCGCAGGCGGCGCGGTGCCTGCGGCGTCGATCGTCTTGAACTCGCCCGAGTTCATGGATGCAGCCGTCGTTTCACCGGATCGCCGGCACGTGGCATTTCGGTCATTCCGTAACGTTGGCGGCAAGTTCGTAGCGCGGCTGGTTGTGTACAGTGCCGCGGACTGGAAACTGGCAGCGCAGTCGCCCGACATGCACGCGGGCCGGCCCGTCTGGATCGACAATCAGACACTGGCGGTGATTGCCTGGGATGAAGCTATCCCGCGGCCTGCGCAACGCGATGCAACCAAGAGCTACGTGAAGTTGCTGGAAAGCCATGAGCCCGCAGCCGGGCGTCTGCTGCGCATCGAGATCAGCGGCGGCCAGTGCAGTATCACCGAGCTAATGAAGGGCATGTTCCCGCCTGATCGCTTGACTGCGACGCTGCTGCGCGACGCCTTGGGCTTCGGGCTGGTGGTCGCGCGCGGCGATGGCGCAGGCATTGTCGTCGAGATGCGCGAACCGATTGCGCAGGGCCGCGCACGCGAAGTCGCGCGCTTTGAGAAGTTTCGCGGCATGTCGGTCTCACTTGGCCTCGTGCGTTGCGCCGGCGTGCGCACGATCGACGGCGCGCAAACGCTGGTCGTGGCAAAGTGCGAACGTTGGGGCGAGGCCGCCACGCCACTGGGGCGCATTACCCTGCCTTTTGGAGACAAGTTCCTGTGCACCGAGGCGCCCATTCGCGCGATTTCGCCCGATGCCCATGGCGGCATGCTTGACCTTGGGCGCGGCGTCAGCGCGTTTATCGAGCCCGTCGTGAACCCCACGTTCAACGCAGCCAGCCCCGGAGCCACTGCGCTGCTGCGCCACGCGCTGTTCGTGCCCGGCTGGAAGCAATGCGACAGCCTGCGCAACCCGCGGCAGCTCACACGCCTAAGCCGCATGGTGCAGCGCTTTGACGAAGTCTCGCGCGCCTGTGGCGGCAACATCCCCAGCACGCTGTTGATGTTTGACATCGACATCGCCGCCAACGAGGGCCAGAACCAGAAGAAGGGCCGCTATATTGAGCTGTATGGCCGCGAGGGCCGCAGCGGCAAGGGTCGCATCCGCACCGAGGACAGCCTGGGCGGTTCGTGGCTGGTGCAGTCAGTCGATGAAGAAGCGGGCGTGGACTACTACTACGATTGCTCGCTGCCCGGCACCGTGCGTCGTCGCAAAGGCGCCGATGCCGGCAAAGTATACGACGACCTGATTGTGCAGCTTGAGACTCGCAAGCTGCTGACGCTGACCGGCGTTGAACGCAGGCTTGATGACGGCGGCGTGCGCTTTCTGGGCCGCGACATCTACCGCGACCCCAACAGCGGCGCGAGCTGGCGCGTGTGGGTCTATGAGCGCTTTGGGCGGCAACTTGAGAACGGTGGGCGCGAACGCGTCGAGCTGCGCTTTGTCGCGAGCTTGCCCGAAGGCACCGCCGGCGACTGGAAGTTCCCCCACGCGCTGGCCCGGGCGCGCCTGAAATTTGCGCTGGCCGGCAACAAGGATGCCGCAGTGACGGACCTGGCCTTTGAACCGGACAAGTTTGTAGAGCTGCCGAACCTCACTGACATCGCCAACAAAGAACCCGCCAAGTCCGCCAGGCCCGCACTGCTGATGCCCGCCGTATTCCGCATCTATGAAGAAGGCGGCGCAAAGCCTGTGCAGCGACTGCTCGCCCGCGCCGTGCAGCCGCCTGCCGGCGCAGAAGGCGTAGACCACCCGCAGGATTTGGTAAGGGGCGGCAAGATCAGGCCCGGATACGACGTGCCGCTGGTGAACTACGCCAGCAAACCCTGGCGGGAAGTACAGCGCTGAGCGGATGCCGCGGCCGGCTTGCGAAAGCCTGTGCCAGCAGCGCCCGGAAACGTAGAGAGCGGCCCGACCGAAGCACCGAAAGCCGGCTGCCGAAAACGCAGCAACACGCAGCCCCTGATGCTCTGCCCCCTTGACCGAACACAAGGCCAAGGTAACCATTGTCCAACCACTGCGGGGTGGAGCAGATGGCAGCTCGCAAGGCTCATAACCTTGAGGTCGCTGGTTCGAGTCCAGCCCCCGCTCCCAACCTGAAACCCGCCTGTAGAGCCGAATCCGGAGCTACAGGCGGTTTCTGTTGGGTGCCACGACTTGCTTGGTGTCCCCCATTTTGACCCCATCGGCGAAAGCAAACCGCCTGTAGAGCGTCGGCCCTACAGGCGGTCGCACGGTGAAGCCTGGCTAGTCGAGGATCTCCGCCACCGTCGCCTGTTTGAGCCAGTCGTCGATGCGCTGGATCTTCTGGTTCCACAGGTCGCGTTCCTCAGCCAACCCGTGGTAGATGCATTGGCCGAGACGGCGGGCCACCTTCAGCGTGGTGCTCTTGCTCCAGCCTTCACGCTCGGCCCGTTCCCCAAGACGCCACTTGAGGCCGAGTACGCCGCGCATGTCGCCGACGTACCAGCTGCTCAGGGCCGTTTCGATGCGGCGGTCCATCTCCTCGCCCGGCTTCTTTCCTGCCTGATGCGTTTCTTGCTGCACGACTTCGTTGTTATGGTTGTCCTGCATGGTCTGTCTCCTATCGATCTGTCCGTGCGGCCGTGCAAACAAGCTCCGGCCCGCCCCTCCCGTTCCACTTGGATTGGGAAAGTACGACGACACGTTGGACACGATTGACAGTTAGGACACGTACTGCTTGCCACTGAGGGCGACTGCTGGCGCACTGACGTGCGTCCATGGCGGGATTGTAACTGAGCCGCATCCCAAAGTTCAAGGGGCGGTCGTCAGGAAATCGGCCGTCATGTTCGTGGCAGCCCGTCGTGAACCGGCTGTAACCTGTCGCGTTATGGCGTATGATGGCTGGCGCTTGGTGAACACGATGGTGTGCATCAAGGGACAGAACAACTTTGCGCTTTGTGCGCGTACTGCGGCGACGTCCGAATCCGCTAGGTTTGACCGAACACTGCAGACGCTCAAGCGCCCCGAATG
>JADZFR010000062.1 GCA_020849795.1 Planctomycetota bacterium | reverse complement strand
TCAAGCTGGCGGGCCTGATGCGCGAGGCCACCCGCAAAGACGGCGAAGCCATTTATGCCGACCAGGGCGTGCGCGAGTTTCACCGCGGCATGGGTATGCTGGCGGTGAGCAACTTGAGCCGGCGCTTGCTGGGCGAAGCGGGCGACTATTGGGCGAAGCGGGCGACAGCCGGCTGTACTCGACAGCGCTGTGCGTGTAGATGCTGGAGATCTACTACCGGTACGAGCCCGAGTACCTGAGAAGCCACGCCCGCGAACTAGCCCCGCTGTGGGAGTGACCGCAGGGCAGGCCCAAGACAAACCAACCGAACGCACCAAATCAAACACAACGCCCACCCAGCGAGCCACGAGGCTAAACAAAGCAGCCTGCCCCATTTTTGGCTTCCGGTTGAATCATCCTGCGCAATCGCCAGAATGCGAACATAACTTCGCGACACGCAGGAGGTTGCCATGCGTCTCATGATCTGGGCAGTGCTGCTGGCCGTGCTGGCGCAAGTAGCGCCTTGCGACGAGTTCACCTTTGAAGTCAACCCGGCGTGGTCAGATGGCCGAACGCTTGAAGGCGCTACGATCAAGGTGAGTGCGGACCCGCTGTGGGGACGTATGAACGAAGACGACCTGAACAAATTCAAGTCCATGCATGGCGCCCTGCCGGACGTCAACATCAATGCCACCGTCACCACGCCCAAGGTCAACGGAAGAGTCGTTTGCCAAGTCAAGGCGACCGTCACTACCAGCGGCGAAGGCGCACTGCCCACAGACCGCTTGATACAGGCCGACGGCTCGGAGCTGGAGACGCGCTACGTGTATGCCAAAGTCGAGGCCAGCCTCGATGGCTACCACACCGTCAGCGCGGTCTTTGCAGCCTATGCGGGCAAATTGGCCTACTGCACACTCCCGAAGACGGTCGGGTACACGACGATCAAGGGCCGCGCGGTGCACGTGAACGGGCAAAAACCGGCCGCCAACTTGAAACTCGTGGCCATCGGCGACGCCTACCGGGAAGACGCCTTACACTATCGGCGCAGAGGGACAGAAATCCCGCTCCCGCGCAGACTGCGGTGCGAGTTCACGACGGACGCGGACGGCAACTTCAGCGTCACGGGCCCCGACGTGTCGCACTCGCCGGAGTTGTTCCAGACCATGAGCAGCGACTACGCGTTCGCGCTCGACAGCAAGGCTTGGTACCCCTCCTCTAGTATCTCGAGTGATCACACGATGTTTGATTACGGGACACTTGTTGTGGTGCCCGGCGGCGGCATCAAGTTCAAGCTCACGGACATGGACACGGGCAAGCCCGTCATGTCCGGCTGCCAGCTTAGGACGACTTGGAACAACCGCAGGTACGACCTGTTCAGTGAGCTTGCCCCAGACACGCTGGAAGCCGGCGGGATCCCCGAGGGCACCTACAGCGCGCAAATCAGCCACGGCAGAGCACGCAACTATTGGTTCCCGATTACCAAGGATGTCGTCATCCAGGCCGGCACAGTCGTGGACCTCGGCGACCAGACAGCCGAGCCCGCGCGCACGGTGCAGATCATCGTCTCGGACGAATCAGGCAATCTGCTTCCGAAGTGGCAGGTGACCGCCACCTACTCCGGCGATACACCACGCTCCCGCAACCTCCCCGAGCTTGGTCGCCCGATCGTGATCAGCCGCGACCTCAAGCGCGAGGACTATGGCTTTGGCGGCTTGTTTACCGGACCGTGGAAGCTGTTCATCCGCCTGGAAGGCTACCCCGCGATCGAGACCACGATCCAGGTACCGGCTGCGGAGCCAATCAAGCTGGTGGCAGAGGCCGGCGGTGGAATTGAGGTGCGACTCCTGGGCGCGGACGGAAACATGGTTCGCGCAGACGACGTGTTTGCGCTGCGCGACACTTCGCCTGACTTTGAGACCTTCAAGGCCATTGACCGCGACGAGTACTCTCGCAACCGGCCCATGGCCACCAACGCGATCCGCGGAGGGATCGCGAACGATGTCTACACATTCAAAGACCTGGCGGCCGGCACGTACCTGCTGTTTGCGCACTCGCACAACTGCGGCCTGATGCGAGCCGTGGTGGATGTCGAAAAGGGTAAAGTGCTGAAGGTAGACCTGAAGCCGGTCCCGGGCCGACTGAACATCCTGGTAACCGAGAAAGGAAAACCGAAGGCGGGTGTGAAGCTGGAGATTGTGGACATTCATGGCTCAAAAGGGCCGTCGCACAGCGTCACAAGCAACGCCGACGGACAAGTAGAATTCGAGGTGAACAAGCAAGTCGCTTATTTTGTCGTGCTTACGAAGGCCGATTACGACGCGTTCAAAGCCAAAGAAAGCGATCCGACCCGCTGGGACCTTCGGGAGTATGAGGCGCGCAAGTGCCACCTGATGTTCAACAAGGTCGTCAACATGACCGTCGAGCTTTTCAACTCCGGCAAGGTTGACGTTAAACTTCGCATGAAAGGACCCAGCGGTGCTGTGTTCAGCCCGCCCACGCTCCACCCCGCCAACAACAGCCGCAGTTACACGTCCTTCACCGCGACGCTTGACGGGGACGACTTCGTGATCGTTGGCCTGCCCGTCGGCAGCTACCGACTGGTAAGTTCCGTGCGCAGCAAGGATGGCCACGGCTTCGGCATTGAGCGCCTGATCGTCGTCGACGATCCGCCTGCCCAGACCATTGAGATTGAGGTCAAGGCCGGCAAGTTGAGCCTGACGTTAACTGCCGAGAAAGGCCGCAGCGACCCGGCCGGCGCCGAAATCCTGCTCTGGCGCGACGTGGACTGGGACGGGTTCATACAGCCTCATCGGCGCCGAATCGAGGCAACCTACCGCGCAGACGCAAAGGGAAAGCTTGAGATTTCGCTGATTGAAGCCGGCACATGGCATGTCACGGCCCGCGCATACGGCAAAGATCCTCGGCTCGGCAGGGTCGTCGTGGACGCCGCCAACGCTTCAGTGAGCATCAGCGGCAGCACCAAGCTGTCGCTCAAGTTCAGTGCCAACGTCGGGTCTCTTGCGGTTGGTATTCCGCAGACAGACCAGAATTCCGCTCACTATTGCCGCGTCGTCCTGCTGAACGCCAAGGATGAATTGGTCCACCCGGGCGACCCGACCAGCGCGTACGGCAGCATGTGGGAGCAGGGGAGCTGGTGGGGAAAGCTGGAAGCGATCCTGATTCCAGTCGGTACGTACAAAGTGGTGTTCGTCGGTATCGGTTTGCTTCCGGTCATCACCGAAAACGTAAAGATTGAGAAGGGAAAAACGACCGAGCTTGAACTCAAGCCGCTGCCGGGCACGGGCCTGAGCCTGACTGTCAAAGGCCTGGCGGGCGAGGTGCCTGAGTCTGACATCGAGTGGATCGCCGAAGACGCCGCCGGCAAGCCGCTGAAGCTCTACGGTTCGGGCTATCCCGCGCTGAGGCTCGGCCGGCAAAAGGACAGGATCATTGAGATTGGTGAACTCACGCCGGAGGTCAAGCGCGTCCGGGTCCGCATCGCAGGCTACGAGGAAATCGTGATCGACACGCAGCTGGAGTCAGGCAAAGGCCAGCGCACAGACGCAACCGCCAAGCCGAAGTAGCCAAGGTACTACATAAGGGCGCAAAGGGTTCAGGCACTTCCAATCCTCGGCGACGAGGCCTGGCAAAAGAACGCGGCCCGCAAACTCGGCCTCGAAAGCACCTTGAGGCCACGGGGCCGGCTCTGGCATCGGCCTGCGCCCGGTTGCAGCGCAACACGACTGGCCTGACACCTGCTGATCGGCATACACGTCACACGCCGATCTCCCGGTCCGGAATGTGTGCGCCTTGCCGTTCGTTCTTGCCTTGAGTTGTCCACTTGCTACTGACAGGCTCGGGCCAAATCTTTTTGTTGCGCCCCTTTACAAGCGGCGGCGGGGGATTCAAAAAAGCACGCCTCTGCGGTACTCCCTTCTGCTGCTTCCCTTGACGGGTCAACAGGCAGCCGAGCGGAGTGCCGGAGCCGCGCACCGCAGACTCGCGTGAGTCGGCGGGAGGCGGCAACCAACAGCTGCACAATGCAGACTGGAGCCGTTGGATGCTGCAACTCGTTCCCACCCGCGCCTTTTTCACAAAGGGCGTGGGCACTCACAAAGAGTACCTTTCCAGCTTTGAAGATGCGCTTCGCGACGCCGGCATTGCCGCGCTGAACGTCGTCACCATCAGCTCGATCATGCCCCCCGGCTGCAAGATCATCAGCAAGCAGCAGGGGCTGAAAGAGCTGCACGACGGCCAGATCGGCTTTTGCGTCATGAGCCGGCAGGCGACCAACGAGTACCGGCGCATGATTGCCGCGGCGGTCGGCGTGGCGATTCCGAAAGACCCCGAAAAGTTCGGGTACCTCAGTGAGTACCACACCTATGGCGTCAACGACGAGCAGGCGGGCGACTATGCCGAAGACCTGGCCGCCACGATGCTCGCGACCACGATGGGCCTGAAGTTCGACAGCAACCAGGCGTGGAACGAGCGCAAGCAGGAATGGAAACTGGGCGGCGAAATCGTCACGACGCGCAACATCACCCAAAGCGCAGAGGGCCCCAAGGACGGGCACTGGAGCACCGTGATCGCGTGCTGCGTGTTCATCTTCGACAACTGGCAGCTTTCGGCTGAGCAGCTGGCCAGCGTCAAGGCCCACGGCGGCCTGCACGTGCCCACGCCGCAGAATCCCAAGGCCAAGCGTCACAAGAACGGCGACGCATAACGGCAATTGGAACAAGGCGGGGGCGGGAGCAGTTCTGATTCCCGGCCTCCGCCTTCTCAATTAAAGGCTGCCCATGGCAAAGAAATCCGCGCCCAAAAAGTTTGTCACCGACCTGCACAAGCTGGTGGTCAAGGGCGACGACAACTTTTTCGGGCTTGAGCCCGAGCTGGCAACGCTGGCGCGTGCGCGCTTTGTGGTCATGTCGGCGCCCTACGAGGGCACCGTCAGCTATGGCGTCGGCACCGGCGCCGGTCCCCAGGCCATTCGGCGCGCCAGCCAGCAGGTGGAGTTGTTCGACGAAATCACGCGCGATGAACATATCCCGCGCCACGGCGTCTGCACGCTCAAGGCCTTTGACCCCAAGTGCAGCGCCGAAGAAATGACGATGGGCCAGATCTATCCCGTGACGCAGCAGATTGTCGGCGAGAACAAATTTCCGATCCTGGTCGGCGGCGAGCACTCGGTCAGTCCCGGCGCCATCAAGGCCGTGGCCGAAGCCTACCCCGATGTCAGCGTCTTTCACATCGACGCGCACTCTGACCTGCGAGACAGCTATCACGACGACAAGTTCAGCCATGCCAGCGCGGCCGCGCGATTCAACGAGTGGTGCCCCGTAGTGCAGGTCGGGATTCGTTCGCGCGAGCAAATGGAAACCGGCAGCGGCAAGCACCCGGTGCACTGCTACCACGCCTTTGACTATCACACGGAAGGCCCGTGGATCGACGAGGCGATCAATCACCTGACGCGCAACGTGTACCTGACGATCGACGTAGACGGATTTGACCCCAGCGTTTTCCCCGGCACCGGCACGCCCGAGCCGGGCGGCATCACGTGGTACCTGGGGCTGAAGATGATCCAGCGCCTCGCGCAGCAGCGCAACATTGTCGGGTTTGACATTGTCGAGGTGTCGCCGATCAAGGGCCAGCAGGTCAGCGAGTTCGCAGCCGCCAGGCTGATGGGCCGCATCATCGCGTTCATCAGCCAGTACTGCTGGCGCGCCGAAACGGTGTAGGACGCGGCTTACTTGCGTGGCAGAAACAGGAACTGGCCGACGTCGTCGAGGTCCTCGAGGCCGCGCAGGTACTGCGGCGTCTGGACCTTGCCCGTGCCCTGCAGCTTGCGCTCGACCTCGGCCGGGATAAACGCACCCAGCTCGCCGTCGGTGATGATGCCATCACTGTTGGCATCGGCAGCCAGCACGCCGTTTTCCATGCCCAGGGCCCGGAACAGCGCGCCCGAGAACATGCTGTGCTTGCCCTTTTCGTAGACCACCTGGCCTTCGGTGCCGGCGGTCATCACGACGTGCGCGTGGGACTTCCACATGGCGTAAATCGCGCTGGGGTCAGACTTGGGGTCGCCGCGGGTCTTGGTGACGAAACCGCTGAAGCAGCAATCGACCAGCATCATCTGGTGGCTGCTCTTGATGTTCTGGCGAATGTCGCGCGCCAGGTGGCCCATGTTGTAGCCCAGCAGGTCGGGGGTCTTTTCTTCGCGCTTTTCCCAGAAGTCAGTGAGCACCAGGTAGCCGATGGTGTCGGCGCGCTCGACGGTTTCGCCGTGTCCGGCGTAATAGAAGACAAAGTTGGTGCGGTCGCCTTTGGGATAGCGCTTGGTCTGCTCGGACAATTCGGCCAGCATGCGGCTGACGTTGGCGCGTGTCGGCATGCCGTTGCTGGGCACTATGTTGCCTTGCCAGTCGCGCGTGCGGTCAGGCTCGTCAGTCAAGATGCGCATGTTTGCGGGCGCATACCCGAACTTGTCGCGCAACATGCCGTACACCAGGCCGGCGTCGCTGCATGCCGCGGGCAGGGCACCGCGCGAAGACAGGCCGACGGCGACAATCAGCGCGTAGCCCGGGATCTCCAGGCCCTCGCTGCGCAGGTGCGACAACTGGTCGGGCTTCATGGCCAGCCCGCGCGCGCGAAAGTCAACTTCGGGATCTTTGGCTGCGACCACGGGCGGGCCCTGGCCGGGGTCGGTGGGCTCATTGCCCATGATCGCGCTGATGCCGAAGAACATGCCGATCGCGACAATCGCCACGGCGGCGGCCATGCCGGCGAGCATGAAGGGGCTGACGCCGGTTGCCTGCTTCTTGACGCTGGGGCGCTTGGCCTGGGTCCACTCGCGGGCGATGCGCAGAATCTCGTCGCTGCCGAGCTTGCTGCCCGCACGCGGCGCCGCCACCAGCGTGTAGCTGAAGCGCGCGCCGTCAAACCACGGGTCGTCTTTGCTTGCAGCGGGGTTCACGGCGACTTCGGCGGCTTGCAGTTTGGCATGCAGCTCTTGCAGTGAAAGTCGCTGCACCGGGTCTACCGAGAAGCTGAAACTGCCGTCGGCCAGCTCAACGCCCATCAGCAGGTACATGTCGCCGGTGGGCGCGTCTTTGTCTTCGCGGGCCCAGAACTTCCACAGCAGGCTCTTGGGCTGGCGCAGGATCAGGGCGCTGGCCTGCGGCGGGCCGCCGGGCAGCTTGACCAGCCATTTCTCGCCGCGGGCGACATCCTGCGTGTACACGTCGCGGTCTTTGGCCAGGAATGCGCGCTCGCGGGCAAAGTCCGGCGCGTCTGCAAACAGCGCGTCCTTGAACGGGTCTTTGCCTGCCTTGGCGCACGCGAACAGGTGCTTGCACATGCGGCGCGCGTCGGACTCAAAGCGCGCAGCCACATGCTCTTTCAACTGAATGCCGTGGGCGTTGCGTATCGCCAGGAAGATGCCCTCGGGCGATGCCGCAAGCTCGGCGCTGCCAGGGCGCAGGCCCTCGCGCACCAGGGCCGCGTACCGCGCGTAGCCCTCAATGCTGTCCGGCAGGTCCTGCTGCGCCCGCGCTTCCAGAATGCTGACCGCCAGCATGTCGTCGAGCGTCGGGTTGGCGGGCAGCACCAGTGTGGTCGGCTCAGCGTCGCCCTTGCGGAAGGCAGCCATGCCCTCGCTGAAAGCGGCGCCTGCGGCCCCCAGCCCCGACAACGGGGGAAGGATGAAGACCTCTCCCGCTGCCGGCTGTGTATCCGGGCTGATGTTTTTGAATGCGATTTTCATGGGGGGTAACCGGCGGGGGGCGCAGTGTCGCGCCCCCCGCTGACCGGGTTAGTTCGTCACGAAGACGATGGTGTTTTCGGTGGTGGAGCGGTTGTAGGCGATGATGGTATAGTCAGCCTCAGCGGCGGGTGTCCATTCGCACCAGCAGCTGTCGCCTTCGGACTCGTCGCTGGCGACCAGCTTGCCCGACGCGTCGTAGATGTACAGGTCGATCTCGCCGTTGCCCTCGCCGCCGACCCACACTGCCGCCAGTTCGCCCTTCTTCATACGGGCAGCCAACTTGATACCCGCGATGTTCCAGCGACCGTCCGACAGCTTGGTCGCGCCGTCAAGCTTGGCTGCGGCCACAATCGCGCCCTTGGTGGCGCCACGGCCGCTCAGGCCCATCTTGCGAATACCGTCCATCACGCTGCTGGGCAGAGCGTCGTCATTGCACATCTTCTTGGCTTCTGCGATCAGCTTGTCGCCGTGGGGCTTCTCGGCACCTTCGACCTTCTTGCCACCCTCAAGCATGCCCTCGAGCTCTTTCGAATACTCCATCGGCACGGTGTCAAGAATCGCAGCCGAGACTGCCAGTGCCGCGGCGTTCTTGTTGGTGCGGCCCCACTTGGCCAGGTCGCTTGCCAGGCGCACGGCAGCCACGCCGTCCACGGCGCCCTTGTTGCCAGCCTCAGCCGGTGCCTCGGCAGACTTGCTTGCCGACTGGGCTGATGCGAAGTGGCTCGAGATTTCCGCGCCGGCGACGATGGCCAGCGAAACTGCAATCACAACGAGACTGGCTGTTTTCAGTGCTTTCATAATTCCTTCTCTCCCGGTCAGGAAGCCAACATGTGGGGGCCCCGACCAAGCCGCCCGCACCCCACCAGGGGCCATGATGCAATGTGTACGATGGATAGGGCGACCATGTTACGGAGATTCTGAAAACTCGCTCGAAAAATTGTGTGCAATCATGGGCAACCGCGTCGGCATGGGCGGCTTTGGATGTCGGTGCTGCCCGGATTTCAGCCCCTACTTGGCCGCCTTCGGGGCCTTGCCCTGCTGAATCGTGTAGTAGCTGTTGGCCTTGATGGCACCAATCTTCTGCTCGGTGTGCTTGGCGTTCGGCCACACGATCCGGACCGCGTCTGCTTGCTTGGCCGTGCCTAAACCGACATGAATCGTGCGCGGGCTGTGGGGCGCGAACTGCCCGCTGCCACCGGTCACCTGGAACATGCGCGTCGTCTTGCCGACCGTGACGTACACAATTGCCCCGACCGCATCGCGGTTGGTGGCTTTGCCGTCGCCCACGAGGTCAAGCGCGAGCCAGTTGTTGCCGTTGGCGGCATTCTTGAAAATCGAAAGCTCGTGGTGCGGCAGGTCTTTGGTCTCGGGTATGCGGTCGGGCCACTTGTACTGCACCACCGCAATGTCCACAAAGCCGTCGCGGTCAAAGTCAGCAATGCTCAGGCCGTGGCTGGACAGCATGTCAACACCGTACTTCGCTGAGGCGTCGGTGAACTTGTTGTCCGCACCCTGCTTCCACAGCTTGAGGCCGACGCCGGGGTAGCTGGTGGCGCTGGTCAGCAGGTCAAGCAAGCCGTCGTTGTCGATGTCGATCCAGACGCCATAGGTGTCGCCCCAGTTGTCATCCAGCGCGGGCGGGGCGCGGTCGACCAGGTCGAGACGGCGCTTGAACTTGAAGCCTTCTTTGGCGCCCAGGTTCTCGCAGATGCAGGACAGGTCGCTGGACTTGCCGGCCCAGCCGTGAGCAATCTCGGCCAGAAACACGTCCATGTCGCCGTCGTTGTCAAAGTCGCCGGGCGCCATGTCGAACGTGTTGCCGTTGGCGCGAAAGGGGCGCTCGGGCCGCTGGCGCCCGCCGGGGTACTGGCCGTCACGCAACTCGTCGCCATCGAGTCCGAGCTTGTCGGCAACGTACTCAAACGTGCCGTCGCCCTTGTTGCGCCACACCAGGTTCCATTGCCGGCCGTAGATCGGCACGAATATGTCCATGAACCCGTCGGCGTCGTAGTCAAAACTGCCGCAACCATAGGCAGGGCGCGACCACAGCGTGTCGCCCTCAGGCTGGCCGGGCGTCTCCAGCTTGGCCTTGGCGGTCACCAGCGCAAACCCGCCCTTGCCGTCGCCCTGGTACAGTTCGCTCTGGAAGCAGTCGAGCGACTCGCCGTAGTTCGAGTACCAGTTGGCGACAAAGCCGTCGAGCTTGCCGTCGAGGTCGTAGTCAAGCCACGCAATCGAAGATGTCGTCTTGGCTGCTTCGGTGAGCCAGGGGTTCTGCTCGGCCTTCGTGAACGAGAACTTGCCCTTGCCATTGTTGAGCATCAGCTCGTTGCGGTCCATAAACGTGCCGTCTGCGCCCTTGGGCTGTTTGCTGTTGTAGTGTGCGCCGCTGAACAGGTCCTGGTCGCCGTCGTTGTCCACGTCCGCGGTGCTGGCAAAGCCGCTGACGCGGCCGGCTTCGATCTTGTCGTCGCGATTGCGGAACGGTGCTGCGTCGGGCGCCAGAAATCCCTTGCCCTTGTCATTGATCCGGACCCAGCCGTTGTTGCGCACGCTTTGCCCGTGCCCGTGCACGATCAGGTCGGGGTAGCCGTCGCCGTTGACGTCGGCCCACGCGGTACGTGTGACGACAAGATCAGCCAAGCCGATTTCCTTGCACAACTTGGTGAACGTGGGCGGTGCGGGTTGCTCGGGTTCCGGCGGCGTATCCTGCGCAAAAGTTTGCAGCGCCACGAAGCACGCACAAATGGCGGCAACCGGAAGGATCAATCGAATGTGCATGGGCGACCTCCGTGGGAAGGCCCATGCTCTGCTCTGGCCGCTGCAGAGTCAACGCGTAAGCCGAAGGAAAGCCGGGGCAGGAGTCACCTCCGGCCCCGGCTTTGCATGTTCAGGCTGCGTCTATGCCGACTTGCGGCGCCGCCACAGCACCAGCGGCGCAAGAAGCAGCCAGCCCGCACCGTGCACGCCCGCCGCTGCCGCGCATCCGCCACCGTCGGCTCCGTTGACGTTCTTTTCCAGGTGGCCCGTCGGCGGCTGGATCGTCAGGTGCACGACCTGTGATTCGGTGCCGCCCGCGGCGTCTGTGACCAGCACTTCGAACTGGAACACACCGTGCAAGCCGCTCGGCGTCCCCGCAACCGCGCCCGTGGGGTCAAGCGCAAGTCCAGCCGGCACCGCGCCCGATGCCAGCGACCATGTGTACGGCTGCGTACCTTGCGCGGCGCCAAGCTGCTCGGCGTAGGCCTCGCCGACCTTGGCGTGACCCAGCACCGTGGTCGTAATCACCACCCCGTTGGCGTCAACGCCGAAACCCCGCAATTCAAAGTCAAACGGGCTGACGACGGCGCTGTCGTTGTGCGTGAACGTGACGCGCGCCGTCTTGATGCCCTTGGCGGTCGGGTCAAACGCAAGCTCAAACCACGTCGATGACAGCGCGGGCAGCGTTGTGTTGAACGCCGCGGTGTCGATCAGAAAGTCGGCGGCATTGGCCCCGGTCAGTGTCGGGGCAGCCATCGTCAGCGGCATCCATCCGTCATTGCGGATGTACACACGAATCGCCAGCGTTGCGCCCGCGCCGACATCGACCTGGCCGAACAGGCGCCCGCCTGCGGCCCCAGCGCCGGGTGCGATAGTAGCGCCGTACAGCGCGCCTTCGGCCACGACGATCACGGGAGCTGCGATTATGCCTTCGCCCAGCAGGTTGATCACGAACGGGTCGGCGGTGCCGGTGTCGTTGTGCGTGATCTCAATGGCAGCCTGCTTGGTGCCGGTAGATGCCGGGTCGAACTGGAAGCTGAACGTGGCGCTCGCCCCGGGGCCCAGAGTTGGCTGGTACGCGGCCAGGTCCAGCGAGTACGCGCCGGCGTCAGCCCCGGTAAGCGCGGGCGTGCCCAGTGTCAACGCCTGCGTGCCGGTGTTCTCTATGTAGATGACGCGCGCCGCTGTCGGCCCCGCGCCAATGTCCACTTGCCCGAAGTTTCGAATGCCCGTGGCGGGTGCGCCGTTGCCAATCGTGTTGCCGGCAACGCTTGTTTCGCGCACCAGTATGATCGGCGCATTGGCCGTGCCCACGCCCGATACACCAAACGTGAACGGCGTGCCGGTGTTGGTTGCGGCATGCGTGAACTCCACCGTGGCACCGCGCGCGCCCATGCCCGTCGGCCTGAACCGCACGGCAAACCACGTCCAGTCGTTGGCAGGAATCACGTTCACGAGGTTGGACGTGAACAGCTGAAACTCGCCGGCGTCAGCGCCGCCCAGCGTCGGCGTGCCGATGTTCAACGGCAGCGAGGTGGTGTTTTCGATGACAATGTTCTGCCAACCCGACGACGTGCCCACGCCCTGACTGCCGAAAGCGCGCAAGCCGGTCGCGGCTTCTCCGTTCATGATCTGGACGCTTCCCGCCTGCGTTTCAAACACGTACACGCCGGGCAGCGGGCTGCCGTTCGGCACATACGTTGTCCGGGCAATCAACTCCACGTTGCGGGGGCTGCCGGCCTGTGTGCCGCGCAGATACAGTTGCGCGTCTGACAAGATCTGCAGGTACTGCAACGGCGCACTGTTGAAGTGAAAGCGGCCGCGCACCACCACATTCGTCGCGCCCGCGCCAATCGTCACCGGCTGGTCCAGTGTCCATGTGCCCCAGTCGTGCCAGCAGTCGGCAGCCGCGAAGTACGGCGGCCCGTCCCACCACGCGATGCTGCCCGGCTGCAGGATGACAAACGTGGTGCCCTCGATTTCATGAATCGTCACCGCTTGCGCGGTCGGGTTGTCCACCTTGACCTCCCACACGTGGGCGAACTGGGGGTAGATCAGCGGGTACCACAACCCGGTAACGCTGTTCTGCACCTGCGCCGTTGACTGCAACTCCATGTCGTGGGCAACCAGTGGCGACGCCAGCGCGCCCTGCCGCACCTCAACGTCATCAATGCCCCAGCCGGCAAACCCGACCGGAATGATGCCCTGGTCCTGCTTGACGTGCTCGCCGACGCGAAAGCGCACACGAATCCACGGCTTGTTGGCTGCGTGGGTGGTCAGGTCAATGATGATCAACGACCAGTTGATGTCGGCGGCCTGGCTATGGTGGTACGGCGGCACCCACACGGTTGTCCAGTTCGCGCCATCGGACGTGACGTCCACCTTGATGTTGTTCTGCGAGTTATTGATCACGACGCTGTACCAGCGCCGGAAGCGCAGTTCGACCTGGGCGGCGTTGGCGCAGTTGATCTTGGGGGAAACCGCGAACGTGGCTTTCGTGCGCAGGATCGGCTCGTCGGCATTGGGCGAACTGATCAGCATCAGGTCGTCGCTGTTGCCCGGTGTGTAGTCGTTGGGAGCCTCGGTGCACGGATAGCCAAGCCCGGATGCCCCATAGCCCACGAACCCCGTGGCCTGCGTGATCGCCCAGCCGGCCCCGAGCTTCCAGTGGTTGTTGGTCGAAAACGACTCTTGAAACGGCAACGGGAACGGGGCGGGCGTGACCTCAAGCGTGATCGTCCGTACCGCGACGGCGCTGGTTGCGTCGGTCACCTGCATGTCCAGCACGTAGTCGCCGGACGTGCCGACCGCAGGCGTTCCCGACAGCACAAAGAAGTCGCCCTGCTGCACCAGTGTCAGGCCCTGCGGCAGCGCGCCGCCGGTGTGCGACCAGGTGTAGGGGCCGGTGCCGTTGACCGTGCGCAACTGCGCGTTGTACGGCTGCGTTTCCGTCGCCTCGCGCAGGACTTCATCATAAACCGCCAGGGCGGCGGGGGTGATGTCGATCAGCCAGTCTTCGACTTCGCCGAAGTAGCGAAACCCGTTCGGGGTGTAGATGGGCGGCCCGCCGATGTTCTCCTGCACCATCACGCGCACGGCAACCTTGTTGGCCCCGTTGCGCGAAAAGTTCTGCGTCGCATGAATGCGGATGTTGTCGAACGTGTAGTTGTTGCCTGCGGGCACCAGGTACCCCGGCATCATCTCGTACAGCTCACTGCTTTCGAACACGCCGTTGTCGTTGGCATCGACCCACAGGCAAAGCCAACCCGTGGCATCCGTGCCGGGGCCCGACTGGCTGGCCACGCCGCTGACACTGACCGTGAGGCTGTTGAAGTTGCTCCATGAATTCCAGGCAGGCGTGCCGACGACACCGTCGTCGCTGTCGCCGCTCCAGGCAGGTGCCACCGGGTTGACTGCGTCGGCGGTTGCCGTGGGGCCCAGCCAGATCACGTTCGTGCCCCACATGACCGGGCTGCCGTAGGTTGCGGGTGCGTCGCTGTAGTCCGCGCCGTGCAGGACGGCTGCCAATGCCAAGAGCAACGTGAGTGCAATGTACCGCATGTTTGAATCTCCTTGTTCCGGGTTGCCACGCACCCCAAGGCTAACAAGAATGGAATTGTTACTTGGCTGGATTGAGGGTTTGAAATACCAGAACTGGAATCGTGAGCCATGGCCGAGACGAAAGTGAAATCGCCCGCCACCTACCTGCGCGAGCTGCGCGCGCGCCTGCAACGCCTGCAGGAACGCTTTCAACAGATTGAGATCGCGCGCCGCACCGGTACCCCTGCACCCAACGTGAACCGCTACTTGAAGGCCGGGCGCATTCCCGCCGAGTTCTGCCTCGCGGTCGCTGACGCATTTGACCTCAGCGCCGACTGGGTCATGCGCGGCGAAGGCGAGCCCGTGACCAGCGACGTGCGCGCCGAGACTTCCGCCAAAGCCGGCGAACTGCTCGACCTGGTCAAAGCCATGAACGCCGTGGCCCGCCTGCGACTGGGCGCCGTCGTCGGCGACCGCCAGCGCAAGGTAGTGCGCGAACTGGCCGAGACGCTGGAGACCTTTGACCGCCTGCGCGAGCGCATGAACGAGCGCTCAAGGCCCGTGATCAGCGCGCTGCTGGGCGACCTGGAGGACGCGCTGGCGCGATTCGAAATGCCGCGCGCGACTTCGCTGCGTGAAACCGCCGTCGAGCTGTCGCGGCTGTGCACCGACGACGCCGTGCTCGAACGCCTGGACCGCTGCCAGGCCAGCACCGAATACCTGACCGGCCACACCGAAGAGGCGCTGAAGTTTCTGCGGCGCGTGTTTGCCCGGCGCATCCGCGACGGCGTGCTGGACAGCGACGCCGGCCTGAGCATCAGCCTGGGCTTTGTGATGCAGCTGCGCGAAACCGCGCGCATGGCCGAGACGATACGCGTCAGCGGCGCGATTCTGTCTCTGGTGCCGGATGCGCTGAGCGACCACTTCTCGGTGTTGAGCGTGCGCGTGCTGCACGCGGGCTGCCTTGTCGAGGTCGGCCGGCTGGATGAAGGCTTGCCGATCCTGAACAAGACGTGCCCCAGGCTGCCGCCCGACAGCATGCTGGGCACGGTGATGCTGCTGCGCGGGCTGACGCTGGCCGGTGTCATGGGCTATCGCGACGCGGCTGGCTATGGCGCGGGTTCGCGGGCCAAGTCGCGCTTTCTGGTGCGTCTGGCGTGCTTTCACGAAGACGTCGCTTCTTTGCAGCACGCGCTGGATCACCTGACAGGCATCGGTGAGCACCTGATCCCGCCCGAAGAGTTTGACGCGCAGGTGACGCAACTGCTGCTTCGCGCCACACAGGGCCGCAAGGGCGTTGGCAAAGAGTACCAGCAGATGATCGAGCGCAACCCGCCCGTCGCAGCCAACGAGACCATGCGCCAACTGCTGATCGCAACGCACGGCGCGCAGGTGGCAAGACTGGCCCATGACCAGCAACGGCTGCGGCACTGGACAGACGCGGCCTCAGAGGCGCTGCGCAGCGTCGCACCGGAATTCACACCAAGGGTAGACACCAGGGTGCTGCATCTGCGCAATCTCGAAGCCGCAACCACCGCCAGCCACAGGGCCCGGGCCAAAGCACTGCGAGAAGAGCTGCAAACTTGGGCTAAAGCCGGCTACCACGGCCTGGCACTGAACAAAGTGCAGCCGGCCCGAGGGCTATAAACGAAGCGGTCGCGCGAGCAAGGCTGCCCTCACGACCGCTGTTGCATGTCTGGTACGCCCGAGAGGATTCGAACCTCTGACCTACGGCTCCGGAAACTGTACAACCACATTTTTCTGGGTTCCGCGGTGATGCGGCATTCGCCCACAATCGCCTATTTATAGCTGGCTGAATGGCACATTGGCCGATGGTCACTTTCACTGAGTTTCGGCCGCTTTCGGTTGTTTCCGTGTACGACTCGTGTACCATCGCGGAACGAGCCAAACGACTCTAGGCGAAAGGTTTTCGATGCCAGCGGAACGGAAGAACGCGCGGATCGTGCGTTGGCGGGATGAGTTCTACCTGTTCTACTTCGACCACTCAGACGGCAAGCAACGCCGCCTTCTCTGCCGCAATCTGGGGGCGAACAACGCCGAGCAACGCGCGGAACTTGTGCGCAACTACCGGCTTCAAGAGAAGCTTGACGAAACAGAAGTCGTGCGGCGCGGCGGTCGCCTGGCCTATGATACTGTGCTAGTTGATGCCGTAGACCGCTACCTCACGCACAGTGAGCGGCGCGAAGTCGCAAGGTCCAGCAACCCGAAGGCGCGGGAGGGATTGAGCGCCAAGAGCGGTCAGATTATCCGCGAGACGGTCGGGCACTTTCGGGCATGGCTAGAACGTGCGGGTCACTTGCGACTTACTACCGGTCGCCTGGATGCAGCCCTGCTGGGCGACTACTTCCGGTTTGTTGCGTCCGAGGATACGCGCTGGGGTAATCGGCCCGTCAGGCGTTCCGGGGCAACAGTGAATCGATATCGCGCGAACGTGAAGGCGTGCCTCATCTACCTTGACGACTTGCGGCCTCCGCTGTTTCCCGACTTCAAACCGCTAAGGAAAGTTCTCAAACGCCGGCCCACTGACGCGCCTCAAGCAAGGGCCTTTACGCCGGTGGAACTAACCGCCTTTCTTGAAGCGGCGTTGGAGTGGGAGTCGCCGGACGTGACCGTCACGGTGAAGCGGCAAAAAGGGCAAGGCAAGAAGGAACGATTCCAGCAAAGCGTCTCGGCCCGACCGTCAACGCCGGTAAGCCGCCTGTTCCTGCTACTGGCCCTGACCGGTTGCCGCCTGGGTGAAGCCCTCGGCCTCACGTGGGAAGACGTCGATCTTGAACGGGGGCGCGTAACCATTCGCGCACAGAAGACGGGGCGGACGCGGGTGCTGCCGCTAGTGGGTGCACCGGAAGGTGACGTTGCGCCGAACTTCCTCGATCTGCTGAAAGCGTGGCGGAAGGAAGCGCCAAAGGCTGTATTCGTCCTGCCGCACAACGGGACGGACTTGCCGGTGTTCCCGAAGTCGGCATGGCAAATGGTCAACGAACGCGCCGAACTCAACCGCATCGGCCCCCAAATGCTGCGCCAGAACTTCACAAGCTACGCCGCGTCCCTCGGCATCCCGTCCACCGTCGCCGCCCTCTGGCAAGGCCACTCCGCAGGTGTGGCAGAGCGCCACTACCGCGCGCAGGTGTTGGAACGCTTGCCTGGTTCGTCAATCGAAGAATCGATGGGATTGTCCTAAGGAGCGGCCTTGCTTCGGTGTTGCGGTCTCGGCAAAGTTTTGCGCGATGAGCAAAGCTGACGATCTTTTTGCGTGGTGGCGAGCCTTGCCGCCAGGTTTGCGGCCGAACCCGTTTCGCTACTCTGAGCGGGATGATGTCGAGTTGGCGCAGTTCCAATCGACCTTGAGTGAGAAGCTGGCTGTTCTCCAGACGACGATTGAGCGGCCGTTCAAGGATGAACGGGAGAACCTGCGGAAAGCTCTGCGGGAAGCATACTTGCGCGTAGCCGAATGGCTCGATCAAGCCAAGGCGCGCTTCAATACCGCTCATGTTGAATCGGAATTCTTCGCTCCGCAGGGGACACTTCGGCTGACATGGCGTCCTATCCTGCCGAACATTCTCAACTGGCTGGATGGGATTAAGGCTTTCGTCATTGAAACCGCCAAGGAACCGACGCGTCGCCCGTTTCTCGCCTTAGTGGGCGCTGACCCTGAGTGCTTGGACGTACCAGACTTCCATCCGGTTTGCGGTTTCTGGTCTGACAATTACCTGATCGGTCCGTTCCCGTGGCACGCCCTCAACTGGGACGCCGTGATCGGTCCCGAACGCTTCGATGTCTCGCCCTTCACTCCTCAAAGGATCGCCGCTTCTCTTGCCCATTCAGTCT
This sequence comes from Planctomycetota bacterium, assembly GCA_020849795.1. Taxonomy (GTDB): domain Bacteria; phylum Planctomycetota; class UBA8742; order UBA2392; family UBA2392; genus JADJRK01. The sequence goes on along the minus strand of JADZFR010000062.1, from coordinate 3,240 downwards.
GGATCGACCTGCTTGCCGACATAACTGCAGAGGTTCGAAAAGGCCATAAGGCTGTGAAGGACTGCCCTTGGACGGTTGCGCACGCGCTATGCGAGCTTGCCAGGCCGGACAAGGGGCGGGACGATACGTTCCAGGCGAGTATTGACCGTGTGTGCTGGGCAACATCGCTGCATGTGCCTTTTAGACGCTGGCTACATTCGGAGGCGGCGAAGAACGGCGTAAGCACACCGGTGGAACGCACGAATTGCTATCCGACTTGGATGGGCTTTGCCTCAATAATCGGCGACGATCCCACAGGCATGATTGGCGGGCCTACCGGGCATCGGCGGGCATGCTTCTTTGCTTTCCTGCTAGATGAGTTGTCGACGCTCTGGAATCGACGAAAGGCCGAAGATGCCGAAGCCAGAGACTACAAGAAACCCTGGCACGGTGAAGCCATCGCGTTCTTGAAGCGTAACCCGAATGCATCGGCGGCAGATGTTGCCCGCGCGGTTGGTGTGGACCGTTCAACCGTTTCGCGTGACGAGACGATAGGTGTCTTGTTGCCAGGTCGGCGGGATCGGCAAAAGGGATATACCGACGGCAAAGGCCATGCTGACGGCATCGTAGACCCGGACGCGTTAGAAGACTGACCGCAACGGATTGAAGGTTCTTGTACGCTCCGAACCCGCCACCCAGGCGGGTCTTGTGTTGCGCAACGCAACGCGCACGCACGCACGTCCCCACTTCCAGAGGCCAACAAATGTGGTTCGGCATGGGGCCAACCACACGGAAGCGCCTCGGAGTGGAGCAAAGCAATGGCAATACCGAAGTTCCTCACTCTGCGGGAGTGGGAAGATTTGTTTGGGGGTCGAATTCCGGCCTCCACGTTGCGCGCCGAAATTCACGCGGGACGCTTGCATTGCGTGCGGGCACGGCCGGGATGCAACGCGCCGATTCTAGTCTCCGAACAAGAAATGGAACGCTGGCTTCGCGAAGTCGCTGGCCAGCGCCAAGCCGCGCTTTCGCCCGTCCAGGCCAAAGCCGCCATGGAGGCGTGCGGCCATGGCGAGTGATGCCGACAAGCCGTCGGACATCTTCACCGATGCATATCTACGCGAGACACAAGATCGAATCGCGTCCATTATCGAGAGCGACAGCCGCTTCGCGTCCGGGGCAGCCCTGATGCGCGGGTGCGGACGTTTTGCCGCCGCGCTCAAGCTGGTGGCCGGTACTTGCGAAGCCGTGTACCGGAACCAGTGCCGCCAGCGGCTTTGTCCGATCTGCGCGACAATCAAGGGTGCAAGGCATCGGGCGGCGCTGGTCGGGGTCATCGTCGAAGAGCTTGCGGCCGGCGCGCGCTTCACACTGATGACGTTGACGATTCCGCATCGTCGGTCCGATGGCTTGAAGCACCTGCTGAATGTCCTATTCAATGCGCTGAAGTTGTTCCGCAAGACGGCGTTCTTCAAAAAGAACATTCGAGCTTGGGCACGTGGGATCGAGGTAACGTGGAGCCCCTACAATGGGTTCCATCCGCACGTCCACTTCATCGTCAAGGCGCGGTTCATTTCCCTGGATGCCCTGCACGCGGCTTGGTCAACATGCGTGCGCAAGGCGGGCGGTGGAGTGGTCAAACTTCACGGGATCGACCTCAAGGGCTTGAAAGAAGGTGGCGGGCTGAACGAGGCCATCGGCTATCCGTTCAAAGTCGCGGGCCTCGCTGAATGGCCCGAAGAGTGCATCCTTGAACTCGCGGCGGCGGTCAAGGGACGCCACCTATTCCAGTGCTGCCGGAAGTGGTCGCGGCGAATCAAGCACCTCGAACAAGAGGCCGAAGACTTCGACAACATCGAGAACGCTGCCGAGGTTGTTCTCTTCCGTGACTACCTGGAAGACGTGCGCGTTGGCGAATACGACGCTTGCGCGGCTGCGTCGTCGGTGTTCGCCTTTCTCGTTTCGATGAAGGGATTGGAGTCTGCCGCCCAACTCGTGGTTGAGGTTGCGCCCGGTGCGTTGCGGCGCGAGCGTGTCGCGGTGGTGTCGTGATGCCGCTATGCGCTCACCTTTGCGCGTCTGATGTTGGCCCGTCGGCGGCCCTGCGTTGGCGGGGTGCGCCGACTGCGGCGCGAAGCAGCCGCAGTCGGCGCGCACAACCCCGCCAAGGCCGGCTCAAGCCGCCGACGCTGCGGCCCCAGAAACAGGTTCGATCTCGATACCTCGTTCGATTTATGCTGGCTTGCACTCACTTGAAAACACGCTCCCGCCGCGCACTCCAAGGCCGTAGTGGGCTTGTGATATAGAAACATTTGGCAGTTGGAGCGCTTCTCATGCTGACGCTGTTTAGGACTTTCTGTCGGGCGATGTTCTGCGGGCGCTCCAACCTCATGCTGGAGAACCTGGCTCTGCGGCAGCAGTTGGTTGTGCTGCGGCGGCAGGTTGGGCGGGTGCGGTTGAAATCTCGGGACCGGGTGATCTGGACTTTGCTTTCGCGTCTTTGGCCCGGGTGGCGTGAGTGCCTGTTTCTCGTCCAGCCGGCTACTGTTATCGGCTGGCAGCGGTCCGGGGTTCGGCTGTTCTGGCGGCTGAAGAGCCGGGGCGCAGCCGGACGGCCGCTGGTGTCGCCAGAAGTGCGGCGCTTGATTCGGGAGATGAGCACTGCCGACAGGCTCTGGGGCGCGCCGCGCATTCGTGCTGAACTCGCGAAACTCGGTGTCGAGGTCGCTTTGTCTACCGTGCAGAAGTACATGGTACGACGATCTGCGAAGCGGCTGGACGCGGGGCCTTCCTGGAGCGTGTTTCTGCGAGCCCATGTACGACGAACTGCCGCCGTAGATTTCGTGACAGTTGCGACGGCGAACTTCAAAGTTCTCTATGTGTTCGTAGTGCTGTCGTTGTCACGGCGGAAGGTTCTGCATTTCAACGTAACGCGGCATCCAACGGCCGCGTGGACGGCGCAGCAGATCGTGGAGGCATTTCCGTGGGGAGACGTGCCGGAGTATCTGCAACGGGACAGGGACGGCATCTACGGCGAAGTGTTCAAGAAACAGGTCAAGGCGTTGGGTATCGAAGAACTCGTCGGCGCGACGCGGTCGCCTTGGCAGAACGGGTACGTGGAGCGCGTTATCGGAACGATCCGGCGCGAGTGTCTGGATCACATGATCGTGTTCGGCGAAAAACACCTGCGCGAAGTGCTCAAGGAGTATGTGACTTACTACAACACCTCGCGCACGCACCTGAGTCTCGAAGGTGACTGCCCGG
>JADZFR010000061.1 GCA_020849795.1 Planctomycetota bacterium | reverse complement strand
GAAGCAATCGACCGCCTGGGCGGGCGTACACACAATCGGCTCATTCTCGTTAAAGCTGGTGTTCAACACAACCGGCGTGCCGGTCAGTTGCTCAAAGGCATCGATCAGCTTCCAGTAGCGCGGGTTCTGCTCGCGCGTGACTGTCTGCACACGGCCGGTGTGGTCCACGTGGTCCACGGCACAGAGTTCTTCCTGCTTGCCCGGCAGCGTCGCGTACACGTGCAGCATGAAGGGCGACTCGTGCGCACTGTCAAAGTAGTCGCTCAGCCGCTCGGCCTTGATGCTGGGCGCGAACGGCCGGAACGACTCGCGCTGCTTGATCCGCGCGTTCAGGATGTCTTTCATGCCGGGGTGTCCCGGGTGCGCCACGATGCTGCGGTTGCCCAACGCCCGCGGGCCCCACTCCATGGCACCCTGAAACCACCCGACCACTTTGCCATCGGCAATCAGCCCGGCTGTGGCGCGGCACAGTTCATCTTCGTCCAGCCGCTGCACTTCAAACCCTGCCAGCCGTTCCAGCTCAGGCGCAATCTCCTGCTCCGTGAAACTTGAGCCAAGATAGGCGTGGGTCATCTCATGGCGCGGGTCGCCGGCGCGCGCGGCAATCCAGGCCGCAGCACCCAGCGCCGTGCCGTCGTCGCCGGCGGCCGGCTGGACGTACAGGCGTTGAAACGGCGACTCGCGCAGCAGGCGCCCGTTGGCCACCCCGTTCAGGGCGACCCCGCCGGCGAGGCACAACGCATCAAGCCCGGTGTGGCGGTGCAGCAGGCCGGCCAGGTGCAGAAACGCCTCTTCCAGCCGCAGTTGCAGGCTGGCGGCAAGGTTGCGGTCGCGGTCGGCCACGGGCTCGTCGCGCCGGCGGGCGGGTCCGAACTGCCGTTCCATGGCGGGCGTGAACAGGTTGGCGTAGTGCGGGCTGCCATACTCGTCGCTGCCGGTGGCCACGCCCAGCGTATGGTGGTTGAAGTACTCACGGTCGAGCTCGAAGCCGGTTTCGGTAAAGCGCAGCAGCTTGGCGAAGAAGTCCGCGTAATCGGGCCGGCCGTAGGGTGCCAGGCCCATGACTTTGCCCTCGTCGCCATAGCGGTCGAACCCGATGAACTGGCAGACCATGGTGTAAAGAATGCCAAGGCTGTGCGGGTACGTGACGCGCGTTATTGGCTTGATGTTGCTGCCTTCCCCGACCGCCAGCATGGCGCTGGCAAAGTCTCCGAACCCGTCCAGGGTCAGGATCGCCGCGCGCTCAAAGGGGCTGGCCAGGAACGTGCTGGCGGCGTGGGCGAAGTGGTGCTCGACACGCTTGACGCGCGAGCGCAGCGCGCTGCGCGGCTCGTCGCAGGCTTCGCACAACTGCTGCTCAAGGTCTTTCAGTCCGGCGCGGTCGGTCAGCCGCTTGCGCACGGCTTTGCTGCTGTGGCGCAGGTTTTTGAAGACCCATGCCAGGCGCGAGCGCAAATTGGCCGTGGAATCGCGGGCAATGGCAACTTCGTCCACGTCGGCCAGGCTGGCACCACCGATCCGAAGCACTTCGCGAATCGCCAGCGCCGGAAAGCCCGCACAATGCTTAATGCGATTGAGACGCTCTTCCTCGATGGCGGCAACGACGCGCCCATCCCGAATCAGCACAGCGGCCGAATCGGCATGGTAGGCGTTGATGCCGAGTACCAGCAACTCTGACTCCGGAGCGCATGCGACGGAAAGTAGCCCGTAAAGGGTACACCACAAGCGGAGACGGCACAAAGCCCCCGGACAACGAGACTTGCGTCAACCCTCACGTGCGAAGTCGGCCTGCCCCTGCCGCAGCTCGCAAGCAAACACGCGCACCCGACACACCCGCGCGAAACGTCAGTGTCGCTGACTTTCGGTACATGCGCGTGGCGCAATATGCTTTGCCAGCCGCCACGATTGGCATTACCATCGTGCGCCATTTGATCGGGGTGCGTTTTGGAGCTGAGCAAACTCTGGCATTTGCCCTGTTTGGCGGTCGCGTGGCTTCGCCGAACGCCGGTGTCGCGAACTGGCTGCTGGGCAGTGCCGCTCGGTTTGCCGGCGTCGGGCCAGGAGAACGTCAACTTACTGCTCGTGAGTGCCGCAACGCGCGACCTGCTGCTGAAATCCCCACGCCGGCGCACAACAAACTAGCTTTTGCACCAGACCAAGGTCCGACCATTGACCCATTCCGATCTTGTCTCGTTGTTTCTGGCACTTGGCGTGGTGCTGTCCGTTGCACGCATTCTGGGCGAGATCGCGCGGCGGCTTAACCAGCCTGCCGTGATGGGTGAGTTGCTGGCGGGGATCCTGCTGGGTCCAACACTGCTGGGCGCCGTGGCGCCGGACATTTTCACCCAACTGTTCCCGACGACCCCCGGATTTTCGCTGGCAATGCAGGGCCTGACCACCGTTGCCATCACGTTGTTTTTACTCGTGGCCGGCCTCGAGGTTGACCTTTCCACGATCTTCAAACAGGGAAAGTCGGCGATCGGCGTGAGCGTCGGCGGGATCGCGATTCCGTTTGCCATCGGCTTCGGCGTTGGCTGGGTGGGACCGCTGCTGTTGTCGCCCGACGCGCTGGGCCGCAGCGTCGGTGGCGACGCGCTCGTGTTTGCGCTTTTCCTCGCCACGGCAATGTCGATTTCGGCGCTGCCCGTCATCGCAAAGACACTCATGGACCTGAACCTGTACCGCAGCGAACTGGGCATGACCGTGATCGCTTCGGCGGTGTTTGACGACCTGATCGGCTGGATCATTTTCGCCATCATCCTGGGCATGATGGGCGCGTCTGCGGGCGAGGGCGGCGGGAAGTTCCCGATCGGGCTGACCATCGGCCTGGTGCTGGCTTACGTGGCGGTCATGTTGACCGTCGGGCGGTTCGCATTGCATCGCAGCCTGCCGTTCATCCAGGCGCACACCAGCTGGCCTGGCGGCGTACTGGGTGTGGCGGTCGCGCTGGCACTTCTTGGCGCGGCGTTCACCGAGTGGATCGGAATTCACGCAATCTTCGGCGCGTTCATGGTGGGTGTCGCACTGGGTGATTCCAGCCACCTGAAAGAACGTACACGCCACACACTTGAAAACTTCGTCACATTCATCTTCGCGCCGCTGTTCTTCGCCACGGTGGGCCTGAAAGTAGACTTCGTTGCCAACTTCGACCTGCCGCTGGTGCTGTTTGTGATGGTCATTGCCTGCGCCGGCAAGTTCGTCGGCTGCGGGTTGGCTTCGCGATGGACCGGCAACCCGTGGCGGGAAAGCTGGGCGATTGGCGCGGCGATGAATGCCCGCGGAGCTATGGAGATCATCCTGGCACTGCTTGCGCTGCAGGCCGGAGTCATCAACGAGAAGCTGTTTGTGGCCCTGGTGGTGATGGCGCTGGCAACAAGCGTCGTTGCGGGGCCGCTGATGCAGCGGATTTTGAAGCGCAAGAAAGCACGCCGCTTCACTGATTTCGTAGGGTCACGCAGCTTCGTGCCCGAATTGAAGGCCGTCAATCGCTTTGCCGCGATCATCGAATTGTGCCACGTGTCGGGGGCAACAGGCGTGCCGATGCAGGCCGCGATTGACCTGGCAATCTCGCGCGAACGCCTGACCGCGACCGGTGTCGGCCGCGGCATCGCCTTGCCGCATGCGCGCGTACCCGGCCTGGACAAGCCGCAAGTGGCCGTCGGCATCTCGCGCCTTGGACTGGACTTTGACAGCCCCGACGGCGAGCCTGCGCACTTCATCGTGCTGCTGCTGACCCGCGAAGAGGACCAGTCGCTGACGCTGGAGCTGTATCGCGACATCCTTGAAACCCTGTCTGCCTCAGCGACGCGCAACGAGCTGCTCAAGGTCAGCACTTACACAGAGTTTCTGGCCCTGCTGGCCGCAAGTCGCGGTGACCATGCGGCACCCGACAGCAAGGGCGTCGCCACCGAGTGGCTGCGCCGGCACGACGAGCGCCCGCTGCCGCTTGCGCGTGACGGCACGTTGATCATTGGTGCGTCGCCGGTTGCGGTCGCGCTCGCCCAGGCACTGAAAGGTACACAGCCGGTGTGGCTGGTGGACAGCAACCCGTCGCGTGCGTCCCAAGCCCAGTCCGAAGGATTGAACGCGGTGCATGGCAACGCGCTGGAAGCAGATGTGCTTGGCCGGGCCGGCGCGGCACAGGCGGTACGGTTCATTGCGCTGACTGCAAACGCCGAAATCAACGTGATGGCGCTGCGCATGGCGCGCGAGCTTGAGAACCCGCCTGCTTTGCTGACGGTGTCGCTGTCGGGCGGCGGCGATGACAGCGAAACGCTGCAGCACCTTGCCGCGGCGCGCATGTTTGGCCGGGCCGTGAACCTGGCGGAGTGGAATCACTGGTTCGAACGAGGCGAAGTGAAGTTGGAACGCGTGCCGGTTGCAGGCCGCGCGGCGGGCGTGTTGCTCGATGCATTGGATGCCGAGGGCAGGTATCTGCCGCTTGCCGTGGAACGGTCTGCCGGCGACGTCGTGCGCGTCTTCCCGTTTTCGTCGGCGTACGAACCCGCTGAAGGTGACGTGCTGATCGCCGCCGCGGCAATTGCAGCGGCTTGAACCGGTCAGCCGCGCTTCCAGCTATCAGGGTCGGGCGGCGTGTATGGCTCGTCGTCCGGGTCCGCGTAGGCCCAAGCCGGGTCGCTGGGAAAGTACTTCTCCTGCTCTTCCCACATCTCCACCTGCGACTTGCCGCGCCGCCTTCTCAGCAGCCACACCAGCGGCAGCAGCAGGGCCGTCATGCCAAGCACCACCCACCAGAACATCCCGCCAAAGAACCGCGCCAGCCTTGAGCCGGCGCGCCCTTCCTGGTCTTCAATCCATGCCGCCTCGAACCCCTGCAACGTCTCGCCGGTGGCCTTCTCAAACGCCGCCTCAAACGGGCCGTTGCCTTTCTCCAGCGCGCGCATCAATGCCATGAACTCCTGCTCGCCGTGGCGCGCCACGATCAGCCGGATGACCTCACGAGACTCGGCGTATGCCGGCCCCGAACGCGTTTCTTCGCGCAGCGCGCTGGAAAGGTCCTCCAGGCTGTCAAAGGTCGCCAGGCTCGGCGAGCCTGCGGCTTCGCGCAACTCGTTCAATGCCACGCCTTCGATGTATTGGGCGACGCCTTCTTCAAACCACAGCGGACGCTCCACCTGCAATTGGCTGCCCATGACCAGGTGTGCCAGCTCGTGCCGCAGCACCCCGATCGGGTCGAGACTGCGCTCGGTGATTCCGCTCAGGTTCAGCACGATGCGCCGGCGGCTTGGCATGGCATACCCGAGCACGCTTTCGGCGTTCATGCCGACGCCGTCGGCCGCTGCGATGCGCGCGAACGTGTCCGCGCCACCGACCACATGCAGGAACACCGGGCCGTCGTCCGCCACGCCCGTCTTGCCATGGATCGAATCGAACGCGGGCTCAATCTGCGATTGCAGCCGCGCCACCGTGGCTTGATTGGCACCTTCGGATGAAACAGCAATCTCGCGCGCGGGCAGGGCGGCGCACAGCAGAAGGGCCAGGGCAATCAGAGAATACCGCAACATGCCTCCTGATCACACGCGCAACACGGCCGGTGCTTGCCCCCATGTCGAACCCATGCCTTCAACGAAACTGGGCTTCAGGCAGCGCGGGATTGCCCGCAGCAGAACACGTCGGCAGGCAGGGATATTTCCGTGTTAGCGGGTCTCGAGCACACCGCGGACGATCCACAGGTTGACCTGCCCGATGTCTGACTCGTCGACTTCCTGGGCACCGATACTGGATGACGGGATGGCGCCCGGCGGCAGCACGCAGATCATCACGTACTCGCCCTCAACGGGCAGCACACCACTTTCCCATAGAATGCCCTCGACCTGCGCCAGCGTTGTGTGCCGCAGGATGCGGTCGTCCGGGTGAATGTTCATCAACTGCGCCAGCACGTCAAACGCATCACGATCCGAAACGTCGCGCTTGAGGCCCTCGTCAAGCGTGTACGCCGAGCCCTCCATCTCAGTGCTCTGGCTGAACGTCACGGCATCGTCCTGCCCGCCGGCCGCCGAAAGGGCCGGCTGGTAGTGCCAGGCGCCACGCTGGGCGCCGACACCGGTACCGGGCTGGCCGACAATGAAGATCACGCCCTGAAGCGTGTGCGGGCTCAGGTTGGTGACCTTCCATGCCCCTTGCAACGCTTCGACGCGCAGCTTCATCTCCTGTGGCGCCGACGGCTGTCGATGCATGAAGAACACGTTCTGCCAGCGATCCAGGCCCGTCACCTCGGTCTGGATTTCGGTCGCAGCGATGTGTGCATTGAAGTCCTGCGGCTGGTCAGGCATCGCGCCGGGCCGGCCAAGACGGGTTTCAAAGTTCGTCGGAGCAAACAGGCTGTCCCGCGACTGCCGGTACAACAACTTGTCGCCGCCCACGGCATAACTGCAGCCCAGGGTAAACACTGCGCTGCGGCCGGTGGTGTCGTCGCTGATCAGGATGCGGGCCGTTTTCACGCGGTCGCCACTTCGCTTGAAAAGCTCGCCAAACGTGAAGACCAGCCCCACGCTCAACAGGGCCGCCGCCAGCAGGGCAGCCGGGTAAAGCTCAGGTCGCCGCACACGACGCGCCAGCAGGAACATCCCGACGCCCGCCACTGTCACGTACAGCAGCAGCAGCAGCACCATCGCCTCGCGGCCGGGGATGCGCCGCCCCGCAATGTCGATCGAGTTGCGCACGTTCTCTGCGGCCAGCGCGCGATAGGGCGAGCGGCCAAGGCGATCGTCCACGCCCTGCATCGCCAGCAGCATCAGGTTCACGGCTGCATACGAGAGCTTGCCCTGATTGAAGGGGTAGTCCGACAGGTTGACATGAATCAGCACAAGGTTGCCCGCACCAACCGGCGCGTTGCTGACAAGCCCCAAGGCACCCGGCACCGGGTGTGCACGCCCTGCCTCAGGCCACAGCGTGAAGGTGTCGCCGGGCTTGGACTCAACCAGTTCAACAACCGCTGTGCGCTCAGGCGGCATTTCGCCGTCCGGCCGGATCTCGCCGGGCGGTGTCGGCATGGTCGTGCCATCGCTGGCCGGCGGGGCTGCGCCCAGCCGGGGCTTCTTGAGCAGCGCGTCGAAGTCCTTCATCGTCACCGTGCGCGGGCGAATCGTCGGCGGGATCTTGAGCAGGCTGCCGGCCGGCGTCTCGGGGTTAAAGCTGGCATTGCCCCGCGGCGACAGCAGCACGGTGCCGCCCATGCTCATGTAGTCGATCAGGGCGTTGCTTTGCGCGCGCGTGATGCGGTCGTCGTTCAGGATGATCGCGTCGAAGCCCGACAGCGGCTTCCAGCTTTCGGGCAACTGGTCGACCGTGATCTCGACGAGTTCAAAGAACACATATGGCCGCGCCATGGCCAGCCGCGCCTCACTGACAAAGCCCACGAGTTTGGTGCCGTCGCGGCGAACCGGCAGGTTCAGGTCACTTTCAGTGACCGGCTCGTAGTAGGTTCCCGAGACCTGCCGCTCCAGCAGTACATGGGCGGAAAGCGCAATCGTGCCCACCGGCACTTCCATGCGGATGGTGCGCTTCAACGCGCCTTCTTCAAGGTTGATGTCCTGGCTGATCTTGACGTCGGCCATGAAGCCCATGCCGCGCCGCGCCCGGGGGCCGCCACCGCCCGTGAAGTCGGGCTGGCCCATGTCGATCACCACGCGCCCCACGAACGGGCGGCGGTCGTGCTTGGTGATCGTGATGCGGACTTCCGTGGCCGGCGTGGCCACAACGCCCCCGATCCCGGCGTCTACTTCAATCGTCAGCTCCTGCGCGCAAAGCGGCGCAGCGAGCAGCAGACAGATCACGGTAAGCCTGAGCATCGGCGGGATTATAGGGGCATCCCCCGCCCGGGCCATAGCGCAGCTTGAATACCTGCCGGGGGCCGGGCAGCGGCATTACAGTCGGCACCGCCAAACGGCCGATGGATTGTGCGGAGAACCCATGCTGTACGCCGACGCCCACGCCGACACCTTCTTTCGCGTTGCCCTTGAGGGGCTGGACCCGCTGGCCCGCGATGGCGGTCTGCACGTCAACGTGCCGCGCATGCGCGACGTGGGCCAGCTGGTCCAGGTGTGCAGCGTGTTCACGCCTGCGCATTACTCGGGCACAGCCGCCGAACAATTCGCGCGCGGGATCATCCAGACGCTGCACAGCCAATACGGGCAGACGTTCACGCCCGTACGCTGCGCGCAAGACGTGCGGGCACTGGGTGACGGTCGCATCGGCTTGATGCCATGGCTTGAGGGCGCCAGCCCCCTGCGCGGCGAGCTTGGCCTGCTGGATGACTTTTTCGCGCTGGGCGTGCGCGGCATCGGCTTGACCCACAATCACGCCAACGAGGTCGCCGACGGGTGCGGCGTGGCGGAGCCGCGCCGCGGCCTGAGCAGCTTTGGCCGCGAGCTGGTACCGCGCATGGAAGCGCTGGGCATCACCGTCGATTGCGCACACCTGCCGCAGCCGGCATTCGGTGACGTCATGGCACTGATTCGCAGGCCGCCCATCATTACGCACGTCGGCGTGCGCTCGCGCGTGAACATCACGCGCAACGCAGACGACGTCATGCTGCGCGCCATTGCGCAGCGCGGCGGGTTTGTCGGCATCGACTTCTACCCCGGGCACCTGCTGCCGAACGCCTTTGAGCCCGGCGTGCGCCAGGCCACCTGCAACGACGTGGCCGATCATATTTCCCACGCAATCGACGTGTGCGGGCTTGAGCATGTGGGCCTGGGCGGAGACTTCGACGGCTTCAATGACACCTGCGCCGACCTGCGCCACATTGGTGACCTGCCCAACCTGGAGGCGGCCCTGCGCACACGCGGATATAAGGAAGCAGCGATCGAGAAGATCTTCGCGCGCAACTTGCTGCGCTACTTGTGCGACGTCTTGCCGGCATAGCCCGCATTGCCGTTCTCGACGCGGGCCCGGTCCAGTGCACATTCGCAAAGGGCATTGCCGCTTTCCGTTGCGCGGGCAGTCCGGCGGGTTACTCTTGTTTCATGCGACGGCTTTGCCTTGTGGTTTGCTCGCTGGCCCTGATCTTCACCGCGTACTCAACGGCGCGGGCTGAAACCATTTACATGAAGTCGGGCAGCAAGATCATCGGCCGCATCATTGAAGAGAATGAATCCGAGATCAAAGTCGAGGTGGACGTCGAGGGCAAGAAGGCCGTCATCACCATCAAGCGCACACGCATTGACCGGATTGACAAAGCCACAACGTTTGGCGAACGCATGGAAGCCGCCGAGGACCTGCTGAAGCAGGGCCAGGGCCCGGCAGCAGAAGACGCGTTTCGTGACCTCGTGCGCACCGAGCCCAAGCACGCCGGGGCGCGGCTCGGGCTGGCAAAGGCGCTGGTCGCTAACTTCAAGTACGAAGAGGCCATCAAAACGCTGGAACACTACCTGCTGCTGGTGCAACAGGGGCGCGACCCGCAACTGATGATGTATCTGGCCGAGCAGTACCTGTACGCCCGCAACTTTCGCGATGCCAAGAAGACCGCCAAAGAGGCGGCCGCCCTGGAACCGCAGAACAAAGACCTGCAAGCCGCCGCGGATGACTTTGTAAAACGCTGCGACCGCGTACAAAGCGGCCGCGAGCAACTGGATGAGCGCCAGACAGCGCAACAGGCTGAGCGCGCCAGGCTGAAAGAACTGCGCGCCACCTGGGACAAGGAAGTCGGCAACAACAAAGAAGCCGAACTCGCGGGCCAGATGCTCGCCGACTGGACCAGCGAGGCGCAACCGCGCATGTTGCTGCACCGCTACGTGGAAATCAGCGTGCCCAACGACGCGCTGGGCACGTGGCAGATGGGCGGGCCCGAGCGTGACCTGCAGGACAAGGTCAGCAAGTGCGAGATCAAGGTCAAGGTGGACGAAACGATCTGGCTGGGGTTGTACGACCACCAGAAAGCCGTGTTCGTGTATGGCTGGTATTACCAGCTTCGCGACCGGTACTCGAAGTGCCTGCCGGTAATCAACGTGGTGAGTGAAGTCGAAGAGCGTGGTCGCACCATCGAAAAGAAGCTGGCACGCGGCAGTTGGGACGGTCGCCGCGACAGCGTGACGGTCGACCGCTACACCAAAGAAAACCGCGACCCCACACGGCCGGTGCGGGCCGTGGTCAAGTAGCTCGTGAAGCAGGCCGACGTGCGCACACTGACGATCACTCTGCTTGCCGCCGCTGCCCTGCTGGTGCTGAACGGTGCCGGCCGCGCCCAGCAGAAGTTCCCCGACCTGTACAACCTTGGCCCGCTGGGCGGCAAAGCCAGCGTCGCGCGCGGCGAGTTTCCAGACGCCGGAACGTGCGGTCTGTGTGTGGTCGAGCTGTTCAAGGGCGGCCCTGCCGAGAAAGCGGGACTGAAAGTTGGCGACACGATCTACGGCGCGGGCAAAGTCTTTGAGCAAGACGCCTATCTTGAGCTGGGTTACGCCATCGCCGCCGCCGAAGCCAAGAACCCGGCACATTGCGAGCTGATGCTCAAGCGCGGCGATGAAAACCTGAAGCTGACGGCCGTGCTGGCACACTTTGCCGACGCCGACGACCGCACCCGCGCGATACTTCAAGCCGCCTGCAAGTGGCTTGCCGCGCAGCAGGACAGCGAAGGCGCGTTTCGCAGCACGCTCTCACCCGAGGTCAGCCAGGTCGTGCTGACCAGCCTGGCCGGCATGGCGTGGCTTGCCGCCGGCAACAAGCCGCACGAGGGCGCCTATGCGGCAAACATCGTCAAAGCCGCAGTGTTCGTAAGCGAGTTCGTCGGCGAGCAGAAGCACTACCGCAAACTGCAGGGCAAGAACAATGACCAGACCAACTGGAGTCTCGGGTACGGAGGCGTCTTCCTGGCACACGTGGCCAAGGCCGCTGACGAAAAGTGGCTGAAGCGCAGCGAACTCAAGCGGATTGACAGCAAGCTGAAGTGGATTCGCGACCGCATCTTGAAACAGGCTGAACCTGACGGCGGGTTCGCCGCGGGCCCCGGCGGCGCCAACATTCTTGACTATGTGCATCTTGAGGTGATGAGCAACTTCTGCCTGGCAGCGCTGGGGTGCATCCGCCAGGCGGGAGTGGATGTCGATGCCGAGAAAGTCGAGCCGCTGCTGGCCTACGTCGAGAAGTGCCAGGGCGAAGACGGCGGCATTCACTACTCGCACGACAAGCTGTGGGGCACCGATGTCGGACGCACCGCCGGCGCCATGAACGCCTTTGCCGCGCTGGGCGTGACAAGCCGCGACAGCTACGCCAGGATGAAGTCTTACCTTGACAAGAACTACCAGCACGCCTTCAGCGGCCACAGCACGCCCACCATGCATCAGCTTTCCGTGGCGATCGCCGCGCGCCGCGAGGGCATGCTCGACAAGTACTGGGCCGCGCAGGATCGCGAGTTCACCATGGTGCGCAACCCGGACCACACGTTTGCCTATCGTCCCACGGCAGACACCCTGCGCATGGGCATGAACCTTGACCGTGACCTGGGCGCAGCCTGGACGACCGCGCATTGGGTGATCGTGCTGGGCCTGAAACAGGGCGGCAGCTCGCTGTGGGTGGCCAAGCCATGAAAGTGCTGCTGCAAAGGGTTTCGCGCGCGCAGGTCCGCGTCGATGGTGGCGTGGTCGGCAGCATCGATGCCGGGCTGTTGTTGCTGGTCGGCATCGGCCAGGGCGACGGCGCTGAACAGCTTGAGCGAATGGCCCACAAGGTCGCAAACCTGCGCGTGTTTGCAGACGCGGACGGCAAGATGAACCGCAGCGTACTCGACACGGGCGGCGGCGTGCTGGCAGTCAGCCAGTTCACGCTGTACGCCGACAGCAGCAAAGGCAACCGGCCCAGCTACATCGATGCGGCGCCGCCGGAACAGGCCAGGAACCTTTACGAACAGTTTTGCGCGCGGCTGGAGGCAAAGCTCGCCAAGCCGGTGGCGCGCGGTGTGTTCGGCGCGCACATGGATGTCGAGCTTGTCAACGACGGGCCGGTCACGTTGATGCTTGAGTACTAGACCGTGAACCGGCTGGGGTCCACGATTTCCAGGCGAATCAGCGCCATCATGGTCATGATTGCCCCGATCAGCGCGATTACCAGCGCACCGAATACGGGCAGCTTCTTTTCCAGCACGCGGTACAAGCGGCTCTTGGTCTCTTTGCGCCGCTGGCTCAGGTAGCCCTTGGTCTGCACCAGCACCAGCCCGATCGCCGCCAGCACCACCGCCAGCCCAAGGCTGAACACGATCACCATGATCAAGCCGCTCAGGTACCACTGTTGCTGAAAGGCGATCAAGCCGATCACAAAAGCGCTCGGGCACGGCACCACGCCGCCCAGGATGCCCAGGCGCAGAATTTCCAGCCGCGTCATCTTGGCCGGGTCGCGGTGGTGATGGTGCCCGTGGGTATGGCCATGATCGTGATCGTGCGAATGGCCGTGCCCATGGTCGTGGTCGTGCGAATGCTCGTGCGCGGCTTTGTGCATCAGGTCGGAATCTTCGGGCGATTTCTCGTGCGTGTGCCCGTGATCGTCTTCCGGGTGTACGTGGCGCCCGAACAGGTCGTGCTCGTGGCCGCCGCCGCCCGCTCGCTTGAGCACAAGGCCCATGCCCATCAGCAGAATCGTCGCGCCCACCACCAGCGTGATCCACTCCGCCAGCTGCTGCTCGGGGTTCTTCAGCAAGCCGGGCCAGAACTCGCTGGCGGCCCACGCCCCGCCCATCAACAGCAGCACGCCGCTGGTGTGCGCCGCGGTGACAACCACACCCAGAAACAGCGCGTCGGTTCTCGTGCCCTGCGTGCCGATCAGGTATCCCGCAACCAGCGTCTTGCCGTGGCCCGGCTGTAACGCGTGCCAGGCACCCAGCAGGAACATCGAAAATAGCACGGCCAGCCAAACGCCTAGGCCCGCGCTGTTGTCACGCAGCGCCTCAAACATTTCGGTAATCTTGAAGTCGACCGAGCCCGTGTCGCGGCGTTGCCGGTCGGTCTCGATCAGTTGCTCTTTGCCGGACTTGGGCGGCTCGGTGTTTGCCGGCGGGTCTTTCGGCGGGTCCTTGGGGTTGGGCTCCACGGGCTGGATCGCTGCGTTGCCGGATGTGCGCGTCGTAACCTCCCAGTTGAAGCGCAGGCGGTGAAAGTTCTCGGGCGTCTTTTCATGGCGCGTGCTGTAGATCGCGCGGCGCACACCGTCGCGGTCGTCCCAGACGCGCATCTGCTCGGCGGGGTCCAGTACCGTGATGCGCTTGTTGGTGAATGTCATCTCCACCATGTGCGCGCCAGGGCCCCACGAAGAAGCCGGCACCAGCTCAAACACGAAGAAGTAGCCTATTCGGCAATCCTTGACCGGCATGCCGCCGGAGGCGCTGACGGAATCGTCGGGATTGGCCAGGTTGACGAACTCGAAGGCGTCGTACTGCGGGACAAGTGTCACCCTTTCGTCGCGCAGCAAAAGGTGAATCGCGTCGATCAGGTCGGCAGCCAGCACACGGTAGCGCTCGTCGCGTTCTGCGCGCGAGATGGTCTGGCTCTTGTCGGTGTCCAGGGCCTGCAACTCGTTGTAGCTGCTGAACACGCCGTCGTAGCGGTACTGCACGGTCAGGCCCATATGTTCGGTGCGCGTCTGCTTGTCGCGCGTGAGCACCAGCTCTGTGATCATGTCCACCCTGTCGTCAAATGGATGGGCCGACAGGGCTCCCGCGCAGGCAAGGGCAAGAATGCAGGCCAGGGTCCGCATGGCCCGATTGTAGCAAGCTGTAACGTCCCGCGAGTCAGCGGATCACCGCACCTGCCCGCCACTTTTTTTTAGCGTGTTACTCTTCGTGGCTGTCCGGTTGCACTTGGACACGCGGTGGCAGATTTGCCGGCTACTGCCCATTTTCAGGGGTTGCGCGACGCCCGCGTTGTAAGACACCTGTCATATTCTGGTGCCCGCGACCGATGAAACGGAATCTTGGATTTCTTTCGGTCGTGGGCGCATTTCTCGTTATGATTCCGCGCCGCTGTGGGACAACCCACGGCAATTTTGTTTCCCGAGACGGATGCGCCTGTGATGAGGACCAAGATGAAGCTCGCTGTTGCCACCATTATCTCCGGCGGCCAAACCGGCGCCGACCGCGGCGCGCTTGATGCCGCGATTGAGCTGGCTATCGCCCACGGCGGGCGCTGCCCCAAGGGCCGCAAGTCAGAAGACGGCGTGATTCCGCCGCGCTATCAACTCAGTGAAGTAGATTCACGCGATTACCCCGACCGCACCGAGGCCAACGTCGCCGACGGCGACGGCACGCTGATCTGCACCTTCGGCCGCCTGTCTGGCGGCAGCAAACTCACCGCTGAATTGGCACGCAAGCACAGCAAGCCCATCCTGCACCTCGACCTGAACGCCGAAGCCACCGACTATGCGGTCAAGACCGTGCGCGAATGGCTGGAAGAGCACGACATCAAGACGCTCAACGTCGCGGGCAGCCGCGAATCTGAAGCCGCCGGCCTGCACGGCGCGGTCAAAGACCTGCTGCTGCGGGTGTTTCGCTAACGTCTGCAATGCACATTCACGGCGGGCACGGGCACGATGCCCGTGCCCTGCCTTTTGCTAGGATGCGGCCGGAGGTGTTGCATGGCGGACAAAGTGCAGGGATTCACCGGTGATTTCGGCTTTGGAAAGAGCGACTTGCCGGACCTGAAGTCGATGCCGCTACGCATTATGGCCGTCGGCAACTTCTGCGCCGCCAACCGCAGCGCCGCGCGCGAGCCCGCGGTGATTGACGCCCATGATTTTGACAAACGCCTCAGCGACTTCATGCCGCGCGCGCTGTTCGAGGTAGAGAACCACCTTGGCACCGGCAAGACCATCGAAATCGACTTCTCCCCCTCATCGCTCAAGGACTTTGAACCGCGCCACATCGCGGCGCGCATCAAGGCCCTGGCCCCGGTGGCCGACTTCGTGCGACGCGCCAGGGGCATTGCTGATGGCAGCCTCAAGCCGAACGACTTCAAACGCGACCTTTCCGAGATCCAGGGCGTTCCGGCACTGCGCGAGCCGCTGGAGATGATTTTCGACAAGATCGGCGGCACCACGCACGCGGCAGGCGGCGAGATGTCGAGCAAGGATTCGGTCGATTCCGCCATCGACTCGATCTTCAACATGGTCGATTCAAACAAACCGGACACGGGCGCGTCGGCGATTGACAGCTTTGCGGCCGGCTTGGGCGGCGGGCAGAAAGGCATCGATGTAAGCGCAGCCATCGCTGCCGCCGAAAAGCTGCTGGAGAAGCAGCTTGCCCCGGTGCTCACCCACGAAAGTGTCCAGGCCCTTGAGCGCAACTGGCGTGGCTTGCACCTGCTGTGCAGACGCGGCAAAGGCGCGCGCATCGAGGTATTCGACGGGGATTTCGACGCATGGCAGGAAAGTGTCTACAGTGCAGAAAGCGCGGGCACGAGTGAGGCGCCGCTGGCCATGCTGCTGCTGGCCGACGAAGTCAGCAACACGCCCGCTGGCCTTGAGGTGCTGCAACAGTGGGGCGACGCCGGCCAGTCTCTGCAATGCGTTGTGGTGTTTGAGGCGGGCGAGGATTTCCTGGGCGCCGACATGACCGTGCTTGCCGGCATGGATGCACCCGCAAATCACTTCGAGGGCAAGGCCTTCGAGAAGTGGCGCAGCCTTCGCGACAAAGACGAATCGCGCTGGCTGGCAGCCGCATTGAACCCGTATGTCGCCCGGCCCGCGTACACGCGCGGCAAGCATGGCGCCGACATGCCTGCCCTGTGGGGCTCGCCCGTGTGGCTGGTGGGCGCAACGGTTGCCCAGAGCATGGAAACCGCCGGCTGGCCCGGCTCACACACCGGCGCGGCACATGGCGAGATCACAGGTTTGCCGGTACATGCACACGGCATCGGCGACGAGTACCCCCTGCGCGCGCTGTTGTCGGACCGGCACCTAAAGGACCTGAACAAGTCGGGCTTCACGCCTCTGATGTGCCAGCCGAACAACGACTCGGCGTGGGTGCTGCTGGCGCCCACGGTGCATCGACCGAGCAAAGCCGAAGAAGAGGGCAAGCTAGGCACAGTCGCGTACCAGCTGGTCGCGGCGCGCATCGGCGAGGCGATCATCCGCGCCAAGCAGCGCCTGAGCGTGCCCAACGACGTGGACGCCACGGTCCGCAACATCGAGAAGTACGTCGGGGCCTTGTTGAGCGACACGGGCGCCGGCGCGACTGTGCTGGCAAGCGTGAACGGGCGCACGCTCGAGATTGCCCTGCGCACCGGCCGCGACGTGCTGAATGGCATTGAGCTGCAGCTTGGCATCGGGCTCTAGACTTATCGCGCGAACAGCGCCTGCATGCGCCTGACCAGCTCGTCGCGGACGTGGCGAAACGCCTCGATGCCGGCGCCGGCGGGATCATCCAGTGGCCAGTGGAACTTCGCCACTTTGCGCGGGAACACCGGGCAAACCTCCTCGGCGCATAGCGTAACCACTGCGTCAACGCTGTCTGTGTCCATGTCTGCCACGGTCTTGCTGCTGTGGCTTGACGCGTCAATGCCGATCTCGGCCAGCACTTCAATCGCCTGCGGCCGCACAAACGCCGGGCTTGAGCCCGCGCTGCTGATGCGCACACCGGGCGGCGCAAACTTGCGGGCAATGCCTTCGGCAAGCTGGCTGCGTGCGCTGTTCTGCACGCACAGAAACAGGATGTGCCGCGGCGCAAGCGCGCGAATCTGCTTCACATCATCCTGCCAGCTCATGCGCTCTCCGCAGTCATGCGGCACCCGTGTCTGCCGGGGCAACCGCCGGCTTCAGGGGCACCACCGGCGCGATGGCGCCCTCAAGGGCCGGCGCAGGGAACCAGTGGCTGGTGCGATTGGAAAACTTGACCAGCGACAGCATCACCGGCACCTCAATCAGCACCCCGACCACTGTGGCCAGCGCGGCGCCAGAAGCCAGGCCGAACAGGCTTATCGCCACAGCCACCGCCAGCTCAAAGAAGTTTGACGTCCCGATCAGCGCTGCCGGGGCTGCAATCCTGTACTCGAGCTTCATCAGCTTGGCGGCGAAGTAGGCAATGAAGAAGATGCCGTAGCCCTGGATCAGCAGCGGCGTCGCGATCATCGCCACGCGCAGGGGCTGACCCAGCAGTGTCTCGGCCTGAAACGAGAACAGAAGCACGATCGTCAGCAGCAGGCCAATGATCGAAAACGGCTTCAGACGTGCGGCGATACGGTCCACCCCTTCTTCGCCGCCGCCGTGCCGCAGCTTCAGAAACCGGGTCAGCATGCCCGCCGCGAGCGGCAGAACGACAAAGATCGCGACCGACAGCACCAGGGTGTCCCAAGGCACGAACAGGTCGGTCACCCCAAGCAACAGGCCGGCAATCGGCGCAAACGCAAAGACCAGCACCAGGTCGTTCACGGTCACCTGCACCAGTGTGTATGCCGGGTCGCCCCTGGTCAGGTTGCTCCAGACGAACACCATGGCGGTGCATGGGGCGACGCCCAGCAGAATCATCCCGGCGATGTAGTGGGCGGCATCTTCGGCCGGCACAAACGGTGCAAACACGTACTTGAAGAACAGTATCGCCAGCGCGGCCATGGTGAAGGGTTTGATCAGCCAGTTGATCACCAGTGTCAGAATCAAGCCCTTGGGCCGCTGCCCAACCTTGGCGACGGCGCGTGGCACAATCTTGAGCATCATCGGGTAGATCATTACCCAGATCAGCGCTGCCACGACCAGGTTGACGCTCGCGAACTCCAGCCTGGAAATGTGCTGCACCAGGCCGGGCGCCACGCTGCCCAACGCTACGCCTGCACCGATCGCAAGCGCGACCCAAATGGACAGGTACTTCTCGAAAAGACCCATGCGCGTTCCCGGCTGTCAGTCTCGAGTGCTCTTCATGATGGTTCCGTCTTGCCGCACGCCGACCAGTTCGCCCTGTACGTCGCACGCGGCGGCCAGGGTGTTGGTGATGGTTCCGTGCTTGAGGATGTTGCGGTGCAGCAGCGACAGACGCTTCTCTGACTCTTCGGTTTCGACGCGCAACGTATAGCGCAAGCCTGCAATGCGCGGCGGAGGCTCATCGCGGGTTGCATCCACTTCGATGCTTGCGGCGCGATACTTGAACTTCAGCAGTCCCGACATGCGCTCTACGTTTTTCAACATGCAGGCGCACAACGAGGCCGCAAGCAGGTGTGCCGGACCGGGCAGTGCATCTCCCGACCCGGCAGACCCGTCGAACTGGATGCGCGATTGCTGCGTGTCGATGTACCCCTCGCCGCCCGGTGCAACGCGGGCCGCGGCCTGGTAGTGCATGGGCACGTTCTGGCCTTTCCGTCAGTTAGCAGCAGCCCTGCTTGGCGGCCTGCGCCTCGGCCTTCTGGGCCGGTGTGCAGCAAGGTGATGCCGCTGCGCCCGCCATGGCCGGCTCGGCTTTGGCAGCCGGGGCGCAGCACTCGCCTTCCTTGGCCGCCCGCTTTTCGCCGTGCATGGCTTCGGCTTCTTCGCTGCGGACCCAGAACTCCCACTCGTTGCCGTCCGGGTCCTGCGCCCAGAACTTGTCGGCGACGGCGTAGCAGCAGGTCACCTGCTCTTCGATGCGCAATTCCATGCCGGCTTTCTCGGCGCGGGTGCGCCAGTCTTTCAACTCGGCGTTGTCGAACAGCTCGACGCCGAAATGGCGCACGGTGCTCGGCTCCTGCACCGCCTGCGGCGCGTGCACCAGCGCCAGGTGCAGCGCGGGGGTGTCGAGGCGCCAGTTGGCGTAGTCGGTTTTTTCCTTGCTGGGCGCTGTGCCAAACAGGCGGGAGTAGAAGGCCTTGCTGGCTTGCAGGTTGCTGACAGGGACACTGATGTGGATGCGGGTTCTCATGGTTTCCTCATTTTGCGGCTTGAGCCAGTGACTTTGCGGCGGCGGGCGAGCAATTGCTGCCCGGCGCGCAACACCAGCTCACGAAGCCGGTTTCGAGCTGTTGGGTAAGCTCAGGGGTAAGCAGTCTTTTCAACGTCGAACGGAGCAGTTTGATACGGTCGTCCGATTCACCGGCCAGTTTGTAGTAAGACCAGACGCCTTCACGGCGGTCGGTGACGAGCCCCGCGTGCAGCAGGTAGCGGAGGTGGCGGGAAGTCTTGCTCTGGCTGGCGCCGATCACGTGCTCGAGATCGCAGACGCACAGCTCGCCGTGGCGAAGGAGCAAGGCGACCAGCTTGAGTCGGGTTTCGTCGCCGAGTGCTTTGAAGATGTTGGCAAGCTCATCCATGGCATGAGCATAACCGCATAAGCGGGTACGTGCATTCCTGAAAGCAGAAAAATTCTTGACCCGCCCGCCGCGATCGACCCTGTCATCCGCAAATCCACCCCAAACCCCCTGCTGCCATGCAGGAATTGGGGACTGTCTCTTTGGCTCACTGCGTATAAGCTCAAAGCCGCCTGTCTGATAATCTGGCGGTTGAGGACCACCATGAAGAAGTCTGCAATTCTGCTTGCCCTGTGCCTGCTCGCCGCCTGCTCGCGCACCGACGCGCCGCAGCCTGCCCCGGCACCGGTGCCGGCTGCGGAACGCACCGGCCTGGATGAAGTCCTGGTACAGAAGGAAGGCGACAACGCCGGCCCCGCGAACAAAGCCACCCGCGAGAGCCTGCTGAAAGAACTCAACGGGCTGCTGGATCGCCTGGAAGCAGCAAAGACACTGCCCGAGTCATTCCGCATCGTCGAAAGCATCGAAGACTTGGGCAAAAGCATCGCGCCGGAGTTGCAGGCCCGTGTGCCCAAGCTGCCGGTAGTCCCCCGCATCGCCGGCTATCGCGCCGCCTGGACACTCGGCAGCCTCGATAACGGCGGCTGGGACTTTGGCGTCAAGGGCCTGCTGTCGATTGTGGTGGCCGATGGCGCTGCCACTGACCGCATTGCCGCCGCCGAAGTGCTGGGCGCCGTCGCCAGCACCCGCCACGAAGAACTATTGCGCAAAGCCGTCACAGAGCAGGTGTACGAACCCGAAGTTCGCGCGCCGCTGGCGATTGCCTTGTGGCGCAGTTCGCGCGACACCAACGCGACCAAGGTGCTGCGCGAGATGCTGGCCAGCGAAAGCGACAGCTTCAAGATCATCGCCGCGCTGGCACTGGGCGAAATCAACCAGATCAACGCCGACTGCAAGCCGATCCTGGAAATGCTCGCCGAAGAGCCAACCCTGCGCGGCCGCGTTGCCCAACGGGCCCTGGACTACGAGCGCGCGCTGAAGCGCTTCGAGGCCGTGCTCGAGGGCACGCACCCCGGCATGGAAAAGGTCGAGAAGATCGACACCCGCCTGCTGGACAACCTCGAGCGCATGATCAAGGAACGCTATATCTATCCCGACGCGATTTCCGGCCGCAAGCTCCTGTATGCCGCCGCCAACCGCATGCTTGAGGGCATGGACCCCTACACCTGCCTGCTGGAAGATAACCAGCTGCGCGACGCCGGCGAGATTCGCCGGTTCGCGGCACCCACCCTTGGGTTGATGCTGGGCAGCGCCCGCGCCGGCGAAGGCCGCCAGGTGCGCCTGACTCGTGTGCTCAGTGTCAAGCCGGGCAGCCCCGCTGAACACGCGGGCATACGCGCCGGCGACCGCATTTATCGGGTCGTGCGCGGCGTGACACCCGCCGATGTGCACAAGTTGCGCTTGGATTCCAGCACGCTCCCCGATGAGAAGGAACCGTTCCAGCTTCTGCCGCTGGACGAAGCCATCACGCAGTTCCAGGGCGCGGTCGGTACCTCGCTGGGCCTGAACATCTTCCGCGATGGCTGGTTGTTGTCGCGCTGGGTGCACGTCACACACCAGACCCCGGCGTACGAGGCCGTGACGCAGGAAATGCTGCCCGGCGGCATCGGCATGGTGCACGTAGTTGAGTTGAACGCCGCGTCGCCCGCCCGCGTCAAGGAAGCCGTGGCAAGCCTGCGCGAAGCCAAGGCCAAGGCGCTGATCCTGGACCTGCGCAACTGCGCCGGCGGCAGTGTTGAAGCCGCGGCGCAGATTGCCAGCCTGTTCCTGGCCAAAGACATGCTGGTCACATTCAGCATGGGCCGCAGCACCGAACTTGCCCCCAAAACCGAGTACCGCACCAGCAACGCCGAGCCCGACACGGCAACACCGCTGGTGGTGCTGGTCAATGGCGGCACCGCCGACGCCGGCGAAGTATTGGCCGGTGCACTGCGCGAGCACAAGCGCGCGCGCATTGCGGGCACGCGCACCTTCGGCCGCGCGATCGTGCAAGAGCTGATTCCGCTGAACGGCAAAGAGCTTGATGATGACGGCAAGACCGCCGCGCTTCTGCTGACCGTTGCGCGCTTTCACGGCCCGGTCAGCGCCGTGGCCTGGTACGACCGCGGCGTTGAGCCCGATGCCGAGTTGCACCCGCGGCTGTTCGAGGGCTGGATTTACGACCAGTTCGAGAAGGCTGTCGAAAGCAAAGAGTTCGGCGCCTATTTGGCCAAGCTGGTCGCCGACACCGACGGCGACCAGTTGAAGAAGCTGGCCCAGGGCGACAGCCGCAACCTCGCGGCGTGGCCCGGGCTGGATGATCTATACACCACGCTGAAGCTGCAAATCGAGAAAGAAGACTTGCGCTATCTTGTGCGACGCGAAGTACGCGCCCGCATGCCGGACATCGGCGTGGACCTGCAGGAAGACAGCATGTTCACCGGCGCGGTCAAAGAGGCCGCCAAGCTGGCGGGCATCGACCTGAGCGCGATCCCCGAATACGCGATGATCAGCAAGTAGGCCCGCGTTTTGCGGATGCGCTGCGTGCGGTAATGTTCCAGCCGACCAGCGCGCACAGGCTGAAGCCCACAGCATTCAGCGTGCCGTGCCAGGGGATCATCTCAGGAATCGTCAGCGTGGGCGCACCCCGCAGCGTGCCCCACGCGAAAATGATCGCCAGCGTCATGGCTGTGCCCAACGACAGGTCCGAGAGAATCAGCCCCACCCGCGCCGCCATCGGCAGGCCGGACTTCGGCCACAGCGCCAGAAAGAGCTGACACCAGCCCAGCACGATCACGCCGCACGCATAGAACAGCACGAACCCGAATTCGAGGGGCACAGGCGCGCCGACATGCGACAATGTGATGCCCATGGCCACCAGCGGGTTGCCTACCGACACACAAATCGCCGCAATCACCGGCAGCCGGCCCGGCCGCCACGCGACAATGCGGCAAGCCACCACCTGCAGCACCAGCCCCGCGTACAACTGGTGAACCGACGCCAGCAACCCGATCAGCAACGGAAAACCAAACACCGCCCATTCCATTGCCGCGGCGCCGGCCCACGCGCCGCTGATTGCGAACAACACCAGGCCCCAGTCGGCCAGCGCACCGGCACGACGCACGCCGCGCGATACCATGCGCCACGCGCCCGCAACGCCGCACAAGCCCGTCACCGCGATCCAGGGCAGGGCAAGCCAGATCCCGCGCACTTCAGGTTGAAACGAAGCGACAAGGCACAGTGCAGCCGGCAGTTGCAGTCGCGCGGCGAGCTTGAGCAGCTGGGCGGGGCGCGAGCCACCGGGCTCCGGCTCGATCAGCCCCACCGCCAGTGGCACATGCACCAGCGCGCCCAGCCACAGCATCGCCAGCTCCCACGGCGGCTGAAACCACACATAGCACCCGACCCAGGCCGCCGCGCCGATCAGCGCACGAAACACAAACGGGTTGAGCCTGATCGTTGCGTCACTCGCCAAACGGTGTCCTTCTCAGACGGTTACTCATAGCGCGCGACAAACATTACCAGCACGTCCCACCCAATGTGCGCGATGAACGGCGGCCAGTAACTCTTTGTGCGCACAGCCATCCAGGACCACGCTGTGCCGAACACCAGCGACGCCAGGCACAGAACCGGCGGCGCCCACGGCACGTGTACCAGCATGAACAGCACGCCGCCGACCACTGCTGCGCCGACTTTCAAACGCTGCACAAACGGCTGTGTTGCCGCCTGCCGCCACACAAGCTCTTCGCCGGCGATAATAAACAGCAGCAGCGGCCAGACCTGCCAGCCGGGCAAGTCCGACAGCACGGCGTACATGCGCTCGATTTCGTCGCCGGCGCCGGGCCAGATTTCTCGCAACAGCAACGCTCCAACCCGGCCGACCCCGTAGAGAATCGCCGCGGCTGCAAGTCCCCACAGGGCGTGCTTGGGTTCAAACTTGAACAGCTTCTTCCACTCAAGGCGGACCAGCAGCAACGCGGCTGGGATCATGACGACGTAGAACCACGACAGCCGGTACCAGAGGTTGCCCACGTACACGGTCAGGACAAACATCAGGCCCAGGCCGCCAAGGGCCAGGCACAGTGCTGCAACCTCATCCTTGGCCAGTTTCTTCACGCGGCGATTCCGGCAATCGGCCAGACTGCTGCTTGAGTAAACCATGGGGGAAACAGCAGCGGCAGGGGCGCCGCAAGCGAGATCATGCCGAACAGGAGGTTGATCGTCAGGATGTAACCGGCGCAGGCGCTGAAGATCTGCCCGTTCAGGGGGCGCAGCCCGGCCAACTCTTCTTTCCAGCGCAGCACTTTGGGCGCACCCGTGCTGGCAGCCACCACGGCGAAGTGCCCGGCCCCCCCGCCGCGCGGATTAACCACATCAGCGTTTCGTCAGTCATGGCGCGCACCGCTTGTCCTGCGCACTCAGGGCGATGCTTGCACCGATCAGCACGAACGGCGCGCAGAGCAGCATGATGCACAGGCACACGGCTGTGGATGCGAGGGCGACCGCAAAGGCCCGCCCCGGGGCACCATCATTGAAATCATGCCGCTAAACACTACTCTGAGTAGTGCGTACTCCCCCTTGGGGCCCGGAATTCCGGCTTCCTGCGTAACTGCAGGGCCGCAGGCCATTTGGCCACGCGGCGATTGATGTGGAGGACACCCCGTGCGCCGGATTGCCATTCTGCTCGTCCTGCTTTGTACCCCGATTGCCGCGCAGGCAACCAACGACCAGTGGGAACCCAACAACACCGCCGCCACCGCGCCCGACATGTTCAACATGATCGCGCCGTCGGCTTCGATCGCCGGCTTGAGCCTTGCCGTGGCCGGAAACCCGATCGACGACCAGCTCTTCCTGCTTGCCAACGACCAGGACTGGTTTGCGGTCGGCAACGCCTTTCCCGTGCCCACCGGCAACATGACCGTATTCCTCAACCAGACCGGCGCGCTCAACACCCTGGTACAAATGCAGATCACCGATGCCACGGGGGCCACGGTGCTGGCCGGGCCGGGCGTGGGCAGCCACGTTGCGCTTGCCTCGCCGGGCAATCCCAACCCCGGTTTTGACCTGTACGACGGCGTTCGCGCCACGATTGCGGTCACGGCCGGCACGGTCTACCGGATTCGCGTCTACAGCCCCACGGCACTCCCGTCGGGCAGCCAGGTTCCGTACGAGTTGGCGATTGAGTTTTCCAATCTCGATACCGCAGAAGGCAACGTCAGCAACAACCTGCCCGGCTACTCACCCAACCCCAATTTCTCGTCCGGCAATCCGTCGGACGCCACGCCCAGCGGCTATGGCGCGGCCAACAGCAAACTGTTCACGGCCATGAGCTGGCGCGGCTTTGACTACTACATGGTCAACCTGACCGCGCCGGCCATCATCACCGTGGACCTGGACAACTTCCTGAATCTGCCGGCAGCCACGACCAATTTCGACATCTACTGGGTGCGTGATGACGGGCTGATGATCCCGGCCAGCCCCGCCGGGCAACCTCTGGAGGGCGCGACGGACAGCTTTCCCAACGGCTGGTCCAGCACCATGATCGCCGTGGTCAACACACCCAACACCAGCGAGCAGATCACCACGCCCGCGCTGTCAGCCGGCGTGTACTACTTTCAGGTCTGCGTGTGGGACACGAGCGGCGGCACGATTGGCGTCGCCAACGTCATGGGCAACTATGACATCGAGTTCACGCTGACCGCCGCCAGCGATGACGCGCTGGAGGGCAGCCCGACTGAAAACGACACCGCTGCTGGCGCGACGACCCTGCCTGCCGGCACCACCAGCAACCTGCGCCTGCTGTTCAACCCCGACGGCACCGAGCAGGACTGGTACAAGGTCACGCTGACCGACGGCGACAACCTGAACGTGCGCCTGACGGTGAATGCGCCGACCACGGACGACCTGGACATCCTGCTGTATCAACCCAACGCGACCACGCCCGGCTTGGCCGCAGACCTGGTGGACTACTCGTTCATCAACAACACCGACCCGGTGACCAAGGGCGGCACCACCGCCAGCGAGATTGTCGGCACCTGGGGCAGCGTAGGCAACAGTGGCAACACCCCGTGGTTGTCGGGCGACTTTCTGGTGCAGATTGTCAACGGCAGCAACCTTGTGCAGGGCGGCGTGGCGCAAACCCAGACCTACAGCCTGACGGTCACGATCAGCGCAGCAAACGTAGACATCGCGCCCGAAGACAACAAAGAACCCAACGACACCGCGGCGCAGGCTTTCGCCAGCGGCAACACATACCTTGAGCTGCAGCGCGGCATGAACAGCGGTTTGCGCGCGATGGACTTCCAGGACTGGTTCCGCATTCCCAGTGTGCAACGCAACCACACGGTCGCCATATCCCTGATCTATGACGGCGGCGCCAACACCGACCTTGACCTGGTCGTGTTCGACCAGAACTTCGGGCCCAACTTCGCCACCACGGGCGCAATCAGCCAGCTCGGCGCCAGC
This sequence comes from Planctomycetota bacterium, assembly GCA_020849795.1. Classification (GTDB taxonomy): domain Bacteria; phylum Planctomycetota; class UBA8742; order UBA2392; family UBA2392; genus JADJRK01. Next base: position 53,519 of record JADZFR010000061.1, on the reverse strand, counting down.
TTTGCCAACGAAGCCAACCCGGGTGCGGTCGTGACTGTCAACGGCATTGCCGGCAGCACGTGGACGACTGCCCCCAACACCGCGCCCATTTTCATTGCCATCCAGCGCTGGAACAGCCTGGGCGCGACATTCTCGATCAACGTCAACATCAACGGCGCCAACCCGCTGCCGACGCTGCGGCTGAACAGCGTCTCTGCAAACCCGACAGCGCTGGTCGCGCCGGGCACCACACAGGTCACGGTCGCCATCGAGAACATCGGGGCCACACCCGAAGACGTTGCAACCATCACGCTCACGCTTACGCACGCGGCGGGCGCCGTGGTGACCGGCCAATACACTATCACCGGCCCGACGCCGGCCCTGCCGGCCACGGTGGCGGCAACTTCGACCCAGAACTTTGTGTTTGACGTGACGTCGACCGCCCAATGCACCAACGGCGTCGTGACCATCAACGTCGCGGCCACCGACAGCAACGGCGACCCGCTGCTGGGCAACCCGAGCGGGACGTTCACGCTGTCCGGCGGGCAGCCGCCGGCACCGCAACTGGTGTACCAGCAAGTGCAAGCCACCGGCCAGACGAACCCCGGCGGCACCGTGACCGTCACACTGATCATACGCAACAACGGCACGGCAGGCGGCGTGTTTGGCGACACCCCGCCGATCACGTTTGCATTCACCCAGGGCGGCGTGGACATCACGGGCCTGTTTGCCGGCCCCACCGGGCCAAGCCAGACGCTGCCGATGAACATCGCAATCGGCCAGGTGCGCAGCGTAAGCTGGACGTGGATCATCGCGCAGGCGATCCCGCTGGGCACGACCACCGTGACCGTCACCGGCGGCGGCCCCGACAACCCGACCACGCCGGGCACGGTCAACTTCAACCTGTCGCTACCCAAGAAGAAGAATGCCGGCGGCAGCGGCGGCGGGTGCGTCGTGGGCGCGGGCAGCCCGTGGTGGCTTGCCATGGCTGCGGTGGCTGCAGCGCCAGCCGTGCTTCGCCGCCGGCGCAAGCTTGGCTAGTAGTTGACCAGTTTGCGCAATGCCGCTTCGATCTTGGCGGCATCGGGCAGCATCTGCTGCTCAAGCTCGGGCGCGTACGGTATCGGGCATTCAAGCGCGCCCATGCGCATGACCGGCGCGTCAAGGTCTTCAAAGCAATGTTCTGAAATGAAGCTGGCGAACTCGCCGGCGACACTGCCCATCAACGTGGCTTCATTGACCACCAGCACGCGGTTTGTCTTGGCGACGCTCGCCGCGATGGCCTGTGTGTCGTAGGGCCGCAGCGACAGCAGGTCAAGCACTTCCACCTCAATGCCCTCCGCAGCCAGCTTGTGCGCGGCCGCTTCGGCGTAGTGCACCATTACACCAAAGCTGATCACCGTGGCATCTGTGCCGGCGCGGGCAATGCGCGCTTTGCCGATCTCGATCGGCTCAACGTCGCCGACTTCCTGGCGCAACTTGGGGTCGCGGTACATGTGCTTGTGCTCGAAATACAGCACGGGGTTGTCGTCGCGGATGGCGGCTTTGATCGCGGCCTTGGCGTCGCGCGGCGTGCTGGGACAGACCAGCTTCAGGCCGGGAACGTTCATGAACCACGCTTCCATGCACCCGCTGTGAAACGGGCCGCCCGACACACCGCCGCCCCAGGGCAGACGCAACGTCAGCGGCACCTTGGGCCCCCAGCGGTAATGCATCTTGGCTGCGTTGTTCACGAGCTGGTTGAAGCCGCACGCCACAAAGTCGGCAAACTGCATTTCAGCCACGGGCCGCAGGCCGTACATCGCAGCACCGATCGCGTTGCCGATGATGGCGGTTTCAGAAAGCGGGGTATCCCACACGCGCTGCGGGCCGAACTCGTCGATCAAGCCCTTGGTGGTGCCGAAGGCGCCGCCGTACACACCGATGTCCTGCCCAAGGCAGAACACATCGGGGTCGCGCTGCATTTCTTCACGCAGCCCTTCGGTGATCGCTTCAACGAATGTGATCGGCTTGGCCATGGCCAGTATCTAGACCGGCGCCGCTTTCTGGGCAAGGGTCGGCCCAGGAACGCGCAAGGATTGACAGAACAAACGCGGCAACCACCAGGAAAACATGGCCGATCATCAGCAGCCCGAACCGCGCCAATGGTGTGTGTGCCGGCTCCGCCCCGTACCGGTTTCTGAGATGCTTTACTCCCAGCTTGAGCTGTACGCGGCGGGGCAGAACTGCCAGCATCAAGAAAATGATTGCGCCCAGAGTCATCAGCACGAACGCCGACCACGTCAACACCGCATCAGGCAGGGCGTTACGGAGCAATGGCCCTATGGGTCACCCGTTGAGCAATCATGCTTCTTCCTGCGGGTCCACAGTTTGTGCGGCTTGCCAAAGTTCGTCGTACTTGACGCGAACGTACTCGTGCATTTTGACCGCGTAGTCACGTGGCAGCTTGTTCGCCTCAATCAGACGCAATACGTCCGCGAAATCCTGTAGCCGGTGCGGCGAAGTCATGCCACTGGCGAGCTTCAACTGAATCAGCCCGGCCAGGCTTAATACACGAATGCCGTCTTCGTCCGCCTGTGACACTGTGCCCGGGTCGGGAAAGCCGAATGGTGCCGTTTTGCCGTCGCCGGGGATTTCACCCGTCAGCAGCACATCAATTCTCACTTTGTTCTCGGGGTCCTTGAGGCCCTTTGAGCCCGGAAAGCGCTCTACCCACCCCGCCCCCAGCCAGCGTTGCTTGAACTGTTCAAGCCCCTCGCGTGTCAGCAGGATATCAACGTATTCGGTCATGCGCTTGAGGCCGTAGCGGTTGACGGCCAACCCGTCGCACAGCGCGTACGGAATCTTCATGTCCTCAAGATAACGGCACACTTTCTCTGCCGCCTTCTGAACGTTGGACTCGCCCATGAAGAACTCCCGGGCCTCTTGAAAGACTTGTCGCATCGGTATCGGCATTCAGGGCTCCGCAGCCAGTATACCTCGCCGGGGTTGAAATGAAGCCGGTTTGCGTCAGGCCTTTGCGCTTACGTTCAGCGTGGCCCAGAAGGGCTCGGCCAGCACCGCGCTGTTGGCGGGCGCCTTGTGGGCGGGGTTGGGCTCGGCAATTGCGCGGCGCGCGCAGCGCTCCGAGACATCGGCGTCCAGCTCTTTTCCCTTCAACACGGCATCGCCGCGGGCCACAGCCAACGCCGTCAGCGCGCAAAGCATGGCATCCAGCTCGTCGCTGCCGAACTTCTCGGCACCGGGCAGCGGGTTCACGCCCAGCTCGCTCAATAACTTCGCCATCAGCTTGTCGCCGCGCTTGCCCTTGTCGTCGGCTTTCCAGCCGCTGTGCCCGTGATGGGCGCTGCCGCCGACGTATTGGCCCTTGAAGCCCAGCAGCTCGACGGTCGCCAGCGGCGACACCTCCATGATCTTGGCCCCGAAGTCGCTCAGACCCAACATCGTCCGGAAGCGATGGCCGAACTCGCCGATCTTGTCCGTCAGCGGTGCGGCGCCATAGAACGCAAAATCGAGGGGCCGGTGCGTCAGCTCCCATAGCTGGCGTGAGCCGGGCTCGCGCATGGGGCTGATCAAGGCGGACACATCCAGCGCCACATCGACGCCAACGGGCGTCGCCATCTCAAGCAGGCTCGCGCGCCAGCCTGCAAATGTGTCGTCCACACGGTCGGCAAGTTTGGTGCTGCCAAATGCCCGTGCGGGCGCAATCTGAACGTGGACGCCATCGGCTGTGTCTGTCGCGGTGGCGACAAGTGGTCTGCGGGTTGCCCCGAACGCACTAAGGTTGATGCCCGTAGCTTCCATGATGCAACTTCTAGCAGTTCGGCCACTTGCGTAAACCACACAGGATTCGGCGAAATCACGGAATACCTTCAGCAACCTCAAGGGTTGCATGGGGGCATTCTAACCGGAGAGAGAAATGAGACTGATGCAGTGGTGGCTGTTGCCTGCTGTGCTCGTTGCACTCAGTGGCAGCTTTGTGCTGGCCCAGGAAGCCGAGAAGCCGACTGAAAAGAAGGCCGAAGAAGGTACGGAAGAGCTGAAGGAAGAAGACAAGCCTGCCAAGCCTGATGAAGAAGCCGAGCCCGACAAGGCCACGGTAGGCAAGAAGGCCCCCGGGTTCACACTGAAGAACGCCGACGGCAAAGAGGTCAAGCTGTCTGACTACGCCGGCAAGATTGTCGTGATCGAGTGGGTCAACCTTGATTGCCCGTGGTGCAAGAAGCATTACGAGGGCAAAGACGAACTGGTCAAGCAGCAGAAGAAGGTGCGCGAAGAAGGCGGCGAGTGGCTTCTGATCTGCAGCAGCGCCAGCGGCAAGCAGGGCAACTTCGACGCGGAGACACTGAAGACGCGCCTGCAGAAAGTCGGCCTGGAAGGGGCAACTTACCTGATCGACGCCGACGGTGCCGTGGGCAAGAAGTACGATGCCAAGACCACGCCCCATACGTTCGTGATCGACAAGAAAGGCGTGCTGCGCTATGCCGGCGCGCTGGACAACCTGCCCAAGCAGTCGCGCGGCAAAGTCGAGCCCGTCAACTACGTCGCCAATGCCCTGGAAGCCATCAAGGCCGACAAAGAAGTCGCCGAGAAGGAAGTGAAGCCCTACGGCTGAGCGATTCACTACGCCAAATAGCGCCGGTCGGCGCTACCTAAGGGCGGCCTGCGGGCCGCCCTTGTCGTTTGGCCCGCCGCGCATACCGATGTATGCTGCGCAAACACTGATAAGGGGGAAGGCATGCTCTGGAGCGTAATGGGATTGGCCAGCAAGCGCGAAGGCGCCAAAATTACCGCGCTTGAAGCCAAGACAAACTGGAAGATCGAAGACGCCCGCAGCGACATCAAAGAGCTGCAGCACGAAATTGAACAGCTCAACCTGATCGTGAAGTCGCTGGCCACGATCTGCCAGCAGGCGGGCGTGTTCACCGAGGCCCAGTTTCAGGACCTCAAGGACTTTATCGATGTCCAGGACGGCAACCTCGACGGCAAGGCCAAGTCCGAGCTGCAGCCGCGGACCTGTCCCAAGTGCAACCGCCAGAACCAGAAGCTCGCCAAGAAGTGCATGTGGTGCGAAGCCGACCTGTAGTCGGTGCATTGCATTCAGGCAATGCCATGCCGTGCGGCGAAATCACGGTACATGCCGAAACCGTTGCGCAGACTGCGCGCGACGACTTCCCGCATGGCAGTCGCCGCTGAGTCCAGCGCGGGCCTGCGCGGCGCCAAGTCCAGCACGTTGCGTGCATGCAGCCCGATGACCGCAGCGTCGGCCTGCACCCCCGCCGGCAAGCCCAGCAGCAACTCGTGCGCCCGCAACACCAGTGCGGCTGCGTCACGGGCCGACGACAGTCGCGCGCGCTGGGCGCGCAGCACCGCCAGCTCAAGCTGCTCCAGCGGCTGATCGGTCGCAAAGCGCGCCTCAAGATCCAGAAGGCTTGCAGGCACCGGCTTGGCTGCCTTGCTGTTCAGGGCACGCAGCACCCAGCGCGCTTGCGCGCCGTACAGGTGTGCGCGGTGGAGCACTTTTTCGTCGCGCTGCTCCATGAACTGCACGGCAAACGCGATTTCGTCCGGGTCTTCGCGCCACAGTACGAAGCGCAGCACGTCAATCACGACCGGCAGACCCCAGAAGCCTTCGTGCAGCACCGCGCGCACGCTGAAGCCCTGCACGCGCAGCATGGACATCGCCTGCACAAGCTCGATGTTCGGGGCGGCGTGCTGGGTGCGCTTCGGATAGATTTCTTCCAGCAGGGAAACACAGCGCGACGCGCTGCCCAACGACAACTCAAACGCCGCCAGCATCGACTGCACCAGCAGCGAGTTCAGCGTGGCAGGCTTGCCGCGCCCGCGCAGCGCCAGCGTGGCTTCCGCAACGGCGCGGCCCTCTTCGCTGCGGCCCATGCCGCTGAGCGCCACGCACAGGTTAAAGCACTCGCGCAACTCGGTCTCGCGCAGCTCGGCACCGTCGGCCAGCAGCAGCATCAGGTTGCGCCGTTGCAGGTCCACGGCCTCGGCGCGGCGGCCCTGGATGTAGGCCGACTGCGCGCGACACCGGTCAAAGTCACGCAGCAGGCTTGCGTCGTCGGTGAAGCGCAGCAGTCGCGTCAGCGCGCTTTCCAGGTCGTCGACGCGCGAAAGCTCAAACTTGTTCAAGGACTCGCGCAGGGCGCCAAGCCACTCACGGATCACCGGCTCAACTTCGCGCGTCAGTTGCCCGCGCAGCGCTTCGTGGCGCGAGGACGCGTCCGCCAACTCGCGCAACAATTTCAGGTCGCGCCGTTGCGCCAGCGAACCCAGCTTGAGTTTCGAAGCCGCGTTCATGGCCTCGACCACCTCACGCATGCCTGACGCCAGCACGGTCGCTACCCCGCCCACGTCGGTCAGGTACGGCGCCCCCTGGCCGTTCAGCAGCCACATCGGGCTGACCGACAACTCCGCCGCCAGCGCCCCGCAGAACTCGGCGGGAATGCGCCCGCCGTTTACGTAGCGGTGCACGCTGCTGATCGGCGTGCCCGTGCGCTCAGCCAGCCTGGAAAGCGAGTGCTCGGCCACGATGCGCCCAAGCCGGCGCCGGATGGCCTCGCCGTCGTTTCCGGATACAGAATCACTCTTGGTCGGTTTGCGTGCCATGTTTCTAGTTCCGGAACTTTTCCCGGGCTCCAGCCTACGTCCCGCAGGACCGTATGGCTATCCTAGGCTCCGGAGGCGGAACCGCGGCGGCACCGCGGTCCCGGCAAAAGGACTGAGGAGAAATCATGCGATTCACACGTCTGCAGATCACGCTGCTGGCCGCGACGGTGCTGCTGGGTTTTGCCGCCGGTTGCGGCGAAAGCGGCGGCGGGGGCAGCTCTGGCGGATCCACCACACCGTCGGCCCTGACCATCACGACCACGACCATGGCTGACGCCACGCTGGGCCAGCCTTACAGCGAGGCCGTCCGCGCCGTTGGCGGCACCAACGCCGGCTACAGTTGGGCAATCGTCGCCGGTGCACTGCCTGCGGGCCTGAACCTGTCGCCTTCCGGCACGCCCACGGCATCGGTGTCCGGCACCGCCACCGTGCTGGGCACGTTCAACTTCACTGTCGAAGTCACCGACATGGCCGGTGCGACCGCCACGGCAGCCCTGCAGCTCGACGTAGTCGCCGGTACCGCGCTGGCGATATCCACCACATCGCTTCCTGACGGCACAGAGTACCAGTCCTACTCGCAGGCTGTGACGGCAACCGGCGGTTCCGGCAGCGGATATACCTGGTCGATCCTGATTGGCAGCCTGCCGCCAGGCCTTTCGCTGGCTGCGTCGGGCACGCCCGCCAGCAGCATCAGCGGCACCCCGAACGCCGCGGGCACGTACAACTTTACGGTGCAGGTGGAGGACTCGGCGGCACTGGTCGCGCAGGCCGCTTTGCAGATTGTGGTGCTGGCCACGCCGCTCTCGATCACGACTGCAGCAGCAATGGCAGATGGCACCACCACCGTTGCTTACAGCCAGCCGATCACGGCCACGGGCGGCTCTTTCAGCGGGTATGCGTGGGCGGTCACCGGCGGCGAGTTCCCGCCGGGTCTTGCCCTGGGCGCTTCCGGCACGCCGGGCACCACGATTTCAGGCACGCCGACGGTGTTCGGGCGCTTTGACTTCACCGTAGAAGTCACGGACTCGGCTGCCAACACGGCGTCACTGGCCATGACACTGATCGTCGTAGTCGCCGGCAACTCCGACACCTGGGTTGCGTCGTTCAACCTTGAGGCTGATCTCGGCGGCACGGCGGTGTTCACCGGCAGCAAGATCCTTCAGTTCGGCGGCGAGTTTGCCGCATCTAACGAAGGCCACGTGATGGTGCCGGGCGCGGGCACTTCCACGCTGATGACCAGCACGGGGGCGCCGCCAGCCCGGACGGATCACACGGCGGTCTGGACGGGCAGCCGCATGATCGTGTTCGGCGGCCGCGATGGCAGCACATATTTCAATGACACCTATTCGTATGACCCGGTCGGCAACGCCTGGACCACTCTCAGCGCTTCCGGCGCGCCGGGTGCCCGCGCACTGCACACCGCCGTGTGGACGGGCAGCGAAATGATCGTGTTTGGCGGGCATGACGCGGCACAGGTGCCGTTCAAGGATGGTGCGGCGTACGACCCGTCGGCCAACACCTGGCGCGCACTTTCTGCGGCACCCGGCACACTGGCGGGCCGCGAGCGCCACAAAGCCGTGTGGGGCGGCAGCATGATGCTGGTATGGGGCGGCTTCGACGACGCAGGCAACGACCTGTACGACGGCGCAACCTATGACCCGGTTGGAGACACCTGGGGCTCAATCACCGCCAGCAGCGCCCCGAATGTGCAGGCCTACCAGAGCACCGTCGTCTGGACCGGCAGCGAACTTTTCGTCTGGGGCGGCAACATCAACGCGTACATGGATGGCGCAACCTGGGACCCGGTAAGCAACACCTGGACTGCCATCGGCACCTGGGCAATCATCCGCCGCCAGCCGGCTGCCGTGGCAACCAGCGATGGCGTGTTTGTGTGGGGCGGCCTGGACCACTTCGGAACGTGGGCCCAGAACGACGGCGAGTTCTTTGACTATTCCATGCAGAACTGGGTGACGATGGCGACGCCCAGCCTGGGCGGGCGCTTCAACGCCAAGGCATTCTGGACCGGCCGCCAGATCATTGTCTGGGGCGGCAAAGACTTCGGGTTCGCCGGCACCAACCCGCAAAGCAACGGCGAGTTGTACAACCCGTAATCGGCAGGGCACGCAAGCGGGCGGCTGAAGTCAGCCGCCCGCGTTCATTTCAAGACGAACCGATCAGCGGTACTTGCGTTCGTACAGGAACTCGTCGTCCATGTGCGCGGGGTGGCGCTGCTCGGCGTAAACGCCCTGCAGCACCGTCGCGGGGTCGGGTTTGGGCTGCTGCATGACCCACTCTTCGGCGGCTTCGATGTCGGCGCGGATCTTTGCCGTCATGTCGTTGATGCCGTCATCGTCGATAAAGCCGAGTTCTTTCAGGTATGCGCCGTAACGCGCCAGCGGGTCGTTCTTTTCCCAGTGCTCGAGTACCTCTTTGGGCACGTACTTGGCCGGGTCGTGTTCGGCGTGGCCCTTGCGCCGGAATGTGACGACCTCGAACAGTTGCGCACCTTCACCGGCACGTGCCCGGTCCACCGCGTCTTTGCTGGTTTCATACACCGCGTTGGCATCGTTGCCGTCGATGGTCACCGAGTGCTTGATGCCGTACCCGATGGCTTTGTCCGAGAAGCGCTCGGCTGCGCATTGCTGCGCCGTCGGCGTGCTGTAAGCGTACTGGTTGTTTTCGATGATCACGACCAGTGGCGCCTTCATCACCGCGGCAAAGTTGACGTCTTCGTGAAATTCGCCGGTGCTGGTGCTGCCCTCGCCGATCCAGGTCAGGGCAACGCGTTTCTGGCCTTTGAGCCTGGCAGCCAGCACGTACCCGCTGGCCAGCGCGATGCTGCAACCCAGCATGCTGATCGGCGCGATGATGCCGTAGCGCAGGTCGCCCATGTGGGTGTTGCCGTCACGGCCGCCGGTGGGGCTGTTGATGCGGTACATGTAGTTGGCCAGAAAATCGCGCGGCGGCAGGCCCTTGACCAGCGTGCTGCCGGCATTGCGGATCATGGGCGCGATGATGTCGTCTTTCTCGACGGCAAAAGTGCTGGCGCAGCTAGTGGCTTCCTGGCCAAGGCTTGAAAAGGCCGCGCCGATCACGAGCCCGCGGCGGTACAGCAGGCTGATCTTGTTGTCGAACTCGCGGTTCAGCACCATCCAGCGAAACAGCTCAAGCTGCTGTTCACGGGTAAGCCGCGTCTCAAGTTGAATGTTGCCCGCGCGCGAGTGCGTTTCGCGCTTGGTGACTTTGTCAGGTGTCTTGGCTTTGGCCATGGCGCGAATATGGTGCAGGGACACTCTTGAGGCAAGGGGGTTTGAATGAGAAGCGCGATTCTGGCGGTGGCGCTGCTCCTGGCGGCATGCGGAGGAAGCAATGCTCCGGCCGGCGACGCACCGCAACCTGTGTCAAAGTTCGAGGCACGCTATACCAGCGGCGCTCGTTCCGTCACGTTCACGAAAGTGAGCACAAGGTGGCAAGGCGAGGATACGCTGGTGTTGCGGTTCATGACGGACGCGGTTGGGCCGAAATCGGTCGAAGAAGAAGAGACCGTACCGGAGCCACCGGTGGCACTGCTCCACCTCAAGTTGAAAGATCGCCAGAAAGGTCTGGCTGTCGAAAACGTGGAATCGGCCATGCTGGTCGCAGCCGACTGCCCGGGGCCGGGCGACCAACACGTTGACCGGGAAGCGCTACCCGCACTGAAGGCGCTGTCAGGTACCGCGGCTGCTGGATACACGCTGGTGCTTGAGTTCGACTGGACGGCCGGCGAGAAGTCGATGGTCGCCAGCGTAAACGACAAGTTGAAGTAAGGTACGAGCCCTTACTTTTTCTTTGATTTGCCTGTCCGTCTTCCGAAGATCAGGCCTCTTTCCTGACAACCACGGAGACTTATGCGTATCCTCTCGGTATGCCTGCTGGCATTGATGCTGGCGGCTTGCGGCGGCGACAAACAGAAATCAAGCGACCAGCGCGACCCGAACACCGACTTCACGCGCACGCCGCGCAACGATGAAAGCGGCAGCAACAAGGGAAAGACCGGCACCTCCAACAAGTCCAATCAGGGCGGCAAGTCCAACGCCGCAGACCAGCCCGAGCCGGAACCCGAGCCCGAACCGACCATCGACAAGCCGCTGGCCCACACCGACATTGAAGGCAAGGTCACCGAGTTCACCAACGTGATCGCCCTGTGGGACGAAACCAACCACAGTGTGCGCTTCGTGGCATCCACCAAGCCGATCCCGGCAGACCAGATTGCGCGCCTGCGCGTCGGCGAGCCGATTGAGGGCGAGACGCCCCACTTCGTGCTGTCGTTTGTCCTGAATGAAGGAACGACCGACATGGACAAGGCCAAGGTCGAGAACTGGTTTTACGACTTCTACTGGCTGACCTCGCTTAGCCCGATGTCGCTGCGCAACATCGGAAAAGAAACGATCAAGTTGATGACCGGCAAAGCCAGGATCGGCGAGACGCTGAAGCTGGTGATCGACTTCAAAAGCGAGAAGGTGAAAGACGCACCAGAGGAAAAGATCCACTTTGACGTGCAGTTTGAGATCAAGCTGCAATAGCGCTCACCTCGCAAAGACATCTTTGAAGGCGGCCACCAACCGCTCGCGCAACTCGGGCATGGACGGCGCACGTCCCAGCATTGCCTCAATGCTGGTGACGCCGCGGCCTTCAATGCCGCAGGGCACAATGTGCCTGAACCAGGGCAGGCAATCGTTGCTCACGTTCAATGCAAAGCCGTGCATCGTGCACCACTTGCGTACGCGCACGCCAAGGGCGGCGACTTTCGACGATTTTGGACTGTGGATTCTGCAATCTGGATCGGCTGCGTCTGCTGCCACCTTTCCTGCGTCCTGCTTACTGCCTCCTGCCTCCTGAATCCACACACCCGTCAGCCCTTGAACCCGCTCGCTGCGAAGGCCGTAGCCCGCGAGCACCTTGATCATCACTTCTTCCAGCCCGCGCATGTACTTGTGCAGGTCGCGGCCGCAGCGCAGATTCGCCAGGTTCACGATCGGGTAGCCGGTCAGCTGGCCCGGTCCGTGGTAGGTCACCTCGCCGCCACGCTCGACCTCAAACGTGTCAGCCCCCAGCGCGCGCAGGCCTTCCGGCCCGGGGCCAAGGTGCGCGGGGTCTGTGCGCTTGCCCCACGTGTAGACGGGCTCGTGCTCGACCAGCAGCAGCGTGTCGCCGATCTCGCCGGCGATGCGCCGCTCAAGAAGCTGCTTTTGCAGCTCCCAGACCGGCGTGTACGCCCGTCGACCAAGCCATTGCACATCAAGCTCCATGCGCTCATTCAAGCGCAGATTGTCCGCGACGGAAGGCGCGGGGTTTCTATGCTGTCGCATCGCTCAATATCTCGGAAAGGAACTGTATGCGCAAAACCGCCAGTTTGCTGGCCCTCATCCTGTTCGCGCTTGCCATCGGTGGCTGCAGCGCGCCCGCAGACGAACCGGCCAAAAAGTGGGTCGCCTTCCTCGACAAGCACAGGGCCACGCTCGGAGAGGGCAAGTTCAACGTCGATGACTTCAAGAAAGAAGGCCAGCCGATCGTGGACGAGCTCAAGAAACACCGCGACCCGAAAGAAGACAAGATTCTGATGACGCAGGCCGTGCTCGACGAGTGGAACCGCGCCAACAAGGCGTTCGGCGATGCCGCGGACGCCTACACCAAAGAAAAAGGCGACCCGATGCCGGCACTTGCATTCTATGAACTGGTCACAGACCTGACCGGCAAGAAGGACAGCACTTCGAACACGCCCGCCAACGGGTAGACGCCTGAACAACAAACCGGGGCGGCCGCTGGGCCGCCCCGATTGCGTTTCCATCGACCTACAGGTGCACGCACTCGTCTTCTGCTACGGCCGCCGCCTCCATGATGGCTTCGCTTAGCGTGGGGTGCGGGTGGATGGCGCGGATCAGCGTGTGGCTTGTGGCCTCGACGTCCATGCCGATCACCAGTTCGCTGATCAACTCGGTCGCCTCGCCGTGAATGATGTGCGCGCCAAGCAGCTGCCCGTACTTCTTGTCGAACAGCAACTTTACAAAGCCATCGTTGTCGCCCATGGCCAGCGCCTTGCCTGACGGCTTGAACGGGAACTTGCCGACCTTGTACTCGACCTTCGCGTCTTTCAGAGCGCGCTCGGTCTTGCCGACGCTGGCGATCTGCGGCTGGCAGTACGTGCAGCCGGGTATCACGTCTTTCTTGAACTCGGGCACGTCGTGGCCGGCGATTTTCTCTACGCAGGTCAGACCTTCGTGGCTGGCCTTGTGGGCCAGCGCGGGCGCGCCCGCGACGTCGCCGATGGCATAGATGCCCTTGACGTTGGTGCGAGCAAAGCCGTCCACGGGGATAAACCCGCGCTCAACTTTCACGCCTGCGGCTTCAAGGCCAAGGTCTTCGACGTTGCCGGTGATGCCTACGGCAACGAGGCAGTAGTCAGCCTTGATGGTCTGCTTGTCGCCCTTGCGCTCGTAGGTGACTTCGACGTGCTTGCCATTGTTCTCAACCTTCTCGACTTTCGCGCCCGTGAGCGACGTGATGCCCTGCTTCTTGAAGGCTTTCTCAAGCTCCTTGCTGATGTCGTCGTCTTCGACAGGCACGACGCGATCCATCAACTCAAGGATCGTGACTTCCGCGCCGAACGCCCTGAAGTAGTACCCGAACTCAACGCCGATCGCGCCCGCGCCGATCACGACCACACTTTTCGGCTGCTCAGCCAGCACCATCGCCTCATGGTGGCCGATCACGCGCTTGCCGTCCCAGGGCATGTTGTCAAAGCGGCGGGGCCGCGCGCCCGTGGCGATGACGATGTGTTTGGCGTTGATCGTCTCAATGACTTTGCCGGGCTTGTTGGGCCGGTCGGCTTTGTCGGCGGGGTTGTTGGCCTCGGTGACTTCGACGACGCCGGGCTTGGCGATGCGCCCGCGGCCGGTGAATTGCGTGACCTTGTGCTTCTTGAACAGGAACTGCACGCCCTTGTTGAGCTGCTCGGCGATGTCGCGCGAGCGCTTGACGACAGCGGCCATGTCGGGCGAGGCCTTGGCGACGTTGATGCCGAAAGTTTTGGCCTTGTGCTCAATGGTGTGCATGACCTCGGCGCTGCGCAAAAGCGCCTTGGTCGGGATACAGCCCCAGTTCAGGCAGATGCCGCCAAAGTGCTTGTCTTCAATGCAGCAGGTTTTCAGGCCAAGCTGGGCCGCCCGAATCGCCGCCACATAGCCGCCGGGCCCGCTGCCGATCACGCAAAGGTCAAAGTCATGGGTTGCCATAGCCGCTCTCCTTCAAGGAGCGGCACGTTACCGACCTCAGCCCCGCAGGAAAAGGCATGGCGCGAACGGCGCAGCCCCGTTCACGCCGCACTGGACTTCAGTCGCGCCGCTGGCGCCATGGCCACGCAGCCACCGGAAGGTTCGGATGACACGGTCGCAGCGAAGACCCCGCAAGTGCGCAAAGACGCCATCGGTCGCAAAACTGATTTCTGCTGACAAGGCTTGGGGCCTAACCGATACTCCTTGGCGCAATGGCACAGCGCGTCCACAACTGTTTCCAGTGCGGACACACGATTTCCGCACCGGACGATTACTTTCGCGCCAGTATCGCCTGCCCCCAATGCCAAGCCGTCATAGACCGGCGCACTGGAGAGCCGCTTCAGCAGCCACCGGCACCGGGGTCAGCGCAGACTGCCGCGTCCAATCCGACGCCGGACTACGCAATCCCGGCACAACCGCCCGCCATGGCGTGGCAGCAGCCGGCGATGCCTCAACAATCGCCGTTTTACTACCAGGCCCCGCCGCCGTCGTCGCAATATGCGCCGTCACAGCACTCGCCTCTGGCGTACCCCGCCATGCAGCCACCCCCCGGGTACAACATGCCGCCTGCGCCGCCCAGGCGCATGCCAGGCTGGGCCATTGGCCTGCTGGCGGGCGCGGCCGGACTGATCGTGCTGGTATTGTTTGGGGTCGGGATTTGGTTGCTACCCAAGCCAACTGCTGGTGGAAGTGAAGCGGGTGGCCGAGCCGTGCCTACAAGTGAGTGGCGCACTTACAATGATCCCGATGGTAACTTCTCGGCCAAGTTCCCCGGTCACCCTCTCGTGCTCAACAAGGCGCCTGCTGCCGGCCCTGTCGTGCGCGGAGTGCGCTATGAGGACGGGCGCAATTTTTGGGAGGTGGTGTGGGTGCCACACAACAAGCCTGGTGGCATGCACGTGGACCTGAATGAATTCATGTTGTCCTTTGCGGACAAAGCTCAGGCATCAGTTACAAAGTCTGAATCGCAAAGCCATCAAGGCCTACCTGGCAGGTACGGCGAGATGGCAAATGGGCGCATCAAGATTCTGCTCTTTCAGGCGCATGAAATGCTCTGGATCGTGGCTTCAGGCGAGCACTCGAGTTCGTTCGAGTTCTTTGCTGAGAATATGCGCTTGTCTGACAAAGGGCGGGGTATCAACCCATTGGTGGTTCGGTGCACATCGGAGCGGCTGCTCTACGAGGCAAGCGAATGCGAATTCGTCAGTTGCAGAGTCGAGGGCGGGACGCCTCCGTACGACATCAAGTTGAATGGCAACGTACCTGCGGGACTTGGCACCGTCATTGACGCTCGGCGATCAAACACATCTTCGCAGCCTCCCAGCCTCCCTTACCAGACGTACAGCCTGCGGGGCAAGGCAACCGCGTCGGGCGACTATCGGTTCGAAGTCACCGTCCACGACTCGGAAGGCCGGTCTGCCGTCACTGATGCCCAAGTGACAGTGAAACCGATGCCGGAGCAGGTCGCCAGCATTGAGGGCAGAACATACTCATACAAGCACTGGTCGATCAAAGAAACGCCTGTAGCAGCCGCAGGCACCACGCATATTGACACTCACGTCGGACTGCGCATTGCATGCGTATATCAGGCGTTGCGACTAGCCGACCTCAAGTATGACACGTTTGTGATTGCGGCTGACGAAGTGCCAGACTGGATGTCCAAGAGTGAAATCAACGCCGAGGACCTTGACGGCCCCACGCCTGGATTCATCGGCAGCGCGCCCGCGCCCGGCGAGTACAAGCTAAAACTCAGGCTCATCGCATGCCTGCATGGCACGAACCATGATTACAGTTATCCGATAGAGTTCACGATCGCCGCGGCCGCGATACCGAATCTAGAGCGCCCCGCTTCTGTCGGCAAGATTGTTTGGAACACGTTGTCCGCCTCGGAAGTGCACACTTACGTCAAACACCAAGCGAAAGGTTATTTTCACTTTGTGATTGAAAAGCCCGACAACTGGAACGATTCACGCGAATGGAAAGTTGAAAAGATCCGGTGGCCTGACTTGGAAGAAGTCAGCAAGCAACTCCCTCCGGGTGTCGGCTGCACCGTGCACTCGAGCCAGATTTCGCTGTCAGGCAACTACGCCCAAGCCGGCGAATGGGAAGTTCGACTTACGTTAATCGTTTACGTCAAGTTCATCGATGAGCCGTTCGAATTGACGTACAAAGTCAAGTTTGTCGTCAAGCAATGAGCGTCAGTTCTTGTCGCGTCGACGACGGCGGCGCCACGCGACCAGGCCACCTGCCACGGCCAGTGCAAAAGGCAGCACCGGTGCTCCTGCGGCGCAACCGCCACCGCCGCCATCGCTGCCGCCTCCACCACCCCCTCCGCCGCCGCTGGCATTCACCGAGATGCTGAACTGCCACTGCGCGGTGTTGGCGCCGTCAGACACGGTCAGCGTCACAACATGCACGGTGCCCGCCGCGCCGAATGTGCCGGTGGGCGACAGCACCTCGTGCTGGTAGGGCGTAGGCGTCGCGGCGCGCGAGAACTCAACCGTGCTCCAGTTGACCGCAGCAGCAAGATTCGTGATCGACGCCGAGATCGAAACCGGCGTGCCGGGCGTAGGGTGACCGACATTGATGTCAATGTCCGCCGAGTTCAGCGTCGAGCCGGTGACCATGTTGACGGTGCCGTTGAAGGCAACGGTCTGGCCCCCTTGTGCCGTGACCGCAATGGTCGGGTTTTGGGCATAGACCGCGCCGCAACACAACGCCAAGGCCAAAATCGCGAGGCACTTCATACTCGACTCCAGAAAGGGGTTGCAGGGATTGAAATTGTAGTCACGGCGGCTTGACGAAACACGCGGATTCTTTGGCGCCCGTCGCCTCCACTCGACACTACCGAAACAACTGCCGCGTCTGGCCGGGGCGCTGGAACGCTTCGGTGTTCAGGGGCGGGCGCGGCTGATCCGAGAACCCGGCTTTACGCCAGGCCACTTCGAACAGCCGCTGAATCGACGCCGCCAGCGCGCTTTCGCCGTTCATGCGCTGGGTCAGCGGGCGGGGGTCATCCAGCTCACCGCCGTACATCTGGCGAATCCGCTTAAGCACTTTCTCTTTATGGCCTGGGAAATGATCGGCCAGCCACTGCTCGAACAACTCGCTGACCGCGCCCGGCAGGCGGATCGGCACGCAGTTCACCCGTCCGACACCGCAATCGCGCGCGCGGGCCAGAATGCCGGGAATGTCCTGGTCGGTCAGGCCGGGCACCACCGGCGCCAGGTTGATGCTGGTGCGCACGCCCGCGTCGGCCAGCTTTCGCAACGCCTCAAAGCGTTTGGCAATCGTGCTGGTTCGCGGCTCCATCTTGCGCCGGATGTCCTCGTCCAGCATCCCGATCGTAAACGTCACCGATGCCGCATTGTGCCGCGCCAGCTCAGCCAGCAAGTCCAGGTCGCGGCAGATCAACGCGTTCTTGGTGATGAAACCCACGGGATTGCGAAACTCGGCAAACACCTCCAGCAGGCTGCGCGTCACACGCAGGTTGATCTCAATCGGCTGATAGGCGTCGGTCACGCCGCTGAGCACCACGGGCTTGGGGCGCCACGATGGTTTCATGAACTCGGCGCGCAGCAGCGCGGCTGCATTCTTCTTGACGAAGATTTTGGTTTCAAAGTCGATGCCCGCCGACAGGCCCAGAAACTCGTGGTAAGGCCGCGCGTAGCAGTAGATGCAACCGTGCTCACAGCCGCGATAGGGGTTGATGCTGGCCTCAAAGGGAAAGTCCGGGAAGTTGTGGCGCGAGATGATGGACCTGGTGTCGTCCCAGTAAAGCTCGGTTGCGGGGGCGGGCTCGTCCGGGTCAAAGTACTCCGGGTCGAGCGCGACGTGCAAACGCTCAAACCGGTTCGCCGGGTTGAGCGCCGTGCCACGGCCATGAACGTGCGTTGGCGCATCCATGGCCGAAGTGTACCACGAGGTGCGACATCCACCGCGATTGGTTACTCAAGCAGGCTGCGGAGCATCCAGGCTGTCTTTTCGTGGATGCGCAGACGTGACCGCGCGTGGGTCAACAGTGACCTGGCACCGCGTTGCAGTCCCTAACTCTTTGACCCTCATGAAGGTGGGTAGCTTGGCCCGGAACAATCCAGACCCCGGTTTGCGGAGTCTGATCATTCCTAGCAACACCGCAAGCAAGGCCAGCCACCCCGACAGGCTATGTGCTGAATGGCCCGGGTTCACGGCGCACCCGCCTCCGCCGCTACCACCGCTTCCGCCCCCGCCACTTCCACCACTGCCCACTGTTCCCGACGCAAAGATCACAAACGGGTTCTCATCAGGATCAGTGCTGATGACCTCGATCTCGAAGCTGTAGTTCGCTGCAGCCGGTGTAAAAACGGAGAGCGAAAAGAACGTTTGCGCGGAAGGTGACAGAAGGGTCGTAGCAGGCGCGGCAGTGATACTCACTGTGCAGAACACCGGATTGCGGACTGTGACAACGCCAATCGTTAAATCATCACTTCCAGTATTCACGATCGTAAAGTTGTAAAAGCGGGTCGACCCGGCGGTTGCGCCCGTGAGTGTCTCAGCTGCATTGTTTTGAATCGACGCACCGGCCGGACCGCGGACGTCAATGTCGGGTGCTACCATAGCAGCGCCAACGCCAGAAAAGTCGTACGGGTTGCGGATCGTATCGCTGCTCAGGACCTCGATGTTGAAATCAAACTGCCCTGCAGCCACGGGAGTTGCTATCACTTGAAAAGTCATCTGGCCGGTCAACGGCTGAAGTACACTGGGAAACGCGCCCGTCAAAGTGACGCTGCAGTTCGTCGTGCCGGTGACCGAAGCACTGCTTACTGTCAACGGCGCGCTGCCCAAGTTCAGGATTGTATAAGTAATCGGCATCGGAGAGCCGACTACAGCATTGGCAATGACGTCGGTGCCGCCATTGGGGATCGTCGTACCAACTGGTCGGCAAATGCTGATCTGGGGCCCGACCGTGCCGCTAACCGAGACATTGTACGGGTTGCGGTCCGTGTCGTTGGTCGCCAGGGAGAGATCAAATCCAAACAGGCCGGCGGCGGCGGGCGTAACGGTTACATCGAAGGTCGCCTGCCCGCCGGGGACCAGAGTAACGGGGAATGGCGACGCGCTTACAATGGCGGTGCAATTCAGAAAGTTCGACAGAGATGAGCCCGTAACATCCAAGCTCGCTCCAAGGCTCAGATTTGCAACTGTATATGTCAGCACAGAGCCTGTCCCGGTCACCGCGCCAATCACAGTATCCGTGCCGCCATCGATGATGGACACGCCGGTCGGCCGCTGCACGTCAGCCCTTGGAACAAAGCTGACGTTAAAGGTGACCGTCGCACCCGCCGCGCTGATTGAAGAGATCGAAATGCCGGTGCTCTGCCCACTATTCTCTTTGCTGTCCGGCGTAGACGTGTTGGAAAATGAAGTCTGCGTACCGGACCGCCAGTAGTCGCCGCCATCGCCTGTGTTTGTGCCGGCCTGAAGGTGTTGCACGGACGAAGCTTCTTCCAGATCGACAAGATAACGGCTTGCGTCGGTGTTTCCTGAGCGGGTGTGGTCGACGTGGTAGACAAGCAAACCGCGAGTTCCACTGGACGATGGCAAACCTGCGTCATACCCACTGCCATTGCGATTCTCGATCAAGAAGAACTCGCTGTCATTGCCCGAGATACGCACACGCCGCAGCTTACCCCCAGCGGCAGCGGTCGCCGCATCTCCAAGACTGTTCCCTCCGACAGTGGCATCTACCATTGTCGCCCAGCCCAGCTGCCAGCGGCACCAAGCGCTAGGATGAGCCGGAGACGTACCTGCCGGTCCGGATGTCAGGTTCCAACTTCCAGCTGACATCAGGCAGAAGTATCCCAGCCCTTCTGACACTTGGGTTGTGTCATACAGGTCAGGCAAGCCCATCTCGTGGCCGTACTCGTGACAAAGAGTGCCCATTGTCTCCTGTTGCTGACCGGTGCTTCCTCCAATTGGATTTGAAAGGAGTTCTCCCATGGTGGTAAATCCGCACGATCGCACATCCGCGAATCCGTAGAAAGAACAAACGCTTACGCCGTCCAAAATGGGACCAACTCCAAATCCCCCGGTCCTCTGGTGAGGCCAGACGCTCGGCGACTGAGTGCCCGACCCCGCTGTCGAGAATCCGGCAAACACGACAAATATCGCCAACTCGGTGGTTCCAACACTTCCATCCGAGTTCGTGTCGAAGACGCTATAGTCAACAACGCTATTGCTGGCAATAAATGCATCCCTTGCCGCCTGAAGGTTCGCCGCGCCTCCTGATGATGCCGTGTTGGGGTGGTTGCTTGACAGCGTCACACGAACCACTCCATCATTAGTCGTGCCCGAAGTTTCTGACGCCATGGACAGCGTGAACTGGCCCGCCGACACTTCACTAAAGTAGTGTGCAACAGAGTTCGTTGCCCCGAACACCATGCCCGACCAAGCCGAGTCCGAGATCGTAAGCGACCGGTCCGCAAATGCCACCAGGATCACTAGTGCCGGGCGTGTCCCTACTGGTTTCTGCGCGACTCCAGGCGCCCAGGGCTGCCAAGCCGCAATTGGCCCGCCGCCAGTAGGTTGGGCAGCTGCGCGAAGCGCCTCAAGCACATGCGCATCAGGACGCAGGTGCATTGCTGTACCCTGCGCCACAGTGCCACTATATCGTGTGGCGCCGGGGGCGAGCGTCCCGTCGCCCTGCTTCTCGGCAACGCACCACCAGTCGCTGCTGTCACGCAACAGCGTATAGCCGGTATCTGTTTCAATCGCGTGCCAAAGCTCGTCGCCAATTTGCCGAGCGCGGAACACGCTGTTGTCCGGCTGCGAATGATCTGCAACGACCCCTGATGCGGGCACGGCGGACAGTTCTTGGAGAATGAGGACCGACAGGAAGGTCAATCCCAACAACAGTCGCAACGAAGGCATGTTTGCTCCTGAAAGGCCCAAGAGTTGCACCTTTAGACGAACGCGATAGCTGAATTTCCTAAAGCCTAGCATGTGCGATTGGGGCGTGTGGTATGATTGTGATGTTTCCGCTCCATTGTCCTGTATGATTGGACAATTCCCGAGCCCTTGGCGACCCGACTGACTTGTTGGAGCCTGTGCAGTGTTTGGAACTAACCGTGTCCGTTTTGGGTCCTGATCGTTCGGACTGGGCCCACGCACTCCTAATTTCCTGATGACACTGGGCACTTTAGCCTGCAACATGCTGGCTGGACGGGTGTAGCGGGCTCGGGGTCCGGGAATTGCGCCCGTGTGGCCAGCTGATTTGTCAGGGGCGCTGACTTGATTTTGAATTGCCGCGAATTTCGCACACAACTGCCGATCGTGCCAGAGTACCGGTGTGCTGATCTTCTTGTAAGCCAAGAGCTTACCGCCGTTGTCTGGCGCGTGGCGGCGGGCCTTTGGCCTGGCAAGGCTTTGCCGCCGGTAGTGTTTCCGGTCGCCTGGAAAGGCTACAGTCGTGAGAATGATACGCATGATTACGCATACTCGGTGTTCCTAACGACGTATTTTGAGCCTAGTGAACTCGCAGCGCGGGAAGGCATCCGCCGCGCCGTGGGAGACGCAGCCTGCGACGCAGAGCATTGCCGCTTTCTCAAGCGATTCTGGCAGGAGCGGTCACGTTACATGGACGACCAGAAGACTGGCGGCGCCGGAAAGCGGAAGCGGTTCCGCCTGCGGCACCTGTGGATGACTTGGCAACCGCACCGCATGCCTGACTTTCTTGAGTTTGTACGATGGTCGGCATGGCGCTACACGGCCCATGATCCAGAAATCGGGTGGCCGGCCGAGGTCTATCTGCCCGAAGTCTCCCCGGTTCAGCGCTTCGATTCGCACTGGGGCACGGCATGACTGGTGACACGAGCGCTGCTGGGTGGTTTGCCGCACTGGCGGATGACCCCGACGGGTCCCTATTCTGCCTTCGCGCCCGGTTGACGTTGGACGACGAAGAATTGGCTGACCTGGCTGAGCGCGAGCTGTCATCCGCCGACGCGCCGCTGACGGGCGAGCAGCGGCAGTTGCTTGACCTGTATGCAAGAAGTTTCGTTCGCCGGGGCGGGGGCGTTGCGCTGTCGCGCTCAGAATTGCGCTTGATTCTTGGCTCGCGGGAGGCGATCACGCGCTTTCGCGACGCCGTGATGGGCGTGCTCGAGCACGAAGCCGCGCAACTCGCGCGCGAGCCGGAGAGTGTCTCCGACAATCCAACGCACGAAGGTTGCGAAGGACCACCCGCCCCGGCGGCGATTCATCCTTTTGCACGCATTCCTAAGCTCTTTGGCGCCGCCATGGGCGCCGCTGCCGCGGCCGTTGCAGTGTTGGGAATCTGGTTCGTGGTCGTCGGTCGGCCACTGCCGAATGAAAACGGTGCGCCGGTTGAACCACTTGTGAACGCGCCCTCGGTAGAACGGCCGGCCGTAGAAATTCTGCGCGTCGGCAACTTTGACCTGACGGTAGAGCATCATCACGGCATGTTCAGCAGCGTGCTCTGGAAGGGCGCTCAGGAGCCGGCTCTGCGCGCAAACCCCTTGTTCGAGTATCACAATGCGGGGTGGGGTGGCTTGTTTGCACTTCACTTAAGCAACCCGCCCTATCGCGAAGCCGCCCAGGCCGAAACCCGGCTCATTGAGTTCGAACAGTCCGAAAACCGGGTGCGCCTGATCTATGAGAACGCAGCGTATGGACAGAAGATGATCACCCTGAGCGTAGCTAACAACGTGTTACGCGCAGAATGCGACTTGGAACGAATCAGTGCCCCGGTTTGGACAAGCCAATGCGGCATGCCGCTATTTTTCCGGCGTGTGTATGTGCTGACACGGGGCAAAGAACGAAACTTCAACCTCGCGTATCAGAGCGGGCACCAGAACTTCATTGATAAAGACGGAAACCCGGAATCGCAAGAAGAACTGCTGCTCACGAATGAGGCCGGCTCATACGCATGGCTGGTGAGCGTCCTGCCAGCGGCCAGGCCCGCGACTTTGTCAACGAGCGCGGGGCTCAACGGTCCGTCTTGGCACCTGCAACCCCGTGACAAACTCGTGGTCTTGGTCGGGGCGGAGATTGACCTTCGCCGTCTACGATAGCGAAAACTGCGGCGGGGCAGTTGAATCAGATTGCTTCCCATTGGCTTGCCTTGGCACGCCTACTCAAGCAGGCTGCGGAGCATCCAGGCTGTCTTTTCGTGGATGCGCAGACGGTCGCCTACCAGGGCCGCGCTGCTTTCGTCGCCGGCTTTCTGGGCGATCGGCAGCAGTTCGCGGGCCGTCCGAATCACTGTTTCGTGGCCTGCTACCAGGTTTTTGACCATGTCTTTCCAGGCCGGCACGCCTTCGTCATCCTTGATACTGGTCAGCGCGGCGAACTGCTTGTAGCCGCCGGGTGCGAACTCGCCCAAAGCACGAATGCGCTCGGCCACTTCGTCCACGGCAGTCCACATTTCAGTGTACTGCTCCATGAACATCAGGTGCAGTTGCTGAAAGTGCGGGCCGGTGACGTTCCAGTGGTAATTGTGGGTCTTGAGGTACAGTGTGTAGGTATCGGCGAGCAGCCGTGACAGCCCCTTGGCTGCGGCTTTGCGTTGGCCTTCGTCGATTCCGATTTCGGGTTGCATGGGGTTCCTTTCTTTCAGGCAAAACACCAACGGCTGCCTGGTTATTTCGCGTCCTTGGCGTACACGCGCACGTCCCAAGTCTTGGGGTCCTCAATGCGCCAGGGATGCGTTTGCAGCAGCACGGTGGTGGTGCCGCGGGGCGGCAGTTCCCTCTGGGCAACTTCGGCGTGGTTTGAGTATGTGACGGCCTGTCCTGCCGCGTCACGGCCGATCACCATGGCCACAATGCCGTCCACCGGCGTGGGCAGCGGGTTGCGCACACGCACCTCAAGCGCCGGGTCGCCGGTGAGGTACTTGCCCTCAACTTCCTTGATGTCGAGCACGGTCAGCTCGTGCGGTTTGGCGGCACTTGAGTAGCTGCGGCCGGTGACAGATGTGTAGAACGTAGGTTTCCCCTCCGGATTGCCGCGGAACATCACCAGCATCACCGCAGTCTTGCCCGGCGGGATGGTGTAGCCCACGGCAAAGCCTTCGGCGCGGGTGTGCACGTTCCCGTTGGGTGCAGTCAAGGTGATCGTCACTTTCGGAAAGTACACGGTCGCATGCCCCGGGTTGCGGCACTCGACCAGGAAAAAGCGGCTGCTGCCGTACGTGCCTTCGCGCGAGTTGGGGACAAGCTCAATCCGCGGCACTTCCGGGATGACGGGGGCCGATGTGTTCGATCGCAGGTCGGGGCGCGTGGGCGACGGGTCATCATGGGCGTAAGGCGCCTCCGTGCCCGAAAGCACCGCCACGACAACCCCCGCGACCACGATAACCCCGACTGCCAACACTACGACCATCACGGCAGCCGGCTTGCGCGCGGTGGGCGCAGCGGCCGCCGGGCCGCGATGCGGCGCCTGCGGGAACGATAGCGTCTCGTGGTAGACATAGCCGCACGACGCGCAACGCCGCGTGGCATCAGGAAGGATTTCGCCGCCGACAAATCGGCACTTGGGGCACGCCATGCCGTGATGCTAGCCTGGGCATGCAGACTCGTGAATGGGTTTGGCCGCCGCCCGCTACGCCGGGGCGAGGGTCTTCATCAGAATCATCAGCGCCAGCACGCCGATGGCCAAGCCGATCGCCAGGATCAGCATTTCGCTGCCCTCAGGCAGCCCCTTCTTCTTTTCTGGTGTCTTCGTGTCCGTCATCACGGTACTCCGGTCCGGGTGCGCTGGGCGCACTATGCCATCCCCGGGTTGGGGTTTACACTCTGCGGTCATGCATGTCGCGATGTTCACCGAGCATTTTCACAAAGACCCCAGCGGGCCGCGACTTTCGGCCATCCAGATTGCGCGCGCCCTGGTGCGCCTTGGCGTGCGCGTGACGATTCTGAATCTCGGCCCCCGCACGCGCACCGAAGCCGTAGACGGGGTCGGCGACGTGCTTCACGCGCGCTACACCTGGAAAGTCATTCCGGTGCGCTATGGCCGGCACCGCTTCTGCGCCCGGCAATTGCACGCGCTACACCGGCGCGACCCGATTGATTGCGTGCTGGCCATGGGCATCTGGGTAGGAGCAGCCGCCACGCTGTTTCGTGACCGCACGGGTGTGCCCTTTGTCCTCAACCCGCGTTCACGCTTGTCGCACAAGCCCGGCAACTGGAAGTACGAGCACGCGGCGGCAGTCGTGCGCGCCGGCGACGCGTTCGTCGGCATCAGCGAAACCGAGGTTGCCGGATGGTGCCGCGACCTGAAGCTTGAGCGCAACGAACGCTTTTTTGCCGTGCACAACGGGTTCGACCCGACCGTGTTCGATGGCGACGTTGATCCCCTGCCCGGAGTGCCTGCGGGCGTGCCGCTGATCCTGAGCATGGGAATGCTGCGCAAAGCCAAGGGCCAGCACCGCGTCATGCAGGCGCTGGACACACTGCAAGACCTGCCCTGGTTCGCGGTGATGGCCGGCGACGGCCGCAGCCGCGAGAAAGACTGGGTGCACGAGCGCCACGCGAGCATGCGGCTGAGAGACCGGTGCCTGCTGCCGGGGCTGGTCACCGGGGCGCGCTGGCGCTGGCTGTACCGCAACGCCGACATTTTCTGCCTTACGCCGGTGTACCCTGAGGCCTTCGGAAATGCGTTTATCGAGGCGCAGGGTGCCGGCCTGCCAGTCATCACCAGCGCCGGCGGCGGCAACGCCGAAGTGGTGTCTGAGCAATCCGCGATCATCGTGCCGCGCGGCGAAACCATGACCGCCGACATCGCTGCCGCCCTGCGCAAACTGCTGGGCGACGCCGACCTTCGCAAGCGCATGGGCCAGGCAGGACGCGAGCGAGCCAAGCTGTTTACGTGGGACCGCGCCGCGCAGGGATATCTCGCTGCCATTGAGTTCGCGCGCAGTACCGCAGCCGCCCGCGCTTGATAGATTCGTCGCTGGAGTCTCTTATGGCCGAACGCGCAAGCCATACCGAAGCCGGTTTCAAGGCCAAGCCGCAAGCCCGTCGCCGAGTCCAGGCGTCGCCTGCCTCAGGCCTGAGCGTGCACTACAGCGTGTCGATGCCCGACCCCGCCAGCCACACCTTTGTGGTCGAGGCGACTGTCGAGGGTGCCGACGACCGCGCGGTGCTTGCGTTTCCGGCCTGGACGCCCGGCAGCTACAAACTGCGAGAGTTTGCCAAGAATGTCAGCAGTTTCAGCGTGCGCGGCGGCACTTCTGAGTTGCTGGACAAGCAGCGCTTTGAAATCAGCGCCATCAAGGGCGGCAAGTTCAAGGCACGCTACACCCTTTACGCCGACGAACTCTCCGTGCGCACGCCGCACCTGGATGACACCCACGGCTTCTTTCTCGGCACCAATCTGTTTCCCTACATTGAGGGGCCGCGTGGCTTGCCCGCGGACTGCACGTACACGGTCACCATCAAGCCGTTGCGCGGCTGGAAGGTTGCCACCAGCCTGCCCGCGGTGGCCGGCCGACCCAACACCTGGGTGGCGGCAAGCTATGACCTGCTGGGCGACACGCCCTTTGAGGTCGGCACCCACACAGTGCGCAGCTTCCATGTCGACGGTGTGAAGCATGACGTCGCCGTCTATGGCTACGGCAACTTTGACCTCAAGCGCATTCTGGCCGACACACAGAAGATCGTGCAGGTGCAAGCCGACGCGATGGGCGGCCTGCCCTACGACTACTACCTGTTCATCCACCACATCACGCCCGACAGCGGTGGCGGCCTCGAGCACCTGAACAGCTGCGTCTGCGGCTGGAAAAGCTGGAAATTCAAGAAAGAGGCCGACTACCAGTCGTTCATCCGGCTGGTGAGCCACGAGTTCTTTCACGTCTGGAACGTCAAGCGCATCCGGCCCGCGGTGCTGGGCCCCTTCGACTACAGCCGCGAGCAGCACACCAAGGCGCTGTGGGTGATGGAGGGCCTCACGCAGTACTACGAGCGCCTGTGGTGCGCGCGCGCCGGCGTCACACCTGAGAACGAACTGCTGGCATCGTACGCGGAGTTGATCGAGCGCGAAGATGCGCGCCCCGGCCGCAAGGTCATGAACCTCGAAGACGCGAGCTGGCTGGCCTGGACCAAGCTGTACCTGGCCGACGAGAACTACCTGAACACCGGCGTGAGCTACTACTCGCGCGGCGCGCAGGTCGGCCTGCTGCTGGATGCAAAACTCCGCGCAGCCACCGCCGGCCGCAAGTCGCTGGACGACGTGATGCGCCTGGCCATGAAGCGCCACGGCTGGCCCAAGCCGGGCTTTCCCGAGCGCGGCTTTGAGGCCCTGTGCGAAGAAGTTGCGGGCACACGTTTCACGGCGTTCTGGCGCGACCATGTGCGCGGTACGCGCGAACTCGATTACCATGAGTTTCTTGACGTCTACGGCCTTGAGTTCAAGCGCGACAAGCCCGGCGTGCAGGCCGACCTGGGCATCAAGCTCGACGGCGCCAAGGTCAGCGCCGTGCACGCGCAAGGCCCGGGCCGCAAGGCCGGCCTGCAGCCGCGCGACGAAATCATCGCGGTCAACGGACACAGGGTAGACGGCAAGTCGATCGACGAGAGGCTGAAAGAGCTAAAGGCCGGCGAGCGCGTTGAGCTGGCGCTGTTCCGGCGCGAACGGCTGGTAGCGGCGCAGGTGACGGCTGCCAGCCAACCCGAGGGCAAGCTGGTTTTGAGCCGCCGCAAAACCCAGACCGCGCTGCAGAAGAAGAATTGCCGCGCGTGGCTCGGGACACGCCTGTAACCGCGGGCGGCATCTGGACAGCACGCCGCACATGCGGAGACTGTTGCCATGGGACTCGAAGTCGCAAAGCGCCTGCGAGAGCAGGTCATCACGCCGCTCAAGCGCCGCTTCGTCGGCCGCGACGAAGTGATTGAGTTGATTGCGCTTGCGGTGGTCGGCGGCGAGCACCTGTTTTTGCTGGGGCCGCCGGGCACGGCAAAATCTGCGCTGATCCGCCACTTTGCCGGTGCCCTGCATTCGCGCTATTTCGAGTACATGCTGACGCGGTTTTCCGAGCCGAATGAGATCTTCGGGCCGGTGGATATTGCACGGCTGCGCGATGGCGTAGTGGCCACGATCACCGACGGCATGCTGCCCAAGGCCGAGTTCGCGTTTCTGGACGAGATCTTCAATGCCAACAGCGCGATCTTGAACAACCTGCTGACCGTGCTGAACGAACGCACCTACCGGCGCGGCGCCGAACTGCACCGGCTGCCGCTGCTGTCGTTGTTCAGCGCCAGCAACACACTGCCCGAAGATGACGCGCTGGGTGCCTTGTTTGACCGGTTCCTGCTGCGCTGCCATGTCGGCAACCTGCCGCGCGAAAGCATGCCGGAGCTGCTGCGCGCCGGGTGGGATCTTGAGCGGCCTGCCGACCAGGCACCCGCCGTAAGCGCCGACGAGTTGCGCGCGCTGGCGGCATTGCTGTGGCAGGTTGACCTGTCCAGAGCGCTGGAGCCATACGCCGACGCGGTGTTCAAGCTGCGCGACCTGGGTGTCGATTTCAGCGACCGCCGCGCCGTGAAAGTCCAGAAACTGCTGGCTGCGTCAGCCCTGCTGTGCGGGCGCATGGCCGCCGACGCCGGCGACCTGTGGGTGCTGCGTTATGTGTGGGACCGGCAGGAACAGATCGGGCCGCTGCGCGCGCTGGTCGACGGCATACTGAAGCAGGTGCAGTCGCAAGCGGCGCACCCGCTGGCTCGCGCAGGCGACCGCGTCGACGCCGAGGACGTTGCCCGCGAAATCGAGTCGCTGGATACCCAGATCAACCAGGGCGGCCTGAGCCTCAGCGGCATCGCCCGCGCCAAAGAGCGGCTGTATGGCATCGCCGACCAGCTTGCGTGGGTGCCCGAGCCCGCGGCCCGCGACCAGTTGCTGACACGCGCGCGATCGTTGATCGAGAGGCTGGGCTGACATGCGCGGCCGACTTGCAGACGCCGCACTCGCGCGCCTACCCGCACCAGCGCTTTCGTTACTGGCCGGCCTGCGTGGCGAACGCCGCATCCTCATCAGGCTTGACGAGTCCTCTGTCTGGGTGCGCTGGGATGCGCCGGGGCCCGATGTGGTCCGCGCATTGCTGCAAGCCCCCGGCGCCGAGTTCTTTGAACCCGCGGGCGACGGTTGGCGCCGCTGCGGCCGCCTGATTCATGCCTCGGGCGTTCCCGGCGACGGTTTCGTGCCCCTGGAATCGGTGCTGCTGCCCGCTTCCTCGGCGCAAGCGATCCCGGTGCCTGCGCTGCCCGCTGCTGTCGCGTTTTCGCTTGTGCCGTTCACCGCGCCACAGCCGACCAGCGCGTTGTTCTGCAGCACGGCCGACCTGGCCGCGTGGGCTGACATGTCGCCGCAGCGCAGCATTGAGCAACTGAGCGGTGCACAAAGCGGCGGCTCGGTGCTGGTGATGGGCCACCAACTTCCCACGATTCCCGGGCGACGCTTCTGGGGCGAGCGGCTGTTGCTGCCACTGGGATTCGGCCCGCGCCCCGACCTGCCCGAGAGCACGCTCCTCGATGCACTGGAAGTCCCCGGCGATTGCCTTGCGATTGCCACGCAAGCTGCGCACGAGATCGTGCCCCTGAACGCCTTCGCGCCCCTTACACGCGCCTCAGTGCGGCTGGGGGCGGCGTGAGCTACTTCGACTACCTGCTGATCCCGCACCAGTACATGCAGCGCGTCGGCGAATTGCACTGGACAGGCGAGTGCGACGCCGTGTCCTCGCAGCATGAGACGCTGGCCCTGTCGGCTTCGCTGGCCCAGTTTCTTGAGGGCGCGGCTGGCCGCGAAAAGCCCACGCACTTTGCGTTCGCGTTGCACTTTCTGTGGCTGCTGCTGCGACAGGACGAAGCCCTTCAAGCGGCGTGGCGCGAAGCCGGCGGTAGCTTCCGCAACGCGGGTGCCTTGTTCGCCGACCTGACGCGTGCGTTGCCGCGGGCGCCGGGCGACGTGCCGGTGCGCGCGCTGGCCTCGGTGCTGCGCCATCCCGCCGAGCTGGCTGAGCTGCACTGGCTGTCCCGCGCCGCGCAAACGCCACCGCTGCTGCCCGCCCAGTTCGAGTCCCACTTGCGGCAGATGCTTGAGGCGATGACGCCCGAAGACGTCCGCCACTGGCTGCGGCACGGCCGCGGCAAAGTCGCGCTTCGTGCGCCGCTGCCCGAGCCGCCCCCGCCGCCTCGGCGCACGCTGGCGGCCGCGCTGGAAGAAGCGCTGCGCCGCAAAAGGTTGGCCGGCGTCGCGCCCTTCGTGGACCGCATGGTGAGCGCGCTGACCCTGCCGCCCAGGCGCGCCGCGCGCAGCGAGCTGCCCGTGGGCGGGTACGCCAGCGTGACCAACCGCGGCCACCCGGACCAGATTCTGTTCAGCGAGTTCGCGGGTGACGAACTGGAGTTCCTGCGCCGCTACGCCGAGAACGAGCTGCTTTACTGGCAGCGCGAAGAGCCGCAGTCGCAGGTGCGCGAAGACCTTCTGGTCGTGCTGGACCAGGGCGTGCGCACCTGGGGCGAGACTCGCCTGCTGCTGGCCGCGGCGGCCGTTGCGTTCGGCAAAGTTGCATCGCGGCGCGGCGTGCCGGTACAGTTCGCGGCAACCAGCAGCCACGGCCGGCCCGTAGACCCGGAGCAGGACGCACTCGGCCCCCTTCTCGAGGCCAGCGACTTGTCGCCCAACCCCGGCGCCGCGCTGGAAACGGCACTGAGCGAGCCGACCTACGAAGCCCGCGACGTCATACTGCTGACCCATCGGCTGAGCCTGGCAGAAGACGATGTTCGCGTCGCCGCACGCCGCGCACAGCCGGGCGTGCGGCTGTTCGCGCTGGGTGTGGATGAGCAGGGTCACGCCGAGTTTTGCGAATTGCGCCGCGGCGCGCCGGTCACGCTGCGTCAGTTCCGCGTCACGATCGACGAGCAGTCACCGCCTGCGCCCGCAGATGCGGAAGCCGCGTGGCAGGGACCCTTCGAGGCAATCCCGATGCCGTTTCGCTTCGGCATCGCGGGCGCGCTGTCAGCGATGGCGCTGGATACTCTGGGCGGCGCGCTGGTCACGGCCAGCACCCACGGTTTGCTGCAACTGTGGCCGACCGACGGCAGTCCAGCTGCACATCTGCCGCGTCCCATGCACAAGGGCGAGGCGCTGTGCCAGGCTGTGGCCATGTGCGGCGTGCGGGGCGGAGTGGCGGTGGTGTATGCGGGCAACGAGTTCGTGCTGGCGCACATCGACGTCGCGGCGCGCCGCGTAAGGCTGGCGCCACTGGGTTATCGCGGCAACCCCGCGCTGATCTCAGTCGCGTACCTGCCGCAACAGCATTGCGTGGCGGTGCGCGGCTTTGGCGACGTGGACCCGTGGATGGTGGTCTATGACCTCGACACCGGCGCGTCGTCTGTTGGCGCGGCGCAGGGCCGCGTGTTCGAGGCCCAGGCCCGGGCACGCCAGGCCGAGGAGTCGTTGTTGCCGCCGCGCTTGAACGTTGCCATCGACCGCAGCCTGCGCGGTGACGCGCTGGCGCACGCGCCCACACCCCCGGGCAAGGGCTGCCAGTTTGCGATCTTGAACCCCGGTCGCGGTGAGCTTGCGTTTCGCGGCACCGCGTCGGTCGCCGGCCCGGCCCGCCCCATGGCCGATGGCAAGCCGCTGCTGGCAGGCGCGACCCTGCTGGAAGGCGTCGCAGCCGGCGGGACACTGGCTGTGCGTTGCGCGCGCGACGGGCACCAGAACGTGCTGGTGTTCGCCGGCAGCCAGTTGAAGCTGCGGGCCGAGTTGCCGGCGCAGGACAGCGCGCCGGGCTTGTCAATCAGCGATGACGGCAACGTGCTTGCATGGCGCGGCGGCAGCGCGCAAGTCAGCGTGCTGAAGCTTGACGTCGGCGTGAAGCCGGTCGCCAAAGCCATGCCGGCGCGCATTCACAGTGAGCTGACGATCGACGCGGGCGACTACTGGTTCACGGTGTACGGCGGCAAGTTCACGCACCTCGTGCGCTGGGACCGTGACCGCCTTGAAATCTGTTTTTTGCAGGGCAAGCAGGACGTGAACGCCTTCATCCAGCGGCGACACGATTGCGCGGCCCTGAACCCGCGCCGTGTGCACGCGCGCTGGGGCGTGGCAGGCATATGCAGCTACGACAGCAAGCGCTTCCGGCAGTACGCGATGTCGCCGGGCGGCCTGACGTTCCAGAGCGACATTTACGGCCAAGTCGCGGTGCTGGACCGCGCCAACACGCTGGTCGCAATGTTCTTCATCTATCGCGGCACCGTCGCAGCGTGGCTGCCCGACGGCACGCGCTATGGACCGTCGGCGGTGACAGGCGGCCCCACCACCCCCGGCGCCCTGCAACGAATCGGGGCTGCGCTGCATGGCGCCGTGAAAGGCAGGGGGACATGACGCTGACCCTGCCCGTCACGCTGCGCCGCGCTGAGCCCACCGAGTGCGCGGCCTGGTACGTCCCTGGCGATGCAGCCGCCGTTCTGGCCGTGCTGGCCGAAATCGCCACCGAGCCCGCACCCCGCATCTACCGTGTGCACGGCGGCTGGCTGCTGCGGCCCGATGTGCCCGCCGACCGGCGGTTGGCCGGCGCGCTGCGCCTGCGCCAGGCGGGCCCGAGCCTGTTTGTGCCCATCGACGCAGCACTTGAGCCGAACCTGCTGGGCGATGAGGCACGGGGCCTGCGCGGCGTGATGTTGCCGGGCGCGCTGTTGGCCCTTGACCTGTCAAGCCACGTGAAGTTGTCGCTTTTGCTGGCGCCACCCGCGGTGCGTCGGCGCGACTGGCAACCGCTGCCCCAGCCGCCTCAGCGCGCGGACGAAGTCTCCGACCTGATCCTGGACCGGCCGCAGGATGATGCCGACGAGGTGCTCAAGCAGGGCAATGAACAGATCAGCGAGCCGGAGCAGCAGCCTGACGAAACCGGCGCCGGGAAGTCGGCGAAGGGCAAAGCCGAGTTCACGGCAGGCCGCGCACTCAGCGGCCTTGGCAAGGCGCTGGGCTGGAAGAGCCTCGAGAACGCGGGCGGCAAGCTGATCGGCAAAGGGCTGAACGATTCGCCAAAGATCACGCAGGGGCTGCTCGGCAAGCAGGAAGCCGCGCTGCGCGACCTGTTGCGGCGCTTTCGCGAAGGCCGCACCGATGAAGCGCTGCGGCGCGCGTTGCCACTGAGCAGCGACACCGGCCGCGGCTCGCAGCCCGCGGGCAACGCCAACCTGCCGTTCAACAATCTTGCGTACTCGCTGGGCAACGTGCTGGCAGGTTCGGGCTCGGCTGCCGCGAACTGGTTTACCGAACGCGACGTCTACTCGGCCCTGGTCAACGAGTACCGCAAAGCCGCCGAGACCGCCCGCGGCGATGGTGACTTCCGCCGCGCCGCCTTCATCTATGGCAAACTGTTGGGCGACTGGCGCCTGGCCTCGGCGATGCTGACCCAGGGCGGCCTGCACCACGACGCGGCAGTGCTGCAACTGCAAAAGCTGAACGACAAGGTCGCCGCCGCGCGCTCGTTTGAGCTGGCCGGCGAAATTGACGAAGCTGTACGGCTGTACCGCAGCATCGGCCGCCACGTCGATGCCGGCGACCTGTTGCGCCGTGTCGGCGAAGAAGAAGCCGCGCTGGGCGAGTATCGCAGCGCTGCCAACGACCTGGGTGAACGCGGCCGCTACCACGCCGCAGGCGAGTTGCTGCTGGGCAAGGGTCTGGCCGCCGATGAGGCGCTTGCGCACTTCGAGCGCGGCTGGAAAGCCCGCCCGCACGCCGACGCCGTGCCGTGCGCGGTGCACATGGCCGTGGTTCACGCCGACCGCGCGCGGCCCGACGCGCTGATCGAACTTACCGACCAGGCCGACCGCTATTTCGCGCCGGCGGGGCGCGAACGTGAAGCCGCCGGCTACTACAACATGCTGGCAGGCCTGTCGCGGCGCGAAGCCCTGGGCGCCGTTCAGGCGCGGCTGCGCGACCGGGCGTTGCAAGGGCTTGCGCACAAGCTGCGCCAGCGTACAGGCAAGGAACACCTGTTCGAGAGCAAGGCCTGGAGCAGCGCGTTGATCAGCGACGCCCAGTATGCGCTGAAGCACGCGCCCAAGCCGACTCTTGAGGGCCCCCGCACGTCGGGCGTGGTCAGCACGGTTACGATTTCTCAGGGCGAGGTCAGCGCCGCCTGCCTTGCCGCAGGCACGGGCGAACTGTTCGTCGGCTATCGCGACGGGCGCGTGTTTTCGTTCTCGGCGCTGCGCGGCGTACAGCCGGTGCGCGACGAGGGCGCGCCGGTGGTGGGCCTGGCCTGCGACGCCGGTGCCCGGCAGGTGGCGGTGCTGCAACAGGATGACGCAGGCCGGGCGCTCAGCACGTTCCAGCGCGGCAGCGACGGCCGCTTCTCGCGCGGCAGCGCACACCTGCTGCTGCCGGGCTATTCGGCGCTGCTGGGCTCGGGCGTGCTGGAGCGCGGTCTGAGCACGGCGCTGGTCAGCGAAGGCTCGCTCAGCGTAGTGCAGGGCGAGGGCATGCTGGCGATTCGTGAACATCCGGGCGACGACACCTCGCCGCTGTATCACACAGCGGTCTTCATTTCCAAGCCTGATGGCCGCACCGACCTGCTGCTGGTGGCATACCGCACGCTGCACCTGTGGTCTGAGGGCGGCGCGATGCACGAGGAACCGCTGCACTGGGAAGCCGAGGGCCTTGTGGCCGGGGCTGCGTGCAGCGTGTTGCGCACCGCCGCGCGCGCACTCGAGATCACGGGCCGCACGCACCACGGCTCGGTGTACTGGAGCGGCATTGAGGTGGCGCCCGGCGAGGTGCGCTGCGAAAGCCGCATGGTCAGCGCGCGCGGTGACTTTTTGTGTGCAGCACTGACAGGCCAAGGGCAGGTGGCGGGCGTGACGGCAGCACACGTCGCGTGGTTTCGCAAAGAGGGCGAGAAGTTTTCGCTGCGCGCGGTCACCAACGCGCCGCTGGCAAGTGCTGTCGCCTGCTTTCATGCAGCCGAGGGTGGCGAGCTGCTGGTGCTGACCGGCGACGGCCGGCTGCACATGGTGGCGCTGCCTTAGCGTTGCAGCGCCTCGATGATGGCCTGCTTGCTGCCGTGGTGATTGCAGATGTCGCGCAGTTCTTTGCGCGTCAATGGCAGGTCGCCCTGCCGCTCGACTTCGGCAAACTCGTCACCCAGGAGGATCCAGTTGCCGGCCTGCATACGCCAGCTTTCCATGGCCGTCCATTCGGCGGCTGGCGCACCGTCGGCGGCCATGGGCCGCCACGTCGGTGCCTTGGCATAGCTTGCGGTCAGCTTCATCGCCCGCACGCCGACGGTGCACCAGAAGCGCGTGTACTCGCCGGGCATTACGTACACCGGCACCGCCACGCGCGTGTCGGCGGCCAAGTCAACATCGCTTTCCCACTGCTCAAGCCACTTGCTGGCGAGCACGCGCAGGTAGTCCGGCTGGTCGATTTCGCCGGGCAGGGTCTGCGCTGCCATGCCGATATCTTCGCAGCTGACGAGGTGCAGGCCGTAAAACAGCATGCGCATGTGCTCAAGCTCGTCACCCAGGGGCAAGCCGCGCGGGCCCGATTCGCGGGCGCCGCGGATGGCGTTCAGGTCCTGTACCTGGGACAGCAGCAGCTTCTGGACAAAGGCGTAGCTGCGGGCGATGCGCAGGTAGTAGGTGGGGTTCGGTTCGCAACGCAAGCGCGGCGCAAGCCCCTCAGCGGGCGGTGCCGCGGCTGAGCCAACCGCAAGGTCGGATTGCCGGATGTGCGTCTCGCGGGTCTTGGTCACCATCGCCTTGAACGCTTCCAGCATGCGCAGCTTGTACTGCTTCGTGAGCAGCAGCTTCGCGTGCTCGGTGCCGCGCTCGGGCAGCAGAAACGTCTCCAGCGCATAGATCTGGTACTCGTACCAGCCCGCGCCCTCGCGCGGTGTCAGCTCAAGCGTACCGCCGCGAATCGCCCGGATGAAGTCGCGCATCAAATCGGCGTGGGCGGGCGCGCCTGTCGGGTACAACCGCTCGAACAATGCTGTTTCGCGATTGTCGCTATAAGGAAGAAAATGAACCGTGGCGCGCCGCACACCTGCGGCTTTCGCGATCTCGTCCAGCGACTTGCCCACGTTGGCGGCGTCCGCAAGCGCCAGCAGGTTCAGCGCGACAAAGGGGTTGGTCATGCCCGCGTACAGCTCCAGCATACGCTGGTACTGGGAGCGCCATTCGGGGTCGGCGCCGACCACGCGCGCAATTGCGTCAGCCAACTGGCGCGAAGGAATCGGCTGCTGCAGGTAGCGCAGGAAACGAAACACACGCTGCAGATTTTCGTTCCAGACATAGAAACCCACGGGCGTCGAGGCGCTTTCGTTGGCCAGAAACGCCGCCACATACTTCTCCGCCAGCGGAGGGCGGCGCGTGTGTTCGTCGGGCGAAGCCAAACCGCCCGCCTCAAGACTGCCCCAAAGCCACGCGTAGGGCTCGCCGCCGGGGTTGAGTTCGGTGAGCACCTGGCGCACCAGCTTTTCGACATCGCGCACGCCGCCTTCGTCATTCTGCACGGCCCAGGTGTCGATTGCGGCGTACAGACCATCGTCGAACTGCTTGGCCTTGCCGCCAATCAGGTTCACGCTGGGCAGCACCGGCAAGCCGGCGGCTTTCATGGCCTTGGCGGCTTCGGCGAAGTTCGGGTAAAGGCGGCGCAGGGGCTCTTCGCTGTCGTCGCGGATGGCGGGGACATCGAGGCGGATGACTGCGGCGGAGGCGTTGATCTGCCACTGGTTGCCCGGTTCGCCGAACGGGCGCGAGTCGATCAGCGCGGGATCAAAGGAAGGGTTCTTGTCTGCGAGCTTGTCGTCCGCAAGCAGGTCTTCGACTTTCGGCGGGGTGATGTCTTCGCGCTCAACCGTGTAGGTGACGTCAAGCAGCCCGGCGAGCTTGGCGAAAAACGCCAGCGCAATCACGCCCACGACGAGCCCCGTGACAACGACGGCAACTTTGGTGCCTTTGCCCATTCCGCAAGTGTAGTCCGCGCCGAAATCAAATGGGTTCACGAAACCTGAAAACAACTGTGCTTGCCGCCACGCCGAAGATTGGCAAACTCTGCTCGCTCACGCTGTCACGGAGAACACCATGCGATTTGCCCTCACCGTTCTGTTGCTTGGCGCCGGGTTGCTGGCTGGTTGCGGCGGCATGCCCAAGCCGCAGATTGACGCGCGCAAGCCCGTCGCCGACCAGACGCTGGCCCGCGTTGCCATTGTCGCCACGAACTATGACGAGGCGTGGGACAAGGAAAACGTGCGGCTGCGCATTCACCAGGTGTGGCTGAACGACGCCGGCGTGCCCACCAACAAAGAACAGGTGATTGACCAGCCATACAACGGCAAACAGGGCAGCAACCGCGGCACGCTCAAGATGAAAGAGTCGGACGGCGACAGCACAAGCTGGGTGCGCCTGACCTTTGAAATCGTAAGCGGCGAAAACGCCCAGAACGAGAACATCAGCGCCGGCACCACCGTCGAATGGAAAGTGCCCAGCGGGCTGGCGCAGAAAGACATGCTGCTGGTGGCGGTGCTCAGCCGCTCGGCCAAGAACAACTACAAGATTGACGTCGTGTACGGCATGAACCCCGAGACCGGCGAAATCGAGCAGGTGCTGCCCAGCAGCAACGAAAGTTAGCGCGGGGCATGCG
Source organism: Planctomycetota bacterium (assembly GCA_020849795.1). Lineage (GTDB taxonomy): Bacteria > Planctomycetota > UBA8742 > UBA2392 > UBA2392 > JADJRK01. Next base: position 15,957 of record JADZFR010000061.1, on the reverse strand, counting down.
CGAAACCAGGCGACGCCGGGCATTGCCCGGCGTCGTTGCTTAGCGCGCGACGACCTTGCCCCATGCCCAGGTGTACGGCAGGTTCATGCTGTACAGGGCCTCGCCCGTCAGGTGCGGTTCTTCGCGGCCCTTGAGACTGCAGCCCCACACGTTGACGCGAAACTCCTGCGGCAACTTGCCCTGCCCGAACACCTCGGTCAGCGGCAGCGCGTACTCGAAACTCATCCAGCCGCCCTTCACGTCGCCCGCGACATGGGCGCCCGCCAGCGGCTTCAAGAGAAACTCTTTGGCGTTGAACTTCCAGACATCCAAGCCGGTCACGCCGTTGTCGCCAAGCCAGAACATGCGCTCGTCGCCGGTGAGCTGGTCGGTGTCTTCGTTGCCGAACATCAGGGTCAGGGCTGAGCCGCGCCGGCCATGTTCGTCGCTGCTGGTGAACCCGCCTTCGTAGCGCAGCTTGCCCGCCAGCATCAGGTAGCCGCCGGCGATCATCCAGCGTACATACTCATCTTCGCCGACGCCCTTCATGGGCAGCGTTTGCGCGCCGGACTTCCAGGCGTCGCCTGTCCCATCAGGCTTGTACGTGGCCTCTTCGACCGGCAACTCGACGTTGACCCGCGGGGGCAACGCAGAAGCAACCCTGCGATTCACAAAGTCGTTGATCGCGAACACCTGCCGCTGCTGGTTGGCAAAGACCACGCTGCCATCGTGAAACGCGAGCGCCTTGCAGATGTTGGCGTGGATGCGCGTGCTGGCGGCGGATTGGCCCTCGATCCTGTCTGCCGCATACACAAAAATGCGCGTGAAACTGAGCAACAGCAAGTGTTTGCCGTCGCAGTCAGCCGCCGTGACAGCAGTGTTGTCGCCCAGCGCCAGGCGGCCTACTTCTTCGCCGACGGTGGTTTCGTCTTTCGATAGTTCGGGCCAGCGAAAGACCGCCGTGTACCCCTCGCCGCGGTCGCGTGTCACGAGGTGCAGCGCGCCGTTGAGTGTGAACGCGGCTTCGGCGTCGTGGGCCTTGCCGGGGTACTTGATGTTGTAACGGGCCACCAGCGACAGTCGCCCGTCGGCGTAGGCGACACGGTACAGCGTGAGAAACTGCCGCTTGCGCTCGCTGTCGCCGATATCGCACACCAGCAGGTCATCGTCGATGGTGGTCAGGTCTTCCCAGCGCAAGGCGCCGGCGTTGGGTACCGGCAGGCGCTGCGCATTCTCGAAATCCAGCGTCGTGCTGCGGAACAGCGTGGCATCGTCGACCAGCGCGTTGTGCGCCCACCAGGCGTCTTTCCAGCGCACCAAACCCGCGCACCGCAACAGCTTGTCCTGCGCGATGGTCGCCACTGGCGCCAGCGTTGCGTACCCGTCTTTCAGGCCTGAAAGTGAATCCTTCGGCGGCTCTTGCGCCGTCACCTGCAGCGTGCACAGCATGCCGAGAATCGTAATCGCCTGAAGCGCGCGCATGGACGAACTCCCCGTTGCCCCATCGTGCCATACCCTGGCGCACAGCACTTAAACGAAAACGGGCCATGCACTCGGCTATGACCCGTCTTCTTTTCAGCGAACCATGGATGCCGCTGCGCTGTACAGTTTGTGCACCCTGTTTAGGCAGGTGGGTGGCCTCCGCCCGGCTTCACCGATCCCTCTACATCTGAGAAGGAGGGCTTGAATTAAGCCGCGCGAGATTTGACCTCCCCGAGCACATTCATCGGCGCCCCAAACTTTATCGTCAGGCCGGCGCACATCCCAGTAAGCCGGAACATTGTAAACGCGGTGGGCAGCGCGGCAAGTGCAGCGGTACACGCCGTCGCTACAGCCTGCTTCGCGGATTGGTCAGCGCCGCCACGCCATCCCGAGTTCGTAAACCCCCCGCTGCCGCTATCCTTGCATCCCGCTTCCATTTTGGGAGACTACAGGCCCCTAGCCGCCAGACTGGGTTTTGCCCGGAATCGCGCCTACCGTAGCCAAGCCGCCGGTGTTTCATGGCTGTGCACCCACATTGCCGAACACACATTCGCCCCGGCCTGCGCGTTGCGTGGCGCGGCTTCACCATGCTTGAGCTGATGATCGTGATTTTCATCCTGATGCTGACCCTGCTGGCATTCGGCACATTCATGGGGCGCACGCTGGTCGGGCCGTCGATTGAACGCCACGCTGCATCCATCAAGGGCATGGCGGTGAGCGTGCGGCAGGCGGCTGCCGTGCGGCAGGTACACACCGAGCTTGTGTTCGACTACCGCAAAGACCAGGTGATCGCGCTTTCGCGGCGGCGGCTTACCACGTTTTCGTTTGATGTCAGCACAGACGGCACCGGCGTGGGCGGCACCGTCGGCAGCGGCGGCGTGATTGGCGCAACCAGTAACGGCACGTACCTGCAATCCGACCGCAGCCTCGGATTGCGCGATGGCGACTGCCTCGAGTTTGCAGACCGCAATGCGACATTCACCATCCCGTGGATGGGCCAGTTTTCTGCAGGCGGCGACTACGAGGGCGTGGCCCTTAGTTTCGACCTGTGCCCGCTCGAGCAGCCCGCGCCGACCACGGGCTACGGCCTGTTACAGCCAACCGCCGGCCCGATCGTGCGCATGGGCAACACGCTGACACTCAACGCCGTCGAGACGCGGCCCAACGCGATTCGCCTTGGCCTGACGTGCGAAGGCGTCGTCGCCGAGACCGAAACCTGGATTGCTTTGTATCGCTGGGCAACCGTGGAAGTTGCCGTGTCGGCCTACGGTGTGGCACTGTACGTGGACGGGCGCCTTGCCGCGGCCGACCTGCCTAACGACTTCAAGCCGGCGCCGCCGGCCGGCACCGACGTGGTGCTGGGCGGTGTGCCGTGCCGGATTGACAACTTTGACATCATGGGGCTGGTCGCGGGCCAGGTGCTTGAGCTTGAGGGCACACACCTGATTGCAGTGGGCGTGGACCCGATGCTGGAAGTCACGGGCCAGGCGCAGGACATCTATGAGTGGAAGCGCCCCGCGGGCTCGGGCCCTGTGACAGGCCCCGGCGCCAACGGCACGCCGACGCCCGGAATCACGCCCGGGCTGCCCATCGTGCCGCCCAAGGCCATCGTGCATGTGCACTTCGACGGCTCTGGCAAGCTTGACCCCGCGCGCCACACCGGCGCCGTCGAGATCTACATGGTCTCGGGCGACAGCGACGACATCAAGCGCATGCGCCTGACGTTTCACCCGCTGGGGCATGTGACCAGCGAGATCCTCGATACTTTCCCCTGGGAAGGAGCCGCAGGATGACGCGCAATCGCAGAACGCAGCAGCGCGGCGCCGCGATGCTGATGGTGATGGTCGTGCTTTCGTTGCTGCTGATCCTGGCCGTCAGCTTCACATTCCTGATGTCGCAGCAGGAAGGCACAGCCGTTGCCGCGCTGGGCCATGAGCAGACGCGCATCACCACGCGCACCGGCGCCGACCACGCCTACGCCCGCCTCAACCGCGGCAATCGCCTGAACGAGTATGAACGCTGGTACGGCATGATTCCAGCCGACGTGACCGAGTGGGACAACCACGGTCTCGACACCCGCGACGAGTCGTTTGTCAGCCTCAAGCGCGATTTTGCCGACGACACACGGCTGTTCACCGGCATGTCCGATGCCGACGGCCGCCAGCGCTTTCCGGTCAGTGACCCGCGTCGTTATGTGCAAGGGCTGACCGTCGCCGATGAAACCGGCAAAGCCAACCTGAACTTTTCAAACGCCACGACCATCGCCAACCTGCTGGGGTCTGCGATCCTGAGCGGCGACGTCAAGGCCGAGGGCTCGGTGTACCCGCAGGTGAACCTGTCCGACGCCAGCTTTCTGGATGCCTACGACGGCACCAGCAGCGGGCGCTCCAGCGGCTACGTGGTGATTGACGGACAACTGTTCAGTTACAGCTCGCGCAGCGGCAACGCGCTGTACAACGTGATCGCGAACCCGCGCTACAACGGCGTGGACGGCATCAACGCGCTGTTCCGCTGGCAGTCGCCGCAACGGGTGCTCAAGATGGGCGAGTTCGTGACCACGCCCACGGCACTCAAGGTCATGCTGTACAAGGTGCTGAACGCGCGCGGGGGGGTGCCTGCGTGGTTCAACAGCGTGGCCGACATCCGCCGCGTGGCTGACCTGCCGCGCCTGTTCAACAACGACCTGCGCTTCGGCCCCGAGATCATGGGGCAGGCACTGGGCGGCTGGCCCGAGGGCATTGACCCCGTCGCATACCAGGTGCTGGAAGAAACGGCGACCACGCTGACCCCGGCGCCGCACTTCGACGGCGGATGGTTCTATCCGCACGTCGTGACCTGGGGCGACATGTTGCCGGTCGGAGAAAGCGGTCTGAACGTCCTGGTCGTGAACTATGACCACCGCATTGCGTTTCAGTCGAACTACTACGTCCCCAACGACCCGCGCATCCCTCTGGGCAACAACGCCGCCAACTACAACTGGGCCGGTTATGGCCCTGACAACATCGTGCGCCTGCGCAACGCAACGGGCACCCAGATCATCGGCTGGGTGATGGAAGGCAGCCCCGGCACCGCGCAGATCGTGTGCCGCGGTGACTGGGAACTTGACGTTACACAAGGCTGGATCATCGAAGTCGCCGAAAAGGCGCCCGTGAACATCAACACCGCCAACTTCGAAACGCTTGTGGCACTGTTCCAGGGCGTGGGCCCGCGCAACGGCAGCGGCCCGATCGCGATCAACGAGGCGCGGCGGGTGGCAGCGCGCATCCTGGCCTACCTGGCCCAGGACACAGGGGTTGCCGGCGACGGCTCGCCACTACCGCCCAATTCGTTTGCGAACCTGAACAGCTTCCTCAGCTTCCTGACCACGCTGTCCAATGAAGAGAACCCGCCCATCTTCAGCGACCAGGTCGGCATGTTCGCGCTGCAGCAGCGCTTTCCATACTCGCAACAGCAGTCGCCGGTCACCATGCCGCTGCGCTTTGACAGCGCCGACGCCTACATGGTTGACGCGTTCGCCACAAGCTATCAGCCCGCCGGCGGCACCCGCGCGCGCAACGCCATGCGCGAATGGGCGCTGGTCGGCAGCGACGCGCAGCGCACGATGCACTGGCGGCTTTACCAGCAGTTGCAGGACGAAATGCGCATGCCGCAGGGCAACATCATGCAGTTGCAGCGCGGCAACATCATCAACCAGCGCCAGGAAGGCATGCTTGAGTTGCCGTACCTGCACTACCTGCAGGATGAGCGACACATTCGCCAGTGGCGCGCCCCGCCCTGGAGCAGCCCGCAGACGCGCAACATGTTCAACCTCGGCAACGACACCGTGCGGCCCGAGAAGTTCTACAGCAACGTCGCGCAGGTCACCTCCGGCAGCGGCGCCACATACCAGGCCGGTGACCTGGAAGCCGGCATGTTCAGCCTGTGGTACCGCCGCCAGTGGGAAGACCTGAACGCAAACCACTACGTGTTCGACGTGGCCGAACAGGAATACAGCAACCGCATGAGCCTGCTGTGGTGGGGCGAGCGAGTGCAGGCCGACAACATGACCGGCAAACCCGGCGCGCTGGTGTATCGCGTCAAAGACCGCACACTCGAAGAGGCTTACACCGAGCTGCGCTTTGAGCTTGATGCCAACGCCTTTCGCCATCACGAGTGGTACCACATGGCGATGAACTGGAAGGGCACCGACCTTTCCCACGTGAACATGGTGCTCGATGGCGACTGCCGCGCGGGCACCGGCAACGCCGCCATCACGCCGACCGTGCAGCACAGCTTCCGCAAGGTCAATGGCGGCTGGGTCAGCCGCACCAGCGAGTTGCAACAGGACCTGGAAGACCCCAAAGAAATCATGCGCACGCAGTTTGAGCTGCAGATCGACCCCAACGACATCGACGCGTTTCCTGACCAGGGCGTTGTCGTCATCGGCGACGAAGCCATGGAGTACAACGGCAAGCTGGGCACGTCGTTGGTCAACCTGTACCGCGGCCCGGCCAACCCCAACGTTCCGGGCAGCGCCACCGGCGCGCGCGGCACGATCGCCAAGATGCACCCGCGCGGCAGCAAGGTCACCGTGTTCGGCTACACCGCGCCGCTGCGCGGCTGGGCGACACAGCACGCCGCCAACGAGATGTTCCGGCCCACGTTTCCCAACCTGCCGCTTACGCGCGGCAACCTGGCCAGCGGCTTTTCCAATGACGCATTTTTCCGCGTGGCCGGCCCGGGCACAGCCAACGCCAACTACTACCGCGCCAACGAGTTGGGCCCCGACGCGGGCTTTCCCGGCGCGGGTGACCAGGCCCGGGGCGGCGACCCCAACCGACTGCGGCTGATGAACTACTTCGGCTTGCCCAACCGCGGTTTGCTGCTGCTGGTGGGGCCGGCGTTCCGGGGATACTTCCCCCCCGGCACCCCAGGCGTTCCAGCCGTGCCGCCCGGCAGCGTCGAATACCCCAACTGGAGCGGCAACCCCGCGGCAACCACGTTGCAGTTTCCGGTGCCGTTTTCAGTCCTCACGAACCCGCGCAGCGAGATCATTGCCTACGACGGCATAAGCTCGCAGGGCCTGAATGTGCTGGCGCGCTACGACATGGCCTTCAACCGGATTGATCCCGCCAACTACTGGCACTTCCTGGGCGCCTACCAGACCGACCTGTTCCCAACGCCGCCACCGGGGCCGGCCCAGCAGACCCTTCAGAACTACATCGACTTCTTCTCGTCGGGCACGTGCGTCTGCCTGCTCAGCATCGACATTGACGACGCCACGGGCTACCACCCGCGCTCGATTGTCCAGATCGACAACGAGTGGATGCAGTATCACTGCGTCTGGAACCCTCAAACCGGCAGCGACCCGACGGGCGCCACACCCACCGGCCGCGACGACCACTTTTTCCCGGCACTGCTGTACCTGAACCCGAACGTGCCCGCCGGCATGGTCAACACTGCCGCCGCCAACAACAACAACAACCCAGCCCTGCCCGCCCCGTGGCGGGGGGCAATGGGCACCGTGCCCTCGGTGCACCAGGCGGCTGCGCGCGTGGTGCCGACATTCGGGACCACGGTAAAGTCCGGCGACGGCGACATCATCACGCTCGTCAACGGCAAGAACGGCAACAAAGAGCAACATCGCATCCGGCTGCAACGCAACCTGCGCACGTATGCGGGCCAGATCGGCTTGATCTGGGTCAATGCCGGCGGCCAGATCATTCCGCCCACACCCAACTGGGATGAATACATCTGCGCGCTGTATGACCACACCGGGTTCGACTACCTGCCGAACACGATGAACAACGCCAACAACCCGAACTTTCCATACACCGGCACCAACCTGTGCAAGTTTCCGACCGGCGAGTTGCCCGTCGAACTGCCCGTGGACTGGCGCTTTGCCGGCGCCGATCCGCGCACCAGCGACGGCGGCAATATCGCGCTGAATCACAGCGCGGACTTCGATTCGTTCGAACTGCGCATGTACAACAAGGGTAACTTCCGCCTGCTCGTGGAATGCAACCCCGGCAGCCCCGCCGAGCAGGGCGAGATCATCGTCAACCTCGCACCCACCGGCAACTTCGGCGTCGTCAAGATTGACGAAGAGCTCATCTGCTACCGCGCCGTCGCACCCACCACCGTCGACGTCTTCAACACCACCACCTACACATGGGGCACGCAGCCGGCCTTTGCGCTGCAAGACATCACGCGCGGCGTGCTGGGCACCGTGGTGCAGTCCCACGCCGCCGGCACCACTATCATGAACATGGCCAGCCTGCGCATCGGCCGCCCGCTCGCGACCGGCAGCGCCTCGCAAAACCTGATTCAGACCGTGATGGGCGAAGACAGCTTCCGCGCTTACGGTTTCGTGCGCCTCACCGACAACAATCGCGAAGAGGTCATCGGCTACCAGCGCTACACCGAATCTCAGGTGCCTGACCCGAACAACCCCGGCTTGATCATCCGCCAGGGCGAAGTGCTCAGCGGCTTGTACAAAGGCCCGTGGCAGCAGGCGCTGTTCCGGGGCGCGTTCGGCACGCGCGCCATGGGCTGGGGCGACCGCGCGCTGTTCTTTGACCAGCCGGTGCGCTTCCCGGACTGGTTCCCGGGTTTCTGCTACGACGCCAGGGGCACCTTTGAGCCGGGCCATACGAACGAGCCGCTGCGCGCGATCCCCGGCACGGAAAGCCCCGAGATCAGCCACTTCCAGGGCTCCATGACCCTGCGCAACTCGATGTTCACGCGTTTTCGCTGGCGCATCCAGTACGCCCCGCTGGCCGACCCGGTGCGACACGCAGACGCCATTGGCGCGCGCCTGGTCATACGATTCAAAGAAGCCGGCAAGCCCACGCCCGAGTGGGGCAGCCTGCCGACCAACCGGCCGGGCGGGCTCTACGCCTTCGACTTTGACCTCAACGGCCCATTCACCGAGGACCTGGGCGCAACACGTTATGAGCAGACCGAAGACTTCACGCGCATGCCCGGGGTGCTGGGCGGCATAAGGGCCGAGCGCATCGAGTTCCGCGTTTACTTCTATTTCAGGCAGAACGCATTCGCCAACGAAGACTACAAGACGACGTTGCAATTTCACGGCGCCGACGCCGATGTCATACAGCACACACGCATTGTAAGACACGAAGAGAAGCGATAAGCGCAATCAGCAATGAATAATGAACTGCACATCTTTGCCGCCCAGGACTGCACTCGCAGTAACGTTGCCAATTGCTCATTCCCAATTGTTCGTTCCCAATTCGCAGTTCCCAATTGTAGTCGCCGCCGCGGATTCACACTGATTGAGCTGATGGTCTCAACCACCATCATGCTGATGCTGGGCATCATCATTATCGGCTTTCTGCGCGGCGCCCTCGGCATCAGCCGCACCGGTGCCGCGCGCGGCCAGGCCTACGAGACCGCACAGACCGTGATGCGCGACATGGCCAACGACCTGGCACAGGTCGTGGCGGCACCCGCCCATCCCGACGGCCAGGACGACGACTGCGCGTTTCTGGTCATGCAGGACCCGTTCGGGCGCCAGATGCTGGCGTTCACGCGCGCATGGGGCGAAGAGCAGCGCAGCACGGCAGGCTACGACGCCGGCCGCGGCTCGTCGCAGCAGGGCTACAGCCAGGACTTTTCGGGCCGCAACGTCACCGACGCCATCCGGCCAAGCCACGGCAACCTGGAAGTCGTGTACCTCATGGAGCCCACGCCGGAAGGCACGCGGCTGTATCGCGCCGAGCGCAGCCCCCCGTCGGCGGGCGGGTTGATCGACCAGATGGCGGCATGGTGCGCGGACTACCAGGGCCAGGGCGACATCGTGCCGCTGGGTGCCCTGCAGAACGCGCGGATCGGCGGCGAGCCGCTGTGGGACCAGTTTCATCTCGTGGCCGACAACGTCGTGGCCTTCGGCGTGGAGCTGTGGGACGACTGGAACCGCACCATGAGCTGGTACAGCGGCCCCGCCGGCCCCGTCGTCACCTGGAGCATGGGCCAGCGCCGCGCCGAGGGCAAACCGCCCCAGTACCAGTTGCCGCGCGCGCTGCGCCTGACACTGATCATCGGGCAGGAACCGCCGCTCACCGCCGAGACCACACTGGATGCCGAGCTGCCAGCCGCCGACAACTCCGTCTATGTGGGCGATACCGACGCATTCAACGACCCCGGCAGCGGCGCCGGGTTCATACGAATTGATGGCGAAGTAATCGCCTACGGCTCGCGCAGCGGACGCACCTTCGGCAGCTGCGCGCGCGGCGAACTTGGCACGCGCGCGTCGGCACACAAGCCGGGCGCCATGGTCATGGGCGGCGAAGTGTTTCGCAGGGTCATCCAGCTACCGGTGGCGCGATGAGAAAAGGCTTCACGCTGATTGAGGTATTGATGGCGCTGACGATCATGCTCGTCGGCGTGGTCGGCATTTACGCGGTGTTTGCCGTCGGCCTGGTCAGCCACAAGCGTGCGGTCGACAACACCGCGGCGGCCAACCTTGCCGCCAGCCTGTTTGACGACATCGCGGCGAATTACGACGTGTGGTACTACGACAACGACCGCAACGGCATTCCCGATTTGGCCGAGCGCGACCGCAACGGCAACGACATCGGCGACCTGTACGACGTAGACAACAACAGCCGGCCCCTGAACCCCGTGCCGTACCGCCGCGGCTACAGCTACACCATCAAGTACGAGCGCCACCCCGACGTGCCGCAGGAACTGCTGGTCATGGTGCAGGTGTTCTGGAAGCAAGCCGGCGAGCAGAAGGCCGAGCCCTTCCAGCGAAGCATCTTCATCAAGCAACTGCCGGCCATGGACCGGCAACCCTGACCGGAGCAACCAGGGCACGGGAGCGCGTGCGTCTCGCCTGCACCCGGTGAGGACATCTTGCCCTCGCCTTTCTGGCGGAAGCGGGACGCGCCCGAAGATGCAGGCCGGAGGCCTGCGCGCCCAACCCCGCGCTACAGGGCCCGTGACGAAACATGGCACCGCCTGCGCCGTGGCGGCCAGCGTCATCCTCAGTTGCCGCATCAAGGCTCAAGGGAGCTGGAATATCTGATTGGCTCAACATGGTTCAACTAAGGCACTGTTCGAGTCGCCTGACCCCGCCGAGGACGGACCATGACCGAGCCGCGCAAGCGCAAGACCCGCATATTGCGCTGGATGCTTTTCGCGGGCGTCCCCGTGGTCGTCGCCGGCTTGGCGCTGGCGTTCTTCGTCCTCCGCGCCGATCCCGTTGATACGGGCCCGACGCTGTTCATCATCCAGCGCAGCAAGAACGCGAACGAAGTTCACTACGAAGTTCAGGTCAACGCCGACGGCGCGCTGGCCGACGAGCCGGTGATCGCGTACTGGGTGTTGAAGGCCGAAAGCGGGGGCCGCGAGGACCTGTCGTTCTTTGAGCGCAAAATGGCGTACGGCTTCGAAGTCCTGCCTCCGGACAGCAGCGGCGACCGAGAAATGAAGCTCGTTGCATGGGAGGACCGGACAATCCGGCTCACAAAGTCCAAAGACAGCGGCAAGTGGCGCGCCGCCACGACGATCGACGGCGAAAGGGCCTACCTGACGCGGCTCTACATCGAGACCGACGAAAGCGGCCTGACGCCGACGGTGCTTCACATTGACCTATTCGGCGAAACCGTTGACGGCGGTGACCCCGTCCGGGAGCGCGTAGTCAAGGAGTGACGCTCCCGGCTTAATCCTCGATTTGGCCCAAGACCGGATTGCAGGTTTCTTTGAAATCGCCGCGCGTACAATGCCTAAGTACGGTGCAACTACTCTTGCGGGAGTCGCTATGCGAATGCTTTTGCCTGGCGCGCTGCTGGTTGCTGGCTTCTTTGGCGTGGTGGCGTTGCATACAGGGCCCTCGGTTCGCGCCCAAGACACGCCCGCTGCCGACGACCGCACGACCACTCCCGACGCCAGCGAAGCTGACCTGACTGCCGCCATCGACCGTGAAATTGCGGCTGTCTGGAAGCGCGATTCGGTCACCCCCGCGCAAGCCGCCGGCGACGCCGAGTTCCTGCGCCGCGTCTACCTCGACACCGTCGGCATGCCGCCAAGCTACGACGAAGCCGTCGATTTTCTGGACTCGCAAGACACGAACAAGCGCAATGCGCTCATCGACAAGCTCGTGGCTGACCCGCGCTTCGGGCAGCACTTGGCCAACCACTGGGCGGTGCTGCTGACGCCGCGCAACGCCCAGGTGCTTTCCGGCGGCACCTACTTCGCCGACTGGCTTGCGCGTCGCATCAATGACGGCGTTTCGTTCGACCAGGTGATTCGCGAGATTCTCACCTCGCGTGGCGAAATGCTCGACAACCCCGCCGTCGTGCCATGGTTCCGCGATGGCGAAGGCGAACGCATCACCGACATGATGGGCAAGCTCACAAAGTCGCTGATGGGCGTGCAGATCCAGTGCGCCGAATGCCACGACCACCCCTACGACGACGCCATTCCCCAAAGCGCTTTCCAGGGCATGACCGCATTCCTTACGCCAACCCGCGCCGTCGTCGATAACCGCAGCCAACCCGCCACAGCCACCGTCAGCGAAGACCTCACCGCTGTCAAACGCATCTTTGACGCGATCAGGCAGTACGACAAGCTGCGCAAAGACCAGCAGGCGCAGGTCGACTTCTATCGGCCCTACGTCAACCCCGTAACTCTCGACGGCGCCAAGGCGCCCACCGACAAGCCGCAACTGTGGCGTGACCGCCTCGCCGCCTGGTGGCTGGGAAAAGACAACGTGCAGACGCGGCGCTATGTGGCGAACCGGCTTTGGTTCATGGCGTTCGGCACCGCAATTGTCAGCCCGGTCGATGACTTCAACCCGCTGAACGAAGCCAGTCATCCCGCACTGCTCGATGCGCTGGCCGCCGACCTGCTTGCGGGCGGGTGGGACATCCGGCGCGTGTACCGGGCGATTCTGAAATCAAAGGCCTGGCAGCTTTCCAGCGAGAACCCGCCCGCCAAGGCCGAGAAGTGGCACTTCGCAGCGTACCCGGTACGCGCGCTCGCACCCGAACAGTTCCTGACGTCGCTGATCGGCTTGATGGATCCTGCACAGTCAAAGCAGTTCGCCGATTCCGCGCTGCGCGGCTCGTTCACTGCCGCCAAAGCCGAATACGAACGCCGCGCCGCTGAGCAGGAAAAGGCCGGCGGCAAGTACTACAAGTTCGACCTGGCGCGGCTTGAACGGTTCGAGAAACAGTTCACCGCCATCGACGGGCGCTGGTGGCTGACACGCTACGCAGCCGGGCGCTACGTCAGCCTGTCGAGCGACGACGAGAACACGTCGGCAGACGGCTTTGCACTCAGCATTGACCAGGCGCTGGCGGTGATGAACGGTGACTTCACGAACTCGCTGGCGGGCAGCGGCGCGAACACGCTGCTTGACCGTGTGCTCAAGCGCCACAAGGACCCCGGCGAGCGCTTCGATGCGCTGTACCTGACCATCCTGTCGCGCAAACCGACAGCGGCTGAGCGCGAACGCTGGCGCGCCATGATCAAGGACCAGAAGAACCCGCTGCCGATGGTCGAAGACCTGATCTACGCGCTGCTGATGACAACCGAGTTCGGGACGAATCACTGAGTTCCGGGTTGCCCCGAACCCGCAACGCCGCCACACCCTTACGCGGCCCGCGCGGGGTGCTTGAATGCTTCCATGGCCGCAAAACTCAAACGAGGCAGGACTGAGCTTGGCCCGCGCCCGCCGTGGCTCAAGGTCAAGACGCCCACGTCGGGCCGCATCGTCGAGCTCGACGCGTTGGTCGAGCGCGAGAATCTGCACACCGTGTGCCACTCCGCCGCCTGCCCCAACCGCGGCGAGTGCTGGCAACGCGGCACCGCCACCTTCATGATTCTCGGCGACATCTGCACCCGCAGTTGCGGCTTCTGCAACGTCAAGACCGGCCGCCCGACCGAGCTTGACCTCGACGAGCCGCGCCGCGTTGCTGAAAGCGTGCGCCTGATGGGCCTCAAGTTCGCTGTGGTCACCAGCGTCAACCGCGACGAGCTTGCCGACGGCGGCGCGGCTGTCTGGGCCGCCACAATCCGGGCCATCCGCGAAAGCAGCCCCGGTTGTGGCATCGAGGTGCTGATCCCGGACTTTCAGGGCAATCACGCCGCGCAGGACCTGGTGTTCGCGCAGCGCCCCGAAGTGCTGAACCACAACGTCGAGACCGCGCCACGCCTGTACATCCCGGTGCGACCGCAGGCAAAGTTTGAGCAGTCGCTCGAGCTGCTCACGCGCGCCAAGCAAGCCGGCCTGACCACCAAGAGCGGATTCATGCTGGGCCTGGGCGAAGAAGAAGCCGAAGTACGCGAGCTGCTGCAAGCGCTGCGCGCGAGCCACGTCGACATCATCACGATCGGGCAATATTTGCAGCCGTCACCAAAACACCTGCAAGTCGCGCGCTATGTGCACCCCGACGAGTTCGCGGCTTGGAAAGCCGAAGCGCTGGCGCTGGGCTTCAGCAAAGTAGACAGCGGCCCACTGGTAAGAAGCAGCTACCACGCCGAAGAAGCCTTGAGCTTCGACAGCCCGCTGGCGTAGGGAAAGCCTGTGCCACGGGGTCTGGCGTCGCTGCCAAGACGAGTTGCCTGACCACTCTGACCCGCGAAGTCAGCATAGGCGGGTGTGTTGGTAATGGCGGGTTCGTGGCGTAAAGATGTTTATCACATTATCACTTTTGCGTTGCCCCCCCGTTTTTGATGTACGGTTGCCGATGACGTTCGCCACAGGGGCGGACCATCAGGGGGCAAGCCATGGCATCCACACCGCTCAATTCAATCAACCTTACTCAGGATCAGCTCGCCAAGTGGCTGATCGAGGACATGCCTTACCGCATCCAGATCGCACGCATCTTTCCTTTCATGGGCATCCAGGGCGGCAAAATCAGCTACGCGCGCACACCGGCCCTTGAAGCAGTCGCCGACATCAACGACATGGCGACCATTCTCGGAGAAGGCGGCACCAGCGGCATAGCCGTGCAGACCGCCGATCCCGCCGCGAGCAATGCCACCTTCACCCTTGGCGAACTTGCCACGCGCTACAAGATCGAGTACTCGTCGATGGACCGCTTCAAGTACCCCAACAACCTCGATGCCGTCGAGTCCGCTCTTGCCATACGCCGCCTGACCTACATGTTCTATCGCAAGCTCGACCTGGCCACGACCGGCAACCCGGGCGACTTCCCCTCGCTCAGCGACATGTGCGCAGCCGGCCAGCGCTTCAACAGTGCCGCGGCGCCCAACGCGGCTGCGCGAATCGACGAGTTGCAGAAAGCCTACAGTCTGATCACCTCGAACAACGGCCGCCCCAACGCAATCATGTGCAACAGCCGCGCGTACCGCTGGATCATGGCGGCATACTTCGGCGTGGGAGCGAACCCGGAGTACGTGCCTTACGAATGGACCGACCCGATCAAGGGGCGCCTGACGGTACAGGTTGCTTCGATCAACGGCACGCCAATCTTCATCAATGACATGATCGCGACCGAGGACTCGGACCCCGAGTTCTACACGCGCATCTACTTCATGGTTCTGGGTGATGCCTGCGAATCAGGCCCGGTGCGCGGGATTACCGGCATCGTGCCGGGGCCGCTCAAGGACACGCTGTTCATAAGGCGTGAAAGCACCGAGCCTGCGTCTGCCCACAGCACTTCGTTGATCAACGTGGACTACACATTCCCGGTCGCAATCGCCATGGGCTCATCGGGCGCGTTGTCGATCCTCGACCAAGTGGACGTCGCCGCCTACACATAGCGAGCGACGCAGAGAACAGGTCCCGGCCCGCGCCATAGGCACAGCAGGCGATGCCGGAAACAGGAGCCCGGAGCGCAAGCGACGGGTTCGCTTCCAAACGAAGGAAGGCCAGAAGAGAAGATACGCAAAGCTGTGCGTGAAAGCCCGCGACGGAAGCCGCGGGCCCATCGGCGAAGTCACACAGGAGATCATCCCATGAACGACAAACCGGGTTGCGGATGCGGCAGCGGGGAATCGGAGCGCATTGACATTAAGCCCGAGTTGCTACGCCGAATCAGGAGACTCAAGCCGTCAGGCAACGTCGCGCCACCAGAGCGTCCGGACGCTGAATCCGCCCCGACTGTGATGACGGATTTGAGAATCCACGTCCCCGGCGGTGAAACCATCAACCCCGTTTGAACGCGCCAAGCTGGATGGAACCGGATCAACATGCCCATCGAAAACGACAATCAGTTCGGCCCCTACCCCGGCGTTCTTCGTTACAATAACGATGGCGAGCACCAGCAGGACCAGCCCATGGCATCAGGTGTTGACTTTGCGCGGCCCCCGTTTCAGGTTCAGGTCAGCCTGGCGGAAGGCGTCACCGTAAGCGGCGCGCTGGGCGCAAGCCTCGAAGAACTGACAGGCATAAGTGTCAGCCAACTGTTCACCCTCGACGAAGCCGGAAACCGCACGGGCATGAGCGG
Organism: Planctomycetota bacterium; assembly: GCA_020849795.1. GTDB lineage: Bacteria > Planctomycetota > UBA8742 > UBA2392 > UBA2392 > JADJRK01. The sequence continues at coordinate 76 of JADZFR010000061.1, read as the reverse complement.
CGAGACTGCGCCCGACCGAAGAAGCGGGCCAGTAACCGCCGACCCGCCCGATCAACCGCTCCCCGGCGAACTGCCG
>JADZFR010000060.1 GCA_020849795.1 Planctomycetota bacterium | reverse complement strand
CTGTGGTTGGCCCGGGACGCCCGCTCAAGTACACTCCCGCATGTGGCAGGACGTGGCCCGAACGAGCTGTGGTTGGCCCGGGACGCCCGCTCAAGTACACTGTGGTGGCAGGAAACGCTGGGCGTTGTCGGGCTGTGGTTGGCCCGGGACGCCCGCTCAAGTACACTAGACACAACGTTGCAATGGTGTTCAACCCCGCTGTGGTTGGCCCGGGACGCCCGCTCAAGTACACTTTACCGGCGGAGGCCACAAACTTGCCGCGCGCTGTGGTTGGCCCGGGACGCCCGCTCAAGTACACTGCGCCGCCGTGTTGGTTCCGGCCACATCACGCTGTGGTTGGCCCGGGACGCCCGCTCAAGTACACTGCTCTACCCGCAAGTCCCTGCGTCAGCAGGGACTTGCGGGTTAAAATTTGGTTTAAAAAAGCTCATATTGGTGCGGCGGTTCTTCAACAGGTGTCGTTTCTTTTCCAAAAAACACCTCCATTTTCCCGAACTGACGGTCCGTCACGCTCAGCAAACGCACCTGCCCCTTGGGCGGCAGATCGCCCTCTACACGCGCCTTGAACCACAGGGCCGTTTCTTCTGACCTGCAATAGCGGGCATACACCGAAAACTGCAACATCATAAAGCCTTCCCGTATCAGCGCCTTCCGAAAGCGCGTGTAATTGCGCCGGTCTTTCTTCGTTGCCACAGGCAGGTCAAACATCGCGAACAGCCACACGGCGCGGTACCCCGACAGGTTGTTAAACTGGTCGTCTTTCATGACGCACGCGGGCGCGGCAAGCCGCGCCCCTACGGTTGCCGATCATCGGCCACTTCGGGATACTTGAAGTCTTTCGCCAGGGCCTCGCCCATAAAGACAGCCACCACCCGGGCGGCCACGCGGCTTGACAGGTCGAACAGTGTGCGCGCTTCGCCAAGGTTCATGTAGCGGTCCATGAGCTTTTCGATGATGAAGGCCCGAGCCTGCTTGGTAACTTCGTTCGTGTCGGGGTTGGCGCGCAGAAAGCCGATGACGGCTTTATCCACGAGGGGGCGCATAGGCTCCATAAGGTCGTCGGCGAGGCAGAAGGCGTTGTAGCGGTTGTGGTGGTGCAAGCCGAGGCTCGGGTGCAAGCCGGAAGCGCACAATGCTCGGGCGACAATCGCACGCAGGACGGCATAGCCGTAATTGAGCAGGGCGTTAGGCCAGGCGCCGTCGGCGTCGCGGTGGAAGTCTTGCGGGAGCATGCGTCCCGAAAGCGCAGCCCAATAGCGCCGGGCGGCGGTGGCTTCAACATTGGCCGCGTCGCCTGACTTGACTTCAGGCAGCAGCGCCAGCACGGGCTGGCCGTCAAGGCCGCAGGCATCAAGGGCGCGAGCCTGGGCCTTGAGCTTGGCGCGGACAATTCGTTTCCAGAGGCGTTTGCGGACGGGGTCGGAGGCCCCGGCCTGGGCGATCATGGATTCGGTCTGGGTGACGTTGCCTTGCAGTGGCAGCAGCATGGCGATGGGCAGGCGCCGTTCGTCGCATGTAATGAAGGCCCCGCCCTTGGCGGCCAGCAGCATGAGGACGGAGTGAGTGTAGCTGACGCGTGGATGTGAAACGACAATGACGCCAACTTCAGCCATCGGGATCATGCGCGGCGGCTGATCGTCGCGTTCGATGCAAAGGTTCTCGGTGCGCACAGAAAGCCGCGCCGGTTCTTCCGAGAAGTCGAGGACGCGATCAGTCATTAACGGGCCTCACTTCGCCGAGTGGAGTCACAGTGACTTTCTGGAACTTGCCCTTGCGCAGTCCCTCGGGCGACGATGAAAACCAGCCTTTCTGCGAAGCGCCCCGCTTCTTGCCGGTACTCTTGAGCGCCGCCAATCCTTGCTTGTCGGACTCAAGGATATCCCCCTTCTTCCGTGCGTCCTGGTTGCGCACGAACCAAATCTTGCCGCCATCGGTCGCATCAATCGTTCGCACCCGGAACACATCCGGCCTGCCCTCCTCCGGTTCCCACAGGAACGCATCACCGTTTACCAAGGAACACACAAACTGAATTCCGCCGCCGTGTTCCCGTTGGACTACGGGTTGCCGCGCCTTTTGGCGGCGATAAGCCTCCATCATTGGTACGACGACGCCGCGCCACTGGCCCTCTTCTTCCACGATTTCGAAGTGGTGATTTTCGCCGGACTCGACGAAACGCTCGTGAATACCCTTCGCAACGCGAACCGTCTTGTTCTTCTTTCGTGTGCGGACGCGGTAGATGGGTTTGCCTGACGGCAGCCTTGCGGGGTCTTCCTCCAGCTTCTTGGGGTCGCCGCCGACTTCGGCCAGTTTCGCCTGCAGGGCCTTGCGCGCAGCCGGATCAACGATGGTAGCCTTGTTCTTCAGGCGGCCTTTCTTGTCGAACTCGTCTTCACTGTTGATGTGGTCGGCCGACAGCGTGTGAACGAACTTGCGGATGTGGCTGTAGTCGCCCTCGGCGTCGCGCACGCCAAGCTCGTTGTAGCGGGGGCTGTAAAGCGTTTCGGCGTGCAGGGCACCGCTGACTTTCTTGTCCACGCGACGCGAGACGTTGGCGCTTTCAATGCGCTGGCGCGTGCCGTCATAGAATGTCTCCCACGGCGGGGGCACATCACCCTTGCGCAGCGAAAACTGCTTGTGCGAGCCGACAGGCAGGCTTCGTTCAAAGGCCTTCACCGCCTTCTCCATTTTCAGGCGGTTTGCGACGGTTGTTACGCCGATGCAGACCGCATCGACGGCGTGATGCCTGTGGTCATTTCGTTTCTTGACGTTGCCATCGTTCAGGATTTCGTTCAGGCCCCATGCCGCGCGAAACAATGAAGTCAGGCGGCCGTTGCACACCTGGATCTTCTGCTTGCCGCTGGCGTCGGCAACGTGCGACTTGCCGGCCGGAAGACCGAACAGCGTACCCAGATAGTCCAGCGCCAGACGTGAGGCATATGCCGAGTTCACGAGTTGGGCATTGGTGAAGTCGTCGAGGTAGTTCTCCAACTCCTTGCCATGCAGCTCAAAGCGCTTGAGCTTCTCTTTGTTTCCCATCTTCTCGACGCGCTTGAGGATGTTTGGCCACTCGGAGGTGTGACCGCAGGCTTCGTGGGGAGTCTGGCGTTTCTTGACGTTGCGGTTGAAGTGCGAGTAACACAGCGTCTTATTGACGAAGGAGTTATCCAGCGAACGGCTGTAGGGAATGATGTGCTCAACATCCACTTCGCCGTTGAACAGTTGGCGAAACGCGATGGAGGCGCCGGTGTACGGGCACACTTCGCCGCACTCTTCATACAGCAACACGCGGTCAACATCCCACGGCTTTACGTCGTCGGCGCTGTTCGCAGTCACCAGATCCCTGCACTCGTTGATGACCCTTTCGGCGGCTTTGCGGCGCTCACGTTCGCGCTGCTTGTTGCGCTTGAGAATGTCGTCTCGCTGCTTCTTGGACTTCTTCATCTCACGAGCCAGCTCAATGCGAATCATCGTCAGATGCTCCTTGCCGTGGCGACGAATCACTGCGTTCACCACCCGGCGCAGTTCCGATAGCGCCCGAAACACAACCGGGTTGCGAAGGGTCGGCAGATACTCTTTGACCGGCGGCAGGAGATCGCGGATTGGCGGCCTCGGGTCTTCCCCAAACTCGTCAAGCCGCGCCGTCATGTACGGCTTGCCCGCTTCCATGTGCGGCAGTAGACGGCGCAGGGCCTCTCGCGACAGGCTGCAATAGTCATCTTCGAGCGCGAAATCTTCTTCAAGGCGTTGGGCTTGTTCCTCGGTTGCACCCCACTTGTCCCTCGCAAGCGCCGCCAAGGTACCAGGCGCATCATTTCTGGGGTCGATGCAGGCATCCACAATCTCGACCTGCTGCGCGGGCGAGAAACCGCGCCACTTGCTCTCGCCGAAGATCTCAGCGAGGTCGGCGGCTGTACGATTGCCCGGCAGGTTGTCCGGCAGATCGTCGTTGTCCGCATCGTCGCGACCAAAGTTGAACTTTGCACTCTTGGGCAGGTTGAGCAGCACGGGCACGCTGAGTACCGACGCGTCGCGCGGTCGCTTAAGAGTTACGCGGCGATTCACTGCAAGAACATCAATCAGCTTGGCGCGTTCCCCGTCAGTCAGTCGAGGGTCTTCGCGTCCGGGCTGCGTAATGCGCAGATCGTTGACCTTTTGAAGCATGCGGAACCGTTGCGCTTCAAGACATGCCCATGGGGCCCGCCTTTGCGCGGGTTTGTGTTTCACGCCGTCCAGAATGTCGCACACGCCGATCAGATGATCCTGCAACTTGAGCGGGCGCTGATAGAAGATCGCGCCGCCGTCACCCTTGGCCCCGACGAGCCTGCCTCTTACTTCGTCGGTCAGCCGGTCGGGATGGTGCTTTTGCTGGGCCTCCCAGATAGCGGCAAATTCCTGTTGGTACATCTTTCGATGCGTCCAGTTGCCGCGCACGCGCCGCTGGTCGTTTGTCAGTTGAAGAAAGCGCTCGCCCAGTGTGCGGGCGCCGGTTGACTTGCCCTCGATAGGCTTGCCAAGCCGATCGCGGCCAAGTTCGCCCCAGAGGGTGTTGATAGCTGACAGCACCGTGCTGCGTTCTTCGTCGGTCTCTTTGCTTCCGCCCTTGCGGGCACTCTTGAACCCCCGGCGCTGCGCCAGGTGAAACAGCGCGCGCCCGATCTCGAACGGGCTGAGCTTGTGGTCAAGGGCCTGCACGCGCAGCAGATACGGCAGATTCTCCAAGGCCTGTCGGCGGAGTGTCGGGTTGCCAGCCGCGATGCGGTTTCCAAGTTCAAGGTCAAGCGCCTTGATGGCGGCATCGCGGGCCTTGGCCAGCGCGGCTTCATACTCGCGCTGTCCGCCGGACGTGTCGTCCTTGGGCTTGGACACATCAAGCACGGGAAGCAGCCCGGCGCCGGCAAGAATGTTGTACGTCTTGGCAAGGCGACGGGCGCGGCGTTGAAGCTGACGCCGCATCATGCGCGCCCCGCGACGCTTGGCGCCGCGTGACTCTTCCTTGCCCTGGCCGGAACCGAAGTAGTTTTCGACGCCGGCATCAAAGACATGGGAACCAACAGACTGGCCGTCGAGAAACCCGAAGGCTTCGCCGTTCTCGTCGCAAGCCAACGCGGCCCAACCCACAGAGTTTGCACCAAGGTCAATGGAAAGGACGTAACGATTTGTGGGACTCGAAGGCATGTGGTATCTTCCTCAGATGGTTGAGGGGCAGCCTTCGCCGCCCCTCCGAAGCCGGAGTCATTAGGTGGGGAGTAAGCAGTTAGAGCTGCGTACTCCCCTCAGCCTATTAGTATGTGCTTCATGTCGCGCTCCTTTTTCCGTTGCAAGCCGTCAACAAAAGCGTATGCTTTTACAGCAATGAATCATATATCGTCGTGCGACGAATGTCAATAGCATTTTCTCGATTTGCAGAAGAAAGCGTATGCTTTTAGCTGTGGTTGGCTCGGTTTGCCCGCGCAAGTACATTTTCGTTTGGTTACTTTGCCTTTGTGTTGACGGGTCAAGATTGACGAAGTAGCCTGCCCGTCAGTGTACTTGAGCGCGGCTTGTCCGGCTTGACACAGTAAGACGGAATCCGTCGCAAAATTGCCCCCCACGGGGGAGCGTAGCAACCGCCGCCCTGCGCGGCGGTTTGCGTTTTGGTTGCGTCCGCTACTCTTCGGGCCAGAACTGGGTGCCGGTGTCTATCGGCGGCGGGAAGTCGGCCAGCAGGGCCTGCTTTACCTGGGGCGGGTGAATCTCTGCCTCGGCCAACTCAGACTGCTTCATCCAAACCATGCCAGTTACACCCGCGGCATTGCGGTCAGGTGTGAAACGCCCCAGTTCGGCCGGCTCGCGACCGGCATCGGCGCCCGTCACTTCACACAGGAACAACCCCGCGACCACATGGTGCGTGCCCGGCATGCCTTGCGTGCGCCGCTTGTGCCGCGCCGCGATGAACTCGCGCACATACAGCAGCCGCGTCGCGCGCACGCTGATGCCTGTCTCTTCCAGCACTTCGCGCTCGCAGGCGGCTTGCATGGTCTCGCCGTGCCGCACGCCGCCGCCCGGCAGAAAGTAGTACGTGCGCGCCGGCTCTTGCCCGCGCAGCAGCAACACATGCCCGCGGTGCATCACAATCGCGCGCGCGCCCACACCGGGCGGCCGATTGTCACGACTTTCCGCCGTGGGCATGGGCGTTCAACCAGTTCATCAATCGGGGGTCCTCAACGGTACCGTGTCCTACGCCCGGCTGCACCAGCCACTCATGCTCGATGCCCGCACGCTCGAACGTTTCGTGCAGCATCAGGTTGTGCGGGTACAGGCCCAGCGTGTCGTTGTCGCCGCACGTCAGAAGCAAGCGAAACGGCGGCTTGAAGCCGCTGCGCGCGAGGCTGAAGGGGTCGTGGGCACGGTAGGTTTTCTCGTGGCGAAAGGCGTCGCCGACATTCTCGCGCCAGCGCCTGGTGAATCGACCGCCGAACTTTTCGTCAAACGCGGCCTGTTCGGACTCGCTGTGCCAGGGCGAAGTGTCATAGAGAAAGGGGCTGGCGGCGACCACGGCGTCAAACAGATCGGGGTTTCGCATGCCCACCATCAGCGCGCTCAACGCGCCCATGCTGTGGCCGAATGCAACCGTCTTGCCGTTGACCCGATACTTCCTGCGGACGTCGGGCAGTACCTGGTCAACCAGCATGCGCTCGTAGCTTTTCATGACGGGATCGAACAGGCCCGCGCTAGGGCTTACAACGATGAAGGGCTGCAACTCGCCCTTCTGCACCCGCCTGGCGACGATCTCGCCAATGCGCCCCTCGCGGCCCCACCCCCACTCGCTTTCGCCACCGCCGTGAAACCACACCAGCAGTGGGTACACACGCGTCGTGTCTTTCTCGTAGCCCGCCGGCAACCAGACGCGATAGTCCATTTCGCGCCAGTCGTCCTTGGCGCGGCCGTCTTCGCTGGTGAGCAGTTCGCTGACCGGCGCGCGACACCCCGCGAGCATCAACAGCAGAATCGGAATCAGAAAAAGTCGTTTCACGTTACGTCCTTGGGCTGGTCGTTTTCGATGCTAAACAAACAACGCAGGAAAGCGGAGTGTTCCATGCATGTTCTTGTTACCGGCGGCACTGGGTTCATCGGCAGTCGCCTGGTGCCGAACCTGCTGGCGGCTGGGCATGAAGTCACAGTGCTGTCGCGTTCAACGGCAAGCGTGGCGCGGGTCTTTGGCGACAAGGTCAAGGCCTGCACGCTGGAAGCACCCCCGGACACATTTGACGGAGTGATCCACCTTGCCGGCGCATCGCTCGACAAGCGCTGGACCGCCGCTCGCAAGCGCGAAATCCGTTACAGCCGTGTCGAGTTCACCCAGCGCGTGCGCGAAGCCGCCGAAGAGCGCGGCGCAAAGGTGCTGGTCAGCGGCAGCGCAGTCGGCTGGTATCCCGACGGCGGCGACAAAGAACTGACAGAGGACATGCCGGCAGCGGACAACTTTCTGGCCAAGCTGAGCATTGACTGGGAAGCCGCAGCGCAAAGCAGCAAGCTGCGCGTGGCGATTGTGCGCACCGGCCTGGTGCAGCATGCCAGCGGCGGCATGTTGAAGCAGATGTTGTTGCCGTTCAGGCTGGGGCTGGGGGGGCGCATCAGCCATGGGCGCTTCTGGTGGGCGTGGATTTCGTTGGATGACATTGCCGGGATTTTTCAATGGGCGCTGGAGAATGAAGTCAGCGGCGTGGTCAACGGCACCGCGCCCAACCCTGTGCGCAACCGCGAGTTCACAAAGGCACTGGGCCGCGCGCTGCACCGGCCAACGCTGCTCCCGGTGCCGAAGTTTGCGCTGCGCATCGTGATGGGAGAAATGGCTCCCTACGTGTGGATGAGCCAGCGGGTTATCCCCAAGCGCACGCTTGAGCTGGGATACAAGTTCAAGCATCCCGAGCTGGATCTGGCGCTGAAGGCGGCGCTGGAATAGCAGCGCCGACGAGGTATCTTGACACGTAAAGAGTGGCCGCGTGGCGGAATGGCAGACGCTGGGGACTTAAAATCCCCTGAAGGGCAACCTTCGTGTGGGTTCGACCCCCACCGCGGCCACCAGCAGACTCACCAGTTTCCCCAACCGTTGACCCGCCCCCACTGAGCCACGACTTCGGTGCCGCCTTCCACCATGTAGAAGCCGGGATGGGCCGCGGCGGTCATACAGATGTGGTTGGGAAGAACGCGCAGCCGCGTCCCCACTTTCAGTTTCTCGAACGGCAGCGGGTCGGCGGCCGTGATCTGCCCATGTTCCTGGCTGGCAGCGAACACCCATGCATCGACCGGCTTGGTCACCGAGCCCGTGCGCGTGCCTTCCACGTGCACGATGCGGCGCAGCGGTTTGCCGTCGATGTCGAGCACCAGCCCATACCCGATCTGCTCGCCGTGGCGTTGCGCGCTGGCGTCTTTGCTCAATGCGAGCCCGCCCGCATCCACGATCAGCTTGTTCTGGTCGGGGTACACGCCGATCACGCTGCACAGCACCGTCGCCGCCACGCGACCAGTCGGCAGAGATTCCAGCCCGACCTGGTCGAGGTCGCCCAGCATGTAGACTCCGGGCCGCATCTCGGTGCATCCGGCGAAGTCCTGCGCGTGGGTGCACGTCGGCGTGCTGCCGACACTGACCGTTTCGCAGGGCAGACCGGCAGCCCGCAGTCGCGCGGCGGCATGCACCACGCTGTCGCGCTCATGGCGCGCGACCGCCTGGATCTCTTCGATGCTGGTGCAGCGATAGCTTTGGCCGCCGTGGGTCAACACGCCGGCCAATCGCACGCCTGGGTTGCCGTGAATGGCACGGGCGATGGCAAGCAATTCGTCGCCTGCCGGGTCCACGCCGCCGCGATGATCGCCGCAATCCACCTCGATTAACACACCAAGCTGGTGCGGTGCGGCATCGCTGGCACCCGACGCAATCAGTTTAGCGGCAAGTTCACTGTCCGTGAGAATCTGCAAAGCCGCGCCCTGTCGCACCAGTGCCAGCGCTCGCGGCAAACGGTCGGGGAGAAAGCCGACGGCAAGCGTAATGTCATTGAAACCGTGGGCAAAGAAGTACTCGGCTTCTGCCAGCGTCGAGACGGTGATGCCGCCGAACTGCCCGGCCGTGGCCACGCGGGCAACGTCGGCCGACTTGGCGGTCTTCATGTGCGGGCGCAGGCGCACGCCAAGCTGTATCGCCCTGCCTGCCATGAACTCGCAATTTGCCAGCAGGCGCGTGACGTCCAGCACCAGGCTGGGAGTGGAAATGTCGTGCAACGTGGTCATGGAAGTGCACTTGTCCTGTCCGACGTTATCCTGTCGCCGCCTGGGGATACTACGGTATGGATTGGGAAACGGTTCTCAATTATGTCGAGCAATACGGCTACCTGGCGGTAGCTGTCGGCACGCTGGCGGACCAGTCGGGATTGCAGTCGTTCGTGGTGGCAGGTGGCGTACTGGCCGGCATACGTGAGACGTTCAGCCTTCCGGGCGTGGCCTTGGCCGGGGCTGCGGGCAGCTTTGTTTCGGACAGCATACTGTTTGCCATCGGGCGCTGGCGCGCGAACTGGCTTGAGCGCATCGTCAAGTCCGACAAGGGCCGCATGCGGCTTGAGCTGCTGCGCGACGGCATGAAACGCCGAGCGCTGCCACTGCTGGTGCTGGGCAGGTTCTTGCCCTGGATCGGGCGGTTTGTGCCGGCGGCTGCCGGCCTGCGGAAAGTGCCCACGCTGCGCGTGCTGTTGTACTCGCTGCTGGGCTCGCTGTTCTCGGCGGTGCTGTATGCGCTATTGGGCTACTACGCAGCCGAGTCGGTGAAGTGGCTTGAAGCATACGCGGTCTTCGTGTGGGTTGGGGCGCTGGTGCTGAGTTTCCCGGCAGCCGGCTTGCTGCTCAAGCGCTTCGACAAACGCGTCGAGATGCGCCTTGCCGTCAAGCGCGCAGCCGAAACCATCGTGCCCGATGTCGAAGCCCCGGCGCCGCTACACAACGGGCAACCGGGAAACGCCAAGTAAGGTGCGGGTCGCGTTGTGCCAGGGTAGCTGCCGACTTCCGTCGGCTACCGCCCCATGTCGCCGGTCGCCTTTTGAAGTTGCAGGCGTGACCGCTCCATGCCGATGCGCGCCTTGACCACTTCCAGCTCCGCGCTCGTCAGGTCGTTAAGCGCCTGCTTGACCTCAAAGCTGGTGGCCAAGCCGGCTTTCTGGCGCTCCATCTCAGCATCGTGCGTTTCATCCTGCAGCCGGAACGCCTCTTCGGCGGCATCGACCGCGCGGCGCGCTGTGGTGATGTTGCGAACCGCCTGCGCTACCTCAAGGATGATGGTCGTTTCGGTATCTCGCGCAGCCAGTATGGCGCTGCGCTTGTTGATTTCGGCCTGCGTCAGCGCCGCGCGAGCGGCGCTGTTCTGGATCGGCACACTGAAGTTCAGGTTGAAGCCGTAATTCAGGTTCTTGAAGTCAAAGAAGCTTTCCCAGCTGTCGTCGAAGGTTACGCCGCTGCCATCGTTTCCAAAGCTGCCCTCCAGGTCCAGGATCGGCAGCAGGCCATACTCGCCCATTTCGATGCGGATGCCCGCACTTTCGATGCGCTTGGCGGCTTGCCGAATCTCGGGCCGGCGTCGCAGCGCGGCCTTTACCTCGGCCATCAGCGTCGGCGCGTCGGCATTGTTGCGCGACGAGTCAGACTTGGTCAGCGGCTGAATGACGACGCGATAGTTTGAAAACAGCGCATAGCCATGAATCAGGTCGGGGTGAATGGCGTACAGCAACTCGTCCGTGCGCTGGTCTACCAGTGCCTCAGCCCGAATGATGCTTACCTGCGTGGCCTTAAGGTTGGCCTCCTGGGCCAGCACATCGAGGCGCGTGCCGATTTCGGCTTCAAGGCGCGAGCGCGCCAGGCCCAGCGCGTCGGTGGCCAGGTCGGCCTGGTTGCGGAACACCTGCAGCTCTTCTTCGGCTTCGACGAGGCTCCAGTACGCCATGGCCACGTTGAATGCCTGCTCGTTGCGTGTGGCCTCTACCTGCCAGTTGGCGATCGCTTGGTCGTTTTCGGCGACCCAGGTGCCGCCCAGGTTTGGCGTCAAGCCGACGCCATTCAACAGGTGCTGCGTGACTTTGATGGTCGAGGTCGGGAAGAACTCGAAGGTGCTGAACGGGTTGTTCGTGTCGCGGCGCACGAAGCCCATGCTGACGTCGAGCGTCGTGCCGCTGGCAAACGGCAGGTTCGCATTGATGCCGTAGTTGGTCGTGGCGGTGATCTCTTTGTCGCGGGTGTCGCCAAAGAAGCGCGCGTCAATCTGGGTCTCTTCACGGTGATAACCGATGTTGCCGCCGACTCTGAAATCCAGGTTCGCCCGCGATCGGACGACATCGGCAGCCGCAAGCTCGGCGTTCAGGCGCTCGAACAGGATGGCGCGGTTGTGCGCCATCGCCAGCTCAATGCAGTCATCCAGCGACAGGCGCAGGATCACGGGCTCGCGGCGCCGCTCAAGGTCGTCAGCCTTCACCTTCAGCGCGTTGGGCTGGCGCTCCATCACCTCCTCAAGCGCCGCACGAAATGACTCTGAGGGCTCGACTTCCTTGATGCTGGAGTGGCACGCAGCCAGCAGCAGCAATGTCAGCGGAAACAGACGTCTCATCAAGCTCTCCTTCGGCCGGAGTATGGTAGCCATTAGTGGACGTTGCAAGCGCCAGCGGCCTGACAACCCTGCATGGCCCCGGTGCAATCCGGCTTGCCCTTTCCAGCCCAACCTCATCGCCTATACTCAGGGAACACAATCGCCAAGGGGCGGCGTTAAGCCCCGCGGAGACCACACTGATGACCATGGCCACACCCGCCGAGAATGAGCTGATCTACGACTGGAACAGGGTCGGCCATGACCACATTCTCGACCGCAAGAAACCAATCGCCTTTGACGACGAAACGCTGCGCGACGGATTGCAGAGCCCCTCAGCGATCAATCCAACAATCGAGCAGAAGATTGAAATCCTGCGATTGATGGAAAAGTTGGGCATCGACCGCGTTGACTTAGGTCTCCCCGGCGCGGGGCCCCAGCACATCGACCATATCGAAGCGCTGCTCAAGACCATCGTTGAAGAAAAAATGCGCATTCTGCCCGGATGTGCCGTGCGCACCGTCGTCGGCGACATCGAGCCGCTGGACCGGCTGCAACAGAAGTTCGGCATCCCGATCCAGGCCAGCGCCTTTCTTGGCACCAGCCCGATCCGCCAGTACGCCGAAGGCTGGACGCTGGCCAAGCTGATGGAAACGATGGAGACCGCCGTCGGCTGGGCCATCGCCCACAAAATTCCGGTCATGTTCGTCACCGAAGACACGACACGCAGCAAGCCCGATGACGTGAAAGCTCTCTACAGCCGCGCAATTGAGCTTGGCGCCTACAGCATCTGCATTTGCGACACCTGCGGCCACGTCACGCCCCACGGGGTGAAGCAACTGGTCAGCTATGTGATCGAGAAAGTCGTGAAGCCCAGCGGCAAGAAAGTCTGGGTCAACTGGCACGGCCACAGCGACCGCGGCCTCGGGTTGATGAACGCGTTGGCGGCGGTCGAGGCCGGTGCCGACATCATCCACGGTACAGCGCTTGGGTTAGGCGAGCGCGTAGGCAACACGCAGATGGACCAGTTACTGGTGAACCTGAAGCTGATGGGCCTAATCGACAACGACCTGACCCATTTGGCCGAGTACGTGCGCAAGGCCCACGAGTACACGGGCGTGCCGCTGCCGCAGAACTACCCGGTGTTCGGCGAGGACGCATTCGATACCGGAACCGGAGTCCACGCAGCCGCAGTCATCAAGGCCAAGAAGAAGGGCGACAACTGGCTGGCCGACCGGGTGTATTCCGGCGTGCCGGCGGGCGAGTTCGGCCTGGAACAGCGCATTCGGGTAGGCCACATGAGCGGCAAAAGCAACGTAATAAGCTGGTGCGAAAGCCACGGCTACGAGCCCACAGAAGAAAGAGTAAACAAAATCCTCGAAGCCGCCAAAGCAAGCAAAGCCCTGCTAAGCGACGAGGAGCTTGAAGCGCTGGCACACTGACCGGCCTAACTTCGGACGACAGTTACTTCGCGACATCCTTCCTCATAAACCACTTCATGTATGCGAGGTCAAACCTGTATTGGCAAGCCTTGTATCGGAGCGCGTCCGCTTCAATCACAGCTTGTTCGCCATGAAGCTCGGCAAAGAACGCGTCTCGCTCGTCCAACTCGTTATCGATTTCCGCATCATCGAACCGAATGCGGGGGCCAACGAAGTTACCGCCATTTGCGAATTCGCGGTAGGCAAGATTGCACACTTGGAACCAACTCTGGCCAACCGTTCTGACTTTGCCCGATTCGATTTGCGGGGCATGCGTCCGTATCTCGTGCCAGAAGTCGGACCAATCGGTAGCAACCTTCACCACCTCCACCCTGCTTGTCCAACACCACCGTTCCAAGTCAGCAGTGCTCGCCAGATCGAACGGCGTGAACCAATAGACTCGCTTGATCTGACTGCGAAATGCGGCTAAATGCGTGCGCAAGTAGTCATCGTCCAAGCTCATTCCCACGATGTACAAGTCGGACTGGAATGCTGCGTGAATCGCAAGCTGGAAGGCCAACGTCGCCTGTTGGCTTTGGTAATCTGACGCAGCCAGTACACACAGTCCCGACATGTCGATTAGCCCGTGCGGGTGGTAGATGAGCCGAGCCGTACTGCCCGCCCGAAATGATCCCGCCGACACGCGCCGATTCGGAGACTGGGGCACGTTAGGGAGGTAAGGCCGGTATGCGCAGCATGAAGCCAGGCCCGCTACTGAACCCGACGACAGTCGTTCGACGTTGAAGCTAACTAGGGGCGCGGAATTGCTCCCTAGCCGTGCCAGCAATTGGAAGGGTTCTGGCACGAAAGCAAGGGGATTGGAGTCTGACCCCTTTTCGATGTGGGCGCTCGACATCTTCTCGATGGCCACACAGAGCGGCCGATGGATCAAGTTTCGAACCTCTCTTTGGAATCGCCGAAATCCCAACTCAGGTCGAACTCGATCCAGTCTTTCTGCACACGTGAGGCCAGTTGGAGGTGTCAAACTCGCACGTTTTTCCAGCGTCGTTGTGAATTCTGCCCATAGCGGGACGTCAACATCTGCCCAAGCAGCTAGTTGCTTCGCAACGCCTGCACCGATCCAGAGGCAGTGCGTGGAGTGGAACATCCGGATGACTGCCGATTCGAGCGAGTTCATGGAACCATCGTGCCCCGGTCGCCGCGGGAGAGCGAACAAAAAGCTGCGCCGCGCCACCGCTACGCGCACTCTTGCCAAGTGCGCCAAGCACGCCATTAGTGGCGGACTCTCGATTGCCGGTGTCTTTTGGCGGCTTTTGCGAACTTGGCGAGAGGCCTGCCGTCGCGTTCCGCCGCCCGGAGGGCGCGGTGTGTGTTAGCCCGGCGCGTAAGAGCCGGGTACTCATGTGGTGGATTTTCGAACCCGCGGAGCGGGCGGCATTGGTCGCGGCCGCTGGCTGCGACGACGACACGCCAACCGTTGGATGATGCCGCCCCTTTTGCGGCTCGGTTGCCTTCTTTCCGGATTCCCGGCGCTCACGTGCCGAGCTAACTTGTTCCGCGTCCTCCGGACGCTCTTGCTGCGTACAATCGCGCAATGAAAATTCGCAACTCGGCCAAGCGTGTGTTGATGGAAGGCGGCCCCATGATGCTTACTCGCTGCGTTGGCCAGCGCGGTGAATGGTTCTGCTTTCCGGGTGACGGGCAGGAACTTTCTGAAACGCTGGCCGAGGCCGCCGCGCGCGACCTCTATGAAGAGACCGGCGCACGCGTGACTGATGGCGACATGATCTGCGTTCTCGAGTGGCACGACACCGCGCACCACACGCATGCCGTCGAGATCTACTTCCGCGCGAATCTGCAGACGGGAGCCAAGCCTGGCATGGGCGCGGACCCTGACGACGGCTAAGTGAGCATCGATTGGGTTGAGATTGCGCATTCAAATGTCATCGACCTGCATCCGACCTCACTGAAGCAGGTCCTGCGCGAGTTTGCTGGAATTCGCTACCTTCGCCTTGCTGACTAGCTAGCCGGCTTGATCGCAACCAATTGCTTGACGATTTCGGCTTGCTCCTTGGCTGTGACCTCGATTCGCGCGGGGCGGCCCTGTCATTGAAGGGATCGTTCATGGCTGGACGCTAACATCGGTGAGGGTACCGATGCTAGTGTGCACGCATGACGCGAGTGGCGATTGTTGGCGGAGGTGCGGCGGGGTTCTTTGCGGCGATTGCCTGCGCTGAGGCCGGGGGCGACGTCACCATCCTTGAAAAGACAGGGCACTTTCTTTCCAAGGTCAAAATCTCCGGCGGCGGGCGCTGCAACGTGACCCACGCATGCTTTGACGCCCGAGCGCTTTCAAAGCACTTCCCGCGCGGCGAGCGGCCCCTGATCGGCCCGTTTCAAACCTTCCAGCCGCGCGACACCATCGAATGGTTCAAGCGCCGCGGCGTGCTGATGTACACGCAAGACGACGGCTGCCTGTTTCCCGTGAGCGACTCGTCGCAGACCATCATCGACTGCTTCATCGACGCCGCCCAGGCCGCAGGCGTAAAGTTGCGCACCAACGCAGGCGTCGAAACCATCACCCGCGATGCCGCCGGGTTCACGCTTACGCTGCAAAGCGGCGAAACCCTGCAAGCCGACCGGGTCATGCTTGCCACCGGCGGCTGCCGCACGGCTGCAATGGGCGCGCTTGCGGTTTCGCTGGGTCACACGCTGGAGCCGCCGGTACCGTCGCTGTTCACGTTTCACGTGGACGCCCCGTGGGTGCACGAACTGGCGGGCATTGTGATCGAGCCCGTGACAGCCTTCGCCGCCGGCCTGACCGAAACGGGCATCCTGCTGTTCACCCACTGGGGCGTCAGCGGGCCCGTGATCCTGCGCCTGTCGGCGTGGGGCGCGCGCAAGCTGGCTGAACTCGACTACAAGTTTCCCCTGACGATCGACTGGCTGCCGAATGCCGACGTCGCGGCAGAACTCGAAACCCGCAAGGCCGCCAACCCGGCCAAGCTGGTCGTGAACACGCCCATTGCGCCGCTGCAGGCGCGGCTGTGGGAAGCGCTGGTGCTGGCCACCGGCATCAAGCGCGAAACACGCTGGGCAGAACTATCGAAGGCGCAAACCCGCGCGCTCGCCAGTCAGCTCTCGCGCACCGAGTTGCCGGTCACGGGCAAAACGATGAACAAGGACGAGTTCGTAACCTGCGGCGGCGTGCGCCTCAGCGAAGTCAACTTCAAGACAATGGAAAGCAAGCTGGTACCCGGCCTCTACTTCGGCGGTGAGTTGCTGGATATTGACGGCATCACCGGCGGCTTCAACTTCCAAAGCTGCTGGACGACGGGCTGGCTGGCAGGAAATGCGATGGCTAGCGCGTGAACACCTCGTGGTAGATGCGCAGGTCGGCACCGCCTGTCCACACCCGGATGTACGTGTTGTTCTTGAGCGTCGGTGTGGTCCGGCACGACCACCCGCCGACGCCGTTACTGAGACTGACGTTGTTCCAGCCTGTCGGCCAGTTTGCCAGTTCGCTGAAGTCATACTCAAGGATGTACGGTTGCCCGCTGATGCCGCGCATGAAGCTGAAGGTCTCCTCGGCGCCGGCAGTGTACAGGGCCGGAATCGTGTCTGTCGCGCCGTCTTCAGCCATCACGGCCCCGCCGTATGTCCAGTTAATGCCGTCCGGCGAGGTTGCCCAGTTGATGTCGCTGGTCGGGTCAAGGTAGCCGTTGATGGCCGTAGCTGAGCCAACATGCCGGATGAAGCTCATCAGGTAGCCGCCCGTCGGGCGCGGCGCAACGAACGGAAACTGGTCGCTTTCGGTCAGGTGGTTCAGCGCCGTGATTTCCGATGGTGCGCTCCAGCCCGTGGCGACGCCGATCGAATCGCGCCCGGTTGATGTCACATGAAACAAGCCGCGCGTGCCGTCACCGCTGCGCATCTCGCTGTCAAAGTACACGTGGAACACGCCGCCGATCACGAGAAAGTGCGGCACGAAGTCGTCGCTGACCCCGGTGGTGACCTGTTGCTCGTTGGCTGAAAGCCACGTGATGCCGTCGGGGCTGCTGTTGTACCACACGGTGCGCGTGGTGGCGGTCTGGCGCATCCAGAGCATGTGGTAACGGTTACTGTCACGCACCAGCGTCGGGTACCAGTCGGCGTCGGCGTTGGTTGTCACGCGATTGGGCGAACTCCAGAATTCACCCTCGGTGCTGCGCATCACGTAGATTTCATCGTTGCCGTCGCGGTTGCTGAGCCAGGCCATGTAGAAATGCCCGAACTCGTTCAGGATAATGCACGGGTCTTCATCTTTGGGGCTGGCGTTCGGGTTGGTTGGCGAAAGCACGATCGCGCCGCCGGGCGACAGTCCATCGTGCGGGCCGGGGCTGCCGCCGTCATCGCCGCCGCCGTCCTCGCTGCCACAGGCAGCCAGCAACATCACCAGCGCGACACTGCACAAGGCTTTTCGCATGCTCAACCCCGGTCAGACCTGGTTGTTTCAGGTTATCACACTGCACATCGCCGTGGCCACTTTGGAATCGCGCCGGCCGGCGCAACCGCCAGATCGTGCTGGACAAAGCTGTTCCGGTTGCGCATGAGAGGGCCGTCGGTGCGGAGACTACCCATGAAACTGCTGTCAATTTTGGCGCTTGTCGCGCTCATGCTTTCAGGCTGCGCCACAAGCTGGCCGGAGCGCGGACCGGACTACTGGGCGACGCATGTCGAAGAGAACCCACCCTTCTCGAACGCCGAGGCCGAAGTGTTTCCCTTCGGCGAAGTCGAGCCGATGCAGCTTGCCGACGACGCAGATTTCACGTTCAAACTTGTCGAAACCATGAATCACGCGCCGCTCTGGATTATCGAAGTGCGGCCCGACCACAGCGGATTCTTCATCTTTCAAGAACTGATGTACGATGGCGCCATTATCCGCGGCCGCGAACGCAAAGTTGACTTCACGCTCAGCGACGCCGAGTACAGGCAAGTCCGCCAAGCCATCATCGACAGCGGGTTTCTTGAGGTCAGGCAGAACTGCACCGGCACGGAAGAACACGACTGGAACGTCGGCGTGCGCGCAAACGACCGCCTCAAGGTCGTCGAGTTCAACGGTGGCTATCCTGAAGCGGCGCGCAAGGTGGTGTACGGCGTGTACAACATAGTCGTGAAGCCGCGCAGCGCCGAAATGGCGACCGCGCCCGACTTCAAGCCCAAAGACTGGGAGACCGCGCCGGAAAATCAACCGTTGCGCTGATCAGCTTCCGGAGTTGCCAGAACCAGCCGGCGCAGGCAGACTGCAGACTCACAGAACCGGAGGTGCATATGCACAAGTGGCTGATTCTGCTGTGCGTGTTGATGCTGGTTGCGTGCGGCGCGGACAACAACAACCCTGTCAACGGCGGCGGGACTCCCCAAAGTGCTGCTGCAAAAGACCCGGAAAGCGCACGCGAGGCTGTCGATGCGTACATCGCGGCCATGGGCACCATGGATACGCTGGCCCTGAAGCGCCTGACGGCAAAACCTGAGCAGGAAGGGCTGGACGAGCAACTGACCAAGCTGGCAGAACAAGTGGACAAGATCGTCATCACGGAGACGTCCTTTGAACAGAAGGGCGAGTACTGGATCTTCACGTACAGCCAGGTTGCGCATCTGAAAGGCGGCAAGACCGACGGCGACGGCCGCAAAGTCGTCTACGCGGTCAACGAGGACGGCAAATGGCGAATCGCACGCAAAGAACCGAAGTAGTTGTCGCGCTCGTATTGTTCGCTTTTCTGGCAGGCTGCGCGTCCGGGCCGCCGGCACGCGATGCAGCGTGGTGGGAAGCCGAGGTCAAGCGTGATCGGCCGACACCCGACGACGATGGCCAATACCACCCGCGCGGCAAGATGGACCGCATTCTTGAACTCGATGCCGATGAGTCCCTTGAACTCAAGTGGATCGAGTTCGTCGACTACAAGCCGCGTCGCGTCGTGCACGTGCACCCCGACGGCAGCGGCTATCTCGTAATCGAAGAATCCTGGCAGGACGGTCAAGAAATCAAAACCATCATGCGCAAGCTCGAGTTCGAACTTGATGACGGCGACCTGCGCGAACTGCGCGGGATACTGACCGCCAGCGGCGCCCTGCGTCTGAACCCCGAGTTCGCCGGCGAGGGCTCACGCGGCTGGAAGGTCTACATGCGCTGCGGCGACGAGTTGCACAGCGTGTTTCTCGACAAGGGCTTTCCCAGCGAGGCAACGCGCCTGGTGCAGGGCATGTACGACCTGGTGGTGCAGAAACGCGCAGCCGCGATCGGCAAGGCGTCGCGCTTCAGCGATGACCCTGAAACGGCCGAGGAGTTTCTGGCATTGCGTTAGGCCTTTTTATAAAGCACTTTCTTTACTAAACTGCGGGCATGGCGAACGTGAAGGCACGCCATCCCGCCAACGCCGCCGGCGACTTCTTTGTCGACACGACCTGCATTGACTGCGACACCTGCCGCTGGCTGGCGCCGGAAACCTTCCACGACATCGGCGACCAGTCGGCTGTCCACGCCCAACCCCGCGATGCTGCGCAACGCCTCGCGGCTTTGCAGGCGCTGGTTTCGTGTCCTACAGCCAGCATTGGCGTGACTGAGGCTGGCTCTCGCGCGGCGTTGCGCGAAGTCAGCAGCTCGTTTCCGCTACTCGTCGAAGACGACGTGTACTACTGCGGCTACCACGCCGAAAGCAGTTTTGGCGCTGCCAGCTGGTTCATCCAGCGCGAGGGCGGCAACGTGATGATTGACTCGCCGCGCTTTGCCGCGCCGCTGGTCAAGCGCATCGCCGACATGGGTGGCATTCGCTGGCTTTACCTTACGCACCGTGACGACGTGGCCGACCACGCCAAGTGGGCGGCCAGGTTCGGTGCCGAGCGTGTGATTCATGCCGACGACGCGCGCGGTCTCGATGCCGAACTCAAGCTCAAGGGCACTGCGCTCCATGAGCTTGCCCCGGGTTTGACCGTCATCCCGGTGCCCGGCCACACACGTGGCAGCACGGTGCTTCATTACCGCGACAAGTTTCTGTTTACCGGCGATCACCTCGCGTGGTCGAAGCGGCTGAACAACCTGTACGCCTTTCGGTCGGCGTGCTGGTACTCATGGGACGAGCAGATCAAGTCCATGGAACGCCTTTTGCCGCTGACGTTTGAGTGGGTACTGCCGGGCCACGGCTGGAAGTTCCGGGCCCAGGCCAGCGAGATGGCGCGCCAGCTTCAGGAATGCGTGAACTGGATGCGCCGTAAGTAAGCCGCTTTAGCGTATTCAAAACACCCGGCGTCTTTATAATGGCCGCCCTTACCGGAGACGGGTTACTGTCACACCGTGGGATGAAACTTTCGATTCAAGATCCGCAATCAGGGTAACCCAGGACCCTCAACCCCCTGGAGGGAAGGAGACTCGCATGAAATGGGCAGTCATCGGACTTATCGCTGTTGTGGTTCTCTGCGCGGGCGGCTACGCGATCTATCGCTGGACCGACGTACCGGAGCAGGCCAAAGAGTGGATGGACGAACAGGACCTCAAGAACTTCCCTGCACAGGCGCAGCGTGAAGTCGACGGCCTGAAGAAGAACCTCGAAGAGTACAAGGCCAGCCAGAAAGAGCTCAAGGTCGACATCGTCAAGCGCGAAGGTCGCGACACCTGGACAGCCGCGGACAACGAAGGGACCGTGCTGGGCTACACCGCACAGGCCAAGAAGTACGAAGACGCGATCAAGGACATCGTCAAGCAGGTCAAGGCCGAGCGCGAACAGCTCGTCGCGGCAGGCACCGTGGACGCCGACACCGGCAAGGTTCCGGCCAACCACGAGTACTCGATCACCAACGCGTCAGGCAAGTCGATCAAGTGGACTGAGGCCCGCGCCCGCGAAGAGACGGACAAGATGGCGGCCGAAGTGGAAAAGATCAACCGCAAGAAAGAGCGCCAGCAGCGCATCATCGACGCCAAGAAACAGTACGTCGGCAAGCTGGACAACGCGGTAGAGCGCCTGTCCAAGAAGATCGAAGAGATGGAAGAGTTCATCGAGGACATGAAGACCGAGCTTGAACTTCTGAAAATCGAAGAGGACATTGCAGCCATCAACGCCTCCATCAACGGCGAAGACGACAGCAACCGCTTCGGCGCCGCGGTGCGCAAGTTCCGCGACAAGAAGAAAGAGTTCATGGCCGAGCAGGAAGTCGCCGAGTCGGACAAGCCCAAGGACGACGGTTACTTCTCAGAAGACACCAGCAAGCCCGCCGGCGGAAGCGCCAGCTACTGGAACTAGTGCAAGGTGCAACACACCGGGGCGGCTTTGCCGCCCCGGTTTTCATTGGTCGCGATTGAGCAACCAGTCCACATGACTCTCGGCCAGCACAAAGTCATCGCGACCCAGTTTCTGCACTCTGAACTCCCCCACCAGCTCTTTGGCCGTTGCCGGCTCTGGCTTGCCGATCAACCCCGCGGTCCACGCCAGAAAGCCGGTCACGCGCCGCGCGTCTGCACCGTGCTCGCGCAGCGTCCTGAGCGACAGGTCGCCGTCCCGTTTGGCCATGCGCCGTCCTGTGCCGTCCTGAATGAACGGAACGTGCGCCCATGCCGCGGGCGACGGCAGCCCCAGCGCACGCTGGATGGCCAACTGCCGCGCCGTGCTGAATAACAGGTCGCGCCCGCGCAGCACCTGCGTAATGCCCTGCAAGGCGTCGTCCACGGCGACAGCAAGCTGATAGCTCGGCAGGTCGTCGCGGCGCCACAACACGAAGTCGCCGAGTGTGGCCGGGTCGACGGTCACGTCGCCGTGCAACTCATCGTGAAACACCACCGGTGGCCCATCCCACAAGAACCGCCAAGCCGGTTCGCGGCCCGTGTCAGCTTTCGCGTGCGCGGCATCGCGCCACTTGCCGCGACAGGTGCCGGGATAGATCACGCCCTCGTCGCCGTGCGGCGCGCTGGAGGCTTCTTCAATGTCGCGCCGTGTGCATGTGCAAGGGTAGGCTCGGCCCCGTTGTGCCAGTGACTGCAAGTGATTCCGGTACAGAACGGTTCGAGTGCTTTGAAATGCGGCGGTTGCTGTCCCGTCACTGGCGTTGCGGACGCCTGTTGCCACGAGCGCCAGCCATTCCAGGTCTTCGATGGCTGCCTTGGTGAACTCGGGTTTGCAGCGCGGCTTGTCAATATCCTCGATCCGCAACAGTACGTTGCCCCGCGCCCACAGCCAGGCCAGCAGGAAGCTGCGTGCGTTGCCCAGGTGCAACAGGCCTGAGGGTGTCGGCGCGAGCCTTCCAAGCGGCGTCACGCCAAGCGCTCCTGGGCGATGGCCTCGGCGACCGCGTGTGTCGGCTTATGCTCTTTCTTGGCGCGCTGCAGCAGTTGCAGCGTGGTGTCGTAGATCTGGTCGACCACGTCAAAGCCGACCTCTTTGCCCTTCTCATGCTCACGCACGCCCTTGATCAGCGCGCCGGCGTTGGCCACGAAATCAGGCACCCACGTCACGTCGGCTTTCAGCAGGGCCGCGCCCGCCGCGGGCGTGGCCAGCTGGTTGTTTGCGCTGCCGGCAATGACTGTGCAGCGCAGGCTTTCCGCGTTCTGGACGGTGAAGATGCTGCCCAGTGCGCAGGGGCAAAGCACGTCTACGTCGGCCGACAGCACGCGCGAAGGGCTCAGCACTTCACATTCCATGCGCTCGCCGA
This sequence comes from Planctomycetota bacterium, assembly GCA_020849795.1. Classification (GTDB taxonomy): domain Bacteria; phylum Planctomycetota; class UBA8742; order UBA2392; family UBA2392; genus JADJRK01. The sequence continues at coordinate 4,323 of JADZFR010000060.1, read as the reverse complement.
CCTCATGGGCCAGCTTGGCATCAGTGTCTGCGATGAACACCTCGGCGCCGGCGGCGTGCAGCATCGTGACCAGTTCAGCCCCCACCGCGCCAAGGCCTTGCACGGCGACGCGACGGTCTTTGATATCGCCCTTGCCGAACCTGTGCTTGAGTGCAGCCTGGATTGCCGCCAGCACGCCGCGCGCGGTTGCTTTGCCGAAGTCGAGGTCGCGCGCAACATTCTTCGTGTTCTCGGCCACCGCATACAGGTCGTCGCGGGTCGTGCCCACATCGAGGCCCGTGAAATAGTTGCCGCCAAAGCGCTCAACCGCGCGCCCAAGCGCCTGGAACGCCTGTTTGCGTTTCATGTCCGGTGTGCTGATCACGACCGCCTTGCCGCCACCAGCGGGCAGGTCTGCCACGGCGGCCTTGTAACTCATGGCTTGGGCAAGCCGCACCGCATCGGTGACTGCGGCACTCTGGCTTTTGTACGTCAGCGTGCGAATGCCGCCGAAGGCTGGCCCCCGGCGCGTGCTGTGAATCGCAATCAGCGCGTTCAAGCCGCTGTCGGGGTCGGCGACAAGCGTCAATGATTCACACCTGTACTCTTCGAGTATCTTGAACAGCGGCATGCTCACCTCAGTTGCGGGCCCGCAGTTTAGTGTTTCGGGCGGGCCATAGAACAGGGGCAATCTCAAACTTCGCCGGCTTGCAACTGCGCGGTCATTGCGGTTTGCCCCTGAATCTCAGAACATCCGCACCCACTATGGGCCGCCTTCCGGCACTGGCACTGCTTTTTGGTACGCTTGCGGTCTCCACCGCGCCACCGCTCATTCTATTGGCGGGCGTGCAGCCCTTTGCCCTGGCGGCATGGCGGCTGCTGTCGGTCGGTGTGATCCTGCTGCCGTTCGCCGCGGGGCCACTGGCCCGCGACCTCAAGCAGCTCAAGGGCCGGGAATGCCTTTGGTTGCTGGCTTCCGGCATCACATACGGCCTGCATTTCGGGCTGTTCAACCTGGCATTTGCACACACCAGCAAGGAAAGTGTCGTAGTGCTGCTGGGCGTGCAACCCCTGATGGCCGCCGGCATAGGCGCAGTCTGGCTGAAGGAAGAGTTGACCCGCCGCATGTTGCTGGCGTCGGCTATAGCCATTGCGGGCCTGACTATCTTCGTGTGGCATGACTACACATTTGACGCTTCACACCTTGTCGGCGACGCGCTGGTGCTGGCCAGCGGCCTTGCCATCGTGCTCAGTTACAGTGCCGGGCGCCGGCTGCGGCCCCGCATGTCGCTGCCCGGCTACTTGTCGGTGCTGTACTGGGTCGCGGGTCTGACTTGCTTGTGCATTGCGGTGGCCACGGGCAACACGCTGTGGGGCTACACGAACGATCAATGGATGTGGCTGGGATTGGCGGTACTAATCCCAACGCTGGTGGGTCATTCGCTGTTTCACTATGTGGTCAAGTACGTGCCGGTGTTTTTCGTCAACCTGACGATCCTGGGCGAGCCGATCCTGTCGCTGGTGATCATGTATCTGCTGCGCAACGAATATGCGGTGTTCCGGGACAGTACATTGACCACGCTGCAGCTGATCGGCGGTTCGTTGCTGATGCTGGGCGTGGTGTTCGGCATATGGAAGCGGCGGCCAAAGCCGCTGGAGGTGTTGGCATGAATCGAATACTCCTTCCTTCAATACTGCTGCTGGCATTGCTGGTCCCGGCCACGGCACAGGAACAACCGCCCAAGCCCGAGTTCGACAACGCGCCGGTCACGGATGTGCTGATGTGGGCCCAGAAGTCCATCGGCTGCGGCTTCATCTATGAAGCCGAAGTGCTGCGCGACGCCGCCGGCCAGCCGCGCCGGATTACAGCCACGCACCTTGAGCCCGCTTCGCGCGCCGAGAAGACGCTGCTGCTGTTCGAGCTGTTGCGGCGCTGCGGTTTGGTGCCGTTTGAGGTTGGCGGCCTGCCCGGCCCGACCTATCAGCTGTATGACGCGCCCGGCGCGGCCCAAAGCGCGCCTCTGTTTGAGCACCCCGACGACATTAAGCCGCTGTTCGCGGCCCTGAGCATCCGGCTGCGCCGAGCCTCTGCCGCCGAGGTCGCTGAGCGCATCAAACCCCGCCTGACGGATGGCGTTGGGTCCGTCGAGGTGTTCAGCGACACCCACACGTTGATCGTGACCGACTACCGCGACCGCCTGCTGGCTGCGTGGGAAGTTGCCGGCGCTGCCGATGCCGCCGGCGAGCGCGACGCCGACCTGGTGGTGCGCGACTATTCGCTGCGCATCGTGCCCTCGGAGCGCGCACTGGCGGCACTGGAGCGGCTGCGTGAGCCGGGAGAAACCTGGAAAGCCGCCGTCCATGAAACCGCCAATGTGCTGCTGCTCAGCGGCCGCCGCGACGAGCTGGGCCGAATCACTGAACGCGTGCGCATGCTGGACCGCCACGATGAACGCCCGGAATTCGCCGAGGCTACCCGCACCATCAAGCTGATCTACCTGACCCCGGCACAAGCCGCCGCCACATTACGCGAGATGTTTGAGCCGGGTATCAAGGCCGGCAGCATCCAGATTGGCGGGTTTGAGCGCGACCGCAAACTCGTGTTCCGCGGCAGCGAGTTCGACTACAAGCGGGCAACTGACACGCTCAAGCTGCTGGACGTCAACCCGGAAGACAAGAAGTGATGCGACGACAGGCCGAATTGGCGCCGGAAAGCAGGCTGTTCCGGTACGATTCATGCTTAGCAGCCCCCCGTGGTTGTCGATAGAATGCCGCCATGATTGGGCGCACATTGCCTCTGCTTTTGCTCGTCGCGGCCGGTTGCAGCCGCGGCGTTGCAATCGACGTGCCGCCCGAGCCGACAGACACCGCCATCCAGCGCTATGACGGCACGCCGGTCACGCTTGAGGATCTGCGCGCAAGCCGTCCGGCTGCACTGGCCGTGGCCGACACCGTGGCGCGCCTTGAGAAAGAGCTGCGCGAGCCATGGCAGGAGGCGCGCTCCGGGCGCGAACTGGTCGATGCGGTGACCAGCGCATGGCCCGCGGATACGCGCACCGCAGATTCGGCTTGGGCCAACGCCGAGCCCGTGGCGTCGCGACCGGGCCGGCAATTGTTTCGCGAGTTCGGTGTGTACTCAATGCCGTCGAGCCCCTACTCCATGGGGCCTCGGGCGTCGCCCTCATCGATTGAGCAGTTCGCGTCGATGCTGGCCGACAGCCACGATGACTCGGACGACGCGGCACTGCTGCGCGCCGCGTGGCGACACTTTTCGCCGGGCACGAGTCAGCGGCGTTCTGATTACCTGGCGGCCTACTGGTTGTTCGAACTGGACGATCCCGGAGACATCCAGGTCGCCGTGAGCGAGAGCCTTCTTGGCCCGCACCAGCGCAGCACGGTGCTGCGGCCGGGCAGCAGCTCATTTCGCGGTCCGACGGAAGCGCATGACGGGTACATGTGCAGCGTGGTCTTGATTGACCTGCTTTCACCGGGCAAGAACTCGCCGGTGCTGCAGGTAATCGACACTTTGCGTGCCGGCGTGCAGGGCGAAGCGCCCCTTCCGCCCGGCATGCTTGCAGAAGGCCGCGTAGAGGAGCCATCGGCCCACGATGAAGCGTTCCTGCGCTCGGTACTGAATGGCCTGTCACGGGGTTGCGCCGAGTTGGTCTGGCTGCCTGTCGCCACGCGGCGCTTGACTGCGCACTTTTCGTACCTGGTGGAAACCGGGGAAGCACGGGCCACGCTCGGCCTGACTCGTCTCCGCAATGGCTGGGTGCTCGATACCTTTGTGTACCAGCCTGCTGGCGCTTCCATCACCGGCAACGCGGGCGCGAGCCTCGACCTGATGCCCCTGCTGCGCGGCATGCACTCGGCAACGGGAAACTGACTCGGTGATAGGCGATTGCCGGCTGCTTGCTGCAACTGCATGTCTCGCGCCATGGTGGCAAGAACTGCTTTACGAGTTCACTGCTGGTCTCACACCAAGGCACTAAGCCACGAAGAAATGCCTTACGGATTTTCTGCTTACTGCAAATGCTTTGGTCCACCAAGAACCAACAAGAACCACGAAAGAACTGCACGACCCACAACGCCGTTGCCATTGCAGTTCTTTGTGCCTTAGTGCCTTTGTGTGCAACAAGCAGTCCGTCAGTTGCGGTGGCAGTTCTCTGCGGCTGTGCGCCCCTGCGTGAGCCCGTAGTTAAGCAGCGGCGGTTCTCCCGCCTACTCCTCCCACTGCCGCTTCTGTTGCGGCAGCTTGTTGTAGACTTCCACGTGCATCCGCTCGTACAGCTCCTGCATGCTTTGCGCGCCGCGGTTGGTCCACACACTGCTCCAGTTGTGCGG
>JADZFR010000059.1 GCA_020849795.1 Planctomycetota bacterium | reverse complement strand
GCCGCAAGCGGCTGGGGAAGGCAATCCGTACCCGGCGGGGCAGCCGTTCCCGCAGCAGCGCGCCGCAAGTGCCCCGGCGCCGGTGGCCTACCCCGGTTCCGGCCCGCAGTACCCGCCGCAGTACCCGATGCAGTACCCGATGCAGTACCCGATGCAGTACCCGATGCAGTACCCGATGCAATATCCGGCCCGAAAGTCCGGCAGTCGGGGGCTGGTGATCGGTTTGGTCATCATCGGCGGCGGCGGCGTGTTGCTGGTGGTCGTGGTGCTGGCCCTGGCAGCCATCCCGCTGATCACCTCCGGGGGGATCGACGACAGCGGTCCGTGGCACCACTACCGAAGCGACACGGGCCGATTTGAGATCGAGTTTCCCCAGAAGCCGACTGAAAACTCTCAGCCCCTACAGATGCAGCACGCGCGCACCACAATCTACCGGGCAGCGTGTACCGGATTCGCCATCAACTTCGAAGCGTCTTACTTCGATCTGGGAGAGGGTTCGCCTGATGAATACGAGTACGACTATGAGGAGGGCGCACGGGCTGTTGCCAACGCTTCGAAGGGCACCATTCGGTCCCAGAATTCCAGGTCGGTGGGCGGTTACCAGGGTTCGATTGCCATTCTCGACTTGCCGAAGGATCGCCGAACGACGCTGTTCATGTTGCGCGTCTACAATCGGGTCCACCTGTTGGCCGTGGAGAATCACCTGGTGAGCAAACAGGACGTTGCCGACAGGTTCATTGATGGATTCAGGCTGATCCAGGTTCAAGAAGGGCAATCTGTGGTGAACCAATTGACGCCGTGGCGGCGCGCCGGCAACACATGGACGACCAAATCCAGTTTTGGTCGGGCCGGCGATCCGGGCGCGAGCGTGAGTTTCGTCCGGAACGAGGTGCTTACAGTTTCAAACAAAGTTGCACATTGCCGCATGACCACCCTTGACAAGCTCGGAATCAAGATCAGCGAGCAAGATCATGAGGTGAGCCTGGTATGGCAGGAACACATGGCCCCGGAATCGAACCCCAACAATGCGGGGTTGATAAGGTCACGTGAGACCATCACAGTCAAAGCGGGAACTTTCGACTGCGAGAAAATAGTCTATCCGCTCGGTACGACAACCTGGACGTGTCTTAAGAGCGGCCTGCTGGTCCTTACGGAGAGCGAAACGGCGCGACATGAATTGGTGGAGACTAATCTCCCTCACTAGCACGCAGTGACTCGCTCGTTTTAAACACAACGGGCGCCCTTGCGGGCGCCCGTTTCGGGTTTCTGGTCGTTAGACGGGCTGGACGTTTTCAGCCGCGGGGCCCTTACGGCCCTGGCCAACGTCGAACTTCACCTTCTGACCTTCCTTGAGGGACTTGAAACCGTCCGCACTGATCGCCGAGTAGTGGACAAACAGATCCGCTCCCCCGTCGTCCGGCGTGATGAAGCCGAAACCCTTCTCATCGTTAAACCACTTCACTGTACCTGTTGACATAAAGCTCCTACTACTGATGTGCTGCTTTTTGGCAGCGTTGTTTCCGCTAACCGCCCTCAACATTGATTGGCGCGCTATCGGTTGTGAAGGCAGCATAGCAATTCAATGCCTGTGGAGAACTGGCAGAAAGTGAGTTTTCTGCAAATTTGAACGTTGGGTTGGGACACGATCGGCCGTCCCCGCCCGGCAAGTCCAAAAAGTAAACCGGGCGCCCCTGCGGGACGCCCGGCTTGGGTTTCTGGTCGTTAGAGGGGCTGGACGTTCTCTGCCGCGGGACCCTTACGGCCCTGGCCAACGTCGAACTTCACCTTCTGACCTTCCTTGAGGGATTTGAAGCCTTCCGCACTGATCGCCGAGTAGTGGACGAACAGATCCGCTCCCCCGTCGTCCGGCGTGATGAAGCCGAAACCCTTTTCGTCGTTAAACCACTTCACTGTTCCTGTAGCCATACCGATTGCTCCTGCCGGAGGTCGCCGTGCGCCTCCTGATTGAACTGATCGACGCCCGCCGGGTCCATACGCGGCGTGACGTCGGCCGTTGACACCGAAAAATGGTAATTGCAGGAAACGCCGTCGCCAGCAATTTCTGCCTAACGCTTCACTTTTTGGCGATCTCAGGCAATGCGTTCAGTGCGTTAGCGCGCCGCATACTCGCGACGTCTAACCCCAATAGTCATGAATGTACGCGTGGCTGCCCTGGCTGCTGCACTCAAACGCAATCGCCGGCGCGGCTGGCTTGCGGCTTTCGCGACTGAACAACACCACGCCCGGCTTTTCCTTGCCGATGGTGATGACCCAGAACTTCTGGTCCAGCGTCAGCGCGACACCTCGCGGCTGCTCAAGGTGCTCGTGGCTGACGTACTTCTGCTCGGCCATGTTCCAGAAGGTGACCAAGCCGCTGTTGGTGCCGAAAGGGTTTGTCGCGGCGACAATGCCCGACTCTTCGTGCAGCACCAGGCTTAGAGTTTCGCCCTTCATGGCGGCTGTAACCGCAGCGGGCGAGACCATGGTGCGGAACTTCCCGTCCTTGGGCCGCAGGCTCATGGCGCCCAGCGCCTCTTCGCCGTGATAGCCCTCGCGCATCGCGTGGCTGACCGCAAGGTCGCCCTTGCTGCTGACCAGCAAGTGCCCGGCGTTGATGAGCGGGTTGTCAAACGTAATGCGCTCAATCAGCTCGCCCTTGGGCACGCTGACGTAGGTGACGCAGGGTTCGGCCCCGCCCTCAATGTGGCCGCCGCCGTTGGTGATGGCGACCACCTTGCCCTCGTCGATGAACGTGCAGTCGTGGGGCCATTCGCCGTGGGTCGGGAATTCGCCGATCACTTTCATGTCTTCGGCGTCGCGAATCACCATTCGGCCTTCGTATGTGTCTTTGTCGTACTCGGTGGCGTACAGCACTTTGGCGTCGGCCGAGTAGGCGCCGTGGCCGTAAAATTCGCAGCCCTTGGAAGGCGCGATGCGCCGCAGAATGGCGTTTGCCTTCAGGTCAATCTCGCAGCCGCCGGGCCCCTTTTTCTCGAATGCCACAATGCGGTGCGCGTGCTTGGGGTGCTTGATGACGCCGTGGGCGAGAAAGCCGATCTCGGTGTTGACCTTGGCATTGCCTTCGCCGACACCCTTGGCCTTGACCACTTCGTCGATATTGACCTGCGTGAAGACGAATACCTTGTTGCCCGTCTCGGGGTTGATCTTGTTGCCGCCGCACAACAGCACGCCGTAGGCCAGCGATGGCGCCGCAGGCACCGGCTGCTCGGGCTGTTGCGGCTGGTTGGCGGGCGCGCGGTTTGCGCCGGCCTGGCCTTGCGATTGCTCTGCGCAGGCTGCAACGAACAAGCCGCCCGCAACAGCCGATGCGGAAAGGAAACGCCTTCGGGCGCGGTCCATGGTTGCCTCCTCGTAAAAAGGGAATGCCGGTTCCCTTTGCGTAGCGTCTTGATGTTAGCTTGCGAAGACGTAGATGTTGAGTCCGGAGACGGGATGCGCCACAAGGATAAAGAGACGGCACTGGAGGCCCTTGAGGCCTGGAAGCGTCTGCGCGCCAAGGTCGCCGTCGAAGGCGGCGAGAATTACGACAAGCCGGTGCTGGTTCAGTTTCTTGACCGCAACACGTTTGAGGTGATGGACCGCGACATTGTCGAGGACGAGTTTTACGTGCTGCGCAAGCATCGCATTCTGCGCGACCTTGACCCGCAGGGTAAGGACCTCGACGACGCGATTCGAAACGCCCGCGGCGGCAGTCGGCCCGCACAGCCGGGTCGCCAGCAGGGCCGCCCACAAGGTCGCCCGCAGGGCAAGCCAAGCCGCCGGCGCCCGCAAGGCCCGCAAGGCAAGCCGGACCAGCCAGGCAACCGCCGCGACAGAGAGAAAGACGATACGCGTAAGGGCGGCAACCGCAGGCGTCGTCGTCGCACCGGCCGCAGGGGACCACGCCGAGGCAACGGCGGACCGGGCGCGGGCGCGGGCGCGGGAAGTCCGCCGGCTGCATAGCCGCCGCCTTGACCCTTGCCGGGACTGTTGTTGTAGTCGCGGGTGTTAGATGCGTGGCGCCGATGCGGCGCATTTCGCATTGACCAGGAGCTGCCATGACCGACAACGACTTCATCCGCTTCGCCGGGGACGACGAAGACGACAACGGCGACGAGAACAAGGGCGAAACCGGCGAAAGCGCACACCACCGCGCGCTGGCGCAACGCCTGCTCGCGTCTCGCACCATTATCATCAGCCGTCCGGTGGACGACAAACTTGCCGCCTCGGTGATCGCGCAACTGCGGATCCTGGAAGACGACGACCAGAAAAAGCCCATCACTTTCATCGTCAACAGCCCGGGCGGCAGCGCCGACAGCGGCTTTGCGATTCATGATTACGGCCGCTTCATCAAGCCGCCGATTCGCAGCATCGTGTGCGGCATCTGCGCCTCTGCGGCGGTGATGATTCACCTGGCCGCCGACAAGGGCAACCGCTACTGCACGCCGGCCAGCCGCTTTCTGCTGCACCAGCCCAGCATGGGCGCGCGCGGCCAGGCAAGCGACCTTGAAATCCTGAGTGCCGAGATCGACCGCATCAAGGGCATGTACAACGAGATTGTGGCGCGCGAGACCGGCCGCACTGCCAAGCAGGTCGAGAAAGACGTGCACCGCGACTTCTGGATTCCGGCCCCGGCTGCCGTCGAGTACGGCATTGTCAAAGCCGTCGTCACCAACCGCTCGGAGATCGAGTAGTGGTTGACGGGGGGCGCCTGAGCGGCAACTTTCGGTGGCTGCCCGCCGCGGCGCTGCTGCTGCTGCTTGGCGCCTGCACCGGCGACTTTGATCAGCGTGTCGAAGAGGCGAAGAAGATAAATCCCGGCGGCGGAAGCACGGGCACTTTGCCCAATCCAACCGGCAGCGTGTTCATTCGCGGCGTCGCGAGTGTGGCGGGTGTTGTGCGCAACGCCGCCGTCACGCTGCGGCCCGTGGGCAGCGATGGTGTGGTCAACTGGAACGACGCGGACATCCTGGGCGCGGGCACCACGTTCAGCAACGGCATCTACCAGGTGACCCTGTACAACGAAGATTACCGCGGCGCGATCCTGGTTGAGGTGCGCTCACGCACCGGTTTCACCAGCGAGTGCGGCAACCCGGCCACGGCCATCTCGCAGAAGTTTCATGCCATGGCTGCCGGCCACTTTCTGTACAGCGTGGTGCCCGTGTTCGACGGCTACAGTGTTGTCGAGGTGGACGTTTCGCCCCTGACTACGGTCGCCGTCATGCGCGGCCTGGCTTTTGACGGCAGCATCGCGGGAGTGACCGGCGGTGTCGGCGCCGGAATGTTCGGCTTGATGTGCCAACAGGTGGCAGAGTTTTTCGGCCTCGATCGAGTTCGCGGTCGCGTACCCCGGGACTTTTCGAAGTCAGGCGGGTTCGGCACTGAGGCGTTGTACGCATACGTGCTGGCGGGTTTAAGCCAGCTTGCCAAAGACCTGGGCGTCGCCAACATCTGGGACTTCTGGCTTGGCATGGCGCAGGACGCGGGCGATGACGGTGAGCTGAACGGCTCGATCGGCCTGGTGCCGAACACGGGCGTCAGCATGCCGGACCTTGGCCAGGCGAGCCTGCTGGGCAACGCGCTGCTGCTGAACTACCTGGACCCGGGCAACAGCGAGCGGGTGATCAGCACCGACAGCGGCGACATCAGTCCCGGCGACGCGCTGGACCAGTTGATCACGACGCTGAACAGCGCGCGCGACATCGACACGGCCGTTCGATCCTACGACATGACGCTGCGCATCCCGTCGGCGTACACGATTGCCCCGGGCAACGACGTGCAGACGCGCATGATTACACTGAAGCAACTTGGCAGCAGCACCGAGTTTCATCCGTTCGGTGATTCTGCGGGCCCGAGCTTTGTCGAATACTTCTGGGTCTCGTCGGCGCCGGGCATGGTGGACGTACAGCCGTGGGGCCGCATCACGGTGGCGCCTGCCACACCGAACGGCGATTACACGCTGAGTTTGACGATTCGCCCGGCAATTGGGCAAACATACGTCATCGGCGCGGTTTCGAACCACACGGTCACCGTGAGAGTTCGCTAGAGTCACGTCAGGCTGTCGGAAATCTCGCTCGATCGTGTACCAGTTGCCACAGGATGGCCCCGCCAGGGGCTGCCAACGCTCTGTGTCTCGGTGTGAGAGACGCATTGTCCGTTGCGTTCGCGGCAACCGCAAAACGAGAACCGCCGCGTTTCCGCGGCGGTTTTGGTTGTTGCCTGTCCCGGCGTTAGTTGCCGTAGGTACGCCAGGTGCCGTTGATGAACACAGCTGATGAGTTGTACGCCCGCAGGAAGAACGGCGGTGTGGTCAGCGCCAGCCGGAAGTCCCAGTCATAGTTACGACGGTTGAAGTGGTTGCCCATGCCTGCGGCATAGCTGCCGCCGGCAATCAACCCGCCGTGACCCCAGAACTCTTCACCAATGAACGAGTTGCGGAAGCGCCACGGCCGCGTGTCAAAGATCGAGAAGAACACGCCGTCCATCGGGTTCGAGTCCGCCGGATAGTGACCGGGCACGAGCTCGCCAACCTGGTTGGTGGCGGCTTGGCCCACCGGGATCGCTCTCCACCATGTGGGGGTGAGCATGCAGTCCTGCTGCGACATCACACCCAGCATTTCCTTGAAGTTGAGCGCACCGGTGGACTGTTTGCCGCTGATGCCGTCGCCGTGGAAGTTGCGCATCCACGGGTTGTTAAGCAGCGTCTGGTAGCTGATGGTGTCGGCAAGGATGATCTTGTGGTCGCAGGCGATCGAGACGCGCCGGTCATCCAGTGTGCCCCAAAGCAGCAGGACCTTTGCGCCGGTGTTGGTGCTGCCGTTGTTTTCGACGATGTCCCAGTCGTCGCCGGCACCGCTGGCGATGGCTGCGCCGCTGGTGTTCGACACGCGCCAGTCGGTGGCCTGCACCCAGCTATTGGTGCCGGCAATCGAGTCGCTGACTGCCACGCCAAGCGCCCTGGGACCTACCGCGTTGGCACTTCCGGTTTTGACATAGATGACGCTCTCGTCGGGGATGTCGTAGTCCGCGAACACGAGATCATAGTTGGCATTCGCGACAATCGAGGTCGCGCCCACAAGCAGGCGGGCACTCGGGACCACCGAGATCGCGCTGCTCAGGTTCAGCCAGTTCGTGCCAGATGGCGTCGCGCCGGCCGCTGCCGTACGGCGCACAAAGTAGCGGCGGTAGCTGTTGCCACGCAGCTCAATGGCCACCGTGTTTTCTGCCCAGCGGTGGCCGTTGTCCGTGGCTTCCGTTTCGAGTGCCGCCCAGGGTGCTGCCCATACCGGCAGCGGAATCGCCGGCTGGTTCATGGACGGCGGGTTCATCGGAAAGTGATAGTTCCAGGCCTGCCCGGTGGCAGGGTTGTTCGGACCAACGCCGTAGTTCTGGATCACGCTGCCAACCATGTAGGCGTCGCCGAAAATCTGGGCACCGGTGTTAGGAATGTCCAGGTTACCGCCGTAGTACATGTTGCCGACGCCCTTGTAGTCCGTACCGAGCGTGTTGGTGCCGCCACCGGCGTTGAACACCGCATAGTCGCTGAACGTTGCGACCTTGATGGTGTACTCGACCGTGCGCGAGCGCAGGCCCGACGTTGCCGTGCTGCGAATGCGTGCTGTCGGCACCGACGGACCACCGACGGAGCGACCATCGACCTGCACCGCGATGCCGTTGATCGTGAAATTGCCGATCGTGTTCCAGTTCGGGGCCGGCAGGGGAAGCAACGCACCCCAGTCTTCCTGGATCACCGGCACAATCGTGAAGCGACCGCGAACCGTTTCAACACCGGTTTCGGCGGCGATCATCAAACGCACGTCGATGCCGTTGCGCACCGTCTGCACCTGGTGATAGCCCGAGACCGTGATCAGGGCTGTGCCGGCAATCGTAACGACGACAAAAAAGATCAGGGCTGCCGCCATGGCGCTGCCGCGTCGGGCATTGCGTCGCGTGGCGCGCAGTTGGTTGGTCCGGCTGATCATCTTTCCCCCTCTTTCACCGATAAGCGTTTGAGGAATATTACACATTGGGCGAGCGGTGTCAATTTCGAACGCGAATATGTAATGCAAATTCCCCAGAAATCGAACGCTCTGTGTAGCAAAACGGCATCTTTCGGACATCAACATTCGGCTGATAAATCGGTGTAACGTGCCTGTGTAACTGGGCATGCGCCCAGCCTGCAGACAACCACCAATTGTTTCCAATCGTTCGTCTTCTCACTTTAACTGTCAAGCCCGTGCCAGTGGTAGCCAAATGTCGGTATTTCGGCGCGATCGTAGCCTGCTGCACAACTCGTTTGCGTCCCGGACGTTCCAACCGGGCGCGGCTTGTGGCTCGGGAGGTCTAACCTAACATGCCCGCCGTTCTTTCTGCAGATTTGGCGGGCGCAACGTGACCAGGCGAAAAATACACTCCGCGACCGAGCGAGTACCGCGTCTGGCCAACAAGGACGAGGCCGCCAAGCCGTTGCTTGATTGCACCGACTTCGAGTTGCTCAAGCTGTTCGTAAAGAACGAAGACCACGCGGCCTTTGAGACTCTCGTCAATCGCCATCGCAGGCAGGTCTATAACTTTGTGTACAAGATGGTCGGCAAAGCCGAAGCCGCGGAAGACATCTTTCAAGAGACCTTCCTGCGGGTGCTGAAGAATGCGCACACCTACACACCCCGCGCGAAGTTCACGACGTGGTGCCTTCAGATCGCGCGCAACCTCTCACTGGATTACTTCAAGCGCGAAGGACTGCGCCAGCACGCCAGCATTGATGCGGGCACTCCCGGCAACGAAGACCACAGCATGGCGTCGCTGCTCAAGTCGGGGGACCCGGACAGCCCCGACATTGCGCAGTCGAAAGAACTGATCGACGCCGTGAAACAGGCCGTGACGCGCCTGCCCGAGAACCAGCGAGAGGCGCTGGTTCTGCGCATGTACGAAGACATGCCCTACGCCGAGATCAGCGAGATACTGGGCAGCCCCGAGGGCACGGTAAAGTACTGGGTTCACGAAGCCGTGAACACGCTGGCGCGGCACCTGGAGCGCATGGGTCTAAAGTGAAAAAGGCGGAGAGTTTGCCCAAACTATCGCCAACAGATTGCCAGCCGGGTCGTTTCATCAGGCGGGGTAGTCAGGAACAAAATGGAACGCGAACGTGAAAAACTGATTGCGCTGCTGCTGGGCGACATCGCCCCGGAAGACGCGCCCGCGTTGCAAGCCCGCATTGCCGGCGACGCCGCGTTGCAGGGCCAGCGCGACAGCCTTGAGCGGCAGATCGCGGCCATCCGCAACCTGCCCGATGACGACATCCCGCAGGCGGCCGTTGACCGCGTGATGAATGCCGTGCGCGGATTCCACAGCAGCCCGGAAGCCGTCCAGCTTGCGCGCGTGATTACCGTGAAGACGTTTGTGAACATCTATCTGCCGCGCATCGCCGCCGCGGCGCTGTTTGTGCTGCTGGTCGGCTATGCGGTGCATTACATCCCGGATGGACCGGCACCGAGTGTCGGGACGGTGATTGGCGCCGATGGCAGCAGCCACATTCTGACCAGCGATCAACTGGTTGAAGCCGGCATCGGAAGCCCCGTGCGCGTGAAGCTGGCGACCGGCGAGATTCTGCTGGATGGTGGCGCGGCTGTGCGCCTGCTGAGCAATGGGCCGAACCAGGCGCCGACGGTGCAGGTTGACCGAGGCCGGGTGGTGGTGGATGCCGCCCGCGCTCCGTCTACCGTGGATGTTGGCGGCCGCCGCGTGACGATGGCCACCGGCACAGTGCTGTCGCTCGATTACGATCGCGAACATGCACGCATCGTGGATGGCGGCGCTGTCGTGGAAATCCAGCGCACTTCAATTGCAGACGTACTGCCGCATGCCAGCGAGGCCTACGGCATTGTGCTGGATGCGTCGCTGTTGCCCGAAGCCGTAAAGCGCCAGCGCGTCACGTTCTTCGGCACGCAGCTGGACGGCGAGGGCTTCGTGCGCAGCTTCGTCGAAGCAGCCGCGCAGTATGGCGTGAAGCGCGAAGGCAAGTACCTGCTGTATGAGGCGGGCACCACGCACCGGGTCGGCGACACTGAGCAGGTCGAAGTACTAAGCCTGAACCTGTTGCAGGGCAGCGCCCAGGTCAGCAGCGGGACCCAGTCGATGGATGTGCCGGCCAGCATTTCGTTTACCCACGACCGCACGATCACCAACGAAACGCGGCCCGAACGCTCGTGCATCTGGGCGCGCGGCATGGGCAACGCCGTGGTGGACGGCAAGTTGCGCGATGTCTCTACCGGCGAAGCCACACTGCCGGCGGGTAGCGTGATTCATCCTGACCGCCTGGTGCTGCCGGCCGGCGCCGAGCGCATCTTTGTTCTGGATGGGCCGGCCTTCAACTTTCCGCTGCCGGGCGGGCGCATGGGCCGCCTGGTCGGGCTGCTTTCCAGCGGCGCCGAGTTTCAACTTGAGGGTTCTGTGATTCGCGTCTTCGTCCCGCACTCAAGCGTCGCCAAGTAACTGTATGCTGCTCGCGACGCCCGCGGCTTTCGCCGCGGGCGTCGCATTTCTATGGTCAGTACCGGAGAAACTTATGCGCATTCTATGCACCATGGCGATCCTGATGCTCGCCCTGACTACGGTACTGGCACAGGAAGAGCCGACGGCTGTTCGTGGAAGCGACATCGCTACCGGCGAGGCCAAATACCTGAAAGCCGGCTACGCGCGCGAACTATGGGTCGGTTTGGCGCCCGAGAGTGTCGGCGCAAAAAAGATGTTGAAGCAACTGCGCGAGTCGTGCGACGACACCACGTCAGTGGCCGTGATCGAGAGCAACCTGAAAGAGAATGTAGTTGCCACTCCGGCCGAGCAGCTTGCGGTGCGCGCTGTGGCGGCCCGGTCGGCACTGCGCGCCGTAATCTCCGGTACAGCCCTGAGCCGAAACTTCACGCGCGTGGTGCTGGTGGGTGCCTTCGAAACTTGCCCGCTCGCGGTGCAGGTGGTGTCGGCGCCGGGCACGGGCGTGGAGGGCCTGATGCTGATCGATCCTCCGGTGGGGGACATCAAGGTTGCGTCCGACCTCGAGCACTCGCTGGGCGTTGACGTGTTGCTGCACCCGCGTTCAGGCAATGAGGGCGTGAGCGAGGAATCGCAACTCGTTGCCGCGCTGGGGCCCTGGGGAAAGTCGGCGCGCGTCGTGTTCAGCGACCGGCACTTTGACAACCTGGGTGAACGCATCGCCGAGTTGCGCAGCCACACCCGCGGCTACACGGTGTTGCAGGACGGCTTGCTGTCCACCGTCGGCGCCCGGGACCTGGCCGAGAAGCTGAAGGGTTTTGACGTGGTGTTTGTCGGCGAGCTTCACGGCAACCCCGGCGCGCATCGCGTGCAGCTTGAGATGCTGCGCTGGTATGTCGCCGACAAGCGCAAACTGGCGCTGGCCACCGAGCAGTTTGAGCGCGACGTGCAGCCCGTCCTGGACAAGTACCTCACGGGCAAGATTGACGAGGCGGCATTCTTGAAAGACTCGCGGCCTTGGCCCAACTATGCCGACTACCGGCCGCAAGTAGAGCTGTGCCGCGAGAACAAGGTGCCCGTGATCGCAGGCAACATCCCGCGCCGTCTTGCCAGCCGCGTCTTCAAGGAAGGCCCGGAGGTGGTCGAGAAATTCACGGACGAGGAAAAGTCATGGTGCGCAACCGCACTGCACGCGGCACCCGGCGCATACCGCGACAAGTTCATGAAGCAGATGGGTGGGGCCGACGGCCACAACCAGCGCCTCGAAAACATGTACGCTTCGCAGAGTTTCAAGGACGACACGATGGCCGAAAGCGTCGCCAACTGGCTGAAAGCCAACAAGGGTGCGCGCGTGGTGCACATCAACGGCAACTTCCATAGCGCCGGCGGGCTGGGTGTGCCCGAGAAACTGGCGGCGCTGATGCCCGACCTCAAGATTGCAGTCGTGACCTGCGTTGACCCCCGTGAAGACGCGGACGCCGGCCCCGATGAATGGGTGATCCGCGTGCCGGCATCGCGGCCTCAGCGCGAGTAACTTGCCCGGCACGCCTTGATTCCATGCCCCAAGGCACGCAAACTCCGCAGCGAACAGAGGACAAATTGGCCAAGCGCGCAAAGAAAAAGCCCACGACCAAAAGCCGAAAAGCACCGGCCAAGGCGCGCGTGAAGAAGGCCGCCCAGAGCGCGCGTCGGCCGGCGTCGGGCAGTTCGGCGCTTCCGCAGCGGCTGTTCGGCACGGATGGCATTCGTGCGCAGGCGGGCGTGGGACCGCTGGCGCCGCATAACATACTGGCGCTTGGCCGCGCACTTGGCGCGTGGCTGACGGCCAATGCCGCGCCGGATGCGCGCCCGATGGTCCTGCTGGGCGTTGACCCCCGGCCATCTGCCGACATGGTCGGCACGGCACTGGCTGCCGGATTGATCGCCGAGTGCTGCGATGTGCACTGGCCCGGCATGATGAGCACACCTGAAGTTTCTTTCCTTACCGGGCACGGGCCGTTCTCGGCGGGTGTCAGCGTGACCGCCAGCCACAACCCGGCGTCCGACAACGGCATCAAGATCTTCGGCAAAGACGGCCTGAAGCTTCCCGAGGCCATTGAGCGCAAACTCGAGCAAGCCGTGCTCGGGGGCAAGGCGCAGGGCGATGCCGCAACCGATGGTCGGCACGGGTGGCTGCAACTGGGCCGTGAGCGCAATTACGAAGACTATATCGTCAAGACGTTCCGCAAGAGCTTCGCCAGCCTGCGCAAACGCCCGCTGGGCGTGGTGTTTGACGCCGCCTTCGGCGCGCGCAGCATTGACCTGCAGGTCGTTTCGCGCCTGGCACACAGCCTGGCGTTCGGTCGTACCGTGCCCGAGTTTCGCGTCGGCGCCAGCCTGCAGGCGGGCGGTGAAGCAGCCGACAACGCGCTGGACATCTACTTCATGAATGCGGCTTCGCCGACCCAGCCAGACACGCACCACCTGATCAACGACAACTGCGGCAGCCTGTATCCGGCTGGTTGCGCCACGGCGGTGCGTGAGCTCAAGGCCGACATCGGTGTGTGCTTTGATGGCGACGGCGACCGCTGCATCCTGATCGACGAAAAGGGCGTGGTGCGCGATGGCGACTTCATGCTCGCGCTGCTGGCGACGGACATGCGCGCGCGAGGCGTGCTGAAAAACGACACCGTGGTCACCACCAGCATGGCCAACCTCGGGCTGCAGCGCGCACTGGCCAGCCAGGGCATCAAGCTGGTGCTGACCGATGTTGGCGACAAGTACGTGGCCGAGGCCATGGCAAAGCACGGTGCGGTACTCGGCGGCGAACAGAGCGGCCACATCATCATTCGCGACGAGGGGCACCTGACCGGCGACGGTTTGTACACCGCGCTGCGCGTGATTGAAGTAATGCTCGATACCGGCAAGTCGCTCTCTGACCTTTGCAGCGGCGTGAACAAGTTTCCGCAGACGATCGTGAATGTCCGCACGCAGGCCAAGCCGCCGCTGGGCACGCTCAAGACCCTGAACAAGCTTTGCGGCGAGCATGAGCGCGCATTGGGCCAGCGCGGCCGCATCAACGTTCGCTACTCGGGAACTGAGCCGCTGCTCCGCATCATGGTTGAGGCCGAAGACCAGGCCACACTCGACAAAGTAAGCAAGGCGCTGGCTGCGGCGGCGAAGAAGGACCTTGGTTAACAGTCAGCCCCAACCGCAGTGTGGGGGGAATCAGCAACAGAAACGCTCACCCGGGACACAACCACTGGCCGTGCGGCCGGGCTGGCAATCATGGATGCCACAATTCTGGCAATCGAAACCTCAGGCGATGGCGGCGGTGCGGCGATCCTGCGCGCCGGCGAAGTGATTGCCGAAGCCGAAGTAAGCGGTCCGCGGCGCCACGGCGCCGAGCTCATGAGTTGCGTCGACAAGGCCCTTGCCGACGCCAGGCTTCAACGCGCGGACATTGGCGTAATCGCCGTGAACGTCGGGCCCGGCAGCTACACCGGCCTTCGCATCGGCATTGCAGCCGCGCAGACCATCGGCTACGCGCTGGAAAAGCCCGTGATCGGCGTGCCATGCTTCGATGCCATGGCGGTGCAGTATGTGATGCGCGACGACTTCGGCATTGAGCTCAAGCGCGAGCTGTGGCCCGTGCTGGACGCCCGCCGCAACGAGGTGATGACCGCGCGCATCGTGTACGACAGCGGCCGCCTGGCGCGTGCCACCGGCGACCTGCTGGTTGCGCCCGAGAAACTCCACGAACAGGCGCAACGCCAGGCCATCGTGTTCGGCAGCGGCGTGCCCCCTTACGAGGGCAAGTTTGACCACCAGTACCTGCTGGTGGACATTGCCGGCTTCAACCTCAAGCCGTCTGCGGTTGCGTTGCAGGCGTCGCGCCAGCTTGCCGACGGGCCTGACGCAGCCGGGCTGCCTCGCGCACCGCTTGAGCCGCGCTACTTCCGCCGGGTGCTCGCCAAGACCGTGCAGGAGCGCGCCGACGAACGCGCCTGAGAGTGCCGCAACAGGGTTCCAAAACGCCGGTCCACTCATAGACTCGCGCCGGAGTTAACCGACACAGAAAGCGGAGAATACGCCATGGCCATTGCGACACTGCCCGAGAACTTTCCGACCCGGCTGTTCATCAACGGCGAGTTTGTCGACGCCACCGACAAGCGCACCTACAACTCGATCAACCCTGCCACGGAAGAAGTGATCGCGCCCATCGCCATGGCCGGCAAAGCCGACCTCGAAGCCGCCATCAGCGCCGCCGAAGCCGCATTCCCGGCGTGGGCCGCCATGCCGGCGGCAAAGCGAAGCAACCTGATCTGGAAGGTCGGCGAAGAAATCAGCAAGCGCCGTGACGCGTTTGCAGCGCTGGAAGCCGCCGACGCCGGCAAGCCGATTCGTGAAAACGCCAGCATCGACGTGCCCATGGCCGCCGACCACTTCAAGTACTTCGCCGGCGTGTTGCGTGGCCTTGAGGGCGAAACGATCCCGGTCAATGACAACTTGTTCGTGTACACGCTGCGCGAACCGCTGGGCATCGTTGCCGGCATCACGCCCTGGAACTTCCCGCTGCTGATGGCTGCGCGCAAGATTGCACCCGCGCTGGCAGCGGGCAACTGCGTGATCCTGAAGCCCGCCAACCCCACCCCGCTGACGGCCTTGCTGTTGGCCGAGTGCATCCAGGCCGCCAAGATTCCGCCGGGCGTGGTGAGTGTGCTGCCCGGCAAAGGCAGCGAGGTCGGGCAGCAGATTGTCGAGCACCCCAAGATTGCGGCGATCAGCTTCACCGGAAGCACGGGTGTCGGCGTCAAGATGGTGCGCGACGCCGCGCCGACACTGAAGAAGCTGACCATGGAACTGGGGGGCAAGAGCCCCAACGTGATCTTTGCCGACGCCGAGCTTGACAGCGCCATCAAGGGCGCACAGGCGGCGATTTTCTACAACAAGGGTGAAGTGTGCACCGCGGGCTCACGGCTGTTTGTCGAAGACAAGGTGCATGACGAAGTAGTCGAGAAACTGGGTTCGCGCACCGCAAAGCTGGCAGGCGGGAACCCGCTGGACGACGAAACGCGCTATGGCCCCCAGAACAACGCCGAGCAGTTCAAGACCACGATGGACTACATCGCCAAGGGCAAGGCCGAAGGCGCCCGCCTGGTCGCGGGCGGCGAGCGCATGGGCGAGAAGGGCTACTTTGTAAAGCCGACCGTGTTCGCCGACGTAAAGCCGGAAATGGCCATCGCGCGCGAAGAGATTTTCGGGCCGGTGCTGGCGGTGCAGAAGTTCAGCGAGTTCGACGAGCTGATGGCCAAGGCCAACAGCAGCGAGTACGGCCTGGCGGCCGGCGTATGGACGCGCGACGTAAGCAAGGCGCACCGCTACGCCAAGGCGATCAAAGCCGGCGCGGTGTGGGTGAACTGCTACAACTGGTATGACTCCGCGGTGCCGTACGGCGGCTACAAGCAGTCCGGCTATGGCCGCGAAATGGGCATTCAGGGATTGTACGCCATGACGCAGCAGAAGAGCGTCTGGGTGCAGTTGTAAGGCATGGCGCAGCGGCTCGACATCCATGCCGACATCACTCAGGCGCATACACCGCCGTCGAACTTCTATACCGATGCCGCCGTGTTTGCCGCGCTGATCGAGCGCGTGCTGGTACGCGGCTGGCACTTTGTCGGCGATGGCGGGGCGTGCGCCCTGCCCGGCGACCTGCTGCCATTCACGCTGCTGCCTGGAAGCCTGGATGAGCCGTTGCTGCTCGCCCGCGACCACGGCGGCGTGCTGCGCTGCATAAGCAACGTCTGCACCCATCGTGGAACAGTGCTGGTAGAAGCGCCGGGTAAAGCCGGGCCGTCCCTGCGTTGCAGGTACCATGGCCGCACGTTTGCCCTTGATGGCGCTTTCAAACACATGCCTGAGTTTGAGGGCTGCAAGCACTTTCCGTCCGAAAGCGACAACCTGGCCCTCGCCCACATCGCCGAATGGCGCGGCTTGCGCTTTGTGTCGCTGAAGCCCGCCCACGACATCGCGGCACTCACCGCCGAGCTTGAGCGACGCGTCGGCTGGCTGCCCGTTGAGTCGTTCAAGCTCGATGCAGATCGCAGCCGCGATTACACCGTCAAGGCCCACTGGGCGCTGTACTGCGACAACTATCTTGAGGGCTTTCACGTGCCATTTGTGCACGCGTCCTTGAACTCTGCGCTTGATTACGGCGAATACACCACCGAGCTGCTGCCTCATGGCGTGCTGCAAGTCGGCATCGCAAAGCCCGGCGAGCCCTGCTTCACGCCCCCGCCAAGCCACCCCGACCACGGCCGGCGCGTGGCGGCGTGGTACTTCTGGCTGTTCCCGTGCACGATGCTGAACTTCTACCCGTGGGGTTTGAGCGTCAACGTGATCGAGCCGAAGGGCCCCGAACTCACCCGCGTTCGGTTTCTAAGCTACGTGCATGATGCATCAAAGCTGGCGCAGGGCGCCGGTGCCGACCTGCACCGCGTCGAGCTGGAAGACGAAGCAATCGTAGAAGCCGTGCAAGCCGGCCTGAAAGGCCGCTTCTACAAGCAGGGCCGCTACTCACCGGCGCGCGAAACTGGCACCCACCACTTTCACCGGTTGCTGGCGGCGCTTGTGAACGGGTAATCGTCCGCTAACCTGCATTCATGTTTCTCGCGCAACAGCAGCCGCCAGACCCGTTGCAGGCGACTGTCGGCCTGGTGGTGCTGCTGACCATCGCGGTCTGTTTCGTGCTTTTTGTGGTGATCGTGATCGTGCTGATCGTGCGCCGCTTGGGGCGCACCAGCCCCGAACCGCAGCCATGGCAACCCTACGGGCCACAAGTGCTGGAGCCGCAATACACGCCGGATGCTTTGCCGGTGGGGGACACGCCGGGCAGCGCGCGGCCCAGCGAACAGACGATCAAGCGCACCACGCTGGCGCAGATCGCCGCCCGAGAATCCGAGCCTAAGCCGCCGCGGGCGACAGAGGTCGAAGGCAACCCGATTCTGCCCGATACCGAGGTCAAGGTGCTGTGCCTGAACTGTAACAAGCGCATGCGAGCCAACGGACAGCAGTTCGCCAAGCAGCGCCGCTGCCCCAACTGCAAGGCCTCGCCCTTCAGGTTCGTGATCGTGCCCGAGCGGCTGGCCACCTAGCCGCGCCCTGTTGCGTTTTGAGTAGCCTGCGGCAATATTCGTCCTGAACCTTAGGAGGCAGTCATGGCAATCCGGCAACCCAGTGTGGACAAAGAACGCGAGAAGATGGAAGTCATCAAGGTCAGCCGCCCGATCCCGGGCGTGCTGATGATCGAGCTTTCTGATCCGCCGGCCAACACCTACACCCACCAGATGTTCCGCCAGATGGACGCGGCGATTCTGGAGGCGCGCTTTGACGACGAAATCAGCGTCATCCTGATCACCGGCGAAGGCGAAAAGTTCTTCTGCGCCGGCGCCAACATCAAGATGCTTGAAGAAAGCAACCCGCACTGGAAGTACTTCTTCTGCCTGCACGCCAACGAAACGCTAAGCCGCCTTGAGCAGACGCCGAAGCTCGTGATCGCCGGCCTCAACGGCCACACCGTCGGCGGCGGACTCGAAATTGCCATGGCAGCCGACATCCGCATCGCGCGGCGCGACGCGGGCCGCTGCGGCCTGCCCGAGGTGAACCTGGGCGTGCTGCCCGGCACCGGCGGCACGCAAAGACTCGCCCGCATGATCGGCAAGAGCCGTAGCATTGAACTGATGTGCAGCGGCCGGCTGTTCAGCTTTGAAGAGGCGCTGGATTGGGGCATCGTCAACGAAATCTATGACGGCGACGCCAAGAGCTTCCGCGAGCAGATGCTGGATTACTGCAAGCAGTTCACACTGCCGAACAAGGCCACGAAGGTGATCGGCAACATCAAGCGCAGCGTGCAAAGCGGCACCGAGATTCCGTTCGAGTACGGCCTGGCGCTGGAACGCGAGCTGCAAAAGGCGCTGTTCGACTCACAGGACGCCAAAGAAGGCTTAAACGCCTTCAACAGCAAGCGCACCCCCAGCTTCAAGGGCATCTAGCAACAGAAATCAAAGAGCCCCGAGCGTAAGCTCGGGGCTTTTGCTTTGGTAACGTTTTCGTTGTGGCCCTTCAACGCGAGTCATGGTTGCATACGCCGCCATGAGCGACGCGAACTGGGTTGAACTGGGTGATGTTGCTGAGCTGCGCGGGCAGTCGTTGCGTGTTGTTGAAGTCGGCAAGCGGAAGTTTGCGCTGTCGTTTCGGGACGGCAAGTTTGGTCTGATCGACAACGTGTGCAACCATGTGGGCGGGCCCCTTGGTGAGGGCAAGCTGGATGGCGAGTACGTGGTTTGTCCCTGGCACCACTGGAAGTTCCATCGCTGCACCGGCGAAGGCGAGCCGGGCTTTGAAGCCGACAAGGTTCCCGGTTTCACGCTCAAAGAAGAAGGCGGCAAGCTGTTTGTTGACCTGAACTCGGGCACCAAACGCAACAAGGCGCCGCATGACCCGCACCCGCTGGCGCGCAAGATTGAGCGCGGCGACGGCCCCGTCCGCATTGTCGGCATCTCGACCACGGCAATGGACGAGCGCAACCCGCGCTACTCAACGTCCGACGCGCTGCTTGAAACGGGGCTGGAACATGCCAAAGCGGGCGGGTTTGAAACGCGCTACATTCGCCTCAGCGCCCTAAAATTCCGCAACTGTGAGGGCTACTACTCCAAAGCCGCGCGGGCCTGCACCTGGCCTTGCTCGATCACGCTGATGGACAGCAAAGACCAGCTTGACCAGGTGTACGAGGCCTTCGTGCACTGGGCCGATGTCGTTCTTGTCGCCACCCCGATCCGGTGGGGGGCCGCAAGCGCGCTGTACTACAAGATGGTCGAGCGCATGAACTGCATCCAGAATCAGGTAACGATTGCCGACCGCGTCATGCTGCGCAACAAGGTCGCCAGCTTCATTATCACCGGCGGGCAGGACAACGTGCAGGGCGTCGCGGGCCAGATGCTGGGCTTTTTCGCCGAGATCGGCTGTGCCTTTCCGCAGTTTCCGTACGTCGCGCACACCCGCGGCTGGGACGCCGAAGACATGGACGAAAACGTGCGCCAGGTCAAGGACAGCGAAAGCCTGCGCGATGGCGTGCGCGCGCTGGTGGACCGTTCTGTCTCCATGGCGCAGGTGCTGCTGGGCTCAGATGCCTCATCGGCCAAGGTCAGCCACGGCGGCCGCAAAGCCAGCCCGCTTTAGTCGTTCATCACGCGGTTGCGGCCCGATTGCTTGGCGTGGTACAGGTAGCTGTCGGCGCGCTTGAGCGTGTCTTCGACCGTCTTGTCGCCGGTCATGAACTCGGCGACTCCGATGCTGGCGGTGATCCGGATCGGCCCGCCTTCATAGGTAAACTCTTCGGCTGCGATGGCTTCGCGGATTCGTTCGGCGGTTTCGACGGCGCCCTGAAGCGGCGTTTCGATCAGGATTGCGGCGAACTCTTCGCCGCCGACGCGCCCGATGATGTCCGTTTCGCGCAGTGTGCGTTCCATGATGCGCGACAGTTCGCGCAGCACATGGTCGCCCGCGGCGTGGCCCATGGTGTCGTTGATCTGCTTGAACCAGTCGATGTCGAGCATCAACGTGCTCAGCGGGTTGTTGTACCTGCGCGCGCGCGCGAGCTCGCGCTCGGCTTGTTCGCTGAAGGCGCGGCGGTTCAGCACACCGGTCAGCGGGTCGACCGTGGCCAGCCGCAGCAGCTCGGTTTCTTTCTCTTTGCGGCCGGTGATGTCGTTGAAGGTCAGAAAGCTGGCCGGTTTGTTCTCGTACTCGACCTGCGTGATGCTGACCAGTGCCGGAAACTCGCGGCCCGCGCCATCGCGCAGGTGCGCTTCGTAGTCATCGACTTCGCCGACTTTTTCCAGCACATCCATCACGTGTTCGCGGTCAGCAGGATCGACAAAGAAGTCCGGTGTCGGCTTGCCCTGCAGGTCAGCGAGCCTGACGTGAAACATCTCTGACGCCAGCTTGTTCATGTACAGCACTTTGCGGTCGGCGCGCGTGCTGACAATGATCGGAAACGGCGAGCTGTCCAGCACGCGGCGCAGTTCGGTTTCGCTGCGACGTATGGCGCTGGTGCTGCGGTCTTTCTCTTTGCGAAAGTAATCGTCGGCGCTTTCCATGGGGCGTGAGCTTAGCAGACGGCGCGCCACGGTTCAGCACGAACTTCCCCATCTTGACAACGGCCCGTGGTTGCCATGATCAGCGCCGTGATCGGCATCATCTCAACCGTGATCGGCGGGATCGGCCTGTTCCTGCTCGGCATGATTCTCATGACCGACGGACTCAAGACATTGACAGGCGACGCTGTGCGCAGCGTGCTGGCCCGCTTTACACGAAACCGCTTCAGCGCCGTTGCCGCCGGCGCTTCGGTCACCGCGGTTGTGCAGGCTTCCAGCGCGACGACGCTGGCGACAATTGGTTTCGTGTCAGCCGGGCTGCTCACGTTCCAGAACTCCGCGGGCGTAATCATCGGCGCCAACCTGGGCACGACAAGCACGGGCTGGCTGGTCAGCCTGCTGGGCCTGAAGCTTTCGCTGGGCAAGATCATGCTGCCCGTGATTGGCGTGGGCGCGCTGACCAAGCTCATCGGCAAGGGCGCAATCGCCCAGGCCGGCATGGCGTTGGCCGGGTTCGGCGTCATCTTTGTCGGCATCGACGTGCTGCAAGCCGGCATGAAAGAACTTTCATCGGTGTTCAACCCCGCCGACTTTCCGCAGGCGACGCTGGGCGGGCGCGCATTGCTGGTGTTGATTGGCGCCGGCATGACCGTCGTGATGCAAAGCAGCAGTGCTGCGGTGGCAACCACCCTTGCAGCACTGGCTGGAAACACGATTGACGTGGAGCAGGCGGCTGCGCTGGTGATTGGCCAGAACGTTGGCACGACCCTAACACCCGGCCTTGCCAGCATTGGCGCATCGCCCGCCGCCAAGCGGACGGCGCTGGTCCATGTGGTATTCAACGTGGTGACGGGCGCGGTTGCCTTCGTGATACTGCCATGGTTTACAGCGGCAGTTGCCGAAGTCGCTGAAGACGGGCTCGGCGGCGACCACGCACTGACGATTGCCGCGTTTCATACCGCGTTCAACCTGCTTGGCGCGCTGATCTTTGTGCCGGTGCTGCCGCAGTTTGCGCGGCTGATTGAGCGTGTCGTCAAGATCAAGGGGCCCCGCCTTACGCGCGACCTGGATGCTTCGTTGCTGAGCGTGCCCTCGCTTGCCATCGAAGCCGTGCGGCGAACACTGAAAATTGGCGGCTCAGAACTGTTTGACTACCTCGCTGACCACCTGCGGGGCGACCGCAAACCGGCGGGCGACGATCTGATCGACGAGCTGGATGTGGCACTGGATGAAACACGCCGCTATCTGGCGCAAGTCCCGCCCCCGGACCGGCAGGGGTACGAGTTTCATCGACAGATCAGCACACTGCACGCGATTGATCACCTTGAGCGCCTGGTCTCGGAATCTCGCGAAAAGGGCCGCCTTCGGATTGCGCAAAAGGACGACCACCTGCGGGGCACCTGCAAGGACCTGGCAAACCTGCTTGACCTGCTGGCAACGCAGCTGCGCGAACCGCTGGTTGAACCCGACGTGGAGCGCGCCCAGGCCTTCAGCCAGCGGCTCGCCGACGAACGCCGCACCGCGCGCCCGGCCATTCTCGAGGCGACCGCGGCACGCACGATCGATCCCGACACCGCACTGGCCGAACTGGCGGCCCAGCGCTGGCTTGACCGCGTGGCATATCACATCTGGCGCTCCAGCCACCACCTGCGCGAAATGACGCGCAGAGAGCTGGCAGCCCAGGCCCACACCAGCGCCGACGTAGGGATGCCGGTTCCGCCGTCGCCGCCACAGAACCCGGCTGCCCCGGCGTAATGGTCCTCGCGTCCCGGCGGCTTGTGTGCGTTTTTCCCAAGATTTCTGAATAGACTGTCCCGGGTGGGGCACTTTACCCCCGATGGACACCACATTGATGGAACCGGCACTCGACCTCGATACCCTGGTGCGCACCCACCACGCGGGTGTCTGGCGTTACCTGCGGCTGCTTGGTTGCACCCGCGAAGCAGCCGACGACATCACCCAGGAAACTTTCCTTG
Organism: Planctomycetota bacterium; assembly: GCA_020849795.1. Classification (GTDB taxonomy): domain Bacteria; phylum Planctomycetota; class UBA8742; order UBA2392; family UBA2392; genus JADJRK01. The sequence goes on along the minus strand of JADZFR010000059.1, from coordinate 9,610 downwards.
TCGTGATGCGCACCGAGTTTACGCATCACACCAACGAGCAGACGGCCACGTTTCTGCGCCGCACCGCGCGCAACCTGTTTCTGCACTCCAGGCGCAAGACGCGCACGCGCCGCGAAGTCGATATCGACGCCGCTGAGGCCGTGATGCGCAGCAACGCCGAAGACGGCGGCGACGCCTACGTCGAGGCTCTCAAGCGCTGCCTGGATGCGATGCGCGGCCGAACACGACTTGCCGTGCTGGCCGTGTACGGTGACAGGCTTACGACGGCGCAGGTCGCCGACCAGATGGGGCTGAAAGAAAACGGGCTCAAGACACTGCTGCAGCGCGCGCGAGAGAAGTTGCGCGATTGCGTTCAGCGAAGGATGAAGCCGTGAGCGACGCCGCCACACAAGCCGAAATGCGCTACCTCGAGCTTGCCCTCGACGAGGCGCTGCACGGCGGGCCTGATACAGGTCTGGCCGAGCGCATCATCAAGGCCGCCGGCGCCGCGCCGGCATTGGCCGTGGTCACGGCGCAGCCTGAGGTTGAAGTGCCGGCGAGCGAGTCACTGGACAATCCCGCCCCGCTGCAACTGGCGCCCAGCATGCAACGCAACGCCCGGCCGTGGTGGCGCTATGCGCTGGAGGGTGCAGCCGCCGCGTGCGTTGCCGGCTTGTTCCTGCTGCTGGTGATTCCGTCAGACCCCGAGTCCACGCTGCCGCAAACACCCGAGACAGCGCAGAAGCCTGTCGCCCCCGAAGGCATCAAGCCCGCACACGACGCGAAGTTTACGCAGGCGGCATCAGGCGGCGTTACGGCAACTGCCGGCTGGTATGTGGTGTCGCAGGGTGCGCCGGCGCTGGAGATTGATGGTCATCGCGTAGAAGACGTGCAGGGCAGGGCAGTGGTCGTGGTAGGAAAAATCCCCGAGGAGGCAGAGGTGCGTGCAATGGGCACGTTCCTCTATCAGAACGACATTACGGAGGCACAAGTCATGAAGATGAACTGGTTCCAGAACGGCGCACTCGCCATCTGCCTGCTGACGGGCTCGGCCTGGGTCGACAACGTGTACGTCAGCGCAAACGACAAGGAAGTGCGCGAGGAAAAGAGCCCCGAGGCTCACCTTGAGCAGCTTCGGAAGGACATCAAGGACCTCGAGGCCAAGCTGGAGCGCGCCCGCGGCATCGAAAACGAGCGCGAGCGCAAGCAGAAGATCGAGCGCATCGAGAACGCCATCGCGGACAAGAAGAAAGAACTCGAGGCAGTCGAACTGCGCATTGCCGAGCGCAAGCGCCGCGAAGCCGAGAAGAAGGAAGGCGGCAAAGAGGACAACTCCGAACGTCGCCGCAAGGATGCCGAAGAGAAAGAGCGCAAGGCCCGCGAGGAACGCGAAGCGAAGGTGCGCGAAGAACGGGCCCGCAAAGAGCGGGAAAAGAACGAAACCGACGAAGAGCGCCGCGCCCGCAAGACCAGAGAAGAAGATGAAGCCCGCAAACGCAAGGAAGCCAAGGAAGCCGAAGAACGGGAACGCAAAGAAGGAGAAAAGCGCGACGGCGACCGCGAACGCAAAGAGCCCGAACGCCGCAAAGAAGGCGACCGCGAACGCAAAGAAGGCGACCGCAAGAGCTAGGTTGCCCCGGTGCAAACGCGAAAGAACCCCCGCAAGCGCGGGGGTTCTTTGTTGTCTGCGATGCCTGGCCGAAAAGCCCTACTCGAGTGTGATCTGCCAGACGGAGATGTCGCCGTCGCTGGGTTCGCCGGTTTTGCCCTTGGCGTCCTGCCACTGCATCTTCTCTTTCAGGTCCACAATGGTGCGGGCGTCCTTGCCTTCTTTCACGCCGCCCTTGGCAACATCCTTGGCGACGTCTTCGGCCAGCGCGATGACGATGCTGTCGGGCTTGTACTCTTCCAGCTTGGTGACGCCGTTGTACCAGTAGCCCCAGTAGCGCACGCCGTTGGCGCTGCCGGTGTAGCTCTGGCCCACGATTGTCAGTGTCTTGCCGGTGATGAACGCGCCCTTCACGCGGTGCTCGCCAACTTCGTCGGGGCCGGTGCCGGTGTAGTAGAACGCACTCCAGCGTTCGTGGCCCGTGGACGAGTTCAGGCCCAGCAGCAAGCCGTCACCGCTCGAGGTGTCATAGATGCCTGACGCAGCCAGGCGGCCGCCGACCAGCACCGTGTCGCCGGCATAGCGCACCATGTGGGTGTTGTTGCGGTCGCCGTTATTGCCGACATAGGTCATGGCCCACTTCAACTCGCCGTCCGGCAGGAACTTGGCGGCGCTGAAAAAGGTGGTCGCGCCGCGGCGGTCGAGGCTGGCGTAGATGCCGCCTTCGGGGTCAAGGTCAATGCTGTTGATGTTGCTGCCGCGGCCAAGCTCAATGCGCTTTGCCCAGGCCAGCTTCGGTGCATCGCCATCGCAACCGGTCAGTTTCAGCAGGAACGCCGTGTCGGCTGCCAGGCCGCCGATCACCACGCTGCCGTCGGCGCCCGCGGCAATCGCATAGCCGCGGTCGTTCTGGCCGGGGGTGATGTCGATGCTGCGCTGGAACAGCGTGGCGCCGTCCTCGGTGTTGAATGCAAGCGCCAGGATTTCACCGTAGGCAAAGCCGGTGACGAACACTCGGCTGCCGCGCACGGTAAGGCCATAGGCCTCGGCGCTGTGCCGGCCGAGCGCTGACTTGGCCCATTCCGGGCGCCACAGTTTTTCCCACAGCGGTTCGCCGGTCTTGCCGTCGATCTTCATGACCAGCGCGGCGAAAATGCTGTTGGACTTGTCGTCGCTGGTGGTGCCGGCCAGGTACAGGTTGCCGGCTTCGTCCAGCGCCAGGCTGTTTGCGGTGCCACCGGTCTGCGCGTTCTGGCCGCTGTCGGGGCTCTTGTCCATATAGGGCCCGTTCCACAGCTTGGCCCACGCCAGCGTGCCGTCGGCGTTGATGCGCCCGTAGATGATGTCGGTGCTGAACTTGTCGACAATCTGCGTGGCCTGGCCGCTGAAGTAGATGTTGCCCTCGGCGTCGCCAACCGCGGTGCTGAGAATCTCGTCGGTCTTGGACGCGCCAAACAGCTTGTGCAGGCTGGTCACGCCGTGGCTGAAGAACTTGGCGTTCTCGCGGGCGCGGCCGGCCAGCTTGATCGTGAACGTCTTGTCGGTGTCGTAGGTGTAGGTCAGTGTCGAGTTGCGCTCGCCGCTTTCGACTGGGTAGAAGCGGACCTTCAAGGCGAACGTGCCCTTGCCGGCTTCCAGCTTGGTTTCAGCGAACTCGAGTGGGCTGCGCTTGATTTCGTTTTTCAGCAGCGTGAACTCTTCGGGCTCGACGCCTTCGGCGTGCGTGAGCTCAACCTTGTTGAGCGTCATTTCCGCGCTGGTCTTGTTGTAGAACGTGATGACCTGGACCGACTCGGTGAAAATCGCCAGCGAGTTGGCTTCGGTGTTCATCGGGATCCAGTAGCGGTCGCCGTCTTTGAACTCGATGCCTTCTGCCATCGCGCTTGGCCCGGTGGCTGCCTGTGCATCAAGCGTGGTGACGTGCCATGCTCCCAGCAGCAGCGCGAACACCGAAAGTCCCAGCAGGAATCTACGCATAACACCTCCGTCCAGTGATTCAGAAAAATTGTGAGCACCGAAGGGTAGCCTGATCTCCGCAACGGTCAATCAGGACCTTGAAGTCGGTTGTGTCTGTCTCTGCGCTTTCGCGCGCTTGAGCCGCGCATGCCCGGCTCCATGCAGTGTGCCGCCAAGAGTGCCAAGTCACTGACTGTCCAGGCGAACCGTGGCGTAACCGATTTGCCTTTCTCAGCCCTGCGCGTCACAGCACCCGGCGTTCGCGCAGACTGACGCCGTCGCAGGGATGGTGCTGTTCAGTCCTGTCGCGTAATACGTACCATGTGGGCCGGGTCTGTTGTGCTTGCGACATGCATGTCATTCACCGTCGCATGCTCAGTAGGGGAGAATTGCATGCGCTGGTTGGGGCAGCTTGTCTTGTTGTCATGCCTCGCGGCTTGCGGGAGCAATGCAGGCCAACAGAGCGCCAACGAGAGTGCCGGCGGTCCCGCGCCGGCGGCGCCAGCCGAGCCTTCCGAGCCGACGATTGGCTCAGGCCTTCTTGGTTTTTCGTTCAAGCAAAATGGCCTTACGCCCCGCCCGTACGAAGAACTCTTCAATACAGCGCTGATGACCGCGTACATCGACGCCAAGCCCGGGTCGTTCTTGACCGTGGAGTGGGACGCCCCCCGCGATCGGAAAAAGTACCTGAGCAAGCTGCGTGGCGAGATGAACTCGATGGGCCAGAAAGAGACCAGTCGCGAGCAGATTTCGTTCGCCGGCGGTAAGGCCACCTGCATCAGCTTTGAAAACGGCAAAGGCCACAAGGGCCAGTTCGTGCTGCAAGATGCGCCTGACGACCAGTGGTTCTTCTCGATCAGCTGTATGGCCGGCGGGCCGAACGCAGCCGCCGACTACCCGGTACTGCGCAAGGCCGTTGATTCATTCTCAACCGACATGGCCGGCGCGTCGGGCGCGACGCACGTAGACAAGGTGTTCGGCTTTCATGTCACACTGGCCGGCTTCAAGAACCAGCCAACTGCCTGGAAGTCCATGCAGCCGATGGGCTGGGAACTCAAGTCGGGCAACGACGATACCGGTACGCTGGAAGCCCGGATTGTGCGGCGCGAAGTCGAGGCTGCCGAGTACTTGAAGACCTACCGCGACCAACTGGCCCGGCAGGTCCGAAGCATGGGAGAAGAGAAGACAGTGGAACTGGCGGGGCGCAAGGGCATCAGCCTGAAATCCATGACCGCCGTTGCCGGCAAGCAGTACCACCGCGAAGAGTTTGTGTTGTGCGACGCGAGCGAGCTTGCTTGGCACGTGGTAATCACGTGGTACGGCGAAGACTCAAGCGGGTCTGAAGCCAGGCTGCGCGACACCATGCTGTCACTCAAATTGAGCGCCGCAAACTAGCCGCTGCCGCTGGATTGGCTTGGTTCGGGGATCCAGCCGCCGAAGCCGCCTGCGGAGTTCTTCTTCAGCCCCATTGCCACCAGGAACCTGTACCAGCCCAGCTTGAATTGCGAGGGCTTGGGCACATTGACCTCGACCGGCGGCTGGCTGTCGCCCGGCAGCTCGCGATAAATCTTTACGCCCGCGTCCTGCCAGCGCCGCAGCACGTGCATCAGGTCGCGCCGGATGTTGGCTTCGCGCGTCAGCAGCAGCAGCCGCTTGATGCCGCGCGCGATCATGTAATTGCCCGACGGAAAATCCTGCGGGAACACCATCCAGCGATTGTCGTACGTGCGCGGCCGGCGCGAATAGCCCGGGGCCTCGCGCGCGGTGTCCAGCACAAACGCCGGCGGCGCGTCTTCAGGAATCGCGGCGGCTTGCACAATCGGCGCCCCGACGCGCAGTTCGCCAAGAATCGCGCCCATGCTCACGGCTTCACTGGCGCCGGTGGTGGTATTGATCAGCGGCACAGGCCGAAAGCCCTGCTGCGCCAGGCCCACAGCCAGCGCCACAGCCTCGGCGCCCGGCAATTCCAGAATCACGGCCATATCGTGTTCGGGCCTGATTGTTGACGGGTCAAGGGCCTGCCCGACATAGCGGCCGGCAGCGGTCTGGATGTCCTTGGCGATGAACGGTGCCGGCTTGGCCCACTGCGACCAGTCGCAAGCGGGCGGTGCCCAGGCCTCGAACAGTTCCCGCGACATTCAATCCTCCAGCAACACCGCAACATCGCGCGAGTTGCCGTCTACCAGGGCACGCGCTGCCGCGCGACCGTACGCGCCGCATGCCTTGCCATCCACGGTGTAAATGCCGATGCAGGGATAGATGCTGCCGCCGCCCACGGGCAACGCAAGTGCCTCGAAGCGGCGTTGCGCGATCCAGCGCCTGGGGCGGCGGCGCGCCCAGCGCTCAATCTTGCGCAACTCTTTCTCGGCGGTGACGCCCATAATGCCGACCTCTTCGCCCACGCGCCCCAAAGCCGCCTTGAGCACCCAGGTCGCATCCGGCGCCACGCCGCGGGCGGCGCGCGTTTCGGGCAGCACTGACTTCCACGTTTCAAAGCTGCCCGCAAGGCGGTCCCAGACCAGCGGCAGGCGCTTGCTCTGCGCGGCCAGCGTCGTGGCCGGGTTGCACTGCGGCGTCTTGCTGCCGCGAAAGTAGTGCTGCCAGCCGCTGCGCCGCCCAAGGTTCGGCAGCCACTCGCCGGGAAAAAACCGGAAAATCGCGCCCAGGGCGACCCCGGCCGCCGAGGCAAAACCGTCCTTCCACGCCACCTCGTCGGGCCCCAGCAGCAGCGCTTCGGCCCCACGCGTCGTAAGCGCGCGTTGCAGAAAGTGCATCACCTGGCGGTCATCCAGATAGCCTGTCGCGTGCACCAACCCCACGGGCCCGGCTGTTGCCAGCGCGTTGGCCAGTGCAGCCGTCGGGTCGCCCGACGGGCGCAACCCCGGATAGCGCGCAGCCATCATCGCGGTGAACCCGCTGGCTTCAATGAACCCGCCGGGCACGTCGCAGTTGACCTCGCTGACCTGCCAGCCTTGCGCCGTGGGGTGAAAGTCAAAGCGCATCACGCGGGCGATCGCGGGCGGCGCGCCGCTGCGGGCGGCTTCGCGAATGGCGTTGCGGCATGGGCGCGGCAGCGCAAGTTCGCGCAGCAACTCGGGGCGGTGGGGGAGTTCCAACTCGGCGGCCAGGGTCTCGGCGGCGAGTCGCTCGGCGGTTCGGGCAAGCGCGGCCCACTCATCGGCCTTCATCACCAGCGGCCAGGGGGCAAGCGTTGCGGTGTCGCCGAACTGCGGGTCCAGCTTGAAGCACTCGAACACGGTATCGAGCCAGACTTGCCGAAACTCCGCGGCGGGCAGCGCGTCGCCGACGGCAAGGCTGGTCGCAAGCTCGGCTACCACGGTTTCAGCAGCCAGACGTAGAAGAAGCCGCCCAGGGCAAACGCGATGCCGGGCAGCGCGCCAAAAATCGCGGGGTTGCGCGGCTCAGCGCCCGGCTTGGAGCGCAAGGCCAGCTCGGCGACCGCCGCGCCAAGCACCAGCGGCAGCGCCGGCACCACCACAGATACAAAGTCGGATACCGCGTTGGCTGCGCTGGTCCAGTCGCCGGCGGCGCCGCGACCGGCGACAATGCCCAGCCCCAGCATCAATCCGCCGAAGCGCATGCCCGCCGACACGTCGCGCTCCACGGTGACCAGTTCGCTGATGCCGAACGCCAGCTCAAGCCCGAACCACACCAGCCACAGAAAGCCGCACGAGAGCATCGAGCAGAACACAACCACCCACCAGCCCGGCCCGTTGCCGATGTTGCTGCCGGCATACGCCAGCGTGAAGCCGCCCACGGCGCCCACCCACGCATAGGCAGCCGCGGGGTTGCGGCGTTCGCACACGTCGTCGCGGTGCGAAATGCCCATCATCGGCGCGATCATTACGCCCGTCACCGCGGCCACGAACGCGCCCATCAGCCAGTACTGCGTCAGGTATTGCGGCGCGTCGCGCACGTCGCCCGATGACCAGAGCCTCAGAATCACGAACAGCAGAATGGCTACGCCCGCGCCGCCCGCCATCGTTGCGTTCTTGATCTTGGCGTTGCGGTAAAAGCCGTCGGCCATTGCCGTGCGATTGGCAAACCACAGGCCCCACATGACCAGGGCGGCGATTCCGCTGGCCAGCGTTACCATGATTTCGTCTTCGCCCATGGGCGCGATTCTACACAGCCGGTTGGCCCCTTTCACCCCTGCCGTGATCGACTAGACTGGCGGCCCCTGCCAACCCCCGCGCGAGCGCCATGGACGTCGGCTTGTTCCTGCACAACGGAAGCTGCAACCCGGCTTTCCTTAAGCTGGACCTTTACTGCAAAGGCCTGCGCATCGACGCGTCGTGCGAACTTGGTGACGACGCGCGCGAGATTATTCGTAACCGCGCCGGCCTGGGCAGCGGGCTCGAAGTCGTGATCGGCCGCGACATGTACACCAACGTGCCGGTCGTCGAGTGGTGGGTGCGCAACTCGCCTTACTGGCTGGTGAAGAATGGCCCGCACTACGAAATCTGGCGCGAGAAGCGGGCGTTTCGTTACGAAGCATACGATGACCTGCCCACGGTCGGTCGCGGCCCATGGGTCGAAACGCTGGACCGCGCGCAAGCCGAGCGGGTGGACCAGGTGCGCATCCCGCCTGAGCCCGCGTGGTACAAGCAGCGCACCAGCAGCGGCAAGCTGATGCAGCGCATCGGCTGCCTGCAGGGCACTTACCTGGGCGTCTACTGGGGCCCGCGCTGCCAGAACTGGGGCCCGAACGGCGAGAACGAGTACTGCAAGTTCTGCACCGAGGGCCAGAACCTGGGCAGCCAGGAAGAAGCAATCAAGAGCGTCGCCGACGTCGTGGAGACGGCGATTGCCGCGCGCCGCGAAAGCAAGATTACGTTCGTGCACGTGAACACGGGCTTTCTTGACAGCAACGATTACTGGGGGCTGTTCGAACCTCTGTACCGCGAGCTGAAGGCCAAGACCAACCTGCTGCTGGGGCTGCAGGCGCCGCCCGACGCCGACTTCGAGAACTACCGCAAGTTCAAGGCGCTGGGCGTGAACAACGTAAGCCTGTGCTTTGAGGTGATGGACGAGGCACTGTTCAAAGAGATCGGCCCGGGCAAGGCCCGCCGCGGCGGCTTGAAGCGCTATCTTGAAGCCATCGACTTTTGCGCCAACGAAGTGGGCTTTGACACCGTGAACGGCGAGATCATCGCGGGCCTGGAGCCGGTGGAATCAAGCATCGCGGCGATTGACTGGATTGTTGATCACGGCGCCATCCCGACGGTGTGCGTGTTCCGGCCCGTGCTGGGCGCGGCCTACGGCAAGCGCAAGCCGCCGCGGGTAGAAGACATGCTGCCGGTGTTTCAGCATTTCTACCGGCGCTGCATGGAAAAGGGCCTGCCGATCGGCATAGCGCCGAACGTGAAAGTAAGCCTGATCATGCTGCCCGAAGAGTGCCGGGGGCTGATGCCCAACCCCGACGCGTACCCGATCAGGCGAGCGGCGCTGTGGTTCGCCGCCAAAGCCTTCAAAGCAGTCTTCAACGCCCGGGTCAGAATCTAGCGGTGTTTCAGGTTCGTTTTTGCGGGCAGTGTCATTCGCGTCCCGCGAATGAGTTTCGCTGGCCGCCGGCCAGCGACGACGGCCGGAGGTCGTCGCCACTCATGCGCTGGAAGCGCATGCCACTTGTCAGACCAGACGGCTTGTAAGTGGGCACTGGGTGGCATTTTGTGACTTCGTTTGCCCGGCGCGGGTTCATGGGGTATGCTTATCGCGGGTGAGACGGGCGAGCCTGTTTGACCCCCCTTTCCCCGGACGGGAAATCGGTAGAGAGAGAACGGACCCTTGGGTCCGTTCTTTTTGTTTGGGTTGTTTTCAGGAGGCAGGAGGCAGGGGGCGGGTGGTGGGAGGCAGGAGGCAGGGGGTGGGAAAGGCTTTCCGTTGACCCCACCTCCAACCTCCGTCCTCCCGCCTTCGCCGGAATTCTGAAAATTCTTTGCGCGCGTAAGTTGCGGCGGCGGCTGTAGTTCCTGCCTGGCGCCTCCTGCTGCCTGCCTCGTGCCACTCAAATCCTGTGTCCGCGGGTTCCTGGGGTTAAGGGGC
>JADZFR010000058.1 GCA_020849795.1 Planctomycetota bacterium | reverse complement strand
TGTACCAGTGGTTGGCAACGGCCCAGTCTAACCCGGTACAGTCAGGTTATCAGAGCGGCGGCGGCACCCCCGGTGGCAGCAACCCCTCCGGCGGCTCGGGCGGCACGTACCCCGGCAACCAGCAGCGTACTGTGGCTGTCAGCGGCCTGGGCAACCAGACCTACTACCTGTACATCCCGGCCAGCTACAACCCGTCCACGGCCATGCCTGTGTTGTTCGGGTTCCACGGCGCGGGCGGCAGCGGCACGGCGCCGGCTGCGGCCCAGCAGGTGCGCAGCGACTGGGCCACACTGGCAGCGGCAAACGGATTCATCGTGGTAACGCAAGCCGCGACCGGCAGCGGCGGCGGCTGGCTCGCGGGCAACGACACGACGATTTTGAACGCCATTATCACCGACGTATTCGGCGCCTACAACATTGAGCAAAACCGCGTGTACGGGTGGGGCTTCAGTGCGGGCGCCCACTACCTGCACGCGATTGCGCTGGGCAACAGCAACTTCTTTGCAGCCTACGGCATCAGCGCCGGCACGTTGCAGGCCTTGGCCGGCACGGGCGCCCCGGCGGCGGCGGCGCGCAAGATTCCGGTCAGCCTGTACGTGGGCTCAAGCGACACGTTGCAGCCGTACGTGAACCAGGACCGCACGACGTTCACCAGCGCGGGCTGGGTGCTGAACACGAACCTCTGGTACACCGAGTTCAGCGGCGGCCACACGTACAGCGCATCGCACCTGAGCGCAATCTGGGGGCACATCGGTTCCCACACCCTGCCCTAGACCCTGTGGGAACAAGTGTGCCAAACGCCCGCGGCCCCACGCCGCGGGCGTTTGAACGTGCGGCCACAGTGGCACGCCGTCAGCGCGGCGGCGAAAGGACGGTCCCCATTGGCAAGACAGGAGCGCCGCCATCTGCGGCGACTGACGGGTGCTTCCAAGGCCGGCTAGTCCGTTAGAAACTACCTAATAATGAGACATATTAATGACAATAGGGGGGGGGCGTCTGTGACATTCACGGCATATCTTCTTGGCTCGCTTCATTCAGCCAAAAGGGGGGTGCCATGCCGGTCACGAATGCCGATCTGCTGTCAGACGACTTGCTGGCGCTTTGGCTGGTGGAAAACGCGCCGATCAAGATTCCGTTCTTTCAGGCTTGGTCCTGGCAGCAGGTTGCCGGCAAGTCGCTGATCTACCCGCGCACCACGGCGCTTGCTCCCGCGGTCATGATGACCGCCTGCGGGACCGTCGATGAACAACTCCCCGACCTGTCACAGGCCGAAATGGTGTTCGTAGACTACGCCACCCGCTACACCATCTGCGCTTCCGACCTCGACCGCTACCGAAACCCCCTTTTACTTCAAGCCATCCTGTTCGCCGTTGCCAAGCGGCGCATTCTCTACTCCTACGCTGCACAACTTGACTCCGCAGGCGTGTTGGCCGCACCTGGCTTGCCAGACCTCTGCGCGGCGGGCCAGCTTGTGGACATGGGCGGTTTGGGGCTGACCCTCGATTGCTTGGACGACGCCTACGAGCGCATCACAGCGGGCACGGGCCGCCCGACGCTGATCATGAGCCATTCGCGCAGCCTGCGCACATACCGGAAACTATGCCGCGACGCTGGATTCAAGGCCGAGCGCGCGGCGTTCAAGTGGTACAATCCAGCCAGCAGACGCATGGAGGACGGCAGCGTGGACGCCTTCAATGGCACACCGTGGCTGGCAAACGACCTGTGCAACGCCGACGGCACGGGCACCGAGCGCACCTACTTCATGGTGGTGGGCGACGACGGCAAAGCCAGCCCCACGCGCGGCGTGACGGGCATCGTGCCGGCGCACCTCGGCAGCGAGATGTTCATCAAGCGAACGGTGCCGGCACTGCTGCCCGGACCGATACAGCCGGACGCCGGGCCGGGCGAAGATACGTTTGTAACCATGCCGGCTGGCATTGCGGTCGGGAGCCAAGGGGCGCTGAGCATCATCCAGAACTACACCACGGTAGCAAGCTGCGGCGGAGGAGGCGGATAGACGGGTACGCAGTGCAGGAGCAGCTGCTTCGGAGGCTGAACATGAACACACAATCAACCTACAATCCAGTCAACTTCACGCTAGCGGAAACCGATGCGGGCGAGGTATTGGGAATGGGGCCGCCGTCAGCGCCGGGCGCCGAGCTGTTGAGCGCAACGAGAATCAAAGTAACGGCACAGTACGCGCGGGCATGCACTCGTCGCGGGTATCCATCCGGGTGGGTTGAAATTGTGATCGAGGAAGAGTGGACCGCCGCAAACGGCACGGTCACCAAACACACCTGGGTCTCGGGCGAATGCTACCCGCCCGGGCAAGCCTCGGACATGCTCGCCCGTTTGCGTGGCACCGCGCCGACGTAGTGGCAGCGATCCGTTTGCCGAGAACTATTGCACCCGACGGGGTTGAGCATCGTGAGCAAGTCGTCAAAAACCGCAAGGCGTGAACCAGGCATCAGACTGCTCTTTCTGGTAACGGGTGTCGTCGTCTTGGGTGCGGTAGCCTTCTTTGTCGTCTACAAAGTCTCCGGTGGTGATGTAGCAGTTCCTGGGGCAACGGGTGGAACCACTGAGGAACCTGCTGCGGAGTATTACGAAGACTCAGGATTCTCGATCGGCAAGTGGGAAATTCTGGAACGACGAAAGAAGTCGGCGGGCACCGGTTTCGCCTGGGTGTATTTGGATGGAGAGACGCTCAGCGAGTTCGGACTTGCCAGGGGATGGAGCGAGGAGGGAGCCCTCTTGTACGAGGATCGGGTGTTCGATGATCGGGGAGAGCAAGTGCAACCCCTTCAACGAGACCCTGCCACGGGCAAGGTTCAGCAGGCGCTGCCGTTTGCAAAGATTGTTCGAATCCACTTTCGTCCGGATGGATCAGTTGTAAGTGAACAAGTGATCGCGATGAAAGGCCAGCTAGAGACCCCCGTGCACGACGCGGGCCGTTGAAAATCTAGCAGCGCCGGCGGGCCATGTTCCAGCGGTACCAAGCTGCGCGAATCCGAAGGAACTTAGCACGAGGGATCAAGGCGATGGAAGACAACAAAGAAGACTGTCCAACATGCAGCCCCGGCGGGTTGAAGTTCAGCAAGCACAACGGCCGCGGAAGGGTCGAGGTGCCGGAAGACTTCATGGCCGACAAGCTGGGCAGCATCGACGCGCAAATCGCCGAGGCGATGACGGCAGCGGAAATGCTAGGCGCCTCGGCACCAAGCCGCGAACCGGCGTCAAGGCTCCCCTCTTCGTCGTCATACGAGGCGGGAGCGCCAGGCAAGGCCGAGCGTCCAGCAAAAGGCTTCGGGGCAGATCCGTTTTCGTGGTCGCAGCATACAGCGCAACCTGCCCCGCCTGCCGAAAGTCGGCGCCCATCAAGCAATCAGTTCACACTGGCAGAAACCGAGCACGCAAGCCTGTTGGGGATAGGCCCACCAACAGGCCCCCCGACGACAACCCAGTTCACGCTGGCCGAGTCCGGCGCAGCCGACGTGTTCCCGGCCTTAATGCAGCAGGAAGGCGGAGACAACAAAGATGAGCCGCTACCGGATCCGTTTCCTGGGGTAAGAACTGCCGACGGCGCCCATCCATATCCCGACGCCTCCAACAACGAAAAGTGGAAAGGAAAGGGCGGAACGGCGACTGGGGTGGTTGACGCCGAAGCTGCGTCCCCAAAGAAGGGGCCTTCAGAAGTGTCTGACTTCTCCGCAGCCTCGCCAGCTAAATGTAACAAGACATATGTACTTTCATGGTTTGGCCAAACCAGATTACATTACTTTGAGAACTGTGACACAACTGTATCCACTTCGCTCAAAGGCTCACGAAAGCAAAAGAAGAACTGGTGGGATGCTGATTCTGACGTTTGGGATGGGAAGGGGTTAACCGAAGAACAGATGAAGGAGTTAGCGGACCTCAAGGCGAGAGCTGAAGAGGATTGCCCAGTACCCCGAGAGAAGGAGATGCTCGACCGACTTTCCAAGACGATCGAAAATGGCGGTGACCTTGATACGCCGCACAAGAAACATATCGATGTACAGGTTGCTTTGGTGGCGAACGAAGTTGTCTGTGAGCCGGACTGCCCAACGAAGAGAGTCAATCTCATTTATTGGCACGCAGGGCGCCAAACAAGTAGCGGGATCGTGAATTCTGCCCCAACGCGATTGGGCAACCCGCGTGCGAAGACAGTTGTCACGGTCAACGCCGAAGGCAATCTGGTGATTACCGTTCGTTTTGAATTGTGGGTTCAGATCAATTGGACCGTTTACTTTACGGTGACCTGCACAAAGTAGAGATATGTGTGGTCTCGGCACATTCTGGCTAGCAACATTCATCGCTTGTGCGGCGGCTGTTTCCAGTTCAGAACTGCTTGGCCAAGCCGAACTTACGTGGTATTCGTTGGGGGAGCTTGTATCCACGGAGGTCGCTCCAACAAATCCATGTGGCGTACGGGCACGCCACTCGACCGATGACCAGGCCAGATCTCTGACCGGGTATGCGACCGTCATTGCAATTGATCTGGCAAACAGCGCCGTCCAAAACAGCACGCTCGTACACTTGCTGGATTGCTTGTCGGTGGAAGAGTTGACGCTCGACGGCTGCGGCTCGATATCGCACTCTACTATGATGAAAGTCTGCAGCACGCCGACACTCAAGCGGCTGTATGTGCGAGGCGACATGCCGTGGTCCGAGGGCTGCGCGGTCAGGCTGAAGAAATGCTGCGCGTTGGAAGTATTGGACATTAGCGCAGAGTGTTGGCGTACCGGAGCAACCGACGAGCGCGACCCTGAGCTTCTCTCTTTTGGCTGGGACTACATTCTTAGCATCACCAGCCTGAAGGAATTGCGGTGTCGAGGGCGACCGAGTTTCATGGACGACTCGGCGCAGTTGTTGTCTAATCACGAGAAGATTGAGCATGTAGACGCGTTCGGCTGTCGTCTCAGTGGTCGAGGAGTCGCAGAGATATTGAAAGCCAAGCAACTGAAGTACTTGGACGTGGGTCTAGGCGGAGTGGCTGCCGGAAGGAACTCCGTGGATCCACAGGATCGACTGACCCCGCAAGTCGTGCAACGACTCTTGCAGTTGCCTCTTCTTCACACCGTTGGCATCGCTTACCGCGGCGGCTTGGACGACGATGCAGTCTTTGCGTGGGTGTGCCAAGGCAAGCGAGCCTTGCGGCATGTGGACGTCCGGGGGTGCTCGGACCTCACAAATGTTGCATGTCACTGGTTCAGCCAATGCAAGTCGATTGAGAGCATTAACCTGATTGATTGCTCGAACATTTCGCGAGATGGCATTTATCACCTTTCCAAGCTGCGTACGTTATCCACAGTGGAGTTTGGTGGAGTTGCGTACAGATCCAGCAAGTACTTCGGTGATGTGCTGTCGGTACTGAGTGCGACAAGCAGAGTGAAGACCATTGGTGTAGGATTAAACATCGAATCCAGCATTGATTGGGACGCGTTGCCAGACGTATCCGATTGCGAGAAAGTCCGGATAGTCTCTGGCGTTGCATCCGGATCTGTACAGGAAGTCGCGTGGAACGCAATTCAGAAATGTGCGAAGGTTAAGTGTATAGAGTTGTTCGAGTGTCAAGTAGAGCTTGCGAGCAAGAATCTAGAGGTACCTTCCGCAGGCAACGGTGTGACGTACCGGTTCGTACGATCGTTTGTGCCAAATGCCCGACAAGAAGCACTGGAGGCCCAGCTAACGAAAGTCGCGCAGGTTGAAATCTCAACATATGAGTATTGGGTATTGAACTCTGAGTGACCGGCATTGCGCTGCCCCCGGGGTGTAAGCCACACTCTCGGCCGGTTCGCCGATGCGGCTCCCACCGGGCTTCAGGTCACCGCCGTTAGAATGCTTGTTGCCGCGTTGGGTACGCCTCTTGACTTGGCGGCGGCTTGCATGCGTTTTCTTAGTGCTTCGTCGCCCAGGAACTTGCCTAGCTTGTATTGCAGGCTGCCGGGGCTTCGGGCCATCATGGCTGCGCCGCTTTCTGTTAAATACTCGGCGTTGCGCTCTTCCTGCCCCGGTATCGGGTTCGGCACCAGCATCGGCACACCCATCGCCAGGCACTCACTTGTGGTCAAGCCGCCCGACTTCGTCACGCACAGGTCGCTCACCGCCATCAGCTCGTGCACATAGTTCACATACCCCAGCGCCAGCACGCGGCTGCCCGCGGGCACCGGCAACGCGGCCACGTTCTCGCGCATCTTTTCGTTGCGGCCGCACACCGCAATCACCTGCACCGGCGCGTGGTGCAGAATGCCGCGCACCAGGTCAGGCATGCCGGCTGCACCCCAGCCGCCGCTCATCGCCAGCACCGTCGGCACGCCGGGCAGCAAACCGTGGCGCCGGCGCAATTCGTCGCGGTCGTAGGTCGCGCCGAACTCGGGCATGATCGGGATGCCGACCTTGCGAATCTTCTCGCGCGGGATGCCCTTGATCGCGACCTCTTCGACGGCTTCGCCGCTGGCGACGAAAATGGTATCGGCGTTCGCCTGGGCCCAGAAGGCGTGGGCCATGAAGTCGGTGACCACAAGGTGCAGCTTGAAGGTGTACCAGTCTTTGCCCGTGTACGGCTGCAGGATCTGCGCGGGCAGGAAGTGGGTGCAGAACAGGTGGTCGGG
>JADZFR010000057.1 GCA_020849795.1 Planctomycetota bacterium | reverse complement strand
GAAAACAAACGGGGGAGGCAACGCACCTCCCCCGCTCCCGGGGCGAGGGAGAGCCGAGGCGCCCTCCCTCCTACTGCAAGTTGTCGGGTAGAAGCCCGTGGCGTGCCGGGGCAGTGGGCGCGGAGTTTCTCCGGTCTGCTCATGCAGGCGTCGTGCTTCAGTTGCTGGACAGTGGTGTGAGTTTGATTTCGCGGGACGGGGCAGTGACGCTGCCCAGTAGATTCGCGCCGATGCCCCGGCCACGCGACATTTCCTGCGGGGTCCCCCCTCCCTCGGACATCGTTTCCAGACAGACCGGCGCCTTCGCGGAGCTACCGCTTGGTGCCAATCTCGGATGTCCCCAGGAGTTGAGCCGCAAGGTGGGAAATCGGCGGAACCGTGCTCGGCGCTGCCTGTTTCCTGCCTTGCTGCTACACACCTAGAAACGACGCATGACATTGCGGGTTCAATCCGGTTTCAAAAAATCTGTCAGAATCGTGACCTGCCGGAGACCCGCGTGCGCCTTGGGCCGCCCAGGCTAGACTGTGCGCATGGGACACCGCGTCTTCTTTCGCTCCGCCGACCGCATTGCCGAAGCCATCGAGGGCGAGACGTTGCTCGACACCGCAAGGCGCAGCGGCGTTCACCTCGACAGCTCGTGCGGTGGCAACGGAAGCTGCCACCAGTGCCGTGTGGCCCTGCCCGTGTGCCGTGACCATGACGTCAACGGCAACCCAGCCAACTTTCACGACCGTGCCGGCAATTCACTGGCACCCCAACACTCGCGCAACCACGAGCCCATCTGGCTGGCGTGCCGCGGCATCGTGCGCGGCGAGCTTGTCGTGGATGCCGCGCCCGTGCATGCGCTCGCCGACAAGCCGCGCGCGCAGACGCTTGAGGGCTGGCAAGTGGAATCCGCCGCCGGGGCGGCCCTGGTGTTCGCCGGAGACCCTTTGCGCGGCGCGTGCTACGACGTGCAAGCCGACGGTCGCATTGCGCGCGTGATGCCCTATGCCACGCATGGGATGCCGGACGCGTTTGGCGTGCGCAAGTGTCGGGTCGGCACTGACATTTCGCACGCGGCTGCACTTGCGCTGTCCGTTTCCCACTTGGGCATGGAGCCCTGTGTCATTCTTGATGTTTCGGGCGTCGCGGCTCTCGTCAACGACGGTGTGATTACGTGGCGTGCCGTCATGACCCGCCCGCTGCTGGGCGATGTGCCCCACGTTGCGGGCGCAATCGACAGCGTGGAGTGGTCGCCGCTCAAGACCCGCACTGTGCTGAGCACCGTGGACAACGCGGCCCCGATCGGCATGTCTACCACGGGGCTTTTGGCCGGCATTGCCGCGCTGCTGCAGGCGGGCATGTGCAACGCCGACTGGCAGTTGATTCCGTCGCGCTTCACGGGCGAGTTCCAGGGCTCACTGCGGGCGCTGCTGGTCGGGCCCGGCGCTGAGGCGGTCACGCCCGGCGGCAGCATTCTGACCGCCACGCGCGACATGGCGCTGACGCAGACCATGCTTGACGCTTGCCGCGAGGCAATTCACGCCCTGCGCACGTGCGGCGAAGAGCTCGCCGGCGCGCCATGCCGCGCGGTACTGACCGGGGACTACGGCGTATCGGTCAGTAGCGGCATTGCAAAGGCCTTGGGCTTCTGGAGTGGCGATCTGATCGGGCTGCCTCATGCCGCCGCATTGGGCGCCGCGCGCGCAGCCATGATGCCGGGCCTCGCCGATAGCGTCAGCGAGCGCACATCCCGCCATCGACCGGCAGGTTGACGCCTGTCAGCCAGTCGGCGTCCGCGCTGCACAGAAACAGGGCAGCCGCGGCAACGTCTTTGGGAAGACCGATGGCGCGCAACGGGTGCAGTTGCTCCATCTGGCTGCGCCATTCTTGGTAGCCCAATTCACCCTTGTTGCTGTCCTGCATCGGCGTGTCGATCACGCCGGGGCTGATGGTGTTAAAGCGGATGCCTTCTTCGGCGTAGTCGAGTGCGCAGCAGCGCGTGAACATGTCGAGACCGGCCTTGCTTGTGGCATAGACCAACTGGTGTTGCTCTGCCTGGCGCCCGAGGTTGCTGGAGATGTTGAGCACGTTGGCACCGCGTCCGGACTCTTTGAGCAAGGGCAGAACGGCCTGCGTGACAAGGAACGCGCCGCGCAGGTTGACATTCATAACGCGGTCCCAGACCTTCAGGGTCGTATCCTCAAGATTGCCGCGCTCACTGACGCCGGCGTTGTTGACCAGCACGTCCAACCCGCCCAGCAGCTGCCGCACCTTGTCGAGCAACTCGGCGACGTCGGCGGGGTCGCTGATGTCGCACTCCACATAGTGAAAGTCGGGAAAGGCCGGCTGGTGGCTTTGGACAGCCTCTTTCAACGGGCCGTGACGACGGCCGCAGATGACAACACGCGCGCCCTGTTGAAGGAAGGCAATCGCGACTTCGCGGCCGATGCCGGTGCCGCCACCGGTGACCAGGACGCGCTTAGCCTGGAATTTGCCCGCCATGTTTCACCTCAGGGCACCATGTAAGCAAAGGCACTTTCGAAAGCTAGATTGCCTGATGCTCGACCGTGACGGTGGTGGTGATGCCGCCGTGGGCGTGGAAAGCGCCGACCAGCTTGAGGTATCTCGGCTTCAGCGCGGCGATCAGGTCTTCGGCGATGCGGTTGGTGACGGCTTCGTGGAAGATGCCGACGTTGCGCCAAGCCTGGATGTAGAGCTTGTATGCCTTGAGCTCAAGGCACAGCTTGTCAGGCACATAGGTGAGCTGCATGGTCGCGAAATCCGGATGTCCGGTTTTCGGGCACACGCACGTGAACTCGGGCGCTTCAATTGCGATTTGGTAGTCCCGTGCCGGGTTGGGGTTGGGAAAGGTCTCGAGGGTGCCGCGGGCAGGTGCGTCGGCCATGGCTACCCTTTCAGGTCCGGGCGAAACGCCGGAAATGCGCCGGTCGAGTCCATCTTCAGGGGCCCGACGCCGCTGATCCGGATCTCGTTGGGGCTGACAAACCCGACACGCCGCAAGCCGTCAGCGTTGTTCTGCGGACGACTGGCGTACTTGATGCCGCGGTTCCAGACCTCTTCGGCGAAGCGGTTCACGTTGCTGACGCTGACCTCAAACGACACGTGGCGCGAGCGGTCTTTGTCGCCTTCGGCCTTCTCGATGCGCACGACAAACTTGCCCGTGTCTACCTGCCGGATCGACTCGTTCACGACCAGCGCAGCCGCATTGTAAATGCGACTGAAAAAGTCAGCCTCCTCAACAACGTTGGGGACGCGGATGACGACGAATTGCTTGCCTTCAAGTCCAGCCATGGAGGCGATTCTTAGCAGGGAAAGCCCCGGCGCGAAAGCCCGTAGAGCAAAGGCGGCTTGCCCGTGGTACTTGCCCGGCGGGGGGTGTGATAGCATGCGGAGATGGCCGACCAGGCTCACGTAAAAGACACGTTAGGCCGGCACCTGCGCGATCTGCGCATCTCGGTGACCGACCGCTGCAACCTGCGCTGCGGCTATTGCATGCCCGCCGACGTGTTTGGCCCGGACCACGCCTTTCTGCCGCGCAAGGAAATCCTGGATTACGACGAGATTGCGCACCTGGCGCGTGTGTTCGCTGCGCTGGGCACCCGCAAGCTGCGCATCACCGGCGGCGAGCCGCTGCTGCGCCGTGACCTGCCGGAACTGGTTGCGCTGCTTCGCGCCGTGCCCGGCATTGACGACATTGCGCTGACCACCAACGGCTTGCTGCTGCCGGCATTCGCGCGCGCACTGAAGCAAGCCGGCCTGTCACGCGTGACCGTCAGCCTGGACAGCCTCGATGACGAAGTGTTCGGGCGCATGAACGGCAAGGGCGTCGGGACAGCCCCGGTACTCAAGGGGATCGACGCGGCCCTGGCAGCGGGCCTGACCCCGCTCAAGATCAACATGGTGGTCAAGCGCGGCGAGAACGACAGCGAGATTGAAGCCATGGCTGAGCGCTGGCGCGGTACAGGCATCGTATTGCGTTACATTGAGTACATGGACGTCGGCACCAGCAACGGCTGGCGCCTCGACGACGTAATGCCCGCGCGGGAGATCGTCGCCCGTGTGCGTGCGCGCTGGCCGCTGGAAAGCGCCGATCCGAACTACCCCGGCGAAGTGGCCGACCGCTGGCGCTATGCCGACGGGCAGGGCGAAATCGGCGTGATCAGCAGCGTCACCAACACGTTCTGCGGCGATTGCACGCGTGCCCGACTGTCAGCCCGGGGCGAGCTGTTCACCTGCCTGTTTGCCGGCGCAGGACATGACCTGAAAGGCCCCCTGCGGGCCGGCGCCAGCGAAGCCAAGCTGCGCGCCCTGATCGAAAGCATCTGGCAACGCCGCGAAGACCGGTACAGTGAACTGCGCAACGCCAACACCACCGGGCTGCCCAAAGCAGAAATGAGCTACCTGGGCGGGTAAGCGCTCGCCTGACATCATGGCGGGTCACGGGTATGATCCGACGCCATGGCGGGCACACGCAACGACCCCGAAGACCTCACCGGCGCGACGCTTGGCAAATGCGAGCTTATCTCGCGCATTGGCCAGGGCGGCATGGGCCATGTGTACAAGGCCAAGCACACCGGCCTGGACAAGCTGGTGGCGGTGAAAGTGCTGCCGCGCGAACTTTCGCGCAACGACGTGCTGCGCGAACGCTTCATGAACGAAGCGCGCATGGCAGGCCAGCTGGAGCACCCCAACATCACGCCCGTCTACGCCGTGGACACCCACGACGGCCAGCCCTACCTGGTGATGCAACTGGTCGACGGCGTGCCGGTTTCGCGGCTGGTCTCGCGCCAGGGAGTTGACCCGTTGCTGGCGGTCAAGATCGCGGCCCAGGTCGCGCGCGGGCTGGCATACGCCCACAAGCGCAGCGTGGTACACCGCGACATCAAGCCGGACAACCTGCTGATCCTGAACAACGGGCGCGTCAAAATCAGCGACTTCGGCGTGGCGGCGGCGCTGGGCAGCGATGCCTCAGGCGGGCACAGCGGCAGCCCGCCGTACATGAGCCCCGAGCAATGTCGCGGCGAACCCGTGGACGGCCGCAGCGACATTTACTCGCTGGGTGTGACGCTGTACCTGCTGCTGACCGGGCGGCGCCCCTTCCTGGGCGAAACCGCGCAGGCGCTGATCCTGATGCACCAGCAGGACGATCACCCGCCGCTGAACGAGCTGCGCCCCGGCCTGCCGCGCGAACTTGAGCGCATTGTCAACCGCATGCTCGCCAAGCAACCGAATGCCCGCTACGAGAACGCCGACGAGCTGGCCGAAGACCTTGAAGCCGCCGCTGAGCTGATTCGCAGCCAGCGTCGGCGCACCGTAACCGTGCAGCGCAGCGAAGGCAGCGGCATCTACAAACTGGCGCGCCAGGCCGCCGAGGAAGCCAGCGAAGAGCTTGACCGCAACGAGACCATCGAATTGGCCGTGCTGAGCATGACCACGCAACTTGAAAACTCGGTCACCGACGCCCAGCAGGCCATGAAGCGGGCGCGGTTTGACGACGCACTGAAGCAGATTGAAACGGCCATGCGCATCAAGGGCGATGACGCGCGGCTGCACATGCTGCGCGGCCATATTTACCGCAAGATGCGCAAGCTGAAAGAGGCGCTGGCCGACTACCAGACGGCGGTGGCCTACAATCCCGATGACCCGCGCGCTCGCAGCTTTCTGGGCAGCCTGCAGCGCATGACCGGCGACCTTTCCGGCGCGCGAGAGAACCTGACGTATGCGCTGAAGCTGAACGCGCACAACGTCGAGGCTCGCATCAGCCTGGGCAAGATCTACGAAAAGGGTCGCGCCTGGAAAGCCGCCGAGCGCGAGTACGAAAAGTGCATCGAGCTCGTGCCCGCCGATGAACGCGGCTATGTAGCGCTTGCGGTGCTGTTGTCGAAGCGCACGCAGGAAGACAAGGCCCGCGCGTTGCTTTTGCGGGCGCTTGAGATCAACCCCAGTTTCGCTGAGACGCTGTATTGGCTTGCGATTCTGACCGCGCCGAGCGACCCCGCCGAGGGGCTGAAGTACCTTGAGCGCGCGGTAAAGAACGGCTTTCGCGACCGCAAGCGCCTGGCCGACAACGCCGCGTTCAAGACACTGGAGAACGTGCCCGCCTTCCAGAACCTGCTGAAAGTCTTCGGCCACGCCAGAGTCAGCCGCTAGACGGGCCTGAGCTCGATCAGCACACGATCTACCGTGCCTGTGGCCGGGTCGCGCACTTCCAGAAAGCCGAAGCAGCCGGCGTCGGGGATGCTGGCCGGGTCAGTCACGCCAAACTGCAGCACACCCAAGTCGGGCCGGGGCAGAGTCCAGCAGTGCACGTTGTCGGGAAACAGCGTGGTCAAGAAAGCGTCGCCGGTCAGGCGCCGGAACTCGCCGCCGACAACGCTGATGTCAAAGGGCTTGGCCGGTTCAGCCTTCGGCACCGCAACCCGGTATGTGCGCCGGCCAAACGCGGTGCCGGCGCCAAAACTGACAAGCCGCTCCTGGCTGCGATATTCGCGGCCGCCCTCGGTCCATTCCACGCAGAACCAGGCTTCATCATTGAAGCGGCTGAGATCGAGCGCCATGTAATGAGTGTTGGCCTTGGTCGACCCGACTTCGTACCAGGCGCTGCGGCCGCTGCGGGCGATCACGCGGCACGACGCGTGCTCGCGCGTCTCCCAGACTACCCACAACTGCGGGTCGGACACGCGCGCGCCGTGGCTTGGCCACAGGCCGATGGGATCCAGCGAAGGCAGGTCGCGAAGCTTGACGGTCTTCCACTCGCCTTCATCCACCGGCAGGTCAATCGCAGCGTTGGCGGGCGCGTTGTTGGCTTTGCGCGGGCTGTCGTCGCGGGTCAGGCGCCACACCGCCATCCCGCCCATAAAGAGCGCGATGACGACCAGCGATGCTGCAATCGGCTGCCACTTCATGCGCCGAATATAGCGCCGATCCGCGCGAATTAGCAGGACCTCGCCAGTGCCTACGCAAGGCGTGCTGCCAGCTCGGCCACGCGCCTGCCCAGGTTCATTACGGATTCGCTGACTTTGGCCTCTTTGAGCAGACCGGCTTCGTCAAAAGCCTCGGCGGCTTTGCCCAGGCCGAACGTCTGCGGAATCACCAGCATCTGCATGTGCAGCATGTGCGCGCGCAGGGTCGGCAGCATGCGGTTGCCACCAAGCGCGCCGGGGCTGGCGGCCATGGCTGCAGCCGGCTTGTTCGCGAAAATCTCGAACGGCTTTTCGCCGTCGCGGGGTCTGGACAACCAGTCGGTCAGGTTCTTGAGCACGCCCGGCATGCCGCCGTTGTATTCGGGGCTGCTGATCAAAAACCCGTGGTGCGCCTTGAACACGTCTTTCAACTTGACGACATTCCCAGGCAAGCCGGATGCGGCCTCGAGATCGCCGTCGTACAGCGGCAGCGGATAGTCTTCGATTTCGAGAATCGTGACCTCGGCGCCGGCTTCGCGTGCACCCTGGGCGGCGACACGCACAAGCTTTTTGTTCCACGAGCCTTTGCGCATGCTGCCGGCGAAAGCGAGGACTCTGGTCATTGCTGCTCCGGATGTGGGGTCTGGAAATCGCGAGGGACCGGGGCCGAAGGCCTCGATCCCTCACTTTGCGCCTCGGTCGGGGGCAACAACCAAGGCAAAGTGGAAACAGCGGAGGCTTGGAGTTTAGTCCCGAAAGTGGACGGAACGCGTGCAGTGCGGGTGAGGTTGTGACCTTGTGCGGGGGGCTTAAATGGACACAGGCCGAAGCTTTCGCTCCGGCCTGTGTAAACTCCCGGCACCAACCTACTTTCGCCTTTCGACTATCATCGGCCCCCACAGGCTTAACTTCCGAGTTCGGGATGGGATCGGGTGGGTCCCCGGGGGTAAGGGCACCGAGAGAAAGTTGTCAATCATGGCGGTGAAGTCCCGCCACGACGCTTTGTCAACAGCATAACTGAGACTGGCAAGAGTTGGCCAGGTAAAGCGTGGTATCGCAAACGGCATGTCAGGAGTCTTACAACAGTTTTGCAACAGTTTCGTAGTTGCGTGCAAACGCAGTGGTACGAAGATTGTTGCGGTCAAGCCGATCGGATGATTAGTACCGGTTAGCTCAACACCTTTCGGTGCTTACACACCCGGCCTATTGACGTGGTAGTCTTCCACGGTCCTGATAGGGAATCCTAGTCTTGCGAAGGGCTTCGCGCTTATATGCTTTCAGCGCTTATCCTTTCCGTACGTAGCTACCCTGCGCTGCAGCTGGCGCCACAACAGGTACACCAGAGGTACGTCCAACCCAATCCTCTCGTACTAAGGTTAGACTCGCTCAAGATTCCTTCGCCCACAGTAGGTAGGGACCAACCTGGCTCGCGCCGGTCTGAACCCAGCTCACGTACCGCTTTAATCGGCGAACAGCCGAACCCTTGGGACCGCCTTCAGCCCCAGGATGCGATGAGCCGACATCGAGGTGCCAAACCCCGCCGTCGATATGGACTCTTAGGCGGGATCAGCCTGTTATCCCTAGCGTAGCTTTTATCTGATAAGCTATGTCCTTTCCACACAGATCCACAGGATCACTAAGTCCTGCTTTCGCATCTGCTCGACTCATTAGTCTCGCAGTCAAGCACCCTTCTACCTTTGCGCTCTACGGGCGATGACCGACCGCCCTGAGGGTACCTTTGAACTCCTCCGTTACTCTTTGGGAGGAAACCGCCCCAGTCAAACTGACCGTCAAGCAGTGTCCCCTGCCCGGATTCACGGTACAGGGTTAGAACTCTCCTACAACAAGGGTGGTATCTCACCGATGGCTCCTCCAGGGCCAGAACCCTGGACTCAAAGCCTCCCACCTATCCTGCGCATGTCATACGAAAGCCCAATGCCAGACTACAGTAAAGCTGCATAGGGTCTTTCCGCCTAGCTGCGGGTATGTTGTATCTTCACAACAACTCCTATTTCGCCGTGTCCCTGCGGGAGACAGTCCACCCCTCGTGCCGCTCTTCGTGCGGGACTGAACTTACCAGCCAAGGAATTTCGCTACCTTAGGACCCTCATAGTTAGGGCCGCCATTCACTGGGGCTTGGGTTCACGGCTTTGACCGAAGTCTGACCGATTCCCGTGACCTTCCAGCATTGGGCAAGCGTCGCTCCCTATACATCCTCTTCGGAGTTAGCAGAGAGCTGTGTTTTTGATAAACAGTCGGAGGTGGCTCTTTTCTGTGGCCTTCCCTTGCGGGTTAGGCGCCCCTTATCGCGAACTTACGGGGCCAATTTGCCGAGTTCCTTCCGCAGAGTTCCCACGCGCGTCTGAGGATATTCTCCTCGCCTACCTGTGTCGGTTTCGGGTACGGTCCCGTGCAAGTTATGCTTAGAGGCTTTTCTTGCCAGGGCTTCCAGTCTGTTGGTTTTGCCGAAGCGCCACCTTCTCACTATTCGGAGATTACGCAGACGGATTTTCCTATCTGCCACCCCTCAAGCAACGGTCCATCCAACAGGACCTTGACTTTCATCCCTGGGTCTCCCCATCGCACCTGCACGAGGCTAACGAATATTAGCGTTATTCCCATCACCTACGCCTTTCGGCCTCAGCTTAGGGACCGGCTAACCCGAGGCGGAATTACCTTGCCCCGGAACCCTTAGGCTTACGACGAACTGGATTCCAACCAGTTTTATCGCTACTCAATCCAGGATGATCACTTCCAAACGCTCCACCGCTCCTTGCGGTACGGCTTCAATCGCTGTTTGGAACGCTCTGCTACCCCGCATGATACGACTCGCGTATTCATGCAGCCTGAGCTTCGGTATGACACTTAGTCCCGATCATTATCGGCGCAAGAGTGCTCGACCGGTAAGCTATTACGCACTTTTTAAATGGTGGCTGCTTCTAAGCCAACATCCCGGCTGTCTTAGCACTCCCACTTCCTTTGTCCACTTAGTGTCAGTTTGGGGACCTTAGCTGCAGGTCTGGGTTATCTCCCTCTCGACGATGGAGCTTATCCCCCACCGTCTTACTCCCAGGATACGGCACACGGTATTCGGAGTTTGAAAGAATGGGGTACGGCGAACCGCCCACCAATTCTCTCAGTATCTCTACCCCCGTGCACTATTACCTGAGGCAAACCCTAAAGTTTTTTCGCAGAGAACCAGCTATCTCCGAAGTCGGTTAGCTTTTCACTCCTATCCACAGCTCATCCGATAGATTTTCAACTCTAAACGGTTCGGGCCTCCATGGGCGGTTAAGCCCACTTCACCCTGGCCATGGATAGATCCTCCGGTTTCGGGTCTACGCCACGTTACTATACGCACGTTTCGTACTCGCTTTCGCTTCGGCTTCAGGCCAGAGGCCCTTAACCTTGCAACGCAACGTAACTCCCTGGATCATTATGCAAAAGGCACGCCGTCACACTTGCCCATACGGGTATAGTGCTCCGACCGCTTGTAGGCATACGGTTTCAGGATCAATTCCTCCCATTCCTGGGATCTTTCCAACTTTCCCTTACGGTACTGGTACACTATCGGTCACCGAGTAATACTTAGCCTTAGAGAGTGGGTTCCCTAAATTCCAGCCGGTTTTCACCTATCCGACTGTACTTGGGAGAGCAACCGGAGTCCGATACCTTTTCACCTACAGGGCTTTCACCTTCTGTGGCCAGACTTTCCAGTCTGTTCAGTTAAGGCCGGATTTGTAACTCCGTGCAGGAGTGCAGCTCCTGCATGTGCTTCCCGCGACCCCGCGTACGCAACGCCTGCATGCTTACACGTACACGGTTTGGGCTAGTTCCCGTTCGCTCGCCGCTACTAAGGAAGTCTCTTCGATTTCTATTCCTGCAGGTACTGAGATGGTTCAGTTCCCTGCGTTCGCCGCCTGCGGACTATGCATTCATCCGCGGCTGACCGGTAATCGAACCGGTCGGGTTTCCCCATTCGGAAATCCCCGGGTCATAACGGTTGTTGCCACCTGCCCGAGGCTTATCGCAGGCTTCCACGTCCTTCATCACTTCTCGGTGCCAAGTCATCCCCCGTACGCCCTTAATATCTTGACCACAACAATCACCGCACCACCCGCGTGTCCCCACGCAAGTGCCACAATGACCGCCGTCAACTCTTCTCACTCGACAGGGCCGACAATACAAGCCGCCCTGCCGCTTAAGATACAGCTTCAAGACATGACGTAGCGATACGTCTACTATGCCTGGCTTACTTCCTGTCAGTGGATCCCTGCCCGCGCAGCAAGCTGCCGGCAAGGCTGACAGTATTTCAGACGCGCCACATAACGCCTCACGGCGTCACACGACGATTGGTCGTCTCTCGACGACCTCGAAATATTGAAGTCAACTCTTGATTCGTCTCAGTATGCTGTTGTCAAAGAGCCGTGTCCCGGCTTCCTGCCTGCTAACTGCGGGGGCCGGGGCGGTTCGCCGGTTCGGCAAACTGCCCTGGTCCCTGCTTCATACGCGCCACACTCGCGACTCGTGCACCCCGGTTTGCCAGGCCAGGCGCCGTTGCGCGAAGTCTGGTGGACCGGAGGGGAGTCGAACCCCTGACCCTTGCCTTGCAAAGGCAACGCTCTACCACTGAGCTACCGGCCCCATGACCTAAGGACTGGTCCCAGCGGCCTGGTCGCGCCGGCCTTTGACAAACTGCAAGGCTGGTGCGCCGGGGCGGACTCGAACCGCCGACCTCACGCTTATCAGGCGTGTGCTCTAACCAACTGAGCTACCGGCGCCCAAGTCCGAGCGGGGTGCGAAAGGGCCCCGTGAACAAATCACAGAGCCCCCTGCACGCGTATGATGAACAGCCACAAATAAAGAGGATATGCCTTACGACTATGAGAGTCGCCTCTCATAGAAGTCTATGTAATCCTTAGAAAGGAGGTGATCCAGCCGCAGGTTCCCCTACTGCTACCTTGTTACGACTTAGCCCCAGTCACCGACACTACCCTAGGCGCCGCCCAACATTAAGCTAACGACTTTAGGTAGAACCGGCTCCCATGGCTTGACGGGCGGTGTGTACAAGGCTCAGGAACATATTCACCGCGGTATGGCTGACCCGCGATTACTAGCGATTCCAGCTTCATGGAGTCGGGTTGCAGACTCCAATCCGAACTGAGCACGGCTTTCTGAGATTTCCCCGGCCTCGCGGCTTCGGAACCCTTTGTACCGCGCATTGTAGCACGTGTGTAGCCCAGGCCATAAGGGCCATGATGACTTGACGTCGTCCCCACCTTCCTCCGTCTTACGAGGCAGTCCCGCCAGAGTCCCCGGCATTATCCGCTGGTAACTGACAGTAGGGGTTTCGCTCGTTATGGGACTTAACCCGACATCTCACGACACGAGCTGACGACAGCCATGCAACACCTGCACAGGATTTCCCCGAAGGGTTGGCTACGCTTTCACGCAGTTACATCCTGATGTCTAGGCCTGGTAAGGTTCTTCGCGTTGCTTCGAATTAAACCACATGCTCCACCGCTTGTGTGAGCCCCCGTCAATTCCTTTGAGTTTTACCCTTGCGAGCATACTCCCCAGGCGGTGCATTTAACGGTTTCCCTTGGGGAGAGAAAGTCTAGGAACTCCCTCTCCCTAATGCACATCGTTTACGGCCAGGACTACCGGGGTATCTAATCCCGTTCGCTCCCCTGGCTTTCGCGCTACAGCGTCAGTACATGGCCAGTGCGCCGCCTTCGCCTCCGGTGTTCCCTGTGATATCTGAGCATTTCACCGCTCCACCACAAGTTCCGCGCACCCCTCCATGACTCAAGCAACGCAGTATCAAGGCCACTTCGACGGGTGAGCCGCCGGATTTCAACCTTGACTTACGCTGCCGCCTACACGCCCTTTAAGCCCAGTAAATCCGAATAACGTTCGCGACCTACGTATTACCGCAGCTGCTGGCACGTAGTTAGCTGTCACTTCCTCTGGGGTTTAACTCATCACGTGGGTTACACGCTTATTGTTAGCCCCTGACAGTGGTTTACAACCCGAAGGCCTTCATCCCACACGCGGCGTCGCACGTTCAGGCTTGCGCCCATTGACAATGATTCTCGACTGCAGCCTCCCGTAGGAGTCTGGGCAGTGTCTCAGTCCCAGTGTGGCCGACCACCCTCTCAGGCCGGCTATGCGTCGTAGCCTTGGTGAGCCATTACCTCACCAACTAGCTGATACAAGCTGATCCCCTCCTCTGGCGCCCGAAAGCTTTGACCTCTGGACGATGCCGTCCTGTGGTCTCATGCGGTATTAGCCCTAGTTTCCCAGGGTTGTCCCCCACCAGAGGGCAGGTTAACCAGCCATTACTCACCCTTCCGCCACTCCTGTATTGCTACAGGCGTTCGACTTGCATGCCTCATCCACGCCGCCAACGTTCATTCTGAACCAGGATCAAATTCTCCATCAACAAAAATTTGACCTCGGTCACGGATTCTCAGGGCATTTTGGGGAAAGCTCTCCGAATTACGGAGCCTTTCCTTGCAATGCTTATGAGGATGTGACCTTGTTTTGATTTGGTATCCCCTGTTTCTGGGGACGATCAAAGTACCCGCCTTCCCTGGCGCGATCACGGGCAAGCCCGCTTTCGCCCCAGTGTCAGCTGGGCGTAGACCTCTTGTGTTCACCCTCATCGAATTGATGACTGCGGTCTCCGCATCCGCGGAAAGTCGCAGGGCTTTTGCCGTCATGCACACCGAGCGCCTACGTTCACATCCTCTTCTATCGTGGCTGTTCAGTTTTCAAAGAGCTGGGTACTGCTGGCACCTTACGGCACCAAAACAATACCGGCACCCTATCCTCTGCTTCCGGGTTAGGGCACCGGGCGCGTGAAGCCGACTGGCTTCAGGCGCTCAGCGCCATCCCCTTCTTCGCAGAAGGCCGTTGGGTATCCCGCCATGGAATCCATGTCGGGCCCCGCAGTGTACTTCCGGTTGACTGCTTGGTCAAGGCCGGTGGAAAACTCGCCCGATGTGCTTCATGTCGGGCTTCGTGCCGCGCCTCCCGGCGCCGCATTCCCCTGTGGGGCCGCAAAGGGTAGCGCGCACTTTCTCCGCGTCAAGCAGCAACATCAGAAATTTTTCAAATCCCCTCGAACGTCCTTAACGAAGCACAGTTGCCTCGCCTTCCCAAACCGTCCAAACTCCTAGAACTTCACCAGGCTCACGATCTCCCGGCGGCCTAACCGACCCCGACCCTCAAGAAAACCCAGCTCAATCACAAAGCCGATGCCCGCAACCTTCGCACCCACCTTCTCCACCAGTTCGCACGCCGCAGCCGCCGTGCCGCCCGTTGCCAGCAGGTCGTCCAGCACGATCACACGGTCAGCACGGGTCACACCGTCGGTGTGCATCTCCAGCGTGCCGTGGCCGTACTCAAGCGTGTAGCTGACGCTGATCTTGTCGTAAGGCAGCTTGCCGGGCTTGCGCACGGGCGTAAACGGCAGGTTCAACGCCTGCGCCAGCAGCGCGCCGAAGATGAAGCCGCGGCTCTCAATGCCCACCACGCGCGTCGGCCGCGCCGACTCAAACTCTTTCTCAAATGCGCCCGTGATGCGGGCCATGGCGGCCGGGTCGCCCAGGATCGGCGTGATGTCCTTGAAGATGATGCCCGGCTTGGGAAAGTCCGGAATGTCGCGAATCAGTTTCTTGATCGATTCCATGGCGGTCTCCTGCGCGGGCCTGCGCGGGTTTGTAGCGCAAACGCCGCCGCAGGCAACAGCCAATTCACGTCAGCGGTCGGCGCCCAGCGCCGCGCGGGCGGCAATCGCTCCGTAGACCGCCTTGGCGCCGGCGCGCTTGAGCGTTCGGGCGGCTTCGGCGAACGTGGCACCTGTGGTCATTACGTCGTCCACGAGCAGAAACACTTTGCCCTCGACCAACGCTGCGTTACGCGCCATGAACGCGCCCTCCACATTGGCTTTGCGTTGGGCGACCGACAGCATCGCCTGGCGGTCTGTGGGGCGCGTGCGACGCAGTGCGCTCACCAGCGGCTTCTCAAGCTTGAGCGCGCGGGCAAGCAACTCGGCCTGGTTGTACCCGCGTTGCAGCAGTCGCAGTGCGGACAGCGGCACTGGCGTGACCGCGTCGATTCTGGCTGCAACGCCGCGCTCATGCAGCAGCGGCACAAGCCACGCGGCCAGCGGCTTTGCCACGTTGCGCTCGCCGCCGAACTTGAGTGCCAGGCACATGTCCTCAAGCACGCCGGCATAGCGGCCCGCCGCCACGATCTCTTTCGTGCCGAAGCCGTCGCGCACGTCCTGGCACGACAGGCACTCGCGAATCACGCCAACACCGGCGCCCTGGGGCGCGCCGCAGCGCTTGCAGTAGTCTGCGCCCGCGACTTCGGCCAGGCGCAGCACTTCGGCGGCCACGGGGCCGGTGTCGTCGTCGAGCAACGGCCGACCCGACACGGCGCAATGCCGCGGCAGAAACAGGTCGAGAACGCCGCTGGCCAGCGTCTTGAGCATCTGGCCAGCTTAGGCCGGCACCAGCCGACGTAAACTGCGTTCCGGTGCGCATCGGGGCCTTTGCCCTTGCCGACTCTGCCGCCGAAACCGAAAAGAACCGCATGAAGAGCCTTTGGAAAGACGACGACGCGCGCTCGTACATCGACCGCTTCAGTGCCGCCGGGCAAGACGTGGCGCTGCGTGTTTACACGTCAAGACTGATCGGGCGCGACCCCGCGCTGGTCATGCACGGCGGCGGCAACACCAGCGTCAAGGGGGCATGCAGCAACATCCTGGGCGAAAGCGTGCCCGCGATCTTCGTGAAAGGCAGCGGCTGGAATCTCGATTCGATCGAGCCGCCGGGCTTTCCCGGGCTCGACCTTGAGTACCTGAAAAAGCTGCGCGCGCTTGGTGCCCTGTCTGATGAGGAGATGGTCAACCAGTTGCGCACACACATGTTTGACGCGTCGGGCCCCAACCCAAGCGTCGAGACGCTGCTGCACGCGTTTCTGCCGCACAAGTTTGTCGACCACAGCCACGCCGACGCGATCCTGGCGCTGACCAACCGGCCCGACGGCGAAGCGCGGGTGCGCGAATTGTTCGGCGAGCGCGTAGGCATCGTGCCGTACGTGATGCCGGGCTTTGAGTTGGCGAAAGTCTGCGCCAGCGTGTTTGAAAACAACCCGCGCGTCGAGGGCCTGGTGCTGCTCAAGCACGGCCTGTTCAGCTTTGGCGACGACGCCCGGCAATCGTATGAGCGCCACGTCGCGCTGATCAGCACCGCCGAGCAATGGCTAGAACGCGAACGCAAACGCGGCCTTAGCGCGCGCTTTGACGCGCCCGCCGACGCCGCCACACTGTGCGCGCAAGTTGCCCCGGCGCTGCGCGGGTTGCTGGCCGAGGCCACGGGCGAGCCCGATGCGCCCTACCGCCGCATGGTGCTGGAGTGGCGCGCAACCGACGAGATTCTCGACTTCGTGAACGCAGCCGAACTCGAAAAGCTGGCGCTGACCGGGCCGCTGACACCGGACCACGTGATTCGCACCAAGGCGCTGCCCATGGTGATTGCCGAGCCTGACTTCGAGAACATCGAAGAACAACTCAGCGAAGCCGTGACCGCATACCGCCGCGACTACAACGCCTACTTTGAGCGCTGCGTGGAGGGCAAGGGCGTCAAGCGCATCCGGCTTGACGACTTTCCGCGCATCGTGCTGGTGCCCGGCGTGGGCATGCTGTGCTGGGGGCAGTCCAAGAAAGACGCGCGCATCGCCGCCGACATCTACGAGCACACGATTCGCGTGAAATCGCTGGTTCACGCCACGGGCGAATACGAGGCGCTGCCGGAAGCGGACCTCTTCGACGTGGAGTACTGGCCCCTTGAGCAAGCCAAGCTTGGCAAAGCCAAACCCAAGCCGCTGGCGGGGCAAGTCGCGGTCGTAACCGGCGCCGCCGGCGCCATCGGCAGTGCGGTGTGCGAAAGCCTGATCGAGGCCGGCGCGCACGTGGTTGCCAGCGACATCAACGCTGAAAGACTCGCACAGACCTGCGAAGAACTCGCCGAGCGCCACGGCAAAGACTCGCGGCGCGGCGTGGTCAGCGACGTCACCGACCAGCAATCGGTGGCGGCCTTGTTTGACGAAGTGGCGCGGCTTTACGGCGGCGCCGACATCGTGGTGCCCAACGCCGGGGTGGCGCATTCACGTCCGCTGGATGAGCTGGAGACCGACGACTTCAAGCGTGTGATCGACGTAAACCTGACCGGCTACTTTCACGTGATGCGGCAGGGCTCGCGCCTGCTGAAGGCGCAGGGCACGGGCGGGCACATCATCGTGATCGGCAGCAAGAACGTCATGTCGCCCGGGGCCGAATTCGGGGCATACAGCGCCAGCAAAGCCGCCGGCCACCAGTTGGCGAAAGTGGCCGCGCTGGAGTTGGCGAAAGAAGGCATTCGCGTGAACATCGTGTCGCCCGACGCGGTGTTCGGCGAGGGCCGCCATGCAAGCGGCCTGTGGGGCGAGGTCGGGCCCGACCGCGCCAAGGCCCACGGCATCGAGTTCGCGCAACTGGAAGAGCACTATCGCAACCGCAACCTGTTGCGCGCGCGCATCACCGGCAAGCACGTCGGCAACGCCGTCGTGTTCTTTGCCAGCAATCGCACACCCACGACCGGCGCCACGCTGCCGGTAGACGGCGGCATTGCGGGCGCATTCCCAAGGTAGCGTGCACGTCAGATCGGGCGCTTGACCCAACACCCCGCCTCCAATCTCCAACATCCTGCCCTGTGGAATAGTGGACACGACTAGTCTCGTTTCTACTCTCAGTGCGCCATGACCCATTCGGAAGCCGACATCAAAGCCGCCCTCAAGGGCGTGCAGGACCCCGACCTGAAGCAGGACTTGGTCGACCTGGGCATGATCCGCGACATCGCGGTCGAAGGTGATGCCGTGACCCTGACCGTTCAGCTCACGACACCTGCCTGCCCGCTCAAGGACAAGATCGGCGGCGACGTCAAGGCTGCCCTGAAAGAGCGACTGGGCGTCAGCGCCACCGTCAATTTCGGCGCCGACACCGCGCGCGTACAGACCGCCAGCGACCTGATTCCCGGCGTGCGCAACGTCGTGTTCGTCGCCAGCGGCAAGGGCGGCGTGGGCAAAAGCACCGTGGCCGCCAATCTCGCGCTGGCGCTGGCGGACACCGGCGCCGGCGTCGGCTTGCTCGATGGTGATATCTACGGCCCCAGCGTGCCGACCATGTTCGACCTGCACCACCAGCCGCGCGCCACGGACGACAAGCGCATCATCCCGCACGAAAAGCTGGGCTTGAAGTTGATGTCGATGGGCTTTCTGCTTGAGGACGGCCAGCCGGTGATCTGGCGAGGGCCGATGCTTGATTCGGCGCTGCGGCAGTTCCTGGGCCAGGTCGAATGGGGCGAACTGGACTACCTGGTGGTAGACCTTCCGCCGGGAACGGGCGACGTGCAGATGAGTCTGGCGCGCATGGTGCCGCAGGCGATGGCGCTGATCGTCACGACCCCGCAGGACGTGGCGCTTGCCGACGTGCAGCGCGCCATTGGCATGTTCGGCACCGTCAACATCCAGGTGCTGGGCGTGGTCGAGAACATGAGCGCATTCGTGTGCGGCCACTGCGGCGAAAAGACCGAGATTTTCGGCAGCGGGGCCGGAGCCCGCGCCGCAAAGAAGTACCAGGTAACGTATTTCGGCGAGGTGCCGTTGACAGAGAAGGTAGTGGCTGCGGGCGACAGGGGTCTGCCGGTCGTCAAATCGGACCCCGACGACCCCGCCGCTATTGCCTTAAAGAATGTAAGCTACCGGGTGGCCCAGCAGATCGCGATCAAGGCGACCAGCAGCCAGCCCGCAACCGCCTAGGAGACAATCATGCCCTATCCCGAAGAGATGATCGCGCCCATGCGCAGTGAACTGACCGACAACGGCGTGAAAGAACTGCGCACCGCCGACCAGGCCAAGGCCTGGCTTGAGAGCAACAAGGACAAGACCGCAATGTTTGTGGTCAACAGCGTGTGCGGCTGCGCCGCCGGTGCTGCACGCCCGGGCATCCTGCTGAGCCTTGAAAACGAAGTGAAGCCGGACGCCGTGGCGACCGGTTTCGCCGGCAACGACACGGAAAGCGTCAGCTACATCCGCAGCCTCGTGCCGCAGGCGCCGCCGAGCAGCCCCAGCGTCTACATCTTCAAGCAAGGCAAGCCGGTTGCGTACGTGCCGCGGCACGTGTTCGAGGGCGGCCACCCCGAGTCTGTGGCCGGGCACCTGCAGCGCGAGTACGAGAAGCATTGCACCAAGGTGGGGTAACCGCCATGGCCTCGATTCAGGACCGCGACGCCGAGCTGCACGATTCGACGGTGGTAGTCGAGACGTCGAAAGACCAGACGTTCATCGGCCGCTATCTCGGGTTCGATGACAAGGGCAACCTGATGCTCGGCAGCCTCGACCACTTTCACGGCGGTTTGGGCAAGAATGTTGAGCGGCTGGAACAGGCCCTGCAGTGGGGTGTGTGGGCCAGCATCGACAAGGCGTTTCTGCCGCAGGAAGAAGTCACGCGCATCGACCTGTTGAATCGCGCACCGTGGCGGCAAGGAAACTGAGCGGAAACCGAGCATGGAGCAGGACCCCGCCAAGCGCCTGAAAGAGTTTCACGGCAAGACCGTGGCGGTCGAGACGTGCCGCAAACAGACGTTTATCGGGCGCTGCTCAAGGTTTGAAAAAGACAACCTGATCATGGTCGACCTCGACCACTTTCACGGCGGCTGGGACGAGAACGCTGAGGCGCTGGACAGCGCCGTGAGCCTCGGGCATTGGCCGGTGATCAAGAAGGTCTTCCTCGCCAAAGCCGACATCACGCGCATGGACCTGCTGGTCAAGACACCGTGGAAGACAGAAGTGCGAAGTGTGTAGGCCGGGTGCCCGGTGCTTAGACAAAGCATGCGGCACGGCCGGCGGGGCAAGAAGAAGCAGAACTCGGAACTGACCCATGGGTACATTTCATTCAGACAAAGGCGCGCTGCACGGCATCACGGTCGTCGTGCGCACCAAGGCCGGCCCGGTTTTCGTCGGCCGCTGCGACACGGTTACGCCCCATGGCGTTTATCTGAAAGACGCGCAGCGCCACGCCGACGGCGACGACGGCAAGTCAATCGACGAGTTTCTGCAGGCCGCTGTGCAGTGGGGACACTGGCCGAAGTTGCCCGCAGTCGAGATCCCGGCCGGCGATGTGATCGAAGTGGTACGGCTGACTGAACTGGCACGCTGATTCGCCCGCAATCGCGATTGCCCAATTCGCAATGACGGCTTGTACAGAGCATTGCCAATTCACCACGGTTCATTGAACATCAAAGTTCACCATGGGTTGCCTGTTCGCCATCTTAGCGCTGCTTTCGCCCCGGTTGTTGCTGGCGGTGCTGTGGATTTTCACGTCCTACGTGACCAAGGCCTTTGACTTGTGGCTGTGGCCGCTGCTGGGCCTGATCTTCATGCCCGTGATGACATTGGCGCTGGTGTGGGCCTACAACACCGAGTTCGGCGGGCTGCAAATTGCCGCCATCGTGATCGGCGCGATGATCGACCTGGGCGGCAACAGCGAAGCCGAACGCCGCCGGCGCCGACAACGCACGCGCGACTGACGCCCGGCGGGTTAGCCCTTTTCGAACTTCTTGATATCAGCTTCGAGTTCTTCTTGGGTGTCGTACCACGTAAACGTGCCGTCACCGCCCGCCCACGTGAAGATCAACAGACAGTAGCCGATGCCTTCGTTGCCTTCTGTGCCTTCACAGGCAATGGCGCCCTGCTTGGCGGTAGACCAGACTTCGTCACGACCCCTGCAGTACTGGCCCACCAGCTCACGCGCGTTCATGTTGCAGCCGCCATTCTCAACTTTTCCGGTCAGGCTGGAGGGCGCAGACCCCATCTTGGCGTAGGCCACGCGCGCCTGGTTTTTGAAACTGCCCAGCATCTGTTCGCCCTCGGCGCGTTTGGCGTCGCGGGCACTGGCCGCTTGCGCGTCGCCAGCGGGGCTCATGACTTCGCACTTGACTGCTTCTTCGCCAACCTTGCCCGCGATATCCACCACGTACCAGTCGTTCCCGGTCTCGGCCACGCACTGCACCACCAGCACGTCCTCGAACCTGTTGGCAAAGCTGACTTCGCCGAACGTGCGGGCGCGGGTGCGGTTCTTCCCGGCGGGCTCAACGGCTTGATACACGGTCCTGTTCACGAAGTGCCACTTGGCCTCGCGACGCTCTTTGACCTTGTCGTTGCCCTGCAATCTCAACTGACCGCATCCGATGGCCAGCAACTGATGGGGCTTAAGCGCAAGCATGTCGTCCAGGGTTCGAATCTTGTAGCGATCGGCGGGGTCGTGCTTGTGCACCCACTTGACCTGCTTCGCCTCATGTCGGGCCTTGGACGCTTCATCTTTGGCGGCACGCTTGGCCTCGTCCTTCAAGCTGTCGACCCACACCTCCTGCATCCAGTCCGCCGAACCGCGAATCCATGGCGCGAACGCGTTGTAGAGTTCAACATCGGTACCGGACAGCATGGCCTTCAGGGCTGTTTCAGACTTGGCTTGTAACTGCCCGCCTTCAACCTCTCGCGGCTGTGCATTGTGCTGCGGCACCAGCAAGAGAGACACCGCGCAGACAGCCAGAATCACCAGCGCAGCAAGTTTGGTTCGTGACAGCATGGTCGTCTCCAGTTCAACAGACGGGCGAGTTTACTGTGTGGTTCGGCACGTTTGCCAGCATGGACTGACGCCAACCGGGCAAATGAAAACCGGCCGGGTCGCCCCGGCCGGTGGGTTGGCTGTGCCTACTTCGCGGTCCGGAATGCCTTTAGCGCATCCTCGAGTTTTTCTTTCGTGTCGTACCACTCATAGTCGCCCTTGCCGCCGGCATAGTTGAAATAGACTGCGCCGAAGCCGAGCTTTTCGTCCTTGAGTGGCTCACAGACAAGGGCGCCGCGTTCCATATCGGGCTTCTTGTAAACCACGTCCCGCACTTGGTAGTGGTCGTCTTTCAACCCATCCGGCGACACCTTGCATCCACCGCCGTCCATGTCCCCGGTCAGTGTTTTGGGTTCGACCCCTGTCTTCGCATAGGCGACCCGGGCCCAGCTCATTAATGAACCAAGCACGTCCTCGGCCTTCTTCCGGGCGTCGCTGACTTCCTTGTCGCCCCCGGCGTCGCCTGCGCCATTCACGGCCTGATTGGCAGTGCCGCCGCTGTTGGCTGTCGAATTGGCGCCACAGCCTGCCAGCAGCGCAAGGATCATCACACAAAGAACGACTCGCATAGGAGTCTCCACGTGGGTTAGCCTGATTGGAAAGCCTTTGGCCGGACAGGTTGCACCATTGTTGTCTAACTGGCAACACCGCCATGCGCATGCGTTGTCGGTTTGTCCACAGTGGGCACGGGGTTTGCACACTGCCCTGTGCGCGCATTCTGGAATCAATCGCCCGCCAAGGCGCGTTTTGTCAACAACCGGCGGCGATGGCGCCTGTTGACGCAGCGTTGACGCCCTTGCCGCTCAGGGCTACCGTTGAAGCTGAGTGATTCTCTTTACACTGGCGCTGGGGGCAGCGCCGCACTGAGGCAAACATGTTCGAGCAATTCACAGAACGCGCAAGAAAAGTGCTGGGCCTGGCACGCCAGGAAGCCCAGAAGTTCAACCACGAGTACATCGGCACCGAGCACATCCTGCTTGGCCTGATCCTTGAAGGCAGCGGCGTCGCCGCCACCGTCTTGCGCAACATGGACGTGGACCTGCGCAAAATTCGCCTCGAGATCGAAAAGCTGGTGCAGCAGGGCCCCCAGGTCATGACTGCCCCCAGCAAGCTGCCGTTCACGCCGCGCGCCAAGCGCGTCATCGACCTTGCCAAAGAAGAAGCCGCCACGCTCAACCACGAACACGTCGGCACCGAGCACCTGCTGCTCGGGCTGCTGCGCGAAAACGAAGGCATCGCCGCGCAGGTGCTGATGAACCTGGGCGTGCGCCTTGACGAAGTGCGCGAAGAAGTGCTCGACCTGCTGAGCCCCGAAGCCAACCAGGGCAACGCCAACAAAGAAGATACCGGCCGCCGCAGCAAGCCGCGCGACACCGCCAGCATCGGCCCCGGCAACGCCGGCGCCGGCAACGAAAAAAGCAAGACGCCCGCGCTTGACGCCTTCGGCCGCGACCTGACCGAGCTTGCCCGCGAGGGCAGCCTTGACCCCGTGATCGGGCGCAAGAATGAAATTGAACGCGTGATCCAGGTACTGTGCCGCCGCACCAAGAACAACCCGGTGCTGATCGGTGAAGCCGGCGTCGGAAAAACCGCCATCGTCGAGGGCCTGGCCCAGGAAGTGATTTCGGGCGCGGTGCCTGAGCTGCTGCGCGACCGCCGCATCGTGGTGCTCGACCTTGCCATGATGGTGGCCGGCACCAAGTACCGCGGCCAGTTCGAGGAACGCATCAAGGCCGTGATGACCGAGGTGCGCCGCGCCAAGAATGTCATCCTGTTCATCGACGAGTTGCACACACTGGTTGGTGCCGGCGGCGCAGAAGGCGCCATCGACGCCAGCAACGTCCTGAAGCCGGCCCTGAGCCGCGGCGAAGTACAGGTGATCGGCGCGACCACGCTCGACGAATACCGCCGCTACATCGAAAAAGACGGTGCGCTTGAGCGCCGCTTCCAGCAGGTCATGGTCGAGCCGCCGTCGATTGACGACACGCTGGCCATCATGCACGGCTTGAAAGAACGCTACGAGACGCACCACCGCGTGCGCTACACCGACGACGCGCTCAAGGCCTGCGTGGACCTTTCGTCGCGCTACATCCCCAGCCGCTTCCTGCCCGACAAGGCCATCGACGTGATGGACGAAGCCGGCGCCCGCATTCGCCTGCGCAGCATGAGCAAGCCGCCAGACCTGAGCGAGCTGAACGGCGAAATTGACCGCCTGGAAGCCGAAAAGGATGAGGCAATCAGCAACCAGGAGTACGAAAAGGCCGCCCAGCTTCGCGACAAGGCCATGCAGCTGCGCAAGGAAAAAGAGCGCATGCAGCGTGAATGGCGCGAGCAGGCCAACATCATCAGCGGCAGTGTCGATGAAGAAGTGATCTGCGAAACGGTCAGCAAGATGACCGGCATTCCGCTGACGCGCATCGACCAGGGCGAATCCGAACGCCTGCTGAAGATGGAAGATGACCTGCACAAGCGCGTGGTCAGCCAGAACGAGGCCATCGGCCAGATCGCGCGCGCGCTGCGCCGCTCACGGGCCGGGCTCAAGAACCCGAAGCGGCCGATCGGCAGCTTCCTGTTCGTCGGCCCCACGGGCGTCGGCAAGACGCTGCTGTGCAAGGCACTTGCCGAATTCATGTTCGGGTCTGACGAAGCGCTCGTGCAGATCGACATGAGCGAGTACATGGAAAAGTTCAACGTCTCGCGGCTGGTCGGCGCGCCCCCGGGCTACGTCGGCTACGAAGAAGGCGGGCAGTTGACCGAAAAGATCCGCCGTCGCCCGTATGCTGTGGTGCTGATGGACGAAATCGAAAAGGCCCACCCCGACGTCTACAACATGCTGCTGCAGGTGATGGAAGAAGGACAACTCACCGACAGCTTCGGCCGCATCGTGGACTTCAAGAACGTCGTGCTGATCATGACCAGCAACATCGGCGCGAACATCATCAAGAACCAGACCGGCCTGGGATTCGTAAAGAAAGACGACGCCAGCCGACACGAAAAAATGCGCGAGATGCTGATGCACGAGATCGAGCGCCACTTCAAGCCCGAGTTTCTCAACCGGCTTGACGAGATCATCGTGTTCAAGCCGCTGGCCAAAGAGGACCTGTTCAAGATCTTCGACATCGAGATCAAGGGCGTGCGCAAGCGCCTGGATGCGCACGAGATTGAACTGGAAGTGCCGACCGAGGCCAAAGAATGGGTGCTGGCGACCAAGGAAGTGCAGAACCTTGAGTTCGGTGCCCGGCCCCTGCGCCGCGCGATTGAGAAGTACGTCGAGAACCCGCTGAGCGAAGAGCTGCTGCGCGGCAACCTCGCCGGCAAGGGCAAGATCACGGTCGGCGTGAAGAAAGTGAAAGACGCCGACGGCAAAGAACAGACCGAGCTCGACTTCATCTACGCCGACAAACCCAAGGACGAAAAGAAGAAGAAAGACAAGTCCGAAACCGAAAAGGTCGCCAGCGAAAACTGATTCACCACACAACCAACACAGCCCCGGCGCGAGCAGGGGCTGTGTTCTTGTCAGGACGCAGACATGCGCCAACAACCGAGAATACGCGGATTTCTTGCGATGTCGTTGGATGGCTTCATCGCAGGCCCCAACGACGAGATCGACTGGCTGAACGTGGCCGAGGGCTCTGAAGACACGTTTACTCCGTTTTTCCAGCAGATCGGCGCGCTGCTGATGGGGCGTCGCAGCTACGACGTGGCAAGCGGCTTTGACGGCCCGTGGCCCTATGGCGAGACGCCGGTGCTCGTGGCCACCCACCGCGACCTCAAGCCGAAAGCGCCGAGCGTGAGCGCCATCGCCGGGACGATTGCCGAGTTGGTGGCCAAGGCCAGGGCAACGGCGGCACCCAGGGACGTGTACATCGACGGTGGCCAACTGGTCCGGCAGGCGCTGGATGCGGGGCTGGTGGACGAGATCACGGTAACGCTGATCCCGACCGTGCTGGGCAAGGGCATCGCGTTGTTTCACGGCGTGGAGCGGCTGCACAGGCTCGAGCTGGTCAGTGAACGCGCCATCGGCAAGGGCCTGGTGTCGCTGACTTACTTGCCAAAGCAGGCTTGAATTCAGCGTTGCCGCCCTTGGGTGTGTCTTCCCCAAGCCGGTTTCGCCGGGCCCGCGCCGCCATGTGGCAAGCGGCGCG
Organism: Planctomycetota bacterium; assembly: GCA_020849795.1. Lineage (GTDB taxonomy): Bacteria > Planctomycetota > UBA8742 > UBA2392 > UBA2392 > JADJRK01. Next base: position 12,832 of record JADZFR010000057.1, on the reverse strand, counting down.
GGCCCTGCCTTGCGGGGCCAGTCCCCGTCGGCGCGGCTAGTCGAGCGACCAGTTCAGCAGGTCGGTCGAGGACTTGTCGATGTTCCACGTACCGTTCTCGCGCGCGAGCACGAACGTTTCTTCGCGGGTCTTTTCCTCACCGCCCACCAGCCGCGTAGCCTTGACCGTGACGGCTGCCATGTCGCCCTCGGTCTCGGATCCGGTGACCTCAAAGGACTTGAGTTTGGCGCCGGCCTCTTTGTCCGCGGCAAACTTCGCCTTCAGTTCCTCGCGAGCACCGTCGCGCTGCGACTGCTTGACCAGGTCAGCTGCCGCGTCGTGGTCGTACTGCATCTGCGCATTCAGGTAGGACTCGACGGTTTCCGCAGCCGCCGATCCCCCAAAAGCCAGCGCGACCGCGCACAGCCCGGTCAACGCCGCAATCACCACTGCCGCACCGATCATCACTCCCTTGATTCCGCTCATGGCTTGTCCCTTTCGTTTCCGCGCCTTGCCGGGGTGCTTTGTCCCCGCGCAGTGGCCTTGAGGCCTACGCCGGTATTGATAGCGTATATGCACGAGTTATCAGAGCCATTGCCAAAGACATACGTGCGTATATGCACGCCAGGAGAACACCGTGCAGGAAGGCAACGAAGAGCAAGGCTTGCGCGAGCGGCTGGCAAGCCTGCTGAAAGAGCACCCGCAGGCCAAGATTGCGCGCGAGACCGAAACCACACCCAGCAACATCAGTCGCTATGCCAACGGCATGCGCGTTCCCGCCCTGTTCTGCATGCGCCTGGTCGCGCGCCTGGGCGTAAACCCCTCGTGGCTGCTGACCGGCGAGGGCGCGGTGTATTTGTCGGACGTCAATGCTGCCACGGGCATGCAGGCCGGCAACTTGCTTGAGCTGGTGCGGGCGATGTCCGCGATCAGCAAAGCCAAGCTGGGAGCCCTGTCCGGCCGGCCTGACCGCAGGATGCTGCGCGAGCTCGACGACGCCATCAGCGCCTACGAGCGGGTACGCGCCCAGCTGAAGGTGCGCACGGCAGCTTTCATGGAAGACATGCTCCGCCAGCTTCAAGCCGCGATTGAGCGACGCGACCTGGTGCAGGCGGAGTTCCTGTGTCGGGCCTGCCGGCAGGCCAGCCGATTTGCAGACGAGCCCGAGCATCTGCGGGCGCTGGACCACTTTGAGGCCCACATCCTTTCATGGAAGCGACTGGACGAGTCCGCGCTGAAGCTGCAACGCGCCGCCATCGTGCGCTACCTGGTGCTGTCCGAGCCGGACGTCCTTGCCATCCAGGAGATCAAGGCCCATGCCGTATACCTGCTGCGCGTGGGACGCATCGAGGACTGCCGCCGCACTGCCCGCGCCGCGCAAGAGCTGGCCATGGACCTGCAGGACACATCCGACTACCAGATGCTGCGCCTGTCCGAGGGCATGGCAATCACTCTATTGGGCAGGGTGCGCGAAGGCAGCCAGGTCGTGCTGGATGCCTGCAACCGCATGGGGCCGTCGGAACTTGAGTACTATGCGTCGGAACTTGCCAGCGTGCGCTGGTTTCTTGGGCTGGTGGACGCGGCCGGCCTTGTGCATGAACGGCGCGAGTGGCTTCGCGCGGGCAAGCACGAAGCGGTCGGCGCCTCCATGACGGCGGTGATGAGCTTCTGCTTCTGGGAAGGCGACGCCATACTGTGCCGCGAAGCGCTGGAGCTGCACACCTGCAACGCAAAGGTCCGCCACCTCGTCAGCCCGTTTCTGGCCAGCTACACAGAGCTGTTGTGCGACCTGCGGCACGGCAAGCGCGGCGGGTCGCCGAGATTGCGCGAGTTCCTGGCCTCGCGCGAACACCTGCAACGCATCGAAGCTGAGAGCCCGGTAGACCGCTTTCGAGGCCACGTCACAGCCTGCGAGTTGGGCCTGCTTGCCGGCGACCGCGTGATCGCCGAACGCGAGTTCGCAGCCACGGAAAAACTCAACGCAAGCCTTGGCAAACGTTACCAGGTGCCGGTGCTTCAAATGGGGCTGCACTATCGCAACGCGCTGGAACTCGCGAAGCGCAAGTGGCGCCTGCCCGCAGCCGCTACGCAACGCGCCGCCGAGTTTTTCGACACGCACTTTCGGCTGGGACTTGCCTGCTACCGCGAGTACGCAACTGGACGAGAGGGGATTCGAACCTCAAACCAGTCCGGTGGACTGGTTTGAACGCGAAGTAGGCCGGCCAAAGCCCGCCCAAAGGCGGGCGACGCCGGGCGTAAACGAAGCGGTCGCGCGAACAGGCTTGCTCTCGCGACCGCATTCAAGCGTATGGTGGACCCGAGGGGATTCGAACCCCTGACCTATGCATTGCGAACGCATCGCTCTACCAACTGAGCTACGGGCCCATCGCGTGCGGAAAGGTACTTACGCCTGCGCTCTCCGCAACTGGGCGCTGCCTGCTATAACGATTCCATGATGCGCCTGGCACCACAGTTCATCGTCATTGCCGTGGCTCTGGCCATCGCAGCGCTGATCCCGGCGCCCAAACGCGCTCAAGCCGACACCGCCGAAGTCGCCCGCACCACGGGCGTTCGCGTGCTCGGTGCCACCCGTGGCTATGCGACGACCGCACTTTGGTTGCGCGCCGGCGACGCGTACCGCCGCGGCGATTACTACGAGACGCTGGCGGCTTACCAGCTCATTCAGCAGTTGCAGCCGCGCAACCCCGCGGTCTACAGCTACCTGTCCTGGAACCAGGCGTACAACATCAGTGCCCCGTTTCCCGAGTACGCGGCGCGCGAAGAGTGGGTGATTCGCGGCTTGCGCACGCTGCACGATGGCCAAGACCGCATGCCGGCCGACGCGTCGTTGCGCCAGGAAGAGTGGCACTTTCTGCTGAACCGCACGACCGGTTATCCAATCAGCCTGCTCAGCGTTGAGTTGCGGCGCTACCGCGACGCCGACAACGGCTGGGCGGTGATTGTCGAAGAACAGTTGCTCAAGCTGAGCGATGCACTGACAGATGCGCAGCGGGGCCAGCTTGAAGAGTTTCTGCGCGAGGTCGGTGCCCACATCAGCCTGTTCCGCGTGCTGCTGCTGAAAGAAGGCGAGCGCAGCCGGTTGCTGGACCCGGCCTTCGAATCCCTGCCGCCCGAGCAGCAGGGTGACCTTGGTGCCGAGTTTCAGCCATTTGAGCGCGAGCAGGCGCGGGCGTTTTTTGCGCTCGATACGCCCGTACAGGAATTGCTGACGCTCGCCCACTGGTGCCGCCTGCACATGATGACGCTGACGCTGCGCCCCGCCCTGGAAATGCAGCCTCGCAACTTGCAGGTCGAGATCAGCCTGATCATCTCATATCGCCTGGCGTGGCAGTACTTTCCCGCCGGCGGAAAGCTGGCCGAACATTTCCTCGCCGGGTACCAAGAGGGTGTTGCAGTTGCGTTGCGTGCGGGTATAGAGAACGCCCGCCGCAGGGGCGGGGAGCAAGGCCAAATCGAGTTCCTGGCCCACGCGCGCGAGAACCTTGAGGACGTGCCTGAACTGCTTGAGCGCAGAAAGTAGGGAGACCTAGATGATTGTTTCACTCCGCGGACGAATGCACTCCGTGTCCCCCGTGAAGTTGGTGACCGCATCCTGCCTGCTGATGGCCGGCACACTGCTTTGCTTTGCGGCACTGTCGCACGAAGGCGGGCCGGCGGGTTTCTTCAACCTTGACCCGGTGATTGAGTCCGTCGGCCAGAACCTCGGCCTTCTTGAACCTGAGCAAGTCGCGCAAGTGACCGACGCAAAGGCCCGCAGCTGGGTGAAAGACGAGAAAGCCTGGACCCAGGGGGGCATGTGGAGCTCGACCTGGAACATTGTGTACGGCCTGCTGACGCTGGTACTGGGCCTGGCCGGCGCCGGCATCGCGCTGATCACGGCACGCAAGTTCTTCGGCAAGGTCAAAGAAGCCGCACCCGGCAACGAGCGCATGGTCGAAATCGCCGAGCACGTCCGCGAAGGCGCCATGGCCTACCTGGTGCGCCAGCGCAAGATCGTGTTGCCCGTGCTGGGCGGCACCGCAGTGGTGATCGCATTGATCAACGTTGCGGGTACCCATCCGCTGCTTTCCATCGCCATTCTGTTCGGGCTCGCGTCCGGCGGCGCGTGCAGCTTTCTGACCGGCTGGTGGGGCATGCGCACTGCCACCATCGCCAGCTCGCGCACCGCGTGGGCGTGCAAAGAGGGCGGTTTAAACGCGGGCCTGCAGGTTGCGTTCCGTGCGGGTGCGGTGATGGGCCTGTCGGTGGTGGGCCTGGGCATGGCGTTCATTACCTTCTGGTTTCTGGTGATGGTCGGCATCGTGGACGCCGCGGGCAAAGAAACCACGCTGAACGACGTCGCCAACGCCATGATCACATTCGGCCTGGGTGCCTCGCTGGTCGCGCTGTTTGCGCGTGTCGGCGGCGGTATCTTCACCAAGGCCGCAGACGTAGGCGCTGACCTGGTCGGAAAAGTCGAAGCCGGCATCCCTGAAGACGACCCGCGCAACCCCGCCACCATCGCGGACAATGTCGGCGACAACGTCGGCGACGTGGCCGGCATGGGTGCTGACCTTTACGAAAGCTACATCGGCTCGATCCTGGCCGCGATCGCGCTGTCCTGGACCGCGGCGCTTGCACTGAACAAGAACCCGTTCGGATTCACATTCGCCCCGATCGCGATTGCCGCGCTTGGCATCATACTCAGCGTGGCCTGCACCAAGCTGGTCAAGGCACAAGAGGGGGCAACGCTTCACCAGTTGCTGGGCGCCCTGCACAAGGGCGTCAACGGCGCCAGCATCTGCGTGGGCGTGCTGTCACTGCCGATCTGCATTTTCGCGTTCGGCTGGATGGGCATCATGATGTGGCTGTCCGTGGTCGTCGGCCTGGGCGCCGGGCTGGTCATCGCCTGGGGCTCCGAGCGCTACACCGCCTACGACTACAAGCCGACGCAGGACGTGGCCAAGCAGTCGGCCACCGGCCCTGCCACGGTGATCATCGGCGGCCTGGCCGTCGGCATGATGTCGACCTGGATTCCGATCACAACGGTCGCGCTGGCCACCCTGCTGGCGTTCGGCCTGGGCGGCGGTTTTGCAGCCCCCGCCGCGGGCCTTTACGCGGTGGCGCTGGCTGCTGTCGGCATGCTCAGCACACTGGGTATCACGCTTGCCACCGACGCGTACGGCCCGATCGCCGACAACGCCGGCGGCAACGCCGAAATGGCCGGCCTGCCGCCTGAAGTGCGCGAAAAGACCGACGCGCTGGACAGCCTGGGCAACACGACTGCAGCCATCGGCAAGGGGTTCGCCATCGGCAGCGCGGCGCTGACGGCGCTGGCGCTGATTGCCAGCTACAGCGATTCGATCAACTCGATCATGGTGGCGGACAAGGACGTTGCTTTCAGCTTTGACTCACTGCTGATCATGTCGCCGCAGGTCATCATCGGCCTGTTTATTGGCGCGATGCTCGTGTTCGTGTTCGGGGCGCTGACCATGAAAGCCGTGGGCGACGCCGCCAAGGACATGGTCGAAGAGGTGCGCCGCCAGTTCCGCGAAATCCCGGGCATCATGGAGGGCACGGGCAAACCTGACTACGCGCGCTGCGTAGACATCTCGACCTCGGCCGCGATTCGCAAGATGATTGTGCCGTCACTAATTGCCGTCGCCGGCCCGATCGTGACGGGTGTGCTGTTCGGCGCGGGGGCCGTGTTCGGCCTGCTGGCCGGCGGCCTGGCGGCGGGCTTTGCGATGGCAGTGATGATGGCCAACGCGGGCGGCGCCTGGGACAACGCCAAGAAGTGGGTCGAAAAGGGCGGCCTGGCGCAAGCCTATGTCGATGAGGGCAAGTACAACCCCGAGGTCGAGGACAAACTGCTTGAGCCCGTGAAGACGAGCCAGGGCGGCGTGGACGACAAGGGCAAGAGCAAGAAGAAGCCCAAGGCCGGCAAGACCTCGTCACGCCGCAAGAAGAAAGCCGATGGCGAAGAGTCGTCTCCCGGCGAGAGCAGTGACGAGAGCGGCGACGAAGGTGGCGACGAGGGCGAAGCTGACGACGGCGACAGCGAAGAGTTCAACGCCACCGCCGAGACCGTGCACACCGAGCCCGAAGCGACGCCCGAGCCGCAGAAAGCACCCGATACTGTCGAGCCCGCCAAGGCCTCAGAGCCCGCAGCAGCCACAGCGGCGCCCGTCTCGACGTCTGCACCCGTCGCTGCCAAGAAGAAGTACAAGAAGTACATCAAGGGCAGCCCCGAGCACAAGGCAACCGTGGTCGGCGACACCGTGGGCGACCCGTTCAAAGACACCAGCGGACCGTCGCTCAACATCCTGATCAAGCTGATGAGCATGGTCGCCGTGGCTACCGTGGCGCTGGTCATGCTGATCAACGACGGCAACGGCCTGCTGCCGCTGATCTTCGAAGCCCTGTTCACCAGCAGCAAGTAATCCCAAACACCCAAACCGGGCGCCCTCGCGGCGCCCGGTTTTCATTTGCCGCACACCACTGCTGCGCGAAGTGGTTTGTGTCGGGCGTTCAGGTAAGCTGTGGCGATGAGGCTCGTCCTGTTCATGCTTCTGCTTTCGGCACCCCTGCATGCGGTCACGCTGATGCCCGGCGCCGGCAAGCCCGCCGTGAGCATCACCGAGATTCGCGCCGAAATTGCATTGAGCCCCGATGACAAAGACATACGCGCCGAGTATTCGTGCTTCGTGCGGCTGCAAAACCCCGGCGAAGAAGTCGCGGTGACTCTTTCTTTGCCGAAAGAACTGGCGGCCCAGATCAAACACGGCCCAGACGTGTTGACCGCCGTCAGCGGTGAAGACCGCACCGAATGGTCGCTGACCCTGGCCGCCGGAATCACCGAGCTGACCTGCGCCTGGCAACTGGTGCCGCGCAAGGTTTCACACCTGCATGTGCTTGGGCAGTGGCGCGTGGCCTTTCCGTTGCAGCGCCTGCGCGGATTTGCCTCCTACCCTGACGCAGCCACGCTGGCGGTGCGCTGGGAAAGGCTCGATGCCGCGCTGTTTGGCGCGCCCGCCGATGCGACCAATGTGCGGTTCACCCACGCCATCTCGCGCGAACCCGCGGCGTTCACCTTCGAATGGTTCGGTGCCACCGTGCAGCAGCGGCTTGCTGAAGTCGCGGCGCAGCGCGACGCGTTCAGCGAAGTGCAACGCCGCCACGACAATCGCGCGTACACCAGGGTGCTTGTAACCCTGGCCGAGCTGCTGGCGCTGAAGTACGAGCACGCCGCGGTTGCGGCAGTCTGCGCAACGCTGATTGACCTTGAGGCGGCGGCCGGGCACGCGATCACGCACTGCGGCCCCTGGGCCAAGTGGCGCAAACATGTGCCCTGGTCGCTGCGGTACGTGGCGGCGCTGCGGGATGCGGGCAGTCCAACGCAGGCTGCGGCAAAGGCAGCGGTCAAGGCGATGGAACCGCTGTGGAGCGAGTACCAGACCGCGCGCGCCGAGGCCCGGCCATTTGAGAACTTTTCGCCCGAACGCAACGGCAACTATTGGGACTATGACTGGCCCCGCGTGCGAGAACTCTTTGCCCGCGCCCTTGAGCTGGCCGGCGAAACCGATCGGGCCGCGGCCGTCCGCGCCGGGGAAAGCGAATGAAAACACGCGCCGCGTTGCTGCTGTTGCTGCTGTTGCCGCTGTCCCTCCGGGCCGGCGAGAAAGAAGACTCGGCGGCATTCTATGCGGCCATCAAATCCGGGCAGTGGCTGGATGCGCTGGAGCGCGCCGAAGCGTTCGTTGCGACCTACACGCAGTCACGCGAGTCGCCGATGATCAGTCACACGGCGTGGACAGCCGGTGTAACGGCGCGGCGTCCCGCCCGCTCGGTCGCGCTGCTGAAGCTGGCGATCAAGCAAGCGCCCGACGCGGAAACGGCAGGCAGCCTGCGCGGGCCATTGATCCTCGCCAGCTACGCCGCCGGCAATTCTGCCGATTGCCTGAAGCTGATCAGCGAGCACAAGGCAGCCGAGCAAGACGACTCTTATGATTACTACGCCGCCGATTGCAGGTTTCAGCTTGGCGACTTCGAAGAGGCCGAGAAGGGCCTCGTGGCGCTGCTGGCAAAGGACTCGTTCGACGCCGAGCGCGCGACTGCGCGGCTGGCGCAGATCAACCCGCCGCTGAAGGTTGACGAAAACGGGATCGTGCAGGGATACAAGGGCAAGTACGCGGACGACGCCCGGTTCAAGCGCGCGCTGGCGAATCTGCCCGGCTATGTCGCGCGCGCCGGCACCGTACTGAAACAGGCTCTCGGTGTAGACCTGCCTGCGCCGCGCGCCGTGTTTGAGTTCCGCGACATGGGCATGGAGTACGACACGACCCGGGCATTTGCCGAGCCGATCTGCCTTGGTTACAAGCCGTTCACGCGCATCGTCTTCTACACCGAGCACGTCGTGCTCAGCGAACCTGAGTTTGCCCTGCGCGTGATCCATGAGCTCAAGCACGCGGCGTTCCGGGCCGCCATGGGTGCCTGTTACAGCGCGCTTCCGGTGTGGGTGAAAGAGGGCCTGGCGGTGTACGGATCGGGACAACTTCCGGACCGGCTGGCGCTGGTCGTGCGCGACCGCGTGTTTGGCGGAAGTGAACCGCTTGAGGTACTGCGCGGCATTGAGCTGGATGACCGCAGCGAAGACTACGCCGAAAGCGCGCTCGCGTTTGCATGGCTGGAAAGCCTGGGCGCGGGCAACGTCAAGAAGTTCTGCGAAGGGCTTCTGAAGTGCGAGCAATGGGACGCACTGCTTGCCGCAATCTCCGGCAGCAAGGCGACCGACGCGCTGGCCGCCGCGCACGCATGGTCGCGCAAGCACGTCACGCAATTGCTTGGCGAAGCGGGCGAGCAGTTCATGGTGATCCTCCGCGACGAATCCGCCGCCCGCACCCGCAAAGACGGGCTCGACTGGGTGAAAGAAGGCGTGCCGCGCTACCAGGCGTGGCTGAAGGCCAATCCGGGCCACTTGCTGGTCCCCAACGCCCTGTATCGCATTGGCGTCGGCCTGGCAGAGCAGGAAGACTTCGAGGCCGCGTGCGCTCTGCTGCGCCGCATCACCGCCGAGTACCAGGAATCGGTCAGCTTCTGCGACGACGCGCAGCATCGCATCGGCCACGCGTACCGTTTGGCCGGCAATGCCGAGGCGGCACGGCGCGAATTCGGCATTCTGCTGCGCGATTACTCCTGGTGCAGCTACGCGTCATCCATCGCGCTCATCTACAAGGCAGCCGGACCCGTGCGCGACGATGACGCCGATTGAGCCGACTTTCTGGGATTTCGTGATCGTCGCAACGCTGGCGGCCGTGCTGCCGGCGTTCACCGCGTTCTACACGCTTCCGCGGCTGCTGAGGTTGCCGCGCGAGACGATTGAGACCATCCGTTCACGCGTCTACGTGCAGTCGCTGGTGACGCAGTGGCTGTTCGCCGGGGCGGCTCTGCAACTGGTGGTGCTGCGCGGCTATTCGTGGGCCGATGTCGGGCTTGCCGCGCCGTCGGGCGACGGGCTGCTGACCGGTGCGGCAATTCTGTTGGTGCTGGCCGCGCTGCTGGTCGTCCAGCACATCCGGCTGCGCCGGAACCCTGAAGGCCGCGCGCTGGTCAGGCGTGTGCTGCAACGCGTCGAGTGGATACTGCCGCGCACCCGCCCGCAGCGCCGCCTGTGGTGGGTGGTTTCGGCGCACGCGGGCTGGGGCGAAGAACTGATGTACCGCGGGTTCGTGTTCGGGCTGCTGGCTTCACTGCTGCCGCTGTGGGCCGCCGCCGGGGCAAGCTGCATCCTGTTCGGGCTCGCGCACGCGTACCAGGGCGTGCGCGGCGTCGTGCTTACCAGCGTGCTTGGCGGCGCGTTTGTCGGCATGTACCTGCTCACGGGCAGCCTGTGGGTTCCCATTGCTGCCCACGCGCTGTACGACATACACGCGGGCGAGCTTGGATACTGGGCCTTTGCCCGCGGTGACGATGACTGAACAACCGTCCATCCTTGAGCGCCTGATCCATGCCGCGCCAGCGGCCCCCGGCTGCTACGTGTTCAAGGATGAGCACGGAAAAGTTCTGTACGTGGGCAAGGCGGTCGACCTGCGCAAGCGGGTGCCCGCGTACCTGCGGCCCGGGGCGGACGGCCGCCCGCACATACCGTTCCTGATGGAGCGCGCAACCAGCGTTGAGTTCATCGTCGTGACCAACGAGAAAGAGGCGCTGGTCCTCGAGAACAACCTGATCAAGCGCTTCCGGCCGCGCTACAACATCATGCTCGCGACCGACGACAAGACCTTCGTCTCGGTGCGCATGGACATGAGCCACGCATTTCCGCGCGCCACCATCGTGCACAAGTACAAGCGCGACGGGGCCCACTATTTCGGCCCCTACAACAGCGCAGCCAAGCTGTACAAGACGCTGGAGGTCTTCAAGCGCTACTACCCGCTGCGCCTGTGCAGCGACCACGTGATGGCCAACCGCGCGCGACCCTGCGTGTACTACGAAATCGGCGCATGCAAGGCGCCCTGCATGCCCGACATGATCACGCCGCAGGCCTACGCCGATATCGTGCGCGACTTCGTCCGCGCCCTTGAGGGCAAAGACGACACCGTGGCCAAAGACCTCGAACACCGCATGGCACAAGCCGCCACCGCACAGGACTACGAGAAAGCCGCCGAGTTGCGCGACCGCATGCTGGCCGTGCAGGAGACCACGCTGCGCCAGCGCGCGCAGATCGGCAGCGAGAAAACCGCGCACCGCGACGTGCACGGCATGTTCCGCGAAGCCGACCGCCTGAGCATCGCCACGCTGCTGTACCGCGACGGCCGGCTTGAAGACACGGCCACGCGCGAGTTCACGACGCTGCTGCCCGATGAAGAAGTGCTGCACGGATTTCTGATGCAGTACTACGAGCGCGCCAGTTTCGTGCCCGAGGAGATCGTGGTGCCGATTGAACTTGAGGGCATGCAGGCCCTGGGTGAATGGATCAGCGACCGCGCCGAGCGAAAGGTGCAGGTGCTGCACCCGCAGCGCGGCGACCGCGCCAGGCTGCTGGAAATGGCCAACGTCAACGCCCGCCATGCGCTGAAAGTTCGCGCAGAAACCGAACAGCGCAGCAAGCAGTTGCTGCGCGAGTTGCAGGAAGCGGCAGGCCTGGAGCGCACGCCCGTGCGCATGGAGTGTTTCGACATCAGCCACGGCGGCGGCAAAGACACCGTGGCCAGCGGCGTATGCTTCATCGACGGCGAGCCCGCCAAGGCCCAGTACCGGCACTACAAAATCAAGTCCCACGACCGCAACGACGACTTCGCCAGCATGGAAGAAGTACTGCGCCGCCGCCTCAAACGCGGCCTGGAAGAAAGCAACATGCCCGACCTGATCGTGATCGACGGCGGGCCCGGCCAGTTGGGCCGCGTGCAGAAAGTGTTCGACGAGTTGAACATCGTCGGCATTGACCTTGTCGCGCTGGCCAAGTCTCGCGACAAGAAGCGCCCGGGCTGGGAAACCGCGTGGCAGGAAGAAGCGGTGCGCACCGACGAGCGCATCTTTCTGCCGGGGCGCGACGAGCCGATCACGCTGGACCAGCGCTCGGCCGCCCTGTTCCTGCTGGTGCGCATCCGGGACGAGGCGCACCGCTTTGCCATCACGTTCCATCGCAAGCAGAAGCGCCGCAGCAACCTTTCCAGCAGCCTCGACGATGTGCCGGGCGTCGGGCCAAAGAAAAAGCGCGCGCTGATCAAGCGCTTCGGCTCGCCCAAGGGCGTGAAGCTGGCCACGCTCGACGAACTGCGGGCGGTCGAAGGCATCAACGAAAAGATTGCCGCCGCGATCTTCGAAGCCTTCACCGCCGAGCGCCAACTGCTGCTGCAGAAACAGCAGCCCGCTGACAAACCCGCCGACACAGCCTGAGGCACCGGCCCTTGCCCTGTGCCGCCCGGTTGCGCCTAATGCCGCACTTCTGCGGGGGCCGTTTGATCGACATCGCACTGATCTGCGCGTTCGCATTCGTCGCGTTCTTCGTCAAAGGCGTGGTCGGCGCCGCAAGCGCAATCGTCTTCAACGCCCTGCTGCTCGTGGCATTGGCCCTGGGCTATGGCGCCGACATTACGCTGGCCGACGGCCTGTACTGGCTCGCGATCGCCGACATGTTCTCCAGCACCGTGATGTGGGCGGCCATGCGCCGCGACGTGAAGTTTGAACCGCTCACGTCCCGACTCTTGATCGGCATGATCCCGACCGTGGCGATCTTTGCCGTGGTGCTGACGCGCATCGACGTGCTGTGGCTGTCGCTTCTGCTCAGCCTGGCCGTGATCGGCGCAGGCGTCTGGCTTGCCAGTCGCAGCCGCGACCTTCCCGCCGACCCCGAAAGGATCACGCGCCTGGCGTTCCCCACCGGGTTGCTCGCGGGCGTGCTGGGTGGCTTGTTCGGGATGGCGGGGCCGGTGTTCTTTCTGTTGCTGCATGGCGCAAGCTCCGACCCGTCGCTGTTCCGGCGCCGCGCCGTGCTGGTAACCGTTGTGACCAACCCCGTCCGGCTGATCTCGCTGGTAGCCCTTGGCGCTGTTGAGGTGCGGCACCTCACCTGGTTCGGCTGGAGCGTCCCCGGCATCCTGGTCGCCATGCTGCTGGGCGCGTGGCTGCATCGCTATGTAAAGCCGCGCCCGTTTCGCGTTGTGCTGGGCGTGCTTGTGTCATTGGCCGGACTCGGCGGGCTGCTGCGCTACGCCATCTGACGGGGCAGAATCTCGACGCGAGAGTTTGCGAGCCCCGGAGGGGCGGCATACTCCGGCACTGCATGCCGCCCCCTTCGGGGGCTCGGGACATTGCTTCGCGACTTTCCCGGCGCTCACGCGCCGGGCTAACACAT
>JADZFR010000056.1 GCA_020849795.1 Planctomycetota bacterium | reverse complement strand
TCCAACGCAATGATCCGCGACGCCCATCGCGAAGCCTGCCAAGCAGCACCGCTCCCCGGGGGTGGAGCGGCGACCCTGGCTGCCTAGGCGGGAGCGCAGGCTTCCAGCCTGCACTCCGGAGCGGACGTCCCGTCCGCTCCATGGGACGGGGCCAGGATGGCCACGTCCGGAGCAGCCGGGACGGCTGCGCTCCCCACGCGCAACCCCCACGCAAAACCCCGCAAGCGGGGCCGGTGGCAATTTGTCGTATTGGCATTGGCTTCCAGCCCGTGGCCCGCACAAGGCGTTTGCCGCACATTCAAAAAGCCCCCGGCTTGCGCCGGGGGCCTGTGCGGGATTGTGTTGTTTTACGCGCCGGACTTCTTGGTGCGTTTGCGCGCGTTCTCGTTCAGTTCGCGCTTGCGAATTCTCCAGCCCTTGGGTGTTACCTCTACCAGCTCGTCGGGCTCGATCCACTCCATCGTTTCTTCCAGGCTCATGGCGCGCTTGGCCTTGAGCTTGGTGAACGTCTCTTTCGTGCTGCTGCGGATGTTTGTCAGGTGCTTCAGGCGGCAGACGTTGACACCAAGGTCGCCCTCGCGGCAGTTTTCCCCTACCACCTGGCCGACATAGATGTTGTCGCCCGGCTGGACGAAGAAGTCGCCGCGATCGGTCAGGTTGTCCAGTGCGTAGGTCGTCACCTGGCCCGGGTCGGTGGCAATCAGCGCGCCGCGCGCCCTTGGCGGAATGTCGCCGGCCACGGGCCGATACTCGATAAAGCGATGGCTGAAAATTGCCTCGCCCGCGGTCGCCGTCAGCATCTTGGTGCGCATGCCGATCAAGCCGCGGCTCGGAATCTCGAAGTGCAGCACGGTGCGGTTGCCGTGGTTTTCCATGTGCTTGAGCTGGCCCTGGCGGGCACCCAGCAGCTCGATCACCTTGCCCGTGTGCTCGGCGGTGACGTCAACCGCGGCATCTTCCCACGGTTCGTGCTTGCCTGTGGGCGTGTCATGGAAAATCACTTCCGGGGCGCCGACGACAAACTCGAAACCTTCACGGCGCATGTTCTCAACCAGGATGCCCAGGTGCAGCGTGCCGCGGCCTGCCACGCGAAAGCTCTCGGCCGCGTCGCCGGTGTCGACGTGCAATGCCACGTCGGCCTCTGCCGCGCGTTCAAGGCGGTCACGCACCTGGCGGCTTGTGACGAAGTCACCTTCCTGGCCGGCAAAGGGCGAGTCGTTGACGCGGAACTCCATGGCGACAGTGGGCTCGTCGATCGGCACGGGCGGCAGCGCGTCGGGGTGATCGGGGTCGGCCACGGTGTCGCCGATATCGACGCCTTCAATGCCGACAATGGCGACGATGTCGCCGGCACGCACGCTGGAAACGTCCTTGCGGCTCAGGCCGTCAAACACCTGCACCTGCTTGGCCTGCGCGTTCTTGATGGTGCCGTCGCGCTTAACGACCACGACGGGGTCTTTGGCCTTGAGCGTGCCGCGCATGATGCGGCCGATGCCGACGCGGCCGACAAATTGATCGTAAAGAAAGTTCGTGATCTGCACCTGGAACGGCTTGTCCGGCTCAACTTCCGGGCCGGGAATGCGGTTGATCATCGCATCCATCAGCGGCACAAGGTCTTTGCCCGGCACAATCGGGTCGTCGCTGGCAATGCGCTGTCGCCCGCTGGCGTACAGCACCGGAAAATCAAGCTGGCTGTCGTCGGCGCCCAGGTCGATGAAAAGCTGGAACACCAGGTCCAGCACTTCCAGGCTGCGGGCGTCGGGGCGGTCGATCTTGTTGATCACGACCAGCGGCTTGAGGTTGTGTTCCAGCGCCTTGCGCAGCACGAACTTGGTCTGCGGCATCGGGCCTTCAGCGGCGTCCACCAGCAGAAAGCAGCCGTCGGCCATGGAAAGTACGCGCTCAACTTCGCCGGCAAAGTCTGCGTGGCCGGGCGTGTCGATCAGGTTGATCTTGGTGCCCTTCCACTTGAAGCTGACGTTCTTGGCCAGGATGGTGATGCCGCGTTCGCGCTCAAGCGGGTTGCTGTCCATGAATGCTTCGGCGTGGTCGGTCTTGTGGCCGAAGAAGTTGGCGGCTTCAAGAAAGCCGTCTACGAGTGTGGTCTTGCCGTGGTCAACGTGGGCAATGACAGCAATGTTTCGGATATCGTCGCGGCGCATGGGCGCGGGATGGTAGCGGTTTGCGCGCCGTGCGCAATGCGGGGGAAGCGCGGCGGTCAGCGGCCGTGCTTCAGAAGCCGCGAAGGCGCCTGGTTACTTTCACAACCGAATCCAGGCCGGGCTTGCCCAGCATGGCCTCAGCTTCGGCTTGCGCTTTGCGCCACTGCGGGACCGCCTGCTCAAGGCGCTTGCGGCCCTTGTCGGTCAGGCGCAGTTTGTGGCTGCGGGCATCGGTGCCGGATTCGCGCTCGACCCACCCGTTGCGCTCCATGCGGTCGGCGTTGCGCGAGAGGGTGGACTTGTCGATCATCAGCACTTCGCAAAGCTGGGCCGGTTGCGCGCCGCCCGAGTACTCCAGGGCGGTCAAAATGGTCATCTGCGCCGAGGTCAGGCCCACGGGCCGCAGCGCATCGTCGTAGAGGTTGGACACAACGCGGGACAACAGGCGCGCGCGCGCAGCCACACAGCGCATGGCAATTTCGTCTGCTACAGATTTGGAGGCGCGGGCCATCGCGTCATACTAGGGCGGCGGGCGCTGTACCCGCAAGCAACTTCGGGGCCGGGGCGGGTGTGCGTCAAGTCGCGTACGATTGTCGCTGGATTTTGCGCGGCGATTGGCCGATGCATCTTCTATAACGCTGCATTCGGTCTACCCCCGGACCAAACGATTGAGGTGACACTGCCTATGACTGCAACCTTCAAGCGAGCACCCGACGAGAAGATCAATCTACGCGTCGGCACCGTGGTCTTCACGATCATGCACTTCGTGCCCCTGATTGCCCTGTACACCGGCGTTCACTGGAGCGCGTGGATCATCATGGCCGTGCTGTATTTCAGCCGCGTGTTCTTCCTGACTGCCGGTTACCACCGCTATTTCTCGCACCGCTCGTATCGCATGGGGCGCGTGATGCAGTTCTTGATGGGATTTGCCGGCACAACCGCGGTGCAGAAGGGCCCGCTGTGGTGGGCAGCCCATCACCGCCATCACCACAAGCACAGCGACGATACCGTGGACGTGCACTCGCCCAAGCGCGGATTCTGGTGGAGCCACACCGGCTGGATCATGTGCAAGAAGTATGAGAAGACCCAGCAGGACCTGATCCCCGACTTCGTCAAGTTTCCTGAGCTGCGTTTCATCGACAAGCACGACTGGCTGGGCCCGTTGCTGCTGGGCGTTTCGGTGTGGGGGCTGGGCTACCTGATCACCGGCACCGGCGTCGGCGCGTGGGGTATCACGCTGGTGGGTTTCTTTCTCTCGACCGTGCTGACGTGGCACTCGACCTTCACGGTCAACTCGCTGGCCCACGTGTTCGGCCGCCGACGCTTTGCCACGACCGACACCAGCCGCAACAACCTCTGGATCGCCCTGGCCACCGGCGGCGAAGGCTGGCACAACAACCACCACCACTACCCGGGCGCTGCCTGCCAGGGTTTTTACTGGTACGAGATCGACACCAGCTACTATGTACTGAAGCTGCTGTCGTGGGTCGGATTGGTGAAGGGCCTTCGGCGGCCGCCGGCGCACATCCTTGAGAAGCACTTGATCAAGAAGGGTGCCGCCGACCTGGGCATGTTCCAGACCCACTGGGAGCGCGCAGTCAAGGCGCTGGCCGACGCGCAGAGCCGCGCCGGCGACGTGGCCTCAGACCAGAAGCTTGCAATTGAAGAGCTGATGGCAAACACCCGCGCCCGCATCGAAGAGCTGGCCCGGGCGTCGGCTGACAAGGCCGCAGCGATGTTGCCGCAACCAGAGCTGGAACCGGTGAGTTAGGCTAACCCGCTACGCCAAATGCACTCGGGCCGTCCTTTCGGACGGCCCGCGGCATGTCGGAAGCAGGGGAGGCACATTTCGGCAGATACCTGTCGAAACTTGGAGGAGGACAATTTCCCCACCTCCGACACATCCCAAGTATAACGGTTTGGAGCTTCCGCGGACCAGTGATTTTTCAGAATTGACCCCATGACGCAAGTGCCGGACATTCCGTTTCTTATGTCAATCGCGCAGGCCGTGGCGGAAGTGCAGCTCAAGTACTTCGACAGGCTCGAGACCGACCATATCGAGCGCAAAGGCCGCCATCGCGACCTGCTGACCATCGCCGACAGCGAGTCAGAACAGGTCATCATTCGCACCATTCGCCAGCGCTTTCCGGACCATGCCATCCTGGCCGAAGAAAGCGGCGCGCACCTGACCGACAGCGACTCGTGGTGGATCATCGACCCTGTCGATGGCACGACCAACTTCGCCCGCAGCTTTCCGTTCTTTGCCGCCAGCGTGGCCTACTGGCACAAGGGGCAAGCCGCGCTGGCGCTGGTGGAAGCACCCTACCTGCGCGAGCGCTTTGTGGCCGAGCGCGGCGGCGGCGCCTTCCTGAACGAGAAACGACTGCGCGTCAGCGACACGCCGGACGTCAAACACAGCATGCTGGCCACGGGCTTTTCGTATGTGCGCAACGAGGTTGAGCGAAACAACATCGACAACTTCAGCCGCCTTGTCCTCAAGTGCCACGATATCCGCCGCCCCGGCGCTGCCAGCCTTGACCTCGCGTACGTAGCCGCCGGGCGCTTTGACGGATACTGGGAGCCCTATCTCAAGCCGTGGGACATCGCGGCGGGCTGCCTGCTGGTGACCGAGGCGGGCGGCACAGTCAGCGACTTCGCGGGCGGGCAGGACTGGCTGTTCGGCGAAAACGCGGTCGCCAGCAACGGGCGTATCCACGCCGAGCTGCTGGCCGAGCTGAGCGGCACCGAGCCCGGGTATCAGGCCTGGGGCCGCGACGTTGAGACAAGGCTGAGGGGGCTGGCCCACGACAAGGGCAACGGGTAAATTCCCCACTTTCGGGCGCAGTCACGGGCGCACTCCGGGCATTCATGGACACGCTGGTCATCGTGCGCAAGATCCGCGAAGCCGAGTCGCTTGCCGACGCCGGCAAGCACGGCGACGCCTGCCGCATCCTTGAGCCGCTGCTGAAAGACCCCGGCTTGACCGATAGCCACAAGCAGCTCGTGGCCAAGAAACTTGAGCTGTTCAACAAGCAGCAGCAGCGCATGACACGCGTCATGTCGCGGCGCGGAACATCGGTGCTGGCCCGTGACTCGTCTGACGCATCGTCCGAGCGCACCGCCATCCGCAAGGCCATCGACGTGGACCGGTCGGAGCGCCCCACGGACCACACCATCGAGAAAGACGTGCCCCAGGGCGCCGCCACCGAAGTCGTGCCCAAGGCCCGCAACGTCGAGACTGAGGTGCCCCAGCAGCAGCGCAGCCACAAGATCCCGTCGTTGAACAAGCCGCCGGCGATCGAGCGGCCGCCCACCGTCAACGTGCGCGACGACCAGATCAAGAGCGACTACAGCGGCAATTGGCCCAAGGTGCATGATTCCAAGGTGCGGATGCGCGCCTCGGACTCGCAGGAACTGGCGCCGCTGGCCGACGGCGTAGACGACGGCATCGCCGCCGAAGCGGGCGAAGATGACCCGCGCAAGACCGATATCTTCAGGGCCCCCGCGCCGCCCAGTTCCACTGAACTGCCGCGCCGGTCTTCAACCGAGATACCGGTCGGCAACCCGACCGAAATGGTGCCGCGCCTTCCAGACCCCGCTGAAGAAGAGAGCGCGCCCACCATCACGCGCTACGGCAATGCCGGCAGCTCGCGTGACACACCCGTGCCCCAGAGCAACACCCCGGCAGTCCGCGACAGCTTCATTGTGCCGCGGCCCAAGGTCGAGGTGCCGGTACCCGGCCCGGCGCCGGCGGGCCGCGCCAGTGATGACGACAGCACATACCTGCTGGCCGACGAGCACTTTGCGCCACGCAGCATCAGCAGCAAGTCTCCGCGCAGCAACCCTGAACTCAAGGCGTTGGCCGACCGCCTGCCGGACGACGACCTGCGCCGCGAGCTGGCCCTGGAACTGGTCAAGCTGCGCGAAGAAGTGGATCGCATGAAGTCGGGCTCGCACGAGGCCCCGGTGCCGGGTACCCGCAAGGTCCGCACCAGCGAGCAGCCCCAGAGCGGCTCGTTCCATATCCCGGCAAGCCAGGTCAACACCATCGTGCGCCGCGCCGCCGGCACTGACAGCATTGAAGTGCACATGCCGACGCGCGACGAAGACGCATCTGAGTTGCAGGTGCTGCGCCGTGACTCGGTGCGCGGCAAAACCGCTACCCAGACACCCACCGACCGCATCGCGCTGGCCCAGGATTACATTGACGCCACCAACGTGCGAAAACCCGGGATGCTCAAGCCTGTGGCAACGGTGCTGGGCGTCGCGGTCATCATTGCCGTGATCGGCTGGGCTGTGCACCTGGGCTACAAGTCCATCGCGGGGGCCCAGAGTGTCGAATTCTCCATGACCGAGGACGGCGCCGGCGGATACCGGCTGGGCGAGTCGTATGAGGCCTACGACGACCTGAAGTCGAAGCAGAACATTACCGGGCGGCAGTTGCACGCCGCTGACGGCTGGCTCATCCAGCACGACGAGAAAAACCGGATCACCGCCGTGGCAATCGCCGGGCCGGGCAGCGCGGTCGCGGGCGCCACCGAGCGTTTCAAGGGTTTGAAGATTGAATTCGGTGCCATACAGCACTCGGGCGCCGACTGGTCGGTCGACGCGCTGCGCAAGTCGCTGGGCGAGCCGACACCGCCATTCAGCGACGAGTTGTTCCGGTCTGAGCGCGAGTACACCCTGCGCTGGCAGTCCAGACAGGGCACGCGAGCCCTGGAGATTCACTTCTGGACGTCGTCGCCCGGCCAGCCAGTATGGGTGCGCGTGCTGGATGCCGAGTCGGCCCCCCCGCCGCCAAAGCTGCCCACTGAGTAGCCATATCCTGCCGACCGCTGCTATGCTGCGCGGGGAGAGTTTGATGAAGATCAGGTTTTGGGGTGTACGCGGCAGTCTGCCGACACCGGGCCCGGAAACGGCCCGCTACGGCGGCAACACCACGTGCATCCAGGTGATTCGCGAGACCGGCCCGATCATCATCATTGACTGCGGCACAGGCATTCGCTCGCTCGCCGACCATCTGATGGCATCGGGCAAGCCGCCCTTCGACATTCGCCTGCTGGTGACCCACACGCACTGGGACCACATTCACGGATTTCCGTTCTTTACTCCGATCTACACGCCCGGCAGCAACGTGCAGGTCTACGGCATCGGGCCCCTGCGCGAGGGCAAGGGCTTCGAAACCGTGATGCGCGACCAGATGACCTACAGCTACTTCCCCGTCGAGAACACCATGCTCGACAGCGTGGTCACCTACAACGATTACAACAAGATGTTCCCCGACGGGGTCGAGAAGTGCTTTGACCTTGCCGAGGGCGTGAAGGTCCGCATCAAGCTGACCAACCACCCCGTCTACTGCACCGCCTACCGCATCGAAGCCGACGGCAAGAGTTTCATCTTCACCGGCGACCACGAACCGTGGCCCGAACACGACATCGACGAAACCAGCGACACCAAGGCGCTGTACCACATGATGAACCGGCGGCTGATCGACTTCTGTCGCAACGCCGACTTCATCGCCTTTGACACCACCTACACCCAGGAAGACTACGAAAGCCCCGGCAAGCCGCACCTCAGCAAGCGCGGCTGGGGACACAGCTACTTTGAATACAACATTGCGCTCGCCCGCGAAGCCGGCATCAAGCGCATGGCATTCACGCACCACGACCCGACCCGAACCGACGACGCGCTGGACCGTTTAATGAATGAGAAGTACCTGCCGCTCGGGAAAGAAGAGGCGCCGGACACCGAGTTTTTTGCCGCCCGCGAAGGCATGGTCATCGAACTGTGAGGCGTTTGCGCATCGCGGATTGACTTGCCCCGCTGCGAACGTGCCTCCGATCCGGAATCCGCAATGCCGCCTGCCAAGCTGCCCCCGAGACCGGCTTTCGACTCCTACGAACTGCCCGAGAGCAAACGGCGCCGCGGCAGCTTTGTAGTGCGCCTTGCGCTGCAGACCGCGGTGCTGCGGCAGCATCCCGCTGCTCTTAAGTCTGCCGCGCGCATCCTGCTGTTGCTTCCTTTCATTCAAGCGGCGATCCTGGTCGGCATCCTGGATGCCGAACGCTGGTTGCTGTTCCTGTGCGCCGAGGGCCTGTTAATCGCGTGGCTGGCATCGTCGCAGCTTTCGCGGCCAAACCCCGAAAGCCGCCTGATCGGGTACGGCATCGGCGTGTTGAACGTCGGCGCGCTGGCCGCCGTCGGCGCGTTCCTGGGCGTGCCCGCGCTCTGGATTACGGGTGCGTTGGCGCTGCTTCCGTTCTCGTGGCTGGTGCTGGTACCAACCCGGGCCAGCACCGTCAAAGCCGGCTGGGCCGCGTTCGCCCTGCCGCTTGTGCTGCTGGTGACTTTTGCCGGCTACGGCCGGCTGGCGCTGGAGAAGTCGCGCACCGAAAGCGACCCGGCGACCCGTTCGGGCCAGCTGGATGCCGCCTGGGACGCGATGCGCCTTCGCGGGTCTAATGACACCGAGCGTGCACTGATGCGTCTGCGCCAGGGCCAGGCGGCGTTTGCGACCGGCGACTATCAGCGTGCATTCTGGTTCGCGAACGACGGCATGCAGGATGATGAGGGTGTGCTGCGGCCGATACCCCGCAGCTCGATCGGTCAGGAATTGCTGGAAAGCCTGATCATGCTCAAGGCCCAGTCCTTCTATAACCAGCGCTGGGAAAAGGCCGACGACGCCCGCACGCCGATCGAGCGCGAAGCGCTGCCGCCCGAATTGCTGGCCCACGAACACGCCAAGGTGAGGTGGGGCTGGTAGTGCACACGGGTTATCACCAACTGACATCTATCCAAATTGCTTCCCCCGCTTGCCGCGCCCTGAAAAATCCCGCTACAAGTTGTTCCTCGCGGATGACAGTTCAGTCCGCACATCAAAACCGTGTCGCACGTCTTTGTACCGTTGGCTTTGCGCCCGCTACACGGGTGTCGGTGGTTTGTTCGTATGGCAGACAAAGAAGGCTTCATCCCGCCCCACTCCATCGAAGCCGAGCAGGCTGTGCTCGGTGCCATTTTCGTTGACCCGGGCTGCCTGCCGGAAGTGTCGTTGATTCTCAAGCGACCGGAAGTCTTCTGGCGCGCGTCGCACCAGCACATCTTCCGCGCCATCATGCAGCTTTCGTCGGAGGGCCACGAAGCCGACTGGGTCAGTGTCGCCGAGCAGGTGAAGAAGGCGGGCGCCATCGACGAATGCGGCGGCAGTGACGCGCTGCACCACTATCTTGAAGAAATCAGCCACCGCCTGCCAAGCGCATACGGCGCCGAACGCTACGCCGGCATTGTACGCGACCGCAGCCTGATGCGCGAAATCGTGCTGCGCGCCGGCGACGTGCGCGCGATGGCGCTGGACGAAACGCGCACGCCCAAAGACGTGATCGAAAAGCTTGAGCGCGACGTGTTCGAAATCGCCGCCCAGCGCTACCACGGCGAAACGCACACCATCCAGCAGCTCATCCAGCAGGTGATGGAGCAGCAGACCAAGCTGCGTGAATGGCGCAACTCGCACGACGGCAACATGCTGCCCGGGCTGACCTCGGGCTATTCCGTGCTCGACGGGTACACCACCGGCTGGAAAGCCGGCGAACTGGTCGTGATCGGCGCGCGCCCCGGCCAGGGCAAGACCAGCCTGATGCTGAACCTGGCCGAGAACATCGCCTGGGACCGCCACCAGAACCGCGACGATGGCAAGGGCGGCGTGCTGGTGTTCAGCCTGGAAATGACAGCGACTGAACTGGTGCAGCGCATCCTGTGCTCGCGCGCCGAAGTGGACCTCAAACGCGTGAAGCTTGCCGCGTACTCGCGCGAAGAAGAAATCGCGCTCAAGCAGGCCATGCACGACATGGCCCATGTGCCGCTGTTCGTCGATGACAGCTTTACGCTCAACCTGAGCGAAATCCGCTCCAAGGCGCGGCGCATGAAAGAGCGCCACGACATCGACGCCATCTTTGTCGATTACCTGCAGCTTGTGAAAGACAATGACAGGCTCGACCGCCACCTGCAGATCGGCAACATCTCGCGCGGCCTCAAGGCGCTGGCCCGCGAACTGAAAGTGCCCGTGATTACCGCGGCCCAGCTCAACCGCGGCGTTGAACAACGCAGCAGCCGCGAAAAACGCCCGATGCTTTCCGACCTGCGCGAGTCCGGCAGCATTGAGCAGGACGCTGACCAGGTCATCCTGATCTACCGCAAGGAAGATGAAGAAACGATGGCCAGCATCAACAGCGAAGAGCTGTCGGCCGTTGAGCTGTTGATTGCCAAAAACCGTAACGGGCCCACGGGCGACATCCCGTTCCACTTCCACAAGCGCACCACCAAGTTCGTGCCGGCAGAACACCGGCCCGGGTTCAGCGATTTCCGCAACGTGCCCACCAACCAGGCGCGCTAGATTTTGTGCGTGTGCGCAACGGTCGCAGCTGCATATTCCAACCCGCGAAAGGCCCGGTGAAGGCCGGTTGGCGTCCGGCCCCCCGCGTGGTTCCCTTAACGTGTCCCCCGCCCCGCACCACAGCCATCCCGGCGGATGCGTAGCCGCCGTTACTCCCCGGTCTTTCCCCTTGGAGAACAACCATGCTGCACCGTAATGCTTTGGCGGCCCTGCTGGGCCTGCCGCTGGTCATTGCTGCCCTTGTGGCAAGCACGACCTATGCCTGGGCAACCTTCACTGTGGACCCGGACTCCGTGCGGGCCGATGGCGCCGCGTTACAGGAGAAGAAGGGCGTCGCCATGTTCACGGTCAAGGTCGGCGACGTCGAGTACGTTGTGGTTTCAAGCCACTCGCGCAACCTGAACGTCAAAGAGGAAGAGCCTGTGTCGGGCGAGAACTGCCACTTTCTCAGCTTCTACCAGTTGACCGTGAAGAGCGACAAAGAGACCGAACTGCGCTTCGTGGGCTCGCGCTGCGTCGAGTGGGACAACGGGTTCGACCTCGTGAATTTCACCAAGAGTAGATTCGGTGACCCGGCCGAGATGCGCAGCAAACGCTAGCTTTCCGGAATTCCCGGCTCTGGCGTGCCAGCGCCGGGGTTTCAGGATAGACTGACCCGACCTCTGGATTTCAATGATTCGGCCTGTCACCACATGCGGTGGCTGTGCCCGTACAGGAGAAACGCATGAAGATGGACATGATCATCAAGGGCGTCTTTGCATTCGCCGCACTGCTGGCGGCTGGCACCTATGCCTGGAACACGTTTATTGACAAAGCCGAGCCGGTGACGGCGTCGGGCGTGGACACCAAGGAAGGCTTCAGTGTCGAGGGTTTGGGCTTCAATCGCAACGGCGGCATCGTGTGTGTCACGCGCTATACCGAGCATCCGTTTGAGCCCGGCCAGATGCGCCAGACCATGACGTTCTATGAGCTGGTCAAGGCGGGGTCTGACGGCGAGGCCAAGCTGTATCTGATGGGCAGCCGCTGCCTCGACTACGACCAGGGGCCGGACCTGATCAAGTTTGAAGAGATCAAGGGCGAAAGCCCCAAGGACCTCAAAGAAGCTATGGAAAAGGCCGGCAAGGGCAAACGCCGCTAGCCGTGAGACTGTATTTCTGCGCACTTCCGGGGACGGGCGCCTTTCGCACCCGTCCTCTTTGCGTGCCCAGCCTTGCCCCCGGCGACCGCTGAGCTATACCGGACAGTCCCAACAAGCAGAAAGAGCAGCCATGGCCCGACGCGAACCTCCTGGTACTCGCAAAATCGTCCTGCCCGGCGGCGGCAAGACCCAACAGCACCAGCGCCCGCCTGCCGCACCCCGGCCCGCCGCCCCGGCGCCCAGTGGTGATTTGGGACGCGCGATGGCCGACCTGGACGCCAGCGCCCAGATTCGCGACCGCAGCCAGTTGCCCAGCAAGGTCAAGGTCATCACGCCCGCTGTGATCATGGGCATCGTGCAGAGCGTGACCGAGAAGTTCGGGATGGATTCGTCCATCGACCGCGAAGAATTCAACCAGATGGTGATGCAGCAGACGCAGATGGAAATGCGGCTTCAGCAGGCCACCGAAAAGGTCGAGCAGTACAAGGGCGAGTACAAGAAGGTCTATGACGCACTGCAGCAGTCGCGCCAGATGCTGCAACAGGCCCAGGCAGGCCAGGCCGGCGTCGAGCAATACGCGCAACAATACGAGGCCCAGATTGCCGAGTTGCAGCAGCGCAACGCCCAGGCCGTCGATACCTATATGGATTTGCAGCAGCAGCTCGACGCCGCCAACGAACAGTTCGGCGCACTCGAAGCCGCCCTGGCCCAGCGCGACTCCGAAGTCGCCCAGTTGCAGCAGCAGGTAGAAGAAGCGCAGCAGGGCGGGGCCGCAGCCGACCAGGCCCAGCAGCAGATCGAGCTTTTGCAGCAACAGCTTGCTGACCTGGAGGCGTCAAGCGCCGAGGCCAGCGAAGGCGTCAACCAGGAAGCGTCGGCCCGGGCCGAGGCCGAACGGGCCCTGGATGAAGCCAATGGGCGCATCACCGCCCTGGAGTCCGAGCTTGAAGAAGTGCGCCAGCAGGCGGCAGAAGGCGCCGCCTCGGAAGCTGAACAACTCCAGAACGAGATTGCCGACCTCAAGCGCAAGATCAAAGAAACCGAGCGTTCGCGCGCCAAGCTTGAGAACATGGAAGTCGAGCTCGAGAAACTGCGCAGCAACGAAGGCCAATGGCTTGAAGAAAAGCGCCGCCTGGCCTCGCAACTCAGCAACGAAACCAACAACCGCCGCGAAGCCGAGCAGAAGCTCAAGGCCATCGAAAAAGGCGAAACGCTGCCCGAGGCCGCCAAGGCCGTCGAGGAACGCGCCAAGAAAGCCGAACAGGAACTGGCGGCAGCCAGGCAGGAAGCCCAGCAGCTCACGAAAGAGCTGGTCAAGGCCCGCGCCAACGCCAGCAAGGGCGAAGAGCTGACCAGCGAGCTTGAACAGGCCCGCGCCGAGATGACCAAGGCCAAGGCCGAGCTGAAGCAGCTTGAGTCCGACCTGGGCAAAGCCGGCAACGCGGCCAAAGAACTCGGCATGCTCAAGCGCAAGTTTGAGGGTGTGGAAGCCGAGCTTGAGGGACTGCGCGCCGCAGAAGGCAAGTGGCTTGAAGAAAAGCGCCGCATGGCGGCCCAGCTCAGCAACGAGACGAATTTGAGGCGAGAGCTTGAAGAGAAGCTCAAAGCTGAACTGAATGACGCCCGCGCCGAAACTGAGGCCGGAAAAAAAAACTCCAGGCAGTAACCGCGCTTGAATCTGAGCGTGACAAAGCGCTCAAAGACCGCGACATCGCCGACCGGTCGCTCACCATCATCGAAGAAGAAAACGAAAAGCTGCGCGCCGAGCGCGATGCCGCCAAGCGCGACCTTGACCGTTTGCGCGACAGCGGCGGCGACCAGGCCGAGGCACTGAAAGCCCAGGTCGAAGAGATCAAGAAAGAGCTGACCGACACCAAGACCAAGCTGTCGCAGCGCCACGAGCACGTGGCCAAGCTCGCCCCTGAGCTGGATAGCGCAAAGAAAGAGAACGAGAAACTCAAGGCCCGCATCGCCGAGCTTGAGAAGGCCAGCAGCACCGAAAAGCTGCGCGTCGACATGGACATCGCCAACGCCGAAGCCGCGCGCACCAAGGCCCAGAACGCCCTTGAGCAGGCGCACACCGACCTGCACAGCGCGCAGGAAGAACGCAAGGCACTGGCCAAGGAAGTGAAAGAACTTCGCGCAAAGCTTGATGAAGTGCGCGACGAGCAGAAGTCAGAATCCGAAGGCATTGGTGCCCGCGTCGCTGAACTCGAACGCGAACTCGCCGCCGAGAGAGAGCGCGCCGGCGAGTTTGAGGCACAAGCCGCCGAACTGCCAGAGCGCGACCGCACGATCAGCCGGCTTCAGGAAGAGCTGCAGGATGCGCGGGCCGAGACCGCCACGGCGCGCAACAGCCAGCAAGCAACCGAGGACGAGCTGAAAGACCTGCGGTCACGCCTCGCGCAGGCCGAAAAGGGCAGCAAGGCGGCCGAGGACGCCGAGGCCCGGTTGGCTGCCCGCGATCGCCAGATTGAAGTCGCCCAGCAGCAGCTCGCGGACTTGAAAGAAGAAATCAAGCTCGAAGAAGAAGAGCGCAACCGCGCCACGCAGCAGTTGCAGCAGGCACGTGAAGCCGAGCAGCGCGCCATGGAACAGACCGAAGCCCTCGAGGCCGAAGTCGAAGAGCTGCGCAAACGCGCCGAGGCCGCCGAGAGGGCAGGCATCGAAAGGGCGGCCCAGCTTGAGGGCGGGTTGAAAGAAGAGAATGAAAGGCTGAAGGCGCGCAACGAAGAGATCACGAGAAAGCGCGACGATGTGCTCAAGGGCCTCGAAGCCGCCGCCGGCGAAGTCGAGGAGCTCAAGGCGCTGATCGCCGAGCGCGACGTGGAGAAACGCACGTTGCAAGCCGAGCGTGACAAGGCAATCCAGGAGGCCGAAGACCTGCGCACTCTGCAGGCCGAGATCACCCAGCTCGACAACAAGCACAAGGAAATGCTCAGCGAACTTGCACGCGTCGGCCATTCGCTGACCAACTCCGAGACCGCGGCCGAGAAGGCGCGCGAAGAAGTGCGCATGCTGCGCGAGAAGGTCGAGCAGGCGAGCGAGCGACGCCACGAGGCCGAGAAGCAACTGGTCGAGGCGCGGGCCAAGCTCGAAAGCGAGCTGCACATGCGCGGCGAACAGGCCCAGCGTATCCGGCAGCTGGAAGAGTCGCTGCAGCGCGAGCGCGACACCGTGGACCAGAGTGCGCCGGCGTCAGCACTCGAGACATTGTCGTCGCAACTCGCCGTGGAACGCGAGAAGTGGGAGCGCGTCGCCTCAGAGAAAGAACGCGAGATCGAAGACGTCCGCAAGCAGCTGAATGAAGCCGAGTTGCGCGAGAACGACCTGGCAAGCCAGCTTGAGGGCATCGAGCTGTCGAAGCAGGACGTGATGCGCGCCAAGGCACTCGCCGGCCAGCGGCGCGCGCAGATTGAGCGCATGCAAAGCGACGTCGAGGGCGCACGCCGCAAGGCCACCGAGGCCGAGACTTACTGGAAGACCGAGATGGACGACTTCCGCGGCGCGGTCGCGGAACACCTTGAAGCAGCCGAACGCGGCGACGAAGGCTCAGACCAGAAGCTGCAGAAGCTGCTGGAAACCCTGAAGGTCGGCATTGCGGACAAGTACGCCAAGCTGCGCCGCAAGCACACCCGCACCGAGAAAGAACTGCAGGAAACAACCGACAAGCTCACGGCGATCGAGCGCATTCTGGCCAAGCGCGAAGAAGAAGAAGTGCGCCTGCGCAAGATTGTCGAAGAGCTCGAGGCCCGCGAGAACGTGCCGGGCGCGCGCAAGAAAGCCAAGGAAGACGCCGACGCCAAGGCCGCGCCCAAAAAGAAAGCCACGCGCAAAGGTAAATAGCGAGGTTGCGGCGCTATCCGCAGTGGTTGCCTTCGAGGGCTTTGGGATCGACGCCGGCCGGCACGTGCAGCCGCGCCAGTCCGCCTTCGCTGGTTTCGCGGTAGCGGTCGGCCAGGTCTTCGCCGGTCGCTTTCATTGTCTTGACCACCGTGTCGAACGGGATTTCGTGGTCGCCGTCTGACAGCAGCGCGTAGTCGGCGCAATCGACTGCACGCATGGCGGCCACGGCGTTGCGCTCAATGCACGGAATCTGCACCAGCCCGGCCACCGGGTCGCACGTCAGGCCCAGGTGATGCTCAATGCCCATTTCTGCCGCGTACTCAATCTTCTTGCTGTCGCCGCCCATGAGCTGGGCCGCCGCCGCGGCCGCCATGCTGCATGCGGTACCGACTTCGCCCTGGCAGCCGACGGCGGCACCGCTGATGCTGGCGTTGTGCTTGACCAGGTTGCCGACAAGGCCCGCGGTCGCCATCGCGCGCAGGATCTGCTTGTCGCCGGCATTCAGCACTTCCTTCAGGTAGCGCAGCACCGCAGGCAGCACGCCGCACGCGCCGCAGGTGGGCGCGGTGACGACTGTGCCGGCGGCGGCATTCTCTTCGCTGACCGCCAGCGCGTAGGCGGTCAACAGGCCGGTGCGCTGAAGCGGGCCGGGTCGGCCCTTGGCCTGCTCAAAGTGACGGTGGGCCTTGCGGCGCAGCTTCAGGCTGCCGGGCAGCACGCCGTGGGCCTCAAGGCCGCGCTCGATCGCCTCCTGCATCACGCGCCAGCACTCGGCCAGGTAGTCCCAAATCCCGGCGCCTTCACGCTCTTCGACGAGCTTCCACAGCGGCATGTTGCTTTCGCGTGACCACTTCAGGAACTCGGCCATGCTGCGGCGCACATACAGGTCTGGCGGGGGCGGGCTGTTCTCTTCGCGCAGGGCGCCGCCACCGATGCTGAACACCTGCCAGTCGGCAACGCGCGTACCCGCGCCATCGAAGGCCTCCCACAACATGCCGTTGGGGTGAAACGGCAGGCGCTCACGCGGTTTCCAGTCAATCACAAACGCGCGGTTGCCAAATACGCTCTGCATCGCGACGTCGGTCAGGTGGCCGCGACCCGTGGCAGCCAGGCTGGCGTACAGCGTGACCTTGAAGCTTGACGCGCCGGCGTTGCGTTCAAGAAACAGTTCGGCGGCGCGCTTGGGGCCCATCGTGTGGCTGGCGCTGGGCCCGGCGCCGATGCGGTAAAGCTCGCGCAGCGATTCCATGATGCAAAACTCCCCGGTCGTTGATCGACCGGGGAGGCAGGCTATCGCAAAGCCGCGCGCCGTCTACGGGGCGATGAGCACCATGACCTGGCTGGGGGCAATCTGCGCGCCGGCGGGCATGTTGGCGTTGTTGCCGTTGTGGCCGCAAATCGCGGTGATCGTGCACTGGCCCTTGCCCTCGGTTTTCACCTTCATGCTGGCCTTTTTGTAGACGATCTTGCCCTTGAACTGGTTGCTGATCATGCCGCCCAGGCTGCCGGCTTCGTCGCCGCTGGACATCGGAATTTCACTGCCCATCAGGATGGCCGGCTGGTTCATGACTTTCACCTTGGTGGACACCTTGGTGGCCTGCATGCACATGCCCATGTTGGGAAATGGTGTCGGAATCGGTGGTGCCGGCGGCGCGGGCACTTTGCACACGTCGGGCACGCCCAGGCACTGGCCGCTCATTTTTGTCGATGCTGGAAGCATGTTGTCCTCGCGATCTCTTGTTCAAGCTTCGGTCCGTGTGAGCGAACTGGTGGCCTATCCAAGATGGATGCGTTCTCCGTTGAGTCGCACGTCTTTCTTTGCCTTCAGGATGTGCCGTTCCGCGCGCTCAATGTTGGCGCCGTCGACCTGCACTTTGCGCCGGCCGGCCTTGAGCGACGCGAGGTCCTTCACCCAGCGCATGGCATTGGTGACCTTCTCGCTTAGCGTGCGCGCGACCAACTCATACTTGCCGGCGGTGACTTTGACCTCAGGTGCCTGCATCTCCACGCGCTCGCCGCTGCTGAACTGGAAACCGCCGCGGGCATGGAAGTGCACGTTGGCCGGAAAGTGCAGGCTCATGTCGCCCTGGGCGTGCAGCACGCCGATGATGTACGCGGGCGCGTCGCCGATCACCAGCACCACGTCGCCGGCTTGCGGCGCGTACGGAAACGCCAGCGCGTTCTGGGCGCTGCTTTCGACGCCTTCGCGCAGCACCGTGACTTCGGCACCTTCGACCTTGCGGACCAGGGCCGGTCCCAGCTTTGTGCCCTGCATTGTCTCGGTCATGGTTTCGGGCATGGCTCGTCTCCTTGCTTGCGCCTACTTCTTTGGCTTCCAGTTCTCAGCCTCGAGCTTGTCGGCGTCGGTGCGTTTGACCTGCTTCAGGTTGGCCTTGGCAAAGTTCGCGCCGTCATCGCGCGAGCCGTGCAAGTCGGCCCCCAGCAGGTCTGCGCCGCTGAAATCGGCAAGCTGCAGGTTGGCATGGGTGAACATGGCGTACTGAGCGACTGCGTTGGTAAAGCGCGCCTTCTGCGCATTGAGCTGGTCCATGAACGTCTCGCGAAGATCGGCGCCATCAAACTGCGCCTCGCTGGCGTCGGCGCCCGGGAAGGCGGCCATGTGCAGCATCGCGCCGCTGAACACTGCGCCCTTCACGTTTGCGTGTTCAAAGTTGGCGCCGACCAGCTGCGCCGACCGGAGCATCGCCTTTTCCAGGTTGGCGTTCTTGAACGCCGCCTGCGTCAGGTCTGACCCGGAAAGGTTGATGCCGGCAAGGTTGCCGTCCTCGAAATCACACAGCGTGAAACGCGCCTGCGGCAGGCTCATGCCCGCCATGTTCACCGCGCGAAACTCGCAGCGCTCGTAGCTGCCGCCCGCCATGCCGACTTCGCGCAGGTCACCGTCGGCCAGGCTCACCCCGGTCAGTTTCGCATCCTGGAAGTTTGCGCCCCTGAGCGTGGCGTCCGACACATTCGACTCGTTCAGCGTCGCGCCCCGGAACGACGCTCCGGTTGCGTTGGCCCCCACCAGCGTCGCGCCGGACAGGTCGGCCTGCGCAAAGTCCGCGCCCGACAGGTCAGCTGTGCTGAAGTCGGCGTCGTTCAGTCGCGCGCCGCGCAGCCTGGCACCACGCAGGTTCGCGCCGTTGAAGTCGGCGCCGATCAGCGAGAAGCCCTCGAAGTCAAAACCCTGCAGGTCCACGCCGTCAAACGACGCGCCGTTCAGTGTGCTGCCGCTGAGCTTGAGGCCCTTGACGCTCGCGCCGGAAAACCGCGCGTCGGTCAGGTCGCAGTTGCTGAGGTCAAACCCGCCAAGGTCACAATTCTCAAGCACCGCGGCGCCGAGCTTGACGCCCGACAGCTTTGCGCCCGACAGCTTGGCCGCGTCAAAAATCGCGCCGGTGCAGTCGCTGCCGCTGAAGTCGGCGTCGGTAAGGTCGGCATCACGAAAGTGGGCTTCCTGGGCTGCACTGCCCCTCAGGTTGGCGCCCTTTAGCATCGCGCCACGAAACGTGGCGCCCCGGAGGTTACGGCTCGACAGGTCTGCGCCCGCAAGGTTTGCCTCGCCGTAGCTCCCGCTCAGCGCCGCCGGAAAGTCGCGCGCGCCGGCCCAGTCGCTGCTTTCGGCAACCAGATTTTCCATGCGCGCGCCCGTGAGTGTCGCGCCGCGCAGCGTGGTGGAAATCATCACCGCGCCGGCCAGGTTGGCCGACGACAGGTTGCAGCCATCCATCACGGCCATGTTCAAGCCGGCGTCGGTCAGGTCTGCGCCAGTGAAGTCAGCATCCTGCAGGTTGCCGGTGTCGAATGACGAGTTGACGGCTTTGGCGCCGGTGAAGCGGGCACCCTGTAACTGTGCGCCGGACAACGCGATCTCGGTCAGGTCGGCATGGCTGAAGTCGGCACGCGGCGCGCGTACGCCGGCCATGCCCGCAACCGACAGGTTCGCTTCCTGCAATTGCGCGCCGTCCAGGCTGACATCGGTAAAGACCGCTCCGGACAGATTCGCCTTGCGCAGGCTGCAGCCCTTGAAGTTGCTTGAAGCAACCACGGCGCCGGACAAGTCCGCGCCCGAAAGGTCCGCACCCTCGAAGTTCATGCCGATCATGCGCACACCGGCAAGCCTGGCGCCCGCCAGCTTTGCGCCCGCGAGGTTCAGGCTGTCAACCTGCGCGCCCGCCGGCAGCTTGCCGCCCAGCGCCTGGTCGATGAAGGACTTGTTGTCAGCGATCTGCGTCATTTTTCCAGCTTGGTCATCTTCAGGTTCGCGCCCCCGAAATCGGCGCCGTCGGTCCTGGCTTCAAGAAACTCGGCTTCGTAGAAATTCGATGCCACCAGCGACGCGCCGCGCAGGTCCGCGTGCTCGAGCAGCGCCTGGTGAAAGTTGGCATTGCCGGCCTGCGCCTTGGACAGGTTGGCCTTGCGCAGCATCGCGCCGGACAGGTCCGCCCCGAAAAAGCGCGCGCCGCTGAGGTCGCTGAACTGGAACTGAGCATCCTTCAAGTTGCATTCACTGAAGTCGGCGCCCCGCAACGTGCTGTGTTCCCACACGCTGCCTGCGCCGTTAGCACCCTTGCACTTTGCATTCGTGAAGTTGCTCTTCTCGCCGCCGCGGAAACCGGAAAGATCCGCCTTCTCAAACTTCGCGCCGCCGGCATCCACCTGGTCAAAGCCGCAGTCCTTGAGGCTCGCGCCCGTGAAATCCGCGCCCTGCAACTGCGCGCCGGTGAAGACGCCGGCTTCGAGCTTGGCGCCGGTGAACACGGCCTTGGCGGCTTTGATGCCCACGCACATCACGTCTTTGCCCTGCGCGCCTGCAAAGCTTGCGCCCTCGGCCACGGCGTCGATCATCACGACATCGTCGAGCTTGGCGTTGTCCAATGCAGCGCCGCTCAAGTCTGCGCCGCTGAGATCGGCGTCGGACAAGTCCGCGCCCGTCAGGTCGGCACCTGTCAGCTTTGCGCCGATCAGCGACGCGCCCTTGAGCTTGGCGCCCGCAAGGTTGGCGCCGCTGAGCTGGGCGTCGTTGAAGTAGCAGTCGGACAGGTCCGCACCCGCCAGGTCCTGCGACTCAAGCCGGCTGCCGCTGAAATCGCCGCCTTTCGCCTCGCTGGATTTCAGCAGGCCCATCAGGCCCTTGGTGTCGGTGGGCTTGGGCGCCTTGCTTGACTGCGCCAGCTTCATCGCTTCCTTGACGTCTGGGTCGGCCATGATGTCGAGGTCGGAGGCCTTGAGGCGCTTGGGCAGGCCCATCTCAGCGGCCTGCGGCGAAGCCAGCAGCTTGTCGATCATCGACTTGAGGTCGCCGGGGTTTGCGGGCTTGGTGCCGGCCTTGGCGATGTTCAGCTCGCTGCCGATGCTGGCTTGTGCCTGCGACTCGGCCTTGGCTGCGTAGCCATCGACCAGTTTTTCAAACTCAGAAATTTCGGCTTCCAGTTTC
Organism: Planctomycetota bacterium; assembly: GCA_020849795.1. Taxonomy (GTDB): domain Bacteria; phylum Planctomycetota; class UBA8742; order UBA2392; family UBA2392; genus JADJRK01. The sequence goes on along the minus strand of JADZFR010000056.1, from coordinate 66,485 downwards.
CTGGCGCGTTCGGCGCGGTGCGCCCTGGATTCAACATCCTCGGGCGAATCGTCGCCCTCGGCGGGTGCATCGAACAGCGGCACCAGCGCTTCCATGGGCTGAGTTTGGCCTACGGGCTCACTGACCACCAGCACGTCGCGGCATTCAAGCCAGTCGCTGTCGCTGACATCGGCGATGCCGCGCCACACCAGGGTCAGCTCGGACTTGTCGGCATCGACGTGCAGCGTGTCGAGGTTCATCGGCACTTCACGAACGCGGGCGGGCTCGCCCTCGTTGCCTTCGCGCAGCAACACGCGCACACGCAGGCCCGGCAGGCGCGTCTTGAGCACCGCGTGCTCCGCGTGCAGATTCGTCAGCTCAACTTCTTCGTCGCCGCGCAGGAAGCCTTCAAGCTGCTGGTCGGCGGGCGCCGCGTTGAAATAAGTCCAGTCAAAGTCTTTCGGGAACGCCGGAAAGCGCTCTTTCAGCCACTTGTTGTCGTAGGTGCCCAGTTTGCCCGCGCGCAACTTCCAGGTGCGGTGCACGGGGCCGAAGCCGGCGGGCTGCGGCTTATCGCCATATCCGGTGATCAGGCTGTCCGGCAACTCGATGTTGGGCAGCATGCCGTCTTTGGCGCCTTTGCCGGCGGGGTTGGCACCGTGCTTGGGGCCGCCGAACGCGTTGGCCCACGTCAGCGGCAGCCTGGTGAACGGCTCCACTTCGCCGACCTTGGCAAACACCATGCCCTTGTGCCACACGCGGTTACCGATGCAGGCCAGCGACTTCGACCAGCCGCCGACACGAAAACTCACCGGACACGTGGTGGACGCCTTGCCGCCCGGAACGTGGCAGGTGCCCGTGAGCAGCAGGTCGGTGCGCGGCTTGAACAGGGCCAGGTCAGCGTCGTACAGGCACTCGGGTACTTTGGCCTTGCTGAGCACGTCGCCCTCAAGGGCCGGTTGCTGCTCAAGGGGCCGGCACACGCCGCCATGGACAAGGTGGAAGGTTCCCTTGACCACAAGGCTGGCCGTGTGGGCCGGGAAGTTGACCCGGCCCATCATCGGCGCGAAAGCAAAGGTTGTGCGGTTGGCAATTTCCACAAACTTCCTTTAGATGCGTTACTTGTACTGGCCGCCGGGCGTGCCTTTGCACTGCAGGTTGCCCATCGACTTGATGGTCATCTGCGGTGCCTTGAGGCCGATGCCGTTGCCCGTGACTTTCTCACTGGAGCCGCCGTTGACGATCTTGATGCCCGCGGGCGTCATCTCAATCTTGCTGGCACCGCACTTGAGCACCAGCTTGGTCATGGCGTCGATCTCGATTTCGCCGGTCAGGGACTCGAGCTTGCAGTTGCCCAGGGCCTGGGTCTCCCACTTCTTGGCAACCTTGAACGTCCAGTCGTCCTTGCCGACATTGAACGACTTGGATTTGTCCATCTTGATGCTCTTGCCCCACGTGGCAGAAACGCCGTCGCCGCGGGTGATGCTGGCGGACAGCGCATAGGCAGCCTTGAGCTCAGCCCCGACCTGGATGGTCGCGCTGGCGCCGACGCTGGTGGCAAACTTGGCGGCGAAGTTCGTGACGTTGTAATCGCCGATCTTGAGGTCCCACGTTGCGCCGATGGTCTTGGCTTTGACCTCGCCGGCGACGTGCTCTTCTTTCTTGCCGGTGACCTCAATGCCCATGTCGCCGCCGACCTTGATGTTGTACTCGCCGCCTGTGGTCAGCCGCATGCCGTCGGCATCCTTGGCTTTACCGTCGGTGCCTTCGCCGGCTGACTTGCCAATGCGGATCTGGCAGCCGCCGACCTTGGCCTTGAGAATGATGTTCTCGTTGCCCTTGTCGATGATGATCTTCTGGTCGTCAGCGCCCGAGCTGATTTCGATTTTCTCGGTGCCATCGGTGCCGTCGATGAACAGCTTGTTGATCTGGCTGGTGGTAAACAGGCTGATCTGCGGTGCGCCCTGTGTGTCATCCAGCGTCAGTGTGTTGCCGATGGGCGTGACGATGGTGTTGTGGGTGTGGTTGTGCTGGTGCACGACGCTGGTGTTCTGCTCGTTGTAGACGGCGCCCGAAATGATGGGCCGGTCGGGGTCGCCGTCGATGTGTGTGATCAGCACCTCGGCACCCTTGAGCAGGGGAAAGTGCATGCCCTGGCTTGGGCCGGCGTAGCTTTCGGCTTTGCGTACCCAGCGTGATGCATTGCCGTCGCCGGCGTCGCCGCGGTCAAGCGGCAGGCGCACTTTGTAGCGGCCCTTGTCGTCGATCTGGGCGTAGGGTGTGCCGCCGTCTTCGCCGTCGATCACGCCGTGCAGCACGCCCTTGATGCTGGGCCATGCCGTGAGGCAGGGCGGACGGAAGGCCTTGGACTTGGGGATCGCCAGGAAGGTGTTGCTGTACGTCGCGCCCGAGGCGTTTCCGCTGCCCAGTGCAACGGATTGCGACGCCGAGTGCGCAATCTCGACCAGCAGGTACTCCTGGTAGAAAGAGTCACTCAGCCCGTTGTTGGCCTTTTCCTTGGCGTCGTCGGGGGCCTTGAGCTTGAAGACCATGCCGGCGCGGAAGCCGCGTGCGTCAGCGGTACCGCGGTACTCAAGTTCGCGGCAATTGATTTCCTCGGCGCGGATGTCGGCAAGCTTCTTGCCTTCGTCCTTGTCGCTGTAGTGGTTGTTGTACTCGTAGACGGTGCCGATGCCCTTGTCGCTGACGGTGGCTTTGCAGTCCAGCTTGTCCTTGGGCGTGCGCCAGTTGTAGTCGTTGAGGACGACTTCCTTGGGCAGCTGTTTCTGCGTGCAGGAAATCGCGGTCACCACCTCTTCCTTGAACCAGTCGTCGGCGACGTCTTCTGAGTCCGACCCTTCCTTCTGCGCGTTGTCGCCCTGCTGTGGCTTGTACCGGAACTCGTTGTCGCCGATCAGCGTGCCGTAGCCTTCCGACGTGCCGCGGAAGACGACCTTTTCTTCGTCGTCGTCCTGGGTGAAGTAGTAGTAGATGCCCTCGTGTTCAAGCCAGCGGTGGATGAAGTCGAAGTCCGACTCTTCGTACTGCACAATGTACTCGCGCTGTTTGTAGCCGCTGAGTTTGTCGATATCGCACGTCACGCCGTATTCGTCGCAGATCTTCTTGACCATGTCGGGCACGGTCGTGTCCTGAAAGATGCGGCTGTTGTGCGACAGCGAAAGCTTCCACAAGCGGGGCACGAGCAGCGCGCGGTACTGGACGGCATCGAGGTGCCGGCCCGCCTGCTCAATCGTCTCGATGATGCCGTGGATCTTGACGGTTGTGGCGGCGCGCTTGTCGCTTCCGGCCTGCTTGACACCCTGCTTGATGGCGATGTGCGCGGGCTTGTGGATGATCGACGCAAGGTCGATGTCCTTGTCCTCGCTCGCCAGTTCCAGAAAGAACTGGTAGGGCTTGCTGATGCACTCTGAGCCGGAAAGCGCTGTGATCTCGAGCTTTCCGTCTTCCAGTGCGTCGGAATGAAACTTCATGACCTGTGACGCTGCAATTTCGGTTGCCATGTCTCGTCTCCTGTTTTCCTTGGTTCGTCGCCTGTTCCGAGCAACGCCCCGCGGGTACTTCAGGTCCCGAACGCGAATGTAAAGTCACCCGTGTCGCCAATCCCTACCTTCATGCTTTCGGGCAGGTCTCCTTCACTCATCTTCTGAAGCAACTGTGTGCTCATTTGCGGCAGCAGGTTGCCGCGAATGATGTGGTCGATGTTGCGCGCGCCGGTTTCAACTTCCTTGCAGCGCTCGGCGATGGCCTCGGTCACCTTGGGATCGAACTTGAGGTCCATGCCATGGGTGGCGTGCATGCGCTTCACGATCTTGTTCAGCTTGAGGTCGGTGATCATCTTCATCGCCGCCACATCAATCGTGTAGAACGGCAGAATGCTCATGCGCGCCAGCAGCGCCGGCTTGAAGTGCGCGCTCAGGGCCGGGCGAATCAGGCTGACCAGCTCGTTCATGTCGGGCCGGTCGCCGTCGCTGCAAGCCTCGGTGATGATGTTCGTTGCCAGGTTGCTGGTCAGGAACATCACCGTGTTCTTGAAGTCCACTTCGCGGCCTTCGCCGTCATTCAGCACGCCCTTGTCAAACACCTGGTAAAACAGGTTCATCACATCCAGGTCGGCCTTTTCCACCTCGTCGAGCAGGACCACGCTGTACGGGCGCTGCCGCACCGCTTCAGTCAACTGGCCGCCCTCGCCGTAACCGACATAACCCGGCGGGCTGCCGATCAGCCGACTCACCGTGTGCTTTTCCTGGAACTCGGACATGTTCACGGCGGTCATGAACCGCTCGCCGCCGAACAGCAGGTCGGCCACCGCAAGCGCCGTTTCGGTCTTGCCGGTGCCGCTGGGGCCCACGAACAGGAATACGCCCATCGGCGCCTCCGGGTTGCCCAAGCCGGCTTTGGCTGCGCGCACGCCGGTGGCGATCGCAGTCATGACGTGGTCTTGCCCCTTCACACGCTTGCGCAACTCGTCTTCCATGGTCAGCAGTTGCGCGGCCTGGTCCTTGACCATGTTGCCGACGGGAATGCCGGTCCAGTCGCCGATGACCTTGGCCACGACTTCGCTGGTGACTTCGACGGGCACAAGCGGGTCTTTACCCTGCATGTCGCGCAGCGTTGCCAGTTCTTTCTCGAACATGGCCTTGAGCGCAACCGGGTCGTCGGGCAGGTCGTACTTGGGCGCTTCTTTGACTTCGTCCTTCTTCTTGGACTTGGTCTCTTTGGACTTGGTCTTGGTGTCTTTGCTTGTCTGCTTACCCGTCGCTTGCGCTGCGGGCTCTTGTTTGCCTTGTTCGCCGGGCTTCTTGGGCTCGAGCAGGTCGTTCAGCTTGGTGCGAACGGCCACCACTTTGTGCGCCTGTTCGCGCTCACCCATCCAGCGCTTCTTGAACGCTTCCGCCTTGGCGCCGGTGTCGACGATGCGCTGTTCCACCTCGGCAATCTGCTCGGGGTCGTTGTGGCCGCCGGTCTCGGCGTCGCGTTTCAGCGCCCCCAGCGTGCGTTTGTCAGTCTCGATGCTGCGTTCAAGGTCCTGCAGCTCGGCGGGCTTGGCCAGAAATGCAACCTTCACCCGTGCAGCCGCCGTGTCTACCAGGTCAATGCCCTTGTCAGGCTGCTGGCGGCCGGCGATGTAGCGGCTGCCCATTTCGGCGGCGGCGACCAGTGCCTCGTCGCGGATGACTACGCCGTGGGACTTCTCGTAGTTGGCACGCAAGCCGCGCAGCATGACGGTGGTCAGCTCGGGGCTTGGCTCGTCGAGCTTTACCAGCTGGAAGCGGCGGGCGAGGGCTGCGTCCTTTTCGAAATACTTCTTGTATTCGGACCAGGTGGTCGCGGCGATCGTGCGCAACTCACCACGTGCAAGCGCGGGCTTGAGCAACTGGCCGGCGTCGCCGGTGCCGGCTGCGCCGCCCGCACCAATCAGTGTGTGCGCTTCGTCGATGAACAGGATGATCGGTTTGGGGCTGGCCTTGATCTCTTCAATGACGCCCTTGAGGCGGTTCTCGAACTCGCCTTTAACCGATGCGCCGGCTTGCAACAGGCCGACGTCCAGGCCGACCAGTTCGACGTTGCGCAGCATCTCGGGCACGTCACCTTCGACGATGCGCAGCGCCAGGCCCTCGACGACGGCACTCTTGCCGACGCCGGGGTCGCCCACGCAGATCGGGTTGTTCTTGCGGCGCCGGGCCAGGATGTCGACCATCTGGCGGATTTCGCGGTCGCGACCGAACACCGGGTCAAGCTTGCCCTGTCGCGCGCGTTCGGTGAAGTTCTGGCAAAAGCGCTGCAGCGCGGTGCCGTCCTTGGTCGGCTCGGCGCCGGGGGCGCCGGTTGCAGCCTTGGCTGCCGCCGCCGCGGTTTCGGTGCTGCCGCCGACGATCTGCGCGAAGTTACGCTTCAGTTCAGTTTTCGGAATCTCGCCCAGGATGTCGATGTAGTCGCCGACCGCGAGGCGGCCCGGGCTGTCGAGCAACGCCTCCAGCAGGTTGCCGCTGCGAATCTCGCCCTGGCCGTGGTCGATGCTGCCGATGACCCAGGCAATCTGGATCCATTGCGTGAGCGTCGGGCTGAACACGGGACGGCCGGAATTGCCGGTCTTGAGCTGGTCGAGGTCACGCGTCAGTGTCTTGAGCACACGCCCGGTGTCGATGCTGAACTTGCCGAGAATCTGCTGGATGTCGGCCGCCGGGTCTTCGACCAGCGCCTGCAGCATGTGCTCGACGGTCACTTCATAGTTCGTGCGCGAGACGCAATTGCCCGCCGCCGCTTCCAGCGCACGGGTGCAGAAGCGGTTCAAACGGCTTACCAGTGCCTTGAGATCAACCTCGACCATGTTTCCATCCTTTGAAGCGGAACGTCACGCTGCGGTCTTCACCGCGGCTCTCGCCAAGCCAGCTGCACCAGCCAAGACGAGTCCTGGGGGAATTCAATTGCGCGCGCGGCACTTCATCGCCGCGCAGGATCAGCGTCAGCTCGTACTCAAGCCCGTCGCTGTTAAGAATGTCGACAAGTTCGCGAAGCTGTTCCTGGTCGGGCTCGGTGGGCATCAGCGCCAGATAGTCGTCGACGTGCATCGGGCCCATGCGCACTTCAAAGCTGCCCGAGCGGTCGAACACTTCGCTGCCCAGCATGGCGTCGCCGCCCAGCGCGCAGTTGCGCGCGCCCAGCGTGCTGCACTGGTCGGCGGGAATCGCGGCCCAGGCGCCCTTGCACTGCTCGATCGCGACGGGGCTTTCGGGGTAATGCTCGGCCAGCAGCGCCCGGAAACTCTCGGCGCTGCGCGGCTGCTGGGTCAGCAGCCCTGCGTAGGACAACAACCTGCCGACGGGCAGGGCACCCTGCGGCATGTGCGGCAGGTCGGCGCCGACTATGGCCAGCAGGCGGCGCGAGAAATAGTCGTGGCCCTGCGCATCGTACTGCACCGTGTGCCGGTACTTTTCCCAGACGCGATAGAACAGGCTGAGCAGGCGGTGGTGAAAGATGTCGATGAACCCGCGCACCAGCCCTTCGCGCTCGTCTTCGCGCAGGAAATCTTCGGTGTAATGGCTGGGCAGCGGCGAGCTGGTACCGTACAGGCCCATAAAGGCCACGTTGACACGGTAGCGCATTGTGCCGTCGGCTTGCTCGATCTCGTCGATGCTTTCGACGTCGCTGAGCGGAAAGTCCATGTCCAGCACGGGGCGCAGCCGGATACGTTCGCGCTCAGGCGGTCCCTGGTGCCCGATTTTCGGGGCGCCGCCTGCCATGCCCTGCAACAGACGAACCGCCTGGAAGAACGAGTAATACCTCGCGTTCGCAAGCAGGTCTGTCGTTACAGGATCGCGCGTTTGCCAATCCGTGCCGGCCACTGGAACACCTCAGCGTGTTTTGCGCCCGTCACCTGCAGGCGCGAATAAGCATTCAGGCTTACGTACTGCGCGAAAAACTCATTCAGCACCGACGCGAAGAAAAACACTTCGCCGTCCCCGCCCAGCAGTTCTTCGTCCAGCGTCAGGTCTACTTCAATGCCGCGCACCGGAAAGCCGTCCATCAGGCGCGATGCAGGCTTGGCTGTCACGGCGCTGATACCCTCGAGCAGGCGCGAGTGCGCAACCTCGGTCTGGCGATCAATGCGCGCGCGAAAGTTGTACAGCGAAATCACCGAGCGCAGGGCGTCCACGCTCAGCAGCGACATGTAGTTCAGCGTCAGGTGCGAGATCAGGCGCCAGTGCAGGTCGTCGCTCATCGGCGGCGGCACCGTGGCCGTCGGCCGCGCGAGATTGCGGTACTTGGCAAAGATCGGGCTGCTCTGGGTCTTCACCGACACGTCGCCGGCATCCAGGCGCGTCGGCATCTGGCCGTTGGTTGCCAGCAGCTCGACGCTTACGGTTTCAATGTTCGGGCGCGACTCCGGGTTCTGGGGGTCGATGAAGCTGAGCAGCATGTCGGAGCCATCGCCGGTGACCGATTCCTGGCGCCGCACGTGATAGAACAGCTCGTCGCGGCGCGTGCGGCGCGCGAGCTTGAACTGGGGCCGAAACTCGATCTCTTTGGCTGTGCCAAGCTCAAGCCCGTACACACGCTCCACCGCAAAAATCTCGTAGTGGCGCGGGTTCTGGCCCGCCGGGCGCAGCGTGTACTCGGTGCGGCCGCGCTGTACCCGAATCGGGTCAGCGTCGTGCTTGAACAGGTTCACCGCCGGCACACAGTTCAGCAGGATGTTGGCTTTGCTGACGGGCGGCATGTTTTCGGGCAGGCGCGTGAACTCGAAGTCGACCGTGAACAGCTTTTCGGCTTCAAACCCGGCGATGCCGTCAAGACCGGACAGTTCAATGAACATGAACTTCTGCGGCGCCGCGAAGTACTCCTGCAGCAGGCGAAAACCCTGAAAGCTCGGCCCCGGGCCAGACAGCACCGCTTCGGTTTCATCAAACCCGACCGGACGGACAGCCGAGACCGGCAGTTCAAACTTGCGCTTGCCGTCGGCGCCGTCGCCCTGGCGCACGATCACCTTCTTCAAGTAGCGCAGCGTCGACACATACAAGCCGCGCGTCACCACCTGCTCGCCGGCGAAGTACAGGCGCAGGTTGCGGATGCCCAGCTTCTCTAGCGGTACCTTGCCCGGCGCCTCAAGCCGCAAACGCAGGCGGGCGGGGGCTTCGCGGCGCAACTCGACGTCGCGAATCTCGATCGGCAGCAGGTCAAAGTCATAGCAGGTACGAAAGCGGCTGCGCGTGCCGTCGACCGGCGAGCTGTCGATTTCGATGCCGCGAGCCAGGCGCTTGAGCTCTGCGGTGGCTTTGTTGGCGTGGTCAAACTGGATGATGCAGGTCGAGGGAATGGGCCGCAGGTAATGCGGCTCAATCATCTCCATTAACGCGTGCGTGAATTCGGGCAGCTCGTCGTCGAGCTTCTGGCGCAGCTTGCCGGTCAGGAAGGCAAAGCCTTCCAGCATGCGCTCGACGTCGGGGTCGCTGCCGGCCTCGGCAAGAAAGCGGGCGGCTTCAGGGTTCGCGTCTGCGAACTCACGCCCCATCTCGCGCAGGAAAACCAACTCGTCCTGGTAATACTTGTTGAACACGGCAGTTCAGGAGGCAGGAAGCAGGAGGCAGGAGGCAGGAGGTCCCGGATTCGTATATTGTCTGGAAGCACGACTTCGGGCCTGCCCGTCCCTACTCTTCTTCTTTTGCGTTCTCCCGCCTTTCTTGTTGGGTCTCTCGCTCGACACCGGCGATCAATCCACCGAGCATGCGGCCAATCTCTTGAAATCTCTCAATCATTCCGTTCGCAACTTCCGCCGCCATGAACTCCTGGCGCGCGGCAATCTCTGTCGCCGTTTCCACTTCTGCTGCTGAACCGTCTGCGTAACGCAGGAACCGCAGGTAGTCCTGCTTACGTGACTTGCGGCGGTAGCCTTCCGCAATGTTCATGGGCACCGAACTGGCTGCCCGCCGCAGCTGGTTAGTCAGACCAAAAACTTCTGCACGAGGAAACCCACGCGTGACAGCATAAACCTGGTCGGTGGCGTCCATGCTCTTCTGCCACACTTTGAGCCCGCGAAAGCCTGCTGCGCCAAGATTATGCAACTCTCTCCTCATGGCTTTTCCCTGCCTCCTGCCTCCTGCGACCTGCCGCCTGACTTGCTACGCCAGCAGATTCACATGTCCTGCCGGGTCGAGCAGCGTATCGAAACTCACGTGTGTCCCGTCTTTGCTTGTCGTCAGCCTGGCCGTGATCTGGAAGCGCACCGCCAGCTTGTTGTCATCACTCTCGATCTGCATCACCTGCACGTCTTTCAGCCTTGGCTCGTAGCGTTCGATGCACATGCGAATCGTCTTCTGCATCGTGCTCAGGGACTCCGGGTAGGCCTGGGCGACTTCGGCGGGTGACGCGATGCCGTAGTCCATCTGGGCCGGGGCCTGGCCGGACCGCGTGTTCAGAATGCGGGCCAGGTTGCCAAGGATAGAGCGAAGCAGCGCGCCAGTATCTTCTTCCAGCGTGTGGCTGCTTGCAGCCTCGGGGTTCCGTAACCGCTCGAACAAAGTGCGTTGCTGAAACACCGCGGGTGGCCTTTCGCCGCAAGGGGCGGGCGGGGCTCGCCTGCCGGCATTTCGCCGGCAGGCCACCCAGGAGCCCGCCCTTGCAGGCAGTGATTACGCGTCCGGCTTGCTGAAGTCGAAGGTCGTCGGAACCTGGCCACCCGACAGCCACGTCCATTCCACGATGCGGTAGGCGAAACCGACCTGTTCCATGTGCGAGAAGGTCTCGTTGGCCTCGGGGCCGGTGGGCATGTACGGGCGGGCGTAGACGATGCGGCAGTCCTTGAGCTTGATGCCGAAGTACTTCTCGCTGCCGCCGTCCTTGGGGTTGTCGCGCCAGAACTCAAGCTCGACTTCGCCGATCTTCTTCTTCTTGGCCAGGGCCTCGAAAATCTTCGGGCTGGCCTTGTCGATTTCCTTCGTCACCAGGCACTCACCGTGCACCGGCTCGCCACGGCCCTTGTTCTCACGCATATCGAAGGGGTACTTCATCTCGTGGCTGAAGCCGCGAACGTCACACCAGTCGGCGTGGTCGCCATCGCTGCTGCTGCCGGGCATATCCGCAATCTTCATGAACACTTTCATGCTGGCCATGGTCATTCTCCTGGGTTCTGAATCGCCTATTTCTTACAAGTTGATCGATTCTTTTGTCTCGGGTGACTCGTCCGCGACGCAAGAACCTTACCCCGTGGCAAAAATATCGCCTAGACACGATTGCAAAAAACTTTGGGGCATAAAAAACATCAAATTATCGTACACAACAACTGCACAAGACAGACAGGAGGTTGGACCGAGGAGGCAGGAACTAGGCTTCTTCAGCCGCTCCCGAGTCCTTGGGCAGATTGCCCCGTTCAATGCGGGCGATCAATCCTCCAAGCATTCTTCCGATTTCCTGATACTGCGCCACAAGTTCCAGTGCCGCGTCCTGTTGAAGGTAGCGCTGCCGTTGTGCAATCTCGGTTGCTGTCTCTGTTTCTGCGGCCGAACCGTTTGCGTAGCGCAGGAACTTCATGTAGTCAGCAGGGTTTGCCTTACGCCTGTAGCCTTCAGCAATGTTCATCGGGACAGAGCACGCGGCACGCCTAAGCTGGCTTGTCAAGCCGAAGCGCTCTTCACGAGGAAAGCTCCTGCTTGCGGCGTAGATCGCATCTGCTGCGTCCATCGCCTTTTGCCATACATTCAGGCCTCGAAAGCCGGGCTGACTCGACGAATCCATCAATCCTTCCCCTGCCTCCTGCCACCTACGCCCTACCTCCTGGCTCGCTTACTTCTTGTCGAGCTTGCCAACCAGGCCCAGCGTGAAGAACGCGCCCATGTACTTGAAGTGCGGGCGCACCTGCAGGCCAACCTTGTACCAGCCGGCTTCGCCCGGCACGTCTTCGACGGTGATCTGCGCGCTGCGAAGCGGGCAGCGCGAGCGGATGGCGGGGCTGGGGTTGTCGGTGTCGGCGACGTACTGGCCGATCCACTTGTTGAGTTCGCGGCCCAGGTCTTCTTTTTCTTTCCAACTGCCGATCTGTTCACGCTGGAGCACCTTGATGTAGTGCGCCAGGCGGTTAACGATGAACATGTACGGCAACTGGGTACCGAGACGATAGTTCAGCTCGGCGTCCTTGCCCTCGGCGCTCTGGCCGAAGGTCTTGGGCTTCTGGCAACTGTTGGCGCTGAAGAAGCACGCGTTGTCGCTGCCCTTGCGCATGGTCAAGCCGATAAAGCCCTCTTCGGACAGTTCGTACTCGCGGCGTTCGCTGATCTGCACTTCGGTCGGAATCTTGGTCTCTACTTCACCCATCGAATCAAACTGGTGCAGGGGCAGGTCGTCGACCGCACCGCCGCTTTGCGGGCCGATGATGTTGGGGCACCAGCGGTACTTCGCAAAACTGTCGGTCAGGCGCGTGGCAAACGCAAACGCGGTGTTGCCCCACAGGTAATGCTCGTGGCTGCGCTTGACGTCTTCCTGGTAGTTGAACGCCTTGACGGGCTTGGTGTCCGGCCCGTACGGCAGGCGCAGCAGGAAGCGCGGGCAGGTTAACCCGACGCTGCGGCTGTCCTCAGATTCACGGAAGCCCTGCCACTTGGTGTACTGCGGGCCTTCCATGATCGACTTCAGGTCTTTGAGGTTCGGCAAGCCGGTGAAGCTGTCGATGCCGAAGAACTTGGGGCCGGCTGCGGCAATGAACGGCGCGTGCGCCATGGTGGCGACGCTGGCGACCTTGCTGAGCAGCGCGACATCCTGGGGGCCGGGGCCGAAGTCGTAGTTGCCGATGATGGCGCCGTAGGGCTCGCCGCCGAAGGTGCCGTACTCGGCGGTGTACACATGCTTGTACAAGCCCGACTTGGTCAGCTCTGGCGCGTCTTCGAAGTCCTCAAGCAGCTTTTCCTTGCTGACGTTGAGCACCTCGATCTTCACATTTTCGCGGAAGTTGGTGCGGTCGACCAGCAGCTTGAGCCCGCGCCATGCGCTTTCCAGCTTCTGGACTTCGGGATGGTGCAGAATCTCGTCGACCTGGTCGCTGAGCTTCTGGTCCAGGGCTGCGATCATCTGGTCGACAGCGGCTTTGTCGGCCTTCTTTGCCTTGTCGCCGGACAGAATTTCCTTGAGGAAAGCCTGCACGCCGAACTTGGCGACGTCGTAGCCGTCGTCGCCGGGGGCCATCTTGGACTTGGCCATGATTTCATCGAGCAGTGAGCCCTCCTGCGCCTGGGCTTCTGCGGATTGTTTCTGCTGTTCGCCTTCTGCCATCGGTATGTCTCCGTTCGTGGGTTGGCGCGCATGGCGCCCGCCGGTGTCGCCACCGGGTCTGCTGTAGATCTGTCCCTGGCCTAGGCGTCGCCGCCTTCATTCCCGCCGATTTCTTTCAGAATCTTTTCGCGGGTTGCGTCGTCGCCGATGATCTCCTGGATTTTCTTGCGGAACGCGGGGAAGTTGCCCATCGGGCCCTTCAGCGCGGCAAGCGCCTCACGCAATGCCAGCATCTTGCTCAGCTCTGGTACCTGGCGGGCGACCGCGTCGGGGTCGAAGTCCTTGAGATTCTTGAACTTCAGGTTGGCGGCGATCTCGTCGCCGTCTTTGCCCGAAAGGGTGTTCTTCACGTTGACGGCGAGGTTGATGTTGTGGCTCTTCATCACGTCGTTGAAGTTGTCCTTGTCGATGTTGACGGGCTTGCGCTCTTCGACCGGGGTCTCTTCGTTGCCGAGCGTGAAATCACCCATCACCAGCAGCTTCAGCGGCAGCTCTTTTTCTTCCTGCGCGCCGCCCGTGGAGGGCTTGTACACAATGTTCACCCGTTCACGCGGGGCGACCGATCCGTCTTTGGCCATGGCTTACTCCCTGTTTCCTGCTGTTTCCTGGCGGGTTGTTTCGCCCGCTAACTGTGAGTCTCTTCTTTCAACCCTAGTGTTTCCATGATCTGTTTGCGCACGTCGGTGTTCTTGACCAGCTCGGCCAGCACGCTTTCCAGCGGCATGTCGCCCCACTTCACGGCCCTGTTCACCAGGTAACTGACGGGACTGTGCGGCTCGGTCTTGCGCAGATAATCCGCAACTTCTTTCAACCGTTCAAACGCAACCTTGCGGTTGGTGATCGGCCCGCTGCCGGCGCTCATCATCACGGTGTTCCCCTTGCGGCCCGGCGTTGCGGCGCCGCCGGCAGCAGCCGACGATTCGCCCCCGGACGCACCCCCGGAAGCAGCCACCTTGGCCGCCAGCGAGCGACTCAGCGAAGACAACTTCGGGTTAGGCGTTTCCAGTTTCCCGTTGACGTACGCCGCCAGCGCATCCAGCGTGGCAATGGCCGATTGCAGCACATCCACTTCGGCGCCAGAGGCCGGCACGCCGTTGTCCAGCATCGGCTGGGCACGGTCGATCAGCCAGTCAATCGCAGATTCGCGCGCGCGCGGGCGGTCCGGGAACATGCCGCCATCCCAATGCACGCTGCACATCGAGTTGATCACCGCCAGGCCATCGAGCAGGCCCTGCAGGCCCTGTTGCTGGAACATGCCGTAGGTGTAGTACGCAGCGACCAGCAGGTCCTTTGACTTGCTTTCCAGGATGGTCTTGGCGAGGTTCACCACCTCGTGCCACTTGACCTCGCCGCCAGCCGGGTTTTCCAGCTTGCCGACCTCGGCTTGCAACTGCTCGAACTCAGGCTCGTAGCGCGCACTTTCGCCAGCGGGCTTTGAGCCCGGGATGGGGTTTTCCCCAAGCGGATGTGTGACCACGTCTGCCAAAATCGCTCTCTCTCTACCGGGCCCCGAACATTAGCGGCCCCAAGGCCGTAAATCAAACCCTGAGCGCCATTGAGGGCTGCCCAAGGCCCTGCGCGCACCCTTGGACGGCTGACAATCACAATTTGCACAACCGCTCGCCGCCAAAAAACAGTGATTCGGCCGCAAATGCCGCGGGCGGCTGCACGTTCCGTCGGCATCACAGGTGCATCAGGCGCGCGTGCGCGGCAATCTTTGCAGCAAGTCGGTCAGCTTGAGTGAAGGGTTGCTCAACAGCTCGTCAAATCTGGCCTTGCCGTACTCAATCCAGCGGCCGTCCACGCTGTTGGCATTGGCCAAGTCGCGGATGTTCAGACTGTTACGGGTGGGCAGCACGAACGGTAGAAAGTAGCGCGGGCTCAGCTCGCCCCATGTCAGGTTCAGCCGGGCCGGAAAATCCCCGCGCGCGACATTCCAGTACACCAGCGTGGGCAACGATTTGCCGTCGGTCAGGCGCCGCGAAAGTTCCAGCCAGAATGCGGCTTCGCTGTCGAGTTCAGAAAACGGCATGCGCAACGCGATACTACCCGCCCGTGTGCCCGCGCCCTCAACGGTGCTGCCGACCGCGGCGTATCTGCGCGGGTCGGTTTCGCTGCCGAAGCATGTGCTCCAGTAGTTGCCGGCGTTGCTGGTGAGCACAAAGCGGGCGAATTCTTTCTTGGCCTCGACCATGTCGGGCTCAAAGCGCAATGACTCGAATGTGCTTAGAAACGTGCTGAGGTTGATGGCGCTTTCGCTCCATTCCAGCAGTTCGCGTGCGCGGGTCAGAAACGGCCCCATGGCGTTGGGCAGGTAGCCGATTTCGGCGCCCATCGCCCCGGGCTCAATCACCGTGTAGATCAGAAAGGGGTAGCGACGCCCGGCTTTGTCGACGCTGGGCTTGAACAACCCGGCAATCACGCGCTGGGTGCGCGGCGAGGTGTAAATGAACCGGGCAGTGGGCGCGGCATCAAACGTGCCGTCCCAGCGCGAATCGAGCTCGTTGTAGCCCTGGTAGATGCCTTCCTGGATCCAGTGGTCGAGTTCATTGATCTCGGCGCCAGCCGCATTGAAGCGGATGAAGTCCCCGTGCAGGGGCAACTTTCCCAGGCAGCCCGAGGGAAATTCCATTACTTGATCACCCCTGTTGCCAGCTTGATCGTCGTAAAGAAACCCTTGGCGAAGGGGTTCTCGCCCTTGGCTGCGATCAGCTTGGCGTGCAGCTCAAAGTCCGCGTTGGTTGGTGCCGGCGCGCGATACTTCCAGGTCACGAAGTACTCTTTGCGCGTGGTCTGGTCGAGAATCGCGAACGACTGGCTTTTGTCGTGCATCGACTTGAGAAAGCCCCACTCGTCATCCATCAGCTTGTCGGCGTCGCCGAGCGTCTTTTCTTCGCCACGCGGACCGCCGTAGTACAGCTGCACCCAGCCGCCGGTCCACACGCCTACGCCCTCGAAGTGCGTCCAGACGAAGTCCTTGAACGGCTTGCTGCTGCCCAGCAGCTCGATGTACTGGTCTTTGTTGCTGGCGTCGCGCCCCACGTAGATGCGCGTTTTGCCCAGCAGGTCGCCCGGGCTGAACAGTTGCAGTCGCAGCTTTACGGTAACGCGCTCGTCGGTGGCGGCATCGAACATGGCTTCCCGAATCGACGAGGCGTAGCGCTTCATCTCCAGGTATTCGGCCGACGGCTCAAGCAGCACGTTGCCGTTGAAGCTGAGCTTGGCAATCGCGTTGAGCTGTTTGTCGAACGTCCAGAACTTGCCCTTGGCCGGGTTGAAAAACTCCGAGACGCGGGCGATCGGCGCGTTGGCCTTGGCATTGGTGTCGAAGGGGTACTTGCCCTTGAAGTGCGTGTCCCAGAACTTGACGATGTCGTCGGCCCAGATCTGCTTGACTTCGACCGCCGATTCAATCTTCAAGCCGGTGTAGCCGGCGTTGATCACCCGCTGCATCAGGTCATTGACCGGCCGCTGCGCGGTCAGGATGCGCGCCGCTTCGCTGCCGGCCTTGGTTGTTTCGGTGGCCAGGGTGCGCGCGGGTGCTGCCTCTTCGCCGCTGTAGTAGCGCACGCGACCGCTTTTGGTGTTGTTGGCGAACGTGTCGTAGGCGCCGTAGTAGGCGTTCAGTATCTTCAACGCCTCATCCAGCGTTTTCTGGTCCTGCTCGGTCGCGCTGTCCACGCGCTGGGTTGCCGACATGGTGAGCGCTTTGCGTTCCCAGACGCCACGCACCAGCGTACGCAGCGGTGAGTTGCTTTCGCTGGCCAGCGTCGATAGCGCCGAGCGCGCCGTCTCTACCGAAACAAACGCGTCCTTGGACGGCTGGATCGTATTCAGGAAGTCGTCCCAGACCTTGACCTGTCGCTGCGAATGCATGCGATACAGCTCTTCGAGAATTTTCTGTTCGCTGTCGTCGCGACCCAGCTCTTTGAGCAGCTTGGACAGGTCGGTCGCGCGCTCTTTCATGGCCGGCTCGACGTGGCTGGTCCAGGCCGACTGCGTAAACGCGTCCAGGAACGGCAGGTCGCTGGCATCGCCGGGCGGAATCACCTGTGCCAGCAGCCCCTTGTTGTCCGGCGCGATGTTGTCGAGGCCAATGTCGGTGACCTTGTCCGACGCGTAGCGAATGATCGCGTTGTAGGCGTTCGGAATCCAGAAGCCCTCACGCAGCTCTTCGCGGCAGCGGCGCGTAAGGTCAGTATCGGACGCGGTCTTCCATGGGTAGCGCGTGCCGTCGGCATACGCCATCACCAGCATCTGCGCATAAAACTCAAGCTGCTCGCCGCTGAGGGCCTCGATCTGGCTGGCGCTGTCACCGCTCAGCGGCCCCGTCCAGCGGTTGTTTCGCTTGTACACCGTGGCAATGAGGTCGGGCTTGGGCTCAATTTCTCCGGCGATCATGCCGTACACGCGCCACAGGTCGAGCATGGTCTGGTAGTCCTGCTCGCTGCGGCTGCTGCGTATGCCGGCCAGGCGCGTGTTCAGCTCGGCTTCCAGGCGGGCGTGGGCCGGCTTGACCAGCAGCGGCTCAAGCGCGTTGTAGTACGACTTTGCGCCGGCCTCAAACATGCGCGAGCGCTGGTCCATGCCCCAGCGCCAGTCCAGCCCGGTACCCTCCTGCCTGGCGCGCAAAAGCTGTGCGCGCATCGCATCGAGCGCGGTCAGCGATTCCAGCATCTGCTTGTCGGTGGCGCTGCCGGGCAGCTCTTTCAGCGCGGCACCGGACTCTTCGATGCCGTTGATCGTCTGGCGGCTTTCGCTGAACGCCCCCACGGCCCCGAACGTGACCAGCGCGAAAGCAGCCGCGCTGCCCAGTTGCAGGGCGTACTTCCAGGCGCGGCGCTTGCGGATCACGCGGCTGTTGCTGCGCGCCAGCGTCTTGTCGGGGAACATCACGCGCGTGAACAGGTGATTGATGAAGAAACTCTTCTTTTCCAGGCGCTCGTCAAAGCCCTCGGGCGGGGCGCTCATGCCCATGGCAGCGCCCAGGCGCATCATCAGCTGGTCGATCGGTGTGCCCTTCTGCGTGCCGCTGGTGAAGTAGATGCCGCGCAGGATGGAAGACTCCTGGTAGGCATGCGCGCCGAACAACTGGCCGATCAGGTCTTTCATCTTCTCGCGCGCGAGCGTGAACTGGCGCGGGAACAGGTAGATGTTCTGCTTCTTGTTCGCCGGCCGCTCGGTTGCCAGCAGCTCAAGCTGCCTGGCGCGAATGTTGGCCATCATGCGGTCGCACTGTTCGTCGAACACGGCTGTGTACTGCTTTTCGGGCAGCCGGTAGGCCATGGTGAAGCCCCAGACCTGCGAGCGCTCGTCTTTATTGAAGTCTTCAAAGAACTCGACAAACCCGCGCACCAGGTCGCACTTGGTGAACATCAGGTACACCGGAAACACCGCCTGCAGGCGGGCTGACAGTTCATCCAGCCGGTTGCGGATATCCTTGGCGATCTGGTCAATCTCGGATTGCGTGTTGCGGAACAGGTCGTCAATGCTGATCGCGACAATTGCGCCGTTGATCGGTTTGGTCTTGCGCGAAATCCGGATCAGGTCGAGAAAGCTGATCCACTCTTCCTGATCTTCGGCAACGGTCGTGTAGCGGCCGGCGGTATCGAGCAGGATGCCGTCTTCGGTGAACCACCAGTCGCAGTTGCGTGTGCCGCCGATGCCGCGCACCTTGGCGCCGCCCTGTACGGGCGGAAAGTTCAGGCCTGATTCCTGCAGCGCCGTGGTCTTGCCGCTGCCCGGGGGGCCGATGATCACGTACCAGGGCAGTGTGTAGAGCGCGCTCTTGCCGCCCTTGGTCTTCTTGAGGGCCTGCAGTGACTCGTCGAACTTCTTGCGCAGCGCCTCAACTTCAGATTTCTTGTCGGCGCTGGCCCCATCCAATTGGGCGCCGCTCTGGGCCTTGAGCTGCTTTTCGATCCGGACCGCGCTGCGAACCGCCACGACTTTCTGCGAAATGAACAGGATCACCCACAAGCCGACCACGGCCATCGTGATCAGCATCGGCAGGTTCATCCACTCGGTGTTCTCGCCGCGCGTGTAGAACGCGACACCCCAAACCAGCACGACCAGGAGCAGCAGCACGACAATGCTGAAGACCCCTTCTTTCATCAGTGCAGACAGGAATGGCCGCATTGCATTTCCCCTGGTGGTTCTGAGCCCTGGTCTGTCTCGAATTCAAATGTCGGGTGTGTCGGGCGCGATCAATTGCCGGTCAGCATGCCAATTGCGGAATCCGCCATCATGTTGGCTGCAAACGCCAGTGCCAGCACCATCAGAATCAGCACGACACCGCACACCACCGGCATCACCCACACCGGCGCGCTTTTCACAAGCTTGGGAATGTCGTCGGGCGCCTTCCAGGCTGGTGAAAGCGCCTTGGGGTCGCCGGGCGCACCCTGCTTGATCTCGGCGGCCAGCGCGTCCATCAGCGTCTTGCGCTCTTCCATGCCGCGCAGGTCGATGAACATGCCCTTGAAGCCATGGGTCAGCGCAAGGAAATACACGCCTGCCACTTCGCGAGACTCGGCATCGCCGCTTGCGCGCACGGTCTTAAGCTTGGTGTAAAACTCTTCGCCTGCCGCAAAGTCATTGAACAGCTCAAGCTGCAGCGGGCTGCCGGCCCACTCGTCTTTCATCGGCGCGCTGCCGGCCAGCACCAGCTCGTCGATGAACGCGGTCAGGGCGTACTTTGCGCTGCTGATGTTCTCGGCTTTGTATCCGCCGCTGCGGGCCGCGGTCTCAAACTCCGAGAACAGGCGCACGACGCTTTGCTTGACGTCATGTGCCTTGCCCGGGTCTTTGCTTGCCTTGAGCTGAAAGGCAAAGGCAAACACCTCGGCAGCGAGGTCAGACAACCTGGGTTTGGAGTCGCCTTCGGCCATGCCTATTCCTTGATTGCCATCAACTCAAGCTTCAACCCCGCAAACTCGGGCGGCAGGTAGAACGCCATGCTGCGCGACTCACGCACCGCATCCCAATGGTCGCCCGCCTTGTCGATCTGGAAGTAATTGCGGCCCGGCGCGACGGGAATCTCGGGCGGCGGTGCGGGCATGTGGCGCACGCTGATGCCGCGCAGGGCCGCGGTGATCAACTGGTCCACGCGGTCCTGGCTGCTGATCTTGAACTTGAGCGGCGCCTCGCGCACCACTTTCTCGGCGGGCACGTCTGCGGCCACCGCAACGTACAGCGCGCCACCGGCTTCAAGCACGCGCTCGTCCTGGATGTTGGCGACGTACATGTTGTCACGCGCCTTCTGCAGCGGAATGTTGGTGCACTTGGTCGGAATGATGGTGTCCAGCAGCTCGCGCAGGCGGGCCTCCAGGCGCGCAAAGGTCCCGGCCAGGTCATCGTGCGCATAAGCCGGGACGTCCTTGGGGTGGCCTTCGCCGGCGAACGTGTACATGAAGCCGCACAGCCGCGCGAGTTCAATGTACACGCGCTCAGGGTGCCACGTGCCCGTGTTGTACGCATGCTGCAAGGGCGGAATGGCGCCGTTGACCGTGTGCAGCAGCCAGAAGCTGGCGCTTTCGGCCATGCTGAAACTGGCCAGGCCCGCGCCCCGGTTGCGGCGCTGGCGTGCGAACTCGGTGCTTTTTGTGGCAAGGATTTCCAGGATCTTGCGCAGCGTGCCCATCAGGCGCCCGCTGCCGCCGATCGACAGCAGCGGCGGCACATAGGTTTCGGCCAGCGTAAAGCCGCCTGTGCTGGTGCGTCCCAGCTCGGCGACTTTGACCCATGCGTGGTTGTCCAGCGACTCGCCGTCAAACAGGATGCGCAGGTGGGTGGACGCCACGCTGATTTCGCGCTTGGCGCCCTGGCCATTGTCGTCGCGGATCTCAAGGCTGCGGCCGCGATAGCGCGTGGGCCTGCCGTCATGAAAGCCGCCGGGGCTCTGGGCCACGCCCTGGTCGGGGATGATCGGCGCGGCCAGGAACACGCCCAGGCGTTCGCGCTCGGCGGTGTAGTGCTCGGCGATACTGCGCGATGCCGGCGCGTCGTCGGTGCCGGGCACATCCACGACCAGGCCGTCGGGCAGAATCGCGGCGACGCGCGAGATGCTGAACTCGCCGTTGGCCAGGCCCTCTTCATGGATGGCAAGATCACGCACACCAAAACCCAGCGGTGACAACGCACGAATGCGCTGCTGCACAAGGTTCTCGATGTACCGGTCCCACTGCTGGAAGTGCTGCGGGGTCAGGAACATCCCCTCGGTCCACAGCACTTTCTGTTGGTGCTCCATATTCGTCCGCTTTCGGTTTGCCCGCGTGCCCGACGTTACCGCTTGACCTCAATGTGATAGCCGGTGATCCGGAAAATCACGTCGTCGGCTTCTTCCAGCGTTACCACCACGTGGCGCTTGCCCACCGTGTCGCTGTTTGTCATCAACGCAAGCACGCCGATAAACTTTGTGTCAGCGTTCAACGGGTCGATCACGACCTTGGTGCCGCCTTCGGCGGCGTTGGGCTTTTGCGGGTACACAGGGTCGGCGTTCTTGACCGACAGCAGGTCGCCGCCCAGGGTTTCTTCGGCTTTGTCCCAGATGTCCTCAGTGACGGCTTGTTCGAATTTGGTCTTGTCCTTCAGCTCATAGATGCGCACTTCGACGACGCGCGAATCGCTGCTGCCGTCTGCCAGGTTCACGGGCTCAATCGCCTGCAGCTTCATGGTGACCGAAGTGGTCGTGCACCCGAACAGCATCATGGCCAATGCGGTACAGGTCAATGCAATCATCTTCATGACACGGCTCCCCTGCTGGTTAGTCCTTCGTGTCGCTTGATACGTCATCGTGCGAGAAAATATAGCCCTTGCGTATGCTTGGGTAGATCAACTCGTTAAAGAGTTTGCTGCTCTCGGCAAACGTGTCGCCGTAAAGCTCGGTATACCTCTTCCAGGCTTTCTTGCCTTTGCCCGCCGCTTCTTCAATGGCCGTGGGGTCCAGCTTGGCCTGCAGGTCATTGATGAACTGCTGCAAACCCGCCAGCATGCCCATCTGGTGCTTGACCATGTCGGTGAACGCGTCGCGCAGGGTTTCGCGGATGCTTTCAATGTCTCGTTCTTCACGCCAGTCCAACAGGAAATTGGCGATCGTGCTGATGTCCTGCATCTTCTTCAGCGGGTTCAGCGAATGCGCGAACAGTTGCGTGACCGGCGCGCTGAACTGGTCCTGAAACTCGGCCCGGCCGCGCAGGGCCTTGCCCATCCACTCCATGGCGACTTCCAGCGTAAGCTGAAGCATCGCCTTGAAGCGCCGGATCTCGCCGACGTTTTCGAAGTTCGCCTCGCCGACAAAGTAACGCGACAGGTCTTTCAGCGCCGCGTGCGACATCGCTTGCAGACTGCTGTGACTGCCGGTGCTTGACGTAGCCGGCTCAGGCGTTGACGTGACGCGCGTGGTGCGCAGCGGCGTGGCTTCGCGCTTGAAGTGAAACACGATGCCCGCCGACAGAATGCGCGTGCCGTCAGACACGCGAAAATCGGTTCCGGCATCGTGCTTCTTGCCGTCCACGGCAAATCCTTCAGTGCCAAGGTCGACGAAGTAATAGCCGTCGCGGCGCTTTTCCAGGCGAGCGTGCTGTTCTTTAAGCTCCATGACCACGACGTCGGACTCAGGAGCACTGCCAAACACGATGCCCTTGGAACGCGCCTCTTTGCCAAATGTGTGTTCACCCAGGGTGGTGTCGGTGCCTGCACGCGAAACCGCGACGACCAAAGCCATTGCCCACCCCAAAGAAAGCCAAGCGCCGCAGTTTGGGGACGCGGCGCAACAAGGTCAAGCGGCGTGATCTGTGCGATTCAGGGCGCGGGCGACTCGGCGTCGTCGCGGTGCAGGTTGGCTGCACTCTGGGCTGCGGCTTCGGCCACGACTTCGGCACGTTTTGCAAGCTCTGCGGCGCTTGCCAGAATTTTGGTCTTTTCCTTGTGCGAAAGCAGGTACCCCTTCTGGAGGTTGGGGTAGATCATCTCGTTGAACATCTTGCTGCTCTCAGCCAGGAACTCGCTGTACGTGCTCAGGTACTCGTGCCAGGCCAGCTTGCCGGGGCTCAGCCGCCCCAGCAGGCCTGCCTTTTCCTTCGACTTCTCTTCAATCTTCAGCGGGTCAAGCCGCTTTACGATCGCATCAAGTACTTGCTGCATGCCGGCCAGCAGCCCCATCTGGTGTTGGGCAATGTCCTTGGTGGCGCGCTCGAGGCTGTCCTTGACCTCGTGCAGCGGCGGCTGCAATTTCCAGTCGACGGGAAAGCGCTTGAACTGGGCGAGTTCCTGCTTGGACTTCATGGGGTTGGCTTCGCGTTGGAACGCCATGGTGACGCTGGCGTCGAACTCGCCCTCGAACTGTTTGCGCTGCGAGAGCGCGCTGAACAGGCCCTCAAGCAGGATGTCGAGGCTCATGCGAATCATCTCGCCGAACAGCTTGACCTGCTCGGGCGACGTGAACTCGCCTTCACCCACGAAGAATTTCGAGACCGCCTGCAAGGCCTCCAGGGCCGCGCGCTCGCGCGGGTCAGACCCGACAGCCGGCACACGGCCGCTGGTGTTGTTGCCCTTGCGAATGGCGTCCTGTTTGTCTTCGGCGCGTTCGTCCAGCACTACGCGGACGACTTCGAGCTCGACCGTGCCCATCTTGATGACGTCGGTTTCATTCAACGGGTGCGTGCTGGCAGGCGGGATGATGGCGCCGTTCAGCAGTGTGCCGTTACGCGAGCCCAGGTCGACCAGAAGGTAACCACCCTCGCGACGCTCAAGGCGAATGTGCTGGCGCGAGACCCGAACCTCGTCGCCGGGCAGCACCAGGTCGCACTCCGGCGAGCGCCCGACCAGGATTTTACTGCGCGTGAAGGTGTGCTCGGAAACCTCCGTGGTGCTGCCGCGCGGCACTCGAACCACGATACGGATGGGCATCAGCAGGCTTCCAGTTTCGGCAAAGCAACCTTCATAGTGGCTTGTCAGGGTAACGCGTCAAGCACAGCCACCGCCCAAGAGAGTATCACGCCGATGGAACGCTTGAACGGGAGAAGACTTGCAAGGATTTTCGGTGGCAAGCGGCGCCATTGTCGCGGCGCCTAATATAATTCTTTCTGTCATATTTTGGCGAAAGACGACATGGCACGCAATCGACCAGCCGACAACCTGAAACGCCGCACGCAACCCCCGGCAGGCAACGTGCGATGCGACTGCGGCGCCCTTCTTTTCAAGGCATTGGGGCCGGTCGTGATCGAGGTGAAGTGCCGTCGCTGCGGATGCGTCTGGCAGTTCCGTCCTTGACTCAACTATTACTATATGTAATGTTCTAGAATCTGAGGCCGGAACCTCCTGAAGGTCGGAGCCCCACCCGACCGAGGTCTCATGCCCTGCGACAAATGCCCCCTTCGTGCCACCTGTACCCAACCTTGCGAAGCTGTTGAATCCCTGCTGCCGGACGAGCAGCACGGCCGCATACACGGTCTGCACCGCAAGAATGCAGCCCAGTACGCCAAATACCTTGCCGCCGAAATCCAGGCTGCGCGGGCCTTGACCGATTACCGCTCGATCCTGCGCGGGCGCATGCAGGCAGTGTTCGACCTGACGTACACGCACGCGATGCCGCAAGAAGAAATCGCCCGCCACCTTGGTATCGGGCGCCGCGCGGTCAGTCACTATCTGCTGCGCGCCCGCCGTCGAATCTCGGAGCACATCTTCGGCCGCAAACGTTAGATTGCCACCATGGAAAAGCAGATCGCTGACACCGCGCGCGGGCTGGGCATTGTGGTGGGCGCAACCGTCTTGTTAGCCACCGCTTTCGGCGTTGCCGGGGCGGTGTACGGCCCGATCGGCGAAGTCGAAACCGACATGTTCGACATCATCCGCTACGGCCAACTGGCGCTCACGGTAATGGCGGCTGTACAGGGCTCAGTGATGAACCGCGCGCTGACAGCAAAGCTGGAAAAGGCGGGAACTGATGAGGCCAAGCTGGCGGTATACAAAACCCGGGCCCTTATCGTCGTGGCCGGCGCCGAAGGTGCCGCACTGTTTGCCGGCATTGCGCTGCTGCTGACGGGACCGCATGTGCTGACGGTTCCGGCCTTCGTGCTGTTTGCCGTGGTGACGGTCGTGATGTTCCCGACACCAGCCCGGGTCAGACTTGCACTGACCGGCAAGCCGGCGGAAACGAAAGACAAATACGCGTGATGCTGGTTGCGGTTTGCGGCCCGATTCTGCACAAGGCAGGCATTGGACCCTGCGAAAGAAACCCATGAGCGGCGAGATAGTGTTTGCGATGTACCGGCCCTATGCCGCGACTTCACGCAAGGCGATGCTGGAGCTGATCCAGCAGCACAACACCACACTGCGCGTCGAAGAGCTGATCACCGACAGGCCCGCCATCCTGGCCGAAGCCGAAGACGGCACGTTTATTGAAATCTTCGAGTGGAAGCCCGGCGCAGCGGCCAAGGCTCGCGATCACAAAGCCGTCCAGAAACTCTGGAAGCGCATGGAAGAACTGGGTGAGTTTTCGGCGCTGATCAGCCTGGCAGAGTCGGAAAAACCATTTCCACACTTCAAGCCCGTCGACGGCGTGGTGACCTAGCGCTCTTTCGGGCTTTGTTTGCAGAGATTCCGCGCCGCGCGAGCAGATCAAGCAGCGCGCACGCACGCGTGGCAGGCGGCCACGCTGAAGGAGCGCGACGCAGGGATGCGAAGCTCGCCGCAAGCGCAAGCCCGCAAACAAACCTTGCAAGTGCTCTAGTCGGGTTTGCGTTGCCGCTCAGCCATGCGTTCCAGCATGTCGCGCAGCATGCGCTTGAACTGGGCCATGGCTTCGGGGTCTTCTTGGAGAGCCTTCTCGAACTCTTTGATCATGCGCAGTTCGTTGACGGCGATGTCGTCTTCCGTCGTGCCCTCGCCCAGGATTTCGGCGATGCGCCCAAAGGCCTCGATCTCTTTCTCGCCGGCTTCTTCAAAGAAGCCGTGCTTCAGCAGCAGCTTCAGGATGTACGAATGCTTGGCGCGCTCGTCGGGGCGTGACAGCACGCCCTTGAGCAGCTTGTCCCACTGCGCCCACTGGTCGGTGGTGATTTCTTCAAAGCGAGCGCCCAGCAGGTTCTTCAGTTCCAGCTTGATTGCGTCAGCGCGGCCGTCGATGACCCAGCCTTCAAGCCCGGGGTCTTCACAGGCGGCGACACTTACGCCGTTATCGCGAATCGTCGCGCACTGCCGGTAACCGACTGCCATCTCACCTACCGTTGCGCCGCCGTAACTTGGCGATGCGACGTAGCCTTGCGGCGTGCTGCGCAAACTCAAGCCACCGCGATCCACACTGACCTTGACCTTGTCCACCTTGCTGCGCACGCTCGTCTGCGCCCAGCTTTCCAGGTAGATGTCGCCGTCCATCGGCTCCACGTCGGGCACGCCGTCGGCGTCCACATCCGACAGCCGCACGCGCGCACCCTTTTGCAGCACCACCGCACCCTTGCCCAACTGCAGCGTGGCGTGTGAATCCGCGGGCGCACGCACTTCTGCGGGCATGGAAAGCTGGCCGTCCATGCCGTGGTTGCGGGTGACGTTCCCGCCGGCGTCCGTGAACTCGATTTCACCGCTGCTGACTGCCACAACCCGGGCCCTGGGTGTTTCCACCACCGGGTCGGTCCTGTCGGGGGACACCGCACCGTGATCCCCCTTATTGTGGCCGGCAACATACGGCGTCGCTTCCGGCACACCCGTTTCGTTGAAGACCATGGCCGTAATGCCTGTGCCCAGCGCAAGCAGCACAGCCGCCGCGGCAATCCACGGCGTCCAGCGCCGGGTCGGCAACTGGATGACCGGGGCCTCGACTTCACGCAACACTCGCTCGCGGAAATCGGCGGGCAACCGGAAACTGTCCGAAAGCAAAGCCACCATGCCGTGTACCGGCCGCAGGCGCGCCTCGAAGGCGCGCAACTCGGGGTCAGCCTTCAGGGCCGACTCGAGCCTTGCGCGCTCTGCCGGCGAAATGTCGCCGTCAAGGTTGCGCGAGCACAGCAGCTCAAGCTCTTCGCGATTGTGGTTTGCTTCCTGCATGGCGATCTGTCCTCAGACCCGGACTGATGGTCCGCAACTAGTCATTGCCGGGATCAAAATCTTTCAGCTTTTCTGAAAGTGCCTTCCTTGCACGCAGCAGAATCATGTGGACTGCCCCCTCGGAGACCCCCAACTCCTCGCCGATGGCTTTGCCGCGCTGTTTGTCGAAGTAATGCATCATCAGGGCGGTGCGGTAATTTTCCGGCAGGTCGTCGATCGCCTCGCGCACGGCATTCAGTTGCTCGTGACTTGCCAGAGCCCCCAAACCGTCTTCACGGCCGTCCTGGGCGCCTTGCAGCAGGTCAATGTTCGCAATTTCTTTCTTACGGCGACGCAGCAGGTTGATGCCGATGCCGATCACCCACGAGCGAAAACTGGCCGGCTTTTCAAGCCGGGCAAGTGTCGTAAATGCTGTAACAAAAGCATCTTGCGTAACTTCCTGCGCCCGGCCCGGGTCGCCACAGCGCGACAGCAGATGGCCGAACACGCCTTCCTGATAACGCTCCATCAGCGCCGCGAAAGCATCACGGTCGCCGCGGCAGGCCTTGCCGACCAGCGTGGCAGTTTCGGGTTGAAAATCACCCATGGGCGCTTCTGGTCCCCGGACATGTGGGTTTCATACGCCTTCTAACAGACGGGCGGACTTCGGCAAACCCGATGGCAATTCTGCGGGCAGGCTGCGTGCTGTATCAGTCGGCTTGACTTGCTATCTTTGCGTCCCCATACGACAGGCTGCCATGCTTACTGCGACCCAACCATCTGCTGCCCAAGCCCCCGCTGAAGCGGCAGCACATGCTCCTGAGCGCGCGCCGCGCATGCGTTTGCGCGTGGAAACGCTGAAAAACCGCTTCCCGTCGCCGTGGGAAATGTACTCGCTGTTTCTGCTGACGGGCGCCGCGATCTACATCCCGCTGTCGTTCGTCACCACCTGGTTGCCGCCGGTGCACAGCCCGCTGCGCTATGTCGGCACCGCATGCCCGTTCTGCGGCGGCACGCGCGCGGTGACCGCGCTGTTTGTCGGACAGCCGCTGCTGGCGCTGAAGTACAACCCCCTGGCCGTTGGGTTTCTGGCCTTTCTCGTTTGGGGCGCGTTCAGCTGGTTCGCCCTGGTGCTGCCGCGCCGAAAGCGCGTCGTGCTGGTCGCGACAAAGCAACAGCGCCGCATGCTGTGGGCGGCGTTTGTGCTGGTCTGCCTGGCGAACTGGGCATACGTGGTGTGGGCCGGCATGTATGAAGTGCCGCTGATTCTCTGATTCTTGTCCAGGGTTAAGCACTGTGGCTGAACCGGCCTACACCGTACTTGCACGTAAATATCGCCCGCGGACGTTTTCCGACCTCGTGGGCCAGCCGCACATCGTTACTGCCCTGAGCAACGCCATCACGACTAACCGCGTGGCGCAAGCGTTTCTGCTGACGGGCTCGCGCGGCACAGGCAAGACAACGACGGCGCGGCTGCTGGCCAGCGCCCTGAACTGCCCCAACCGCAAGGGTGCAGAGCCCTGCGGCGAATGCGCAAGCTGCGTCGATATCACAAATGGAGAAGACCTCGACGTAACCGAAATGGACGCGGCAAGCAACAGCCGCGTGGACGACATTCGCGAACGCCTGGCATCGGTTGAAACGCGCCCGGCGCGCGGACGCTACCGCGTGTTCATCATCGACGAAGTGCACATGCTGTCGACCAGCGCGTTCAATGCATTGCTCAAGACCGTCGAAGAACCGCCGCCGCATGTGAAGTTCATTCTGGCAACGACGAACCCTGAGAAGATTCCCGAGACCATTCTGTCGCGCTGCCAGCGCTATGATTTCCGGCGCGTGACCATGAACGAGATTGTCACGCGCCTTGAAGAAATCTGCGCCGCCGAAGGGGCGACCCCCGGTGACGGCTTGCTGCGCGCAGTCGCGGAATTGGTTGAGGGCGGCATGCGCGACGCGCTTTCGCGCCTTGACCAGTTGTTCGCCTTCTGCGGGCTTGCGCCGAAACTCGAAGACGCAGAGCGCGTGTTCGGCCTTGTAAGCCGACCCAAACTGCTGATGCTTCTGGAGGCGCTTGCCGCCGGCGATGCCAAGGCGGGCATTCTGTTCGCCGAAGAAGTGTTCGACAGCGGCAAAGACGTGGCGGAAGTGCTTGCCAGCCTCGTGTCATTGACCCGCACGCTGCTCATGGTTGCCGCCAGCGGTGGTGATGGCGTGGGCCTCGATGTGCCTGCAGATGAACTTCCGCGTCTCAAGACTGTAGCGGATCGCTTTGGCATACATGGACTTGTGTACGTCGCGGAGCTGCTGACTGACTGCCGAAACCGCGTGCGCCGGGCGGCGTTTCCGCGCGTGGTCGTCGAGACGACACTGGTCAAGCTGGCATTGGTTGGGCGGCTGGAGTCGTTGGAGAATCTTCTGTCACGCCTGGATTCGGCGGCGGATGCGCCCGTGGCGCGAGTAGAGTCACCAGTGGCTGATCTTGAGCCCGGGAAGCGGGAGTTGAGTGAAAAGGAGATGGCAGCAGTAGATGCACTTAAACGTAAGTTCGGTGCGCGTTAGGCAAAATTGACGACATTTCCAGTCTGGCCTTGCGAATAGTTAACCAGTCATTTATATGTTTTGGCACTCCGGGAGAAGTCATGGCAGGTCTAGGCAACTTCAGCGATCTAATGAAGCAGGCCCAGCGCATGCAGCGCGACATGGGCAAGATTCAGGAAGAGTTGAAAGAGCGCTATGTTGAGGGCTCGGCAGGCGACGGATTGATCAAGGTCATCTGTTCAGGGGCCACAGAACTGGTGAAAATCGAGATTTCGAAAGACGCTGTCGATCTTGACGACCTTTCGCTTCTCGAGGACCTGATCATCGCCGCTGTGAATGCGGGCATGAAAAAAGCCGAGGAACTGCGACAAGCCGAGATGGCGAAGGTGACCGGCGGCATGAGTTTCCCAGGGATGTTTTGACCGCATCGGGAAGGACGGCCATTGCTGGTTCGTTCACGATGAGGGCGCATTGGTTGTCCCCCGAAAGGAATCCTGAGATGCACGCCACTGAGATGCTCAAAGAAATCCCGCTGTTCAAAGGCCTTTCCGACGACACCCTTTCCAGGCTTGAGTCCGCCGCGAGCGTCAAGCGCCTGGAAGATGGCGAAGTGTACCTGGCCACCGGCCAGCCTCCGCGCGCCTTCTGTGTCGTCCTGTCGGGCCAGCTCAAATTCTACCGTGTGAACAAAGCCGGCAAGGAGCAGGTATTCGGGTATGCCCGGCCCCATGATGTGTTCGGCCTTACCAGCCTGACCGACCCCCACAAGGCGTCGCATGTTGATTGCCAGGCCCGCATGACCACCGAAGTCATCGAGATTGAACTGCCGGTGATCCGCGAGTTGATGCACCGCGAGCCGGCACTGGCTGTCGCGATTCTCAAGGAACAGAGCAAGCGCTATTCCAGCATGCTCGACCTGGTCGACCAGCTCAGCTTGAAAGACGCCCACAACCGGCTTGCGAAGTGGCTGGAAAGCTGGATCGCACTGAACCACGCCGACTCAGGCGAGAATGAACTGATGATCGTGCTGCCCTACACGCAAAGCGAAATCGCCGCCCAGATCGGCACCGTGCGTGAAGTGGTCAGCCGCGGTTTCAGCCGCATGGAAAAAGAAGGCATCCTGAAGGCCAGCGGAAAGCGCGTGACGATTCTGTCGCGCAAGCGCCTGCGCCAGATGTCAGAGAGCTAAGCCAACCGTGATCGCTCACGCACACCGGCCGGGGGAAACCCCGGCCGCTGTGCTTTCGTGCCCCTGCGCTATTCCACAACACCCACAAGCCACAACGCCCACTCGATCACCAGCAGCCCCAACGCCAGCCACAACAACAGCCCCGGCAGCCAGTCGCGCAGGTCAAAGTCGGCCTCCGGCGGCCCGAAAGCAGCGAGCGGTATTGGTGCCAGGTGCACGTAGGGCAGCGACTGCTCATGCGGGTCACTCCAGAGGATCGTGAACGGCTCGCGTTCGACCAACCCCGCATGCAGGTTCCAGCGCCCCGGCTCACGCGCAACAGTCCAGTTCACGATTCCATCCGGCCCGCGCACCAGCCGCGAGCCCGGGTCGCGGTAGGCGTCCCCCCAAGCGGCATCCATCGCATCAGGCGAGACCACAAGAGACATTTTCACATCGCCCGCGGCGCGCACCCCCACGGGCTCGCCGGCTTGCACCAGGGGCGGGATGCGGGGCTCTTCGACTCTCTGCACGGCCTCAAGCCAGCGCAGGATCAACAGCAGGCCTGACCGGTCCTGCAACAGCGTGCTTTCGTGCGGCACGAAGCCGCAGTACAGAATCTCGTTTGGTGTGCGCTGCACTCCCACCAGCACGCCGCCGTCAATGTGACGTGTCAGCGCGCTCAAGCCTGTCCGGACCAGCGGCCTGGCTTCGCGCGCCGAAATCAGCGAAAGGTCCGGCACTTCAAAGCCCACGTCAGCGGCATCAACCGGCGCGCGCAAGTTCGGCTCGGCACGCACCGGGGGGCCTACGTCGCCGGCTTCGCCGCCCACGCCAAAAAGCAGTACCGCACGGGCGGTGTACTTTGCCGGCAGGGCCCGGTCGGCAATCAGCAGGTCGGCGCTGACTTCGGCTGTGCCGGGCACAGGATGCGTCGAAAACTCGCGCCCGGGCAAGAAGCTGCGCAGCGCCTGCAGCAAAAACGGGTTGGCTTCGCCGTCTTCGGCCGGATAGCAGACCGCCACGCCGGCGATACGCGCGCGGGGAGCAAGAAACGAGACTTCGTCGTCGTCGGGCAAAGCATCGCCGCCATCGGTGCTGATGCGGACTTCGTTGGCGCCCGTGACCGGCGGCAGCTCAACCCGGCGCCCGCGCAACTCAACTTCTGTGCCGACGCGGACGATGGGGTCGCGACCGCTCAGCGTGGCGGCCTCGACCACCCCACCATGAGCGTCATTGGCGGCCGGGGGTGTGTAACGTGCGGCAATGATCGCGTCGTTGTCGGCTGGCCCGCCAAACGTCTCGTAGATCAACGGCGTGCCGCCAAGGTCCAGCGCGTTTCCGAACGCGGACACTTGCGGCGCCGGCTTGGGCTGCAAGTCAAGTCGTTCGTCGCCAAGCCAGATCACCAGTTTGCGCGGCGCGGGGCGCGCCGGCATGCCCGGCGGCGGCGTCAGTGTGTCCACCGCCGCCGCCAGCGCGCGCATGTCTTGACGCGTAAAGTCTGTGGGCGGCATTGGGCCCGGCTCGGCGCCCTTGGCGCGCCATTCGCCCAGCAGCGGCTGGCCATGCTTGAAGTGGGCAAGCACTGCGCGGTCATGCTCGCCCATGGCGCCAAGAAGCTCGCGCACCCGGTCGTGCGCCATCTCGCGGCGCGTGGATTCGCCGTGCATTGCGCGCATGCTGACGCTGTTGTCCTGCACGATCACCAGCAGCAGGGGCCCCGGCAATTCGTCGGGCGGACGCTGCAAGCCCGCGGCATACAGCACAGCCGAAGCAAGCATCACCGTCGCGATCAATAGGGTAAGCACGGTGCGCAGAATGCGTTTCCACGCAGGCGGAATCACGCGCGCTGCCACACGGTCCCACAACACGGCGTGAGTCACGCGCTGCTTGCGATAGCGGCGCGCCAGCAACCACGCGGCGTAGAACACCGCCAGCAGCAGGAACAGCCAAAGCCATTGCTCGCGCGCAAACTCAAGCATCACGGCATGCTAGCAGCGACAAGCCCCATTGGCTCGCCGTCGTTCGGCGGCCGATCAGGCGGGAACGGCGATCACTTTCACAACCGGGTTGGGGGCACGAGCTGACAGTTTCTCCTGCTCCTGCATCCGGCCACATTCGCGGGCGACACAAGCCTCACCCCTGCCTGCGAATTCTGAAAATTCTTTTTCGCGCGCAAGTGGCTTTGCCGGCTGAACTTCCTGCCTCCCGCCGCCTGCTCCTTGCCTCCTGAAACTCAACTCCTGTGTCCATGGGTTCCTGGGGTTAAGGGGCAAAGCTTTGTCCCTGGAGAACCCGAACCATGGACCCAGCCATCGACACCATCATCAGCGACCTGCTGAAGGACCTCGACGCCGCAAGCCTCGACGACTCCGTCGAGGCCGCCCGTGCGCCGCAACTTCTTGCCAAGCGCGAATCCGACGCCGCGCGTGCTGCCTACGACGCAGGCAAAGCACCGCCTGCGTTTCGCGTCAGCGACAAAGTGGTACTTAGCGCGATCGGCCGTGAGTGGATGTTTCGCGACCTGCGGTTGCACATCAAGCTGCTGACGCGTCAAGTAACGAACACTCTGCTGGGCGACAAGTCGCCGCACAAGGACGACGTACTGCTCAAGCTGATGGGCGAAGTGAACTACTTGCATCGCATCATGGAAATCCGCAACGCGATCGCCGACTTTGCGCAACCCGAGCGCATGCGCCTTCGCCAAACCGTGCTGAAAAGCAGCCCCAAACCCCCCGCCACTGCCATGCAGCGGCCGCAGTCGCCGCGGGGCGCGAACGCATTTGGCGACCTTCGCCGGCAACAGGAAATGATGAGTGAATCGCTGAAGCAATGGCAGCCGGTGCCGCCTGCACCCGAGACAGCGGCCGAGCCTTCAGCCGCAACCCAACCGGCGTACATAGACAACGCGACTGCCGCTGCCTACGAAGCCGAACACGATGCATGGTTGCGCGATTTCAAACATTGGGGCGAGAGCGGCCGCAAAGGCCCCGCGCCGAAGTTTCCGCTGCGCGTGCTGGAATCCATGCGGTTTACCGCGAAACACGAACCCCGCACGGCAATGGTCGTGCGCGACCTGGAGGAAAGACTGAAACGGTATGACGCCATGCCGCAGAGCCCGGAGGTCTCTGCCCCCGGCGCGTCCGGCTGAGCAGTGGCCCGGGTGCCTGCACCCGCGCGCCTTGGCCAGCTGCATGCGGGCAGAACGCCTGCAACAGTCACTCCGCATACGGAGCGCGCAGCAGTTTAAAGATGGCGCGGACAACTGATTCGCGCTTTGTGCAGCTCGCTAGCCCTTCACGATGCCGGTGCGCATCAGGTCTACCATCAGGGGCTCGATCGGGTCGGCGCTGTCGATCTCGATCAGCCCGGCGCCCAGCGCTGTCACTGCCCGCCGCGTGCCTTCGCGCCATTGCGCCAGCTCTTCTTTGTACGCGGCGACCACGCGCTCATCGACGCGCAGCTTCACGTCGTGTGCGCCTACCGGCTGCAGGCGCGTAAACCCCTTCAGCGCGGGGTTCAATTCTTCGGCCGCATGCACGCAGATCGCCACCGCCCGCGCGCCTGCGCGCCGGGCGTCGCTCAGCAGGCTCAGTGCGGCTTCGCGGTTCTGGAAATCGCCGGCAAGCACCAGCACGCTGTCGCGCCCCCGCGTTTCAAACAAGGCGCGCGCCGCGGGCCTGGCCGCGGTGTCTGACACCTGCATCGCGGCAAACACCTGCAACAGCCGGGCTTCGCCGGTGCCGTCAAACACCTCGGGCTTGGCGTCGGACATGCGGCATGCAAGCACGCGCTCGGCGCCGGACAAGGCAACCAGGCCCACGGCTGCCAGCGCCCGCCGCGCTGCCAGCCACTTGTCGTGAGCGCCGAAGTGCATGGTCGGGGAATCGTCAGCGACCAGCAGCACGCGCAACTGCCCGGGAAGCTCAAACAGCTTCAGGAACATCTGGCCAAGCCGGCCGTACACGTTCCAGTCCACGCGCCGCAGGTCGTCGCCGTGCACGTAAGCGCGGTGGGCACCAAACTCCTGACTGGCACCGAATTGGCGCGACAGTCGCTCGCCACGCGCACCGCCGCGCTGCACACGACCCGCGGCAAGGCGCAGGTTGCGAATGCGGGCCAGCGTGGCGTCATCGAACAGTGGCTCGGGCATAGGATCAAAGGGGAAGCTGGAGAACAGACGCTGGAAGTTTTTTTCCCCTGTCCGCCTCCCCGCTCAACTCTCCCTGTCCCTCTTCAGATTATCCAGTTCCGTCATTCGCTTGCGGGCACTCAGCGCCTGCATGATCACGAACAACAGCAACACGGCCCACACCGCGCCGTTGGCGATCCACAGGCTGGTCAGCGATGCCGCGTAGCTGTCACGCTCTTGCGCCAGGCGCTTCTCCAGCTCGGCGCGGTACTCGGCTTCGAGTTGCTTGCGCAACTCGGCCTCGCCCGCTGACGGCACAACCGGCCCGCGCTCAACGGGCGGGCTGTCGCCCAGCGGCTTCAACGATTCGGACTTGCTGTCCGCGAACACTGTCCCGCACAGCAGCACGAGCGCGCATAGTACCGCCAACCATGTTCCGAAGGCCTGTCTCACGCCGCTCTCTCCTGCGCCATGCGCTGCCCCAGCCGGTTCCAGCAATACCGCACCGCCACCAGGCTTACCAGCGCCAGCATGACCCCGATGGTCGCAACCTGCTTGGTGGTCGCAATTTCCGGCGCGCTCAGCAGGTCGCTGAAACTTTTGGGGTGGCTGGTCTGGCCGATCTCGATGGCTTTGCTGACCAGCGGATACAGCGGCCCGAGCAGAATGCCGTAGACGGCTGTCATCATCGCGCGCTGCTTGTCGGTATCCATGGCGCGACGCAGCACCAGCAGCGCCGCGAACGCCAGCCACAGGATCAGCATCGTGGTCAGGCGCGGCTCCCAGTTCCAGCCGCTGCCGATGCGCCCGCTGCCCCACGCGTAGTCGGCCCAGAAGGTGCCGGTCAGCAGCACAATTGCGCCGGTGGCCAGGCCGAC
Source organism: Planctomycetota bacterium (assembly GCA_020849795.1). Taxonomy (GTDB): domain Bacteria; phylum Planctomycetota; class UBA8742; order UBA2392; family UBA2392; genus JADJRK01. Next base: position 30,994 of record JADZFR010000056.1, on the reverse strand, counting down.
TTCAGATGCGCTGACAATCAACGCCTGCCATGCGTCTTTACGCGTCAACAGCCATGCGATGCCGCCAACAGCGGCGAGCGTGCAGCACAGCGCGGTGGCGTAAGCCGCCGGCAGATGAATGAAGAAGATGCGATAGCTTTCATACAGGTTGATGGTGCTGCCGCTGCTGGGCGTGACCACGTACAGCGTTCCCGCCGAGATCTGCACCGGCGTGTAAAAGTAGGACAGGTACAGCGTGATCTCGGCACCAATCAAACCCAGCGCCGCAAGGGCAAGCGTGATCAGGGGGGCGTTGGAGGTCTTTGCAGTCATGGTTCCCGGCCGGGTCTAGCCCTCGTTCAGCTTTCCGAACAGCATCAAGCCCAGCGCCAGAAACATAGCGTCGCACACGCCCAGCAACAACACGTAGGGCCAGGCCTCGGCTGCGCCGCTGCCCGTGTGCAGCGCTTCGGTCGCGCCGGTCGCGGCCAGAAACACCGGTACAGTAACCGGCAACAGCGCGATCGTAAGCAGCGCCTCACCGCCGCGCAGGCGCCCCGTCGCCGACGCCAGCAGCACGCCCAGCGCCAGGATGCCCACGTCGGCCATCAGCGCCACCGCAAACATCAGCGGCTGCGAAAAGAAATCAAACTTCAGCATCGGCACAGCCAGCAGCACGAGCAGCGCCTGCGTAATCACCAGCCACACCAGCGTCGAGGCCAGCCGCACCAGGTAGACCAGCGCAGGGTCAAAGGGCAGCAGCATCAACGCGGAAAAGAAGCTCTTGTTGCGGTCGGCTGCGGCGGCGCGGTTCAGGCCGACCACAGCGGCAAACCACGTGCACACCCACAACGCGGCCAGCACGAAACGCCGGAAGGTCTCGTCGAGCGCCAGTCCCTTCACGCCCAGGCCAAAGATCACGACACACAGCATGGCGAACAGGCCCATGCTGGTGATCAGGGTCTTGGTGCGCATCTCGACCGTGAATTCGCGACGAAGCAGGGCAACGAAGGCGGGTACGGCGGCAGGCCGGGCGGTCTCGGTCACGACGCCCCCGCAGGTCTCGGGAACCGCAATGACCAATGACCAACAACCAGCATCCAATGGGGCTTGGGCAATTGCTCATTGGTGACTGGGATCTGGTGATTGGTCATTTGCTGTTCAATCAGCAATCGGGGTCACGCCGCCTACTCGTCCAGAAGGCCGTATTGCTTTCGCTTTTCCCACAGGTTCTTGCGGCTGATGCCGAGAATCTGGGCGGCTTCTTCAATCTTGCCGTCGGTCAACTTCAACACGTTGGTGATGTGGGCGGTCTCGGCTGCGGCCACCACGTCTTTCAGCATGCGGCGGTCGTCGCCGGGTGTCGCGGCACCCTGGGGCAACTCGGCGGTGTAATCCCGCAGGAAGTGTTCTTTCTTCAGCACGCCGCCGGCTTTGCCGAAGGCGATAGCGCGCTGCACACTGTGCTGCAGCTCGCGTACATTGCCGGGCCACGGGTAGAGCACCAGCGCGGTCAACGCTTCGGGGTCGACTTTCAGCTCGCGGTCAGGGCAATAGCGCTTGATGAAATGCTCGACCAGGATCGGGATGTCGCCCTCGCGCTGACGCAGCGGCGGCACGTGCAGGTCAATCACGTTCAGGCGGTGGTAAAGGTCGCGGCGGAAGTCGCCAGTCTCGACGCGCTTGAGCAGGTCGACCTTGGTGCTGGCGATGACACGAATGTTGACCTTGATCGGTTTGTCGGCGCCCAGGCGCTCAATTTCGCGCTCTTGCAGCACGCGCAGCAGCTTGGCCTGCGTGTCGACGGGCATGTCGTCGATGTCGTCAAGGTAGATGGTGCCGCCATCGGCTTGCTCAAAGCGGCCGATGCGGCGCGACGTGGCGCCCGTGTAGGCCCCGGTTTCGTGGCCAAACAGTTCGTCCTCGAGCAGGTTGACATTGCTTACGTGGCACGCGACCTTGATCAGCGGGCCCTTCACGCGCGAGCTGTACTGGTGCAGCACGGTGGCAATCACCTCTTTGCCCGTGCCGTTTTCGCCCTGCACCAGCACGCTGAAGTCGCTTTCGGCCACGGTCTTGATGTCTTCATACAGCCGCTTCATCTGCGGGCTGCTGCCGACCATCTGCTCAATCTTGAACTCGGTGCTGACTTCCTGGACCAGCTGTTCGTACTTGCGGCCCGTGGTCTGGCCTTCGCCGTAGTTGTTGACCAGCAGCACCACGCGTTCATTGTTGAACGGTTTTTCGATCACGTCTTTGGCGCCAAGCCGTACCGCCTCCATGGCGCGGTCTACGGTTGCGTTGCCGGTGATCATGATGGCGATGACGTCAGGCACCTGCTCACGCGCAAAACGCAGCAGGCTGATGCCGTCCACCTTGGGCATGACCAGGTCGGTGATCATGCAGTCAAAGCGGGCTTTCTTGAGTTCGCGAATCGCCTGCTCGCCGTCTTCAACGGCAACGACCTCGTGGCCTGCGTCTTCCAGGTCTTCGGCAAGCGTCAGTCGGATGCCGCGTTCGTCGTCAGCCAGCAATATGCGCATGTGTAGCGTCCGTGGTTTCCGGTGCAGTGTCGAGTCGCCTCATTATCAATGGCAAACCGGATAACGCGAGGGGCAAACCCGCGCCGCAACCATCAAGCTGCCGGTACTCCTAGGGATAGAACTTGAACAGCCACTTGCCGCTGTGCAGCACCAACTCAAGCGAGCGCTTCATGCCGGAGTGGTTCTGGCCCGGCTCTTTGATGGTCATCGTGGCCTCAACGATGTACTTGCCGTCTTTCTCGGCGATCGGCTTGGTCTCGACCAGCCACTCACCTTTAGCGTCGCGAATCTTCTTGAAGCCGCCAGTCATGCGTTCCTCGGCCAGCTTCTTGTGGTCGGGGTGGAACAGGTCGAGAACAGACTTCTCGTTCAGGTCACGAAACGCCTTGACCAGCGCCGCCACCTGCGTGTCGCGCTTGCCGCTGTCTGTGGCGCCAGCGGGATCATTGGAGCCTGAGTCTGCGTTGTCCGCCGCGGATTCATTGCCTGCGGAATTCGAACCGGCGTTGCTGCCAGCGCCGCCGCCAGAGCCGCCCCCCGTGCCACCCGTGCCGTTTGCTCCACAGCCGGCAAGCAGAAAAGCAGCAAGGCACAGCGTAGCGGCGCATAGTCTCATGGGTCTGCCCTTTCGTGATTGATGTCCAGCCAGCATATCCGGCCCGCGCACCAAGGCAAAGCAAACGGGACCGGCTTTACGCCGGTCCCGTGCGGGTTTGCGCGGCTAGCGCTGGAAACTCATGTAGTACTTGCCTTCTTTTTCGACGATTGCCAGCGTCTTGGTGTCGTCTTCTGTCGTGCCGTCCTTGTAGGTAACGGTCATGGAGAAGGTGGCGAAGAACTTGCCATCCTTCTCTTCAATCGTCGGGGTCTTTGCCTTGACGGTAAAGCCTTCGTCCTTCATCTTGCGCCACCCGCTGCCGATGCGCTTTTCTGCGTTCGCGTGCTCTTCGGGCAGAAACAGGTCCTTCAGCGCTGCGTCATCCATTGCCTCGGCGGCGGCGGCCATCTTGTTGGCCACGGCCTGGCGTTCTTCAGCCGGGGTCTTGGGCTTGTCGGCTTCTTTGGTGGTGCCATTGTTGCTGCTATTGGTAGCGCCACTGTTGCTGCTGTTGGTGTCGTTACCGCCGCCGCAGGCCGACAGGCCAAACAGCGCGATCAAGAGCGCACACATCACCGCCATACATGTCTTCATGTTGCTTTCCTGTTTCAGAGTCTGTTCGTAAGCGAGGACAACATAGGGCCGCAACGCCCACGGTCAAAGCAAAAGGGCGGCCCCTTGAGGGCCGCCCTTGATTGCTCACCCGGGGCATGGGCCCGGGCTTGTTACAGGGACTTCTTGTTCAAGTAGAAGTCAACTTGCTCATACTCTTTGTGGCTCCGGCGCTCGGCCACGTCCTTGACCGTCTTGGGCGGCGGCACGATGACCTTGTCGCCGGGCTTCCAGTTGACCGGCGCCGCGACGCTGTGCTTGTCAGTGGTCTGCAGGGCCTGCACCAGGCGCACGACTTCATCAATGTTGCGGCCGACGTTCAGCGGGTAGTAGATGATCGCCCGCACCGTCTGCTTGGGGTCGATCACGAACACAGCCCGCACCGTGGCGGTCTGGCTTTCGTTGGGGTGCAGCAGCCCGAACTTCTGGGCCACGGCGGTGTTCAGGTCGGCGATCAACGGGTAATTGATTTCGACGTCGAGGATCTTCTTCAGGTTCTCGCGCCAGGCCAGATGGCTGTGAATGCTGTCGATGCTCAGCCCGATCAGCTTGGTGTTCAAGCCGTCAAACTCTTTGCTGCGGCGCGCGAACTCGGTCAGCTCGGTGCTGCAAACGGGCGTGAAGTCAGCGGGGTGGCTGAACAGGACAGCCCACTTGTCGCCCTTCCACTCGCTGAATTTGAGGTTGCCCTCGGTTGTGATGGCTTCGAAGTCCGGCGCTTTGTCGCCGATGCGGGGGATCCCGCGGTACTCGGTTGCTTCGGTCATGGCTTCTTCTCCGGTTTGGCGGTCTTGCCGCCGTCAGTTAGACACACATCAGTTTCTGGACTCGCAGGTGATCAGTTACATCGCATTCGCATGCTACCCCCCGTTTGTGCCAAGCAAAACAAAACGCCCGGGTCTTTCGGACCCGGGCGTGATGATCGTTCCAAGTTGAGGCTATGCAGCAGGTTGGACGTTCACCTTTTTCCGGGTCGTTCCCGAGAAACACATGGTGCCGTCACACAGGGCGAACAACGTGAAGTCGCGACCCATCCCGACGTTCTTGCCGGGGTGGAAGCGCGTGCCCTTTTGCCGAATCAGGATGTTGCCGGCGCGGACAAACTCACCGCCGGCGCGCTTGAGGCCCCGATACTTGGGGTTACTGTCGCGACCGTTTGCTGTGCTGCCGCCGCCTTTTTTGTGTGCCATGACTTTCTTCCGCTTTTGTGGGCGACGTGTTCGTCGCCGCGTCCAGTTCAGTTATCCCTTGATGTCCGTGACCTTGACCAGGGTGTGGCGCTGGCGATGGCCGCGCTTGCGCTTGCTGTTGGCTTTGCGGCGGCGGTATGTGAAGGCGATTGTCTTCTTGTCCTTGACCTCGCTGATCACTTCCACTTCAACGCTGGCGCCCGCAACCTTGGGCGCGCCCACCTTGACGCTGTCGCCGTTGGCAACCAGCAGCACGTCGCTCAATGTGATCTTGCTGCCGGGCTTCTGTTCAAGCCGGTCAAGCTTGAACTCCATCCCCTTCTCAAGGCGGTACTGGCGTCCACCGTCGGCAATGATTGCGTACATGACTTCTCTTTCTGTGCGTCTCTCGGTAAGCGCTGGGGGCGGCAGTGCCGCGCTAAGCCCAACGCCTGAACCGGGCCGAAAACAGTACCCACGGAATCCACAAGGTCAAGCGGTCGACGGCAAATTCTGCGGCCCAGCCGGGCATGGCAACGGGGTCAAGTAAGTCCTGAACTGACCTCGTCCCAGCGTTGGCGCAGCTTTTCAGCTCCCCGGCTGTCGTTGATTTTCTCGTACGCCGCAAGGGCGCGCGTGAACTGGGCGTCGGCTGGCCCGTTGACGCCCTGACCGCGCAGCCACACGGCATAGTGCCCGCGGAAATCCGCCTCCTGGTCAAGTTGGCCCGCCTGCTCCAGCAGTGCCAGTGCGGATTTGTACGCATCGTCGGCCTGCTGCGCGCGCGCAGTCGCGGCATAGACATCGGCCAGCGCGCCGCGGGCTACGCCCTCGGATCCCCGCTCACGCATTCCACTGAAGACGGACAGTGCATTGAGAAGCGCGGGTTCTGCCTCTTTGAACTGCTGCAACTGGCTGTGCAGCAGCCCCAGGTTCAGCAGGGCGAGGCCCTGCCACATGCGGTCGCCGGCGTCGCGGAGCGCGCTGATCGCGGTGGCGTAAGCCTCAATGGCAGCCTCGTGTCTGCCGGCGGCAGCCATCAGCATTGCGCGGTTCGTGAGTCCAACCGCCACGGCACGCAGGTCGCCGCACTGATGTGCCAGTTCAAGCGCGTGCAGGTTCTCGCGGTCGGCGTCGCCAAAGCGCCGCCAGTCGCGGTACAGGGCCGACAGGTTGCCGGTGAGCGTAGCTTCAAGCTGCAGGTCGCCGCAACTGCGGGCAATCTGCAGTCCCTCCTGGTAGGTGGCTTCAGCCTCTTCGCGGCGCCCCACGTCTTTCAGCACGTTGGCGAGGTTGTTCACGGTGGAGCCCTCGCCCTTTCGGTCGCCGGCTGCGCGCTGCACCACGCGCGCCTCGCGCATGCGAACCAGTGTCTCTTCGGGGTGGCTTGTGCTGCGGTGCAGCTGCGCCAGGTTGCTCAGCGCCAGCCCCTCGCCGGTTCGATTGCCGGCTTCCCGAAACGCGACCAGTGCGCGCTCCACCCAGGGCAGGGCAAACACCGGGCCCGAGGTCTGGGCAAAGGTGATACCGATGCCGCGCAGCGCATGTCCCGCCTCGTTGCGTAGTCCTTCGGCCGTGGCAAGGCTCAGTGCCTGATCAAAGCGCTCACGCGCTGCTTCCAGCGACCCGCTGTGCGCCAGTACCTGGCCTGCCTCAAGCAGGGCATTGGTCCGGTCAGGGGCGCTGGCTGCGCCGTGGCCCGCAACACGGTCCCACAGCGCCACGGTCTCGCGGTTCCAGTATCTACCCTTGGCGTGACGCGCGGCGATATTGAGGAACCGCAGTTCACGATCGGCAAGGGCCCTCAACTCCCGCAGGTTGGTGGTGGACCGCATCTCCTGCGCGGAATGCAGGTGGTCTGCAAGGTCCGCGGCCACCCTGGCAATTTCGCCCTCGTCGAAGGCCGCCTCGACTACATCGACCACCAATGTGTGAAGGCGCGCGCGGTCACGCGGCGTCTGCAATGCATAGGCAGCATCACGCAGCAGCGCGTGGCGGAAGAGATAGGCAACTTCGGCATGCATGGCGCGCAGTGTATCAGGCAAAGCCGGCTGATCACGGTTCTTCCGAAAGGACTGTTTCCCTTGTTCGCCTTATCGCTAAGTTGCTGGCGGAGGCTTCTATGTTCCACAAAGACATGCAGTACCGGCCGATGGGTCGCAGCGGATTGAAGCTCAGCGCCATCAGCCTGGGCGGTTGGACGACCTACGGCGCCAGCGTAAAGGCCGAGGACACGGTCAAGGCGATCATCACTCACGCCTATGAGCAGGGCGTGAACTTCTTCGACATCAGTGACATCTACGAAAAAGGTGAAGCCGAACGCGCCATGGGCAAAGTCTTTGCCGAGTTTCCGCGCCACGAACTTGTCATCAGCACCAAGTGCTATTGGCCGATGAGCGACGACGTCAACGACAAGGGACTAAGCCGCAAGCACATCATCGAAAGCATCGACAAGTCACTCAAACGCATCGGCACCGAGTACGTTGACCTCTACTTCTGCCACCGGCCCGACGCCGAAACACCCGTCGAAGAGACCGTACTCGCCATGGACCAACTGATACGCCAGGGCAAGGTGCTGTACTGGGGAACCAGCGAATTTGACGGCGACACGATTCGCGCTGCCCACCAGAGCGCGCGCGAGTGGCTGGCTCACCCGCCGCGCGTCGAGCAGCCGCAACTCAATCTGCTGTCGCGCAGGCGCTTCCATACCGACGTACAGCCGACCGCCGAGCAAGCCGGCATGGGACTGGTGACGTGGAGCCCACTGGCAAGCGGCCTGCTGAGCGGCAAGTACGACACAGAACTGCCCGAAGGTACCAGACTGTGGCGCAGCGAAAACCTGCGCAACGCGTACCTGACCGAAGACGCCAAAGAACGCGTGAAGAAGTTCAAGTCTGTTGCCGACGAGTTGGGTGTTACCCGGGCACAGCTGGCGATTGCCTGGTGCCTTGCGCAAAGAGGCGTGAGCAGCGTGATCACGGGCGCGACGCGGCTGGAACAGCTGAAGGCAAACCTGGACGCATTGAAGGTGCAGATCACCGAAGAGGTCTCCAGGAAGCTCGACGGGATCTTTCCGCCCAGCCTGGGCAAGTGACACGCCCTTACGCCTGCAACCGCGTCCCGTTAACGTCTCGCCATGGCCAAGGCCGGAAAAGCGGACAAGTCCGAGTCGGATGGGCGCAAGGTCGTCGCGACGAACCGGCGCGCATTCCATGACTATCACGTCATGGACCGCTTCGAGGCCGGGCTGAAGCTGCTGGGCGCCGAGGTCAAGTCATTGCGCGCCGGCCACTGCGTGATCAGCGACGCCTACGCCATGGTTGACCGCAAGAAGTACGCAGCCTGGTTGTTCAACCTGCAGATCCCGGAATGGAACGCCGGCAACCAGATCGAGCGACACGAACCCAAACGCAAGCGTGTGCTGCTGCTGCACAAGCGCGAAATTCTGCGCATGCGGCAGACACTGAAAGAACAGGGCCTGACGCTCATTCCGTTGAGCGTCTACTTCCGGAACGGCTTTGCAAAGATCGAGCTGGGTGTGTGCAAGGGCAAAAAGCTGTATGACAAACGGGAATCACTGAAAGAGAAGCAGGCCAAGCGCGAGATTGCCCGGCGCGTCAAACATTGATGGGGTAGAATGATGAGTCCGCAGCTCTGAGGGATCGCATGAGCGATGAGCCAATCAAGAAGTGGTCTTTCAAGATCGCCGACTTCGACCGCTACCTGCGGCCAACTGATGCTGTTCCCTCGCGCTTTCCGCTGCAATCGTGCAGCCTGGGCGTGCACGCCGAGCCCCTGAGCAGCGGGCAGCCGCGCCGCGCCAACCTTTACGACGTGACCGTGTTCCGCCAGTCCGACGCCGCTACCCCGGTGCTGATGCGGCTTTGCGCCACGGGCGAGGCGCTGCACAGCGTGGGCCTGGAACTGGTGGCCGAGAAAGACGGCATTGAGGTCTTTCGTATGAACATCGAAATGGTCAACGCGACGATCAGCTCGGTTTTTCCGAACGGGGCCGACATGGCGCCGGGCTTTGGCATGACCGAGAGCATTTCATTCCAGTACGAAAAGCTGCGTGTGATCGCGGTTGAGGGCGAAAAGAAAGGCAGCGCGGACCTTACGCCCCAGCGCCCTTGATGCGTGCGAACGCTGCAGCATAAGGCTCGCCGGTGCGCGGGTTGGCGATGCGCGGCGCAATCTGGAGCAGGGGCCACAGCACGAACACGCGCTCGTGCATGCGCGGGTGCGGAATCTGCAAACCTTCTTCCTCTATGATGTCGCTGCCATACAGCAGCAGGTCAAGGTCAATCGTGCGCGGTGCATTGCGTTGCGTGCGCTCGCGGCCCAGCCTCTGCTCAATGATCAGCATGGCATCCAGCAGTTGCCGGGCCGTCAACGACGTCTCGACCAGCACGGCCGAGTTCAGGAACTCGCCGGCACCCGGGGGTGAGTCCTCGGGCGCGGTCGCGATCAGGTCCGACGTCCGCAGCAGGCGCGTGGCCGGCAATCGGCTGATCGCCCCCAGAGCCTCCTGAATTGCGGCTTTTCGGTCCCCAAGGTTACTGCCAAGCGCGATGGCGGCGAGTACCGGTTCCATGGCTGGCAGGGTACCGCGTGGCCGAATCGGCACCATGGGCGGCTGCCGGCGTTTTGTTTCGCATTTCATGGGGCGATAGCGTTTAATGTACGGGCCGGGACGGGGTGCGCTATGCGCATCCTCAACAGCATCAAGGTGATACCATGCGAGGACAGGTGCCCATTTGGGTGCTTGGCATCCTCGGCTTGTGTTTGATTGCGTGCGGCCCGTGTCGTGCGCAGGGCGGGGCGGTGGCAGGCGACGAACGCCTGCAACTGCAGCCTGAAGAGGGCAGCCCGTTCGCCGAGGAAGTCAAGCAACTGCAAGCCGCAGCCGACCAGGCCGCGCGCCGTGCGGCGTTTGCCGCCATCCTGACCAAGGCGGCCGACCAGAAACGCGACCCGGACCCGCTGCTCAGCATTCTGAAAAACAAGAAGCCCGAAGACGTGTTCAAGGACTTGCTTGAGTACGTCCGCGACAACGAGTCAGCGCGACACGCGTGCTTCATCCCGGCCCTGGTGCTTGCCGCCAACGACCCTGGCGACAACGCGCGGATCGCCGGCGAAGCGGTTGTCGCGTTCAAGCGCGCTGCGCTGCCCGTGATCACCACCATGCTGAAATCCGAGGTCGCCGGCGAGCGCGTTGCCGCCGCCGCCAGCGCGGGTCGCCGTATCGGAGGCGCCGCAGGCGCCGCCAAGTTGATCCCGCCGCTGGTGGAGGCACTTGGTCGCAAAGAGACCGAGCTGAGTACCGTGGCCATGCGCAGCCTGTCGCGGCTGGCACTGCTGACCCACAAGACTGCCGAAGAGTGGACGGCCTGGCTGGACGGCAAATCCGAACTTGACCTGATCGTAGAGATCGCGGACCGCGAGAACGAGGCGCGGCGCAAGGCCGAAGAAGACCGCTCGCGCATCGAGAAAGAACTGCTCGAGGTGCTGCTTGAGCGCATGCGCAAAGATGAACGCGGCGACGTCAACGCCCTGGTCATTCGCTTGAAAGAAGCCAAGTACCTGCTGGTGCGACTGGAAGCCGTGAAGCTGCTGAAAGAACTTCTCAAGCCCAGTCTCACCGACGACGCCGCCAAGGCACCGATTGAGGTCCTGGGCAAGGTACTGAACACAGCGACAGAGCCCGAAGAACTGCGCAAGAGCTGCGCCAATGCGCTGGCCGAAAGCGGAAAACCGGCGCTGGCATTTCCTTTCATTGACCAGTGCCTGGCAGCCAATGGCATCAGTTCAGATTTGCGGCTTGAACTCGTGCGCGGCTTGAACTCACCACTGGCCGCAACGCGCCTGGCAGAGTTGTTGCGGACAGAACTCGATGGCGTAGAGGCGCGCAGTAACACTTTGCTGGAAACGCTGATCACGCAGGCACGCAGCGTGATCGCAGATGCCGACCAGTCCGAAGCCGCGCGGGCCATCATTGCCGAGCTTGACCGGCTCTTGAAGCTGACCGCCGACAAGCTGGCCGCCACGCTGGAAGCCCCGGCCCGCAAGCGCTACGCCGACCTGGCGGTACGCGCGTGTGACACGCTGGCCTACCTGGCACGCCTGCGCAACGTGGACATTGTCGCCTGCACGGCATCGCTCGTTCAACTGGGCTGTACCGAGATTCCATCCACCGATCAGGAGCGCGTGTCACTCGGCGCACTGTCAACGCTGCGCGAGTCCATCCCCAAGAGCAAGGGCGCTGCAGTGCTTGAGTCGCTGTCGAAGCCGCCGCTGTCCGAAAAGCTAAGCGCCCTCTACACACGGCTTCTGGGCGGCCCGGAAACGTCGGTGCAGGTACTGATCAAGCTGATCCAGGTGTACCAGGAAATGGGCGTCGCGCCTGAGCCGGCCAGCGAATTGCAGCGGCGTTTGCTCGAGCGCGCTCGCAGCACAGAGGCGGTGCTGCCTGATAACCCCGACGACCCGCGCACTCTTCGCGACGCATTGCGCTCGTTGCTGGCCCGACTGACCAAATCCAGCGCTGAGCATGCGTCCTTGTTGAAGGAACTGCTGGGCACCCAGTACGGTGACAAGGATGTTCTGGGCTACCTGCAGGCACTCAAGGGCTCCCGCGTTGAGGTCATCAACACGGCCTTCCAGCCGATGATTGAGACACATGCCGTGCGCATCGCGCTGATTGTCGTGGCACTCGAGCAGTCGAAGTCCTGGAGCAGCGACGAGGCCGCCACCCGCGAATACCAGGTGTTCCGCGGCGGTTTGACCGCGGCGGTCAAGGGCGAGTTCGGGCGCAGCATTTCCAGCGCGCTCAAGAACGGACTGCCGGAAGAAGAAAGGGCGCGCCTGGCGACGGGTGCCTCTGGGCCGTTGCGCGACCTGTGGATGCCGGTCGCAATCGAGAAACTGCGTGAGAACGCAGAGCAAAGCAGCAACCGTGACACCGTCAGCGAGATTCTGTTGAGTTCGCTGAAGCAGGCGCACCCCGGCAAGTACGACAATTTCGCGCTGGTCGGGCAGCCCAAAGAGGCTTTCACGAAGGCCCTCGATGATATCACCAAGCAGATGAAAAACGACGGCTACGCGGTGCCTTGACACGCTGTGGGTCGCAACCGGCTGTGACCGACGCTGGCAGACGCGATCTGGTGACGGATTCGAGCCTCTTCTACTGGCACTCCGGCGGTGCGTTGCTATCTATCTTCGTCCGATTGCAGCGCCCGAGGGTTCCGTGTCCGACCTGCCTCTCTCACACATTCGCAACTTCTGCATCATTGCGCACATTGACCACGGCAAGTCCACGCTGGCGGACCGCCTGCTCGGGATGTCCGCAGCCGTCGACAAGCGCAAACTCGTCGAGCAAACCATGGACAGCATGGACCTTGAACGCGAGCGCGGCATCACGATCAAGGCCAAGGCCATTGCGCTGCCGATGATCGTGGACGGCGAGCATTACATGTTCAACCTGATCGACACCCCCGGCCATGTGGACTTCGGCTATGAAGTCAGTCGCGCCATGAACGCCTGTGAAGGCGCTTTGCTGCTCGTCGATGCGACCCAGGGCATCCAGGCCCAGACGGTTGCCAACATGTACCTGGCCATCGGCGCCGACCTTGAGGTCATCCCCATTGCGAACAAGGTTGACATGGTTGCCGCAGACTTTGAGCGCACGTGCTACGAGCTCGAAGCCGCCTTCGGCACCAGGCCAGACACCGTGATCAAGGTCAGCGGCAAGTCCGGGCTGGGTGTTGACCTGCTGGTGCACGAAATTGTCAAGCGCGTGCCGCCACCCGAGGGCGACATCAACTCCCCGCTGCGCGCGCTGATCTTCGACGCGGTCTACGACGATTATCGCGGCGTGGTCATCTATGTGCGCGTGCGCGAGGGCAAGTTAAGCGCGGGCGACCGCATTTTCATGATTGGCACACGCAGCGAATTCGACGTGCTGGAAGTCGGCGTCGTGCGCATGGGCATGCATAAGCAGCCCGAACTTTCTACCGGCGAGGTCGGCTACATCATCTGCGGCATCAAGACCGTGCAGGACGTCGGCGTCGGCGACACGCTGACCCTGGCCAAATTCAAAGACCAGGTACAACCGCTGCCCGGCTACAAGAAGCCGCAGCCCATGGTGTATGCGGGCGTGTATCCCACGAATGCAGCCGAGTTCGACGCGCTGCGCAAGGGGCTGCAGAAGATTACGCTGTCGGACAGCAGCATCACCTACGTGCCCGAGCAAAGCGATGCCCTGGGCAGCGGGTTTCGCTGCGGGTTCCTGGGCCTGCTGCACATGGAGATTTTCCAGGAACGCGTCGAGCGTGAACTGGGCCTCGACCTGGTGCAGAGCGCGCCCAACGTCACCTACGAAATCGTGCGCGCCGACGGCACCCATGAACGAATTTCCAAGGCGGGCGACCTGCCGGACCCCACGCAGTACAAAGAAATCCTTGAACCGATCGTGCGCCTGAGCGTAATCACGCCGACCGAGTACATCGGCAACGTGATGTCGCTGGCCCTTGAGCGGCGCGGGCTTTACCAGAACCAGGAACACCTGGGCCGCGACCGCGCAATGCTGACGTTTCGGATGCCGCTGGCCGAGGTCATCTTCGACTTTTTCGACAAGCTCAAGTCCGGCACTCGCGGCTACGCGACGATGGACTATGAAACCACCGGCTTTGAGCCCGCCGACCTGGTCAAGGTGCGCATCATGATTGCCGGCGAAGAGGTCGATGCGCTGGCGATGATCGTGCACCGGCAGTTTGCCGAGCAGCGCGGGCGCAACCTGCTCAAGAAGTTGAAGGAAGAAATCCCCAAGCACCTGTTCGTGGTGAACTTGCAGGCAGCCATCGGCGGCAAGGTCATCGCCAGCGAAAAGATCGGCGCGATGGGCAAGAACGTGCTGGCCAAGTGCTACGGCGGCGACATCTCGCGCAAGAAGAAACTGCTCGAGAAGCAGAAGAAGGGCAAGAAGCGCATGAAGATGATCGGCGGCGTTGAGGTGCCCCAGGGTGCCTTCCTCAGCGTTCTGAAGGTTGACAACGCGCCGGGCTAATCCCGACCAATACGGTCCGGAGACCATTCACGCCTGTGTTGCTACAGTCACGGCTGCAGACCCTTTGAAATAGGGCTTGGGAGCCTGACTTCAGTCGTGGGCGCTTTTTGCGCACAACTTGAACGTAGGGGCTTTATCCCCCTATTACTCCTTTATATACAACCATCTCCGCGGGAGCCGGGTTGAGTCTGACCCGGGCGGATTCACAACCGGCGAAGCAGTGCAATCCATGCGACGGGGGCGCTCAGCGGCCTCGCGTTGTCTTAACCGGTGGCGAACCTGCGGCAGGAGAAGTGCAAGTGCGGCGTGTAACGTGTCTGGTTTTCTTTGCCTTGGCGGCAGTGCTCTGCACGGTCATTGGTTTCGGTGTCTCTGCAACAACCGTCGATGCCCAGGCCATGCCGGTGCCCGAGGCTGAGCTGCCGGACGGCGTCAAGAACGCCGGCCAGTTTGCGCCGCAAGGCTGGTCACCCGGCCAGCCGCACCCCGGCGAGAAGCTGTACTCTGCCTGTGCTGCCTGCCACACCCTGTCCACGAAGAAGACCGTCGGCCCTGGTTTCGCGGGGCTGTATGAGCGGGTAGCCGCGACCCAGTTCGAAGGCAAAGCCGTCCAGCAGCGCCTGCTTGAGTACATCAAGGACGTGAAAGGCGTGAAGGACCCGTACTTCGTGGAGATGCAGAAGAAGGAAGGCCCCACACCCAACGTCGACATGACACCGCGCGGCGGCTTGGCCGACGCGATCACGGACCGCCAGATCCTGGACCTGATTGACTACATCCTTCGCAACCGGGTAGCTGACTTTGACGAAGGCGCCTACATGAAGAAAGTTCGGCTCGGCCGCGACTTTGTGACTGGCGCCCGCCACTTCAGCAACGGTGGCCCGTCGTGCATCGGTTGCCACACCGTGGGTGCGGATGACCAGCTTCGAGGCGGCAACGTGGGCCGCAACATTTCACACACGCTCGTTGCCGCGCGCATCAACGGCGGCGAAGAGAAGGACATGTACGCGCAGGGGCTGTTCAACCTGCTGTCGGGCGAAAAGGCGCCGCGCATGCACCGCTACTATCGCGACGGAGTCGGCCACCTTACGGATTCTGAGCTCGAAGCCGTAATGACCTTCTTTGACTACCAGATGCGGCAAGTGGGCACTGAGCGCGAGTCGAACTACCTGCCGATTTTCGCGTTGCTGCTGGCGGCGCTGTTCATCCTGCTGATGGAGCCCGGCCTGTACGCCAACCTGTTTGCCAAGGAAGAGAAGGAATTCGTCGACGGCCCGTATGCGCCCGAAGAGCACCACCACGACGACAGCCACGGTGGCGGCTACGGGCACGCACCTGAGGCACCGAAAACGGAATCCCCTGCGACAGAAGAATCCAAGCCACCAGCGCCTGAAAGTGCGGGTGGCGAGGGCAAGACAGAAGACAAGGCACAAGACAAGCCGGAAGAGAAGAAAGAGTAGCAGCAAGGGCAAGGGACATGGACGACCCATCAGGTGGATTGTTGCGTTGGTGGCCACAGCAGACGCTGGAGGATGTCCTGCGTCTGGTGGACCCACTGCTTAATCTGCTGTTGCTGCTGGTGCCCTATCTTTCCGTTGCCGCACTGCTGGGCAGCCCGATGTTCGTGATGATGTGGTTGCGCATGGAAAAGACCAAGGGCCCGCGCTTCACTGACGGGCAAGAGCGCAAGCTGCGCTCGGTGCCGCTGTCGCTGGGCATCTGGGGACTGGTCGCCATTCACTTCTGCCTGATTGTTTCACCGCGCATGACGCAGGCGATTGCCAGCAGCAGCATTGCACGCGACATTCTTGAAATCGTGGTGATGGGCCTCGCGTTCTTCACTACCTTCGGCATCCTGAACCTGATTTTGCGCTTCGTGACCGAGCCCAAGATCCGCCGCAAGTTCAACCTGCTTGACCTGGCCATCATCGGCCACGTCATGGGTGCCCTGGGCGTCGGCTTGTTCGCGTGGGCGACCGTGCGCCACGCCAGTGTCTGGACCGCCACCGTGGCCTGGCAGCACTGGGTCGAATCGTTCACGTTCAGCCAGGGGTCGGACCCCGCGATTTACAGCCTGCCGGCCATCGCCAAGCTGCACGTGATCATGGGTTCGCTGGCGTTTGCCATCATGTGCCAAAGCCGCGTCATCACCCTGATGCTGATACCGCGCCCGAGGTTGTGGCGCTTTGACAGCCTGATTGGCGGCAAGCACGAACAACTTGACGCGGGCCGCGCTGTGGCACTGATGTACGGCGTAAGCGCCGAAGAGAAAGCGAAGCACTGAAGATGAACGCGAAGCTCGCGATCCTTTTCCTGATGCTCACCATCGGCACCGCGATGCCGGTGCTGCTGGGTATTCGCGACACGTTCGACGTGCAGCTGGCGAACCTGCACACCGGGTACCAGCCCGAGCAGCCAATCCCGTACAGCCACCGGCTGCACGCCGGCTACCTGAACATTGACTGCCAGTATTGCCATACCGCCGCCGACCAGAGCCGCCACGCGGGCGTGCCGAACCTGCAGACGTGCATGAATTGCCACAACACGGTCAAGGGCAATACGGCCGAAAGCAAAGAACGTATTGCGCTGCTGGCGTCAAAGTTCGCGGACGGCACGGGCGTGGAGTGGAAGCGGGTGCACAACAATCCGGACTTCGTGTACTTCAACCACATGACCCACGTGCGCATTGCCAAGAATGGCGAAGGCTTCACGTGCCAGGAATGCCACGGCCCTATTGAAAACGAAGGCGTGGCACTGCAGCAGAACATTCTGTCCATGGGCTGGTGCCTGAACTGTCACCGTACATGGAACGAAGAGTACAAGAAGCAGGGCTGGGAACCGGCAGCGCCGCTGAACTGCGACGCTTGCCATCGCTAGTGCTTCGTGCGTAGGGCTTAGTGTGCCACACAGGGACGGCATGGAAATCAGGACCGACATCCGCACCGATGAACTCGCCGACATGCCGGAAGAACTCCGCGCTGAAATGGAGATTTCCAGCAAGTCGCGCCGCGACTTCATGAAGGTCACCGGCATGGCCGCCATGGGCGCCGTCATTGCCGGCTGTACCGCGCAGGACATCACGGTCAAGCCAATGCTGCGCAAGCCCGAAGGCGTGACCCCGGGCGTGCCGTACGAGTACGCGTCAACCTGCCAGATGTGCAGCGCCAACTGCGGCACCTGGATGAAAGTTCGCGACGGCCGGCCGATGAAGGCCGAAGGCAACCGCGACCACCCGCAGAACCAGGGCGGCCTGTGCACGCTGGGCCAGGCGCAGCTCTGGAACCTGTACAACCCTGACCGCCTGCACGGACCATGGGCCAAAGAAGCACCCGCCGGCTGGGACGAAGCCGATGCGCGCCAGCAATGGGCGTCGCTGGATGCCGCCGTTGCCGGCGCGCTCAAGGCCGGCAGCGTGCGCCTGCTGACGGGCACGGTCAACGGCCCGGCCGCGCGAGCGGTGATTCAGCAGTTCTGCGACAAGACCGGCGCCAGGCACGTTGCCTATGACGCGTGCAGCGCGTGGCCAATTGCCGCCGCGCACCGCGACACGCACGGACATGCGCGTATCCCGCACTACCGCTTTGACAACGCAGAGGTTGTGGTCAGCTTTGACGCTGACTTCCTGGGCAACTGGATCAGCCCCGTAGAGTTTGCGCGCCAGTGGGCCAGGCACCGCGACCTGCGCTTTGGCAAGAAGTCGATGTCGCGCCACATCCAGTTCGAGTCGCGTCTGTCCACCACCGGCGCCTGCGCCGACGAACGCTTCCGTGTCCGCAACGCAGAGCGCGGGGCCGTGCTGACCGACATTGCCAACCGACTTGGCGGCAGCTTCGGCGAACCGGGCAAACACGCCGTGCCCGCCGCGGACATCGAACGCATTGTCAAAGAGCTGCGCACAGCCGGCCGCCTTGGGCTGGTGGTCAGCGGCAGCCACGACGTGAAACAGCAGCGGCTGATCAACTGGATCAACGACAAGCTGGGTGCATACGGCTCGACGCTTGAGCTTGAGCCGTACTCGCAACAGAAGCTCGGCAACGACGAGGCGCTCAGCGCTCTGCTCAAAGAACTTGAGTCCGGCGCCGTGAAGACGCTGGTGCTGTGGGGCGTCAACCCGGTATTCGACCTGCCCAACGGCGCCAAGTTCAAAGAGCTGCTGGCCAAGGTCCCGAACAAGATCGCGATCAGCCACCACGCCGACGAAACCGCAAGCGAGTGCGACTGGATCGCTGCCGAAGACGACGCGAACGAGGGCTGGAACGACTTTGAGCCGATTCGCGGCTTGTACACGCTGGCCCAGCCGACCGTGCGCCGGCTGTGGGACACGCGCAGCGCCCTGCAAAGCCTGCTGAAGTGGGCCGGCGACAACGACGGCGCCCGCGATTACCGCGCCTTTTTGCAGGCCTACTGGGAAAAGAACATCCTTGCCGGCATGGCCTGGGCGACCGCCGTTTCACTGGGCGTGCGCGACCGCCGCGAACCGGCCGCAGCACCTGCGTTCAAGGGCGCCGGCGACGTCGCCGGCGTGGGCAACGTGGCCGGCGGCGACGGGTTCGAGATCGTCACGTTCGAGTCTTACAACCTTGGCGATGGCAAACACGCCGGCAACGGCTGGCTGCAGGAAATGCCGGACCCGCTGGTGCGCGCAAGCTGGACGAACTTTGCGGCGATGTCGCCGATCACGATGGCGAACAAGGGCCTGGAAGAAGGCGACCTGGTCGAGGTCAAGGCCGGAGACGCGACGTGCAAGGCGCCCGTGGTTCGCATGCCCGGGGCCGCTGAAGACGTGGTTGTGCTGCCGCTCGGTTACGGCCGCACGCACGCAGGCCGCATTGTGCACGGCATGGGCGAAGAGTCCGATGCCGTAGACCCTGAACGCAAGTCGATCGGCGATAACGCCTATCCGCTGTCGACAGCCGGTTTCGGCAGCGTCACCAAGGTGGGCTCGTACCACCGGCTGGCGCTGATCCAGACCCACGACAGCCAGGAGGGTCGCCCGCTGGCCAAGGACACGGCGCTGGAGATGTGGAAGCAGGACCAGCACTCCGGCAACCATCACGAGATTCCGCCCGTGGACGTCACGCTGTGGAAACGCTGGGAGTACAAGGGCCACAAGTGGGGCATGGTCGTTGACCTGAACCTGTGCACCGGCTGCAACGCCTGCATGATGGCCTGCCAGGTCGAGAACAACGTTCCGATCGTCGGCAAGGACGAAGTCTGGCGCCGCCGCGAAATGCACTGGATTCGCATCGACCGTTATTTCGAAGATACCCGCGGCGACAAGGGCAAGGGCATCCAGGACGGCAAGCAGACCACGCTTGAGAACCCGGAAGTGGTGTTCCAGCCGATGATGTGCCAGCACTGCGAGAACGCGCCGTGCGAGACGGTGTGCCCGGTGATTGCCACCAGCCACAGCGACGAAGGCCTGAACATCCAGACGTACAACCGCTGCATTGGCACGCGCTACTGCGCGAACAACTGCCCATACAAGGTGCGGCGTTTCAACTGGTTCATGTACAAGCATCGCGACCTGACCATGAACCTGGTGCTGAACCCCGACCTGACGATCCGCAGCCAGGGCGTGATGGAAAAGTGCAGCATGTGCGCGCAACGCATCTACGACGGCAAGCGCGCGTCGGCCCTGCACAAGACCAAGCCCAAGGACGGCCAGATCCTGACCGCTTGCCAGCAGACCTGCCCGACGCAAGCGATCGTGTTCGGCGACCAGAACGACAAAGACAGTGTTGTGGCCAAGCTGGGCCGCGACCCGCGCAACTACGCTGTCATCGCAGAAATCAACACCCGCCCGGCTGTGACGTACCTGACCAAGGTGCGCAACCGCCCGGCAAAGCCGCACGAAAAAGCAGAACTGGAAAAGCCGCAAGCCCACGGGCATGACGGCCACGACCACTAGACCGCAGCACGAGTAACGGACCGAGTAAGGCTATATGGCGCACCACTATTCAGAACTTCGCATGCCGCTTGTCCACGGTGGCAAGACCATGCACGACATCACGAACGATGTCTGCGGGTCGATCGAGGGCAAGCCGTCGATGCTGTGGTGGATCGGCTGGATGGTCTCCGGCCTGGTCGCGCTGATGGGCGTGCTGACCATCGGCTTCCAGATCTACAAGGGCATCGGCACGTGGGGCCTGAACAAGACAGTTGGCTGGGGCTTTGACATCACCAACTTCGTGTTCTGGATCGGTATCGGCCACGCGGGCACGCTGATCAGCGCGGTGCTGTTTTTGTTCCGGCAGAAGTGGCGCACGAGCATCAACCGCTCGGCTGAGGCGATGACGCTGTTTGCCGTGATGTGCGCGGGCCTGTTCCCGCTGATTCACATGGGCCGGCCCTGGATCGGCTTTCTGTGGGCGGCACCGTACCCCAACCTTCGCGGGCCGCTGTGGGTGAACATTCGCAGCCCGCTGCTGTGGGACGTGTTTGCGATCAGCACCTACTTCTCGATCTCGCTGGTGTTCTGGTACATCGGCTTGATCCCTGACCTGGCGACGGTGCGCGACCGCGCCAAGCATTGGGCGCGCAAGTTTTTCTACGGCACGCTCAGCATGGGCTGGCGCGGGTCGGTGCGGCACTGGAACCACTACGAAACCTCGTACATGATTTTCGCGGGCCTGGCGACGCCGCTGGTGTTCAGCGTGCACAGCATCGTGTCGATGGACTTCGCCACGTCGGTGCTGCCGGGCTGGCACACCACGATCTTCCCGCCGTATTTCGTGGCGGGCGCGATTTTCTCGGGTTTCGCGATGGTGCTCACGCTGCTGCTGATCGCCCGCGAAACCATGAACTTGAAGCAGTACATCACCGAAGACCACCTCGAGAACATGGGCAAGGTGATCATCCTGACCGGCAGCATGGTCGGCCTGGCCTACGGCACCGAGATGTTCATGGCCTGGTACAGCGGCAGCATGTACGAGCAGTATGCCTTCATCAACCGTGCCACCGGGCCGTTTGCCTGGAGCTACTGGATCATGGTCAGCTGCAACGTGATCAGCCCGCAGACGCTGTGGTTCCGCAAGCTGCGCCGCAGCCCGATCTTCCTGTTCATCATGAGCATCTTCGTGAACATCGGCATGTGGTTCGAGCGCTTCGTGATCATCGTGACCAGCCTGCACCGCGACTACCTGCCGAGCAGCTGGGCGCACTATTACCCGACACACGTCGAGATCATGGAGCTGATTGGCAGCTTCGGGATCTTCTTCTTCCTGTTCTTCTGTTTCATTCGCCTGCTGCCGGGCATCGCGTTCGGCGAGGTCAAGGGTGTGATGAAGATGGGGCAGAAGCACAAGCACGAAGAAAAGCCCGGCAACGACCAGACACCCGCCGCGGAGGTGAGCCATGCCTGATGAAGAGAACAAGCTCTTCTTCGGCGTCTTCACCGACGAGGACGATTGCCTCGAGGCCACAAAGGCCTGCACCGAAGCCAACTTCACGTACCACGACGTGCTGGCGCCCTATGCCGTGCATGGCCTGGACCGCGCGATGGGCCTGCCGTTTTCCAAGATCACCTGGGTGACGTTCCTGTGCGGCATGATGGGCTGCACGATCGCGTTCCTGGGCATGGGCTACATGTCGTACTGGGACTGGCCGCTCAACATCGGCGGCAAGGAAACGCTGCCGGTGCCGGCCATGATCCCGATCATGTTCGAGTTGACCGTGCTGTTCGGCGGCGTATGCACGATGCTGGCACTGTTTGCCTTCTGTTTCCTCTTTCCCGGCAAGCAGGCGCGCCTTTTCCATGCGCGCCAGACAGACGACCGCTTCGTGATCGTGCTGGAAGTGGACGAAGACTTCAACGAGGCCAAGGCCCGCGAGATTTTCACCGCCAACCACGCGGAGGACATTCGCGAAGTGGACGCTGACTACGACATCAACAGCGGCCCGGAGGGGGCGGCGTAATGCAGAAAGCCTTCGACAAGGTCGTTGACGTCCACGTGCAGGCGGTAGACATCGCGCATGACTTCGTGGCACGCAATGAAAAGAAGCAGCCCGCCCGCGTCTGGATTGGAACGGGCGTGCTGATCGGCGCCATTGTGTCCGGCCTGGTTGCCGGCTTTGTGCTGCGTGACTTCAACAAGCGCAATTTCGAATACATGCCCGACATGGCCTACAGCAAGGCGTGGGAAAGCCAGCAGATGCACCATTACCCCGAATGGAACAGTGCGCCGCTGCCCAACCCGATTGAGCAGTGGGGCACCGCCGAAATGCCGCCACCCGACGGCACGTATTACCGCGGACAGCAGTGGCTGGACATACCAGCCGGCGAAGCGGGTCGCGTGCAGTCACGCACACTGACCAACCCGTACACCGGCAAGACCGGGACCGAGCGCGAGGCGCTGCTGGCCCGCGGCAAGCGCCTGTTCACGATGAATTGCCAGGGCTGCCACGGTGTCGCTGGTGTGGGCAACGCGCCCGTCACCAAGTTTGGCATCGGGGCGCCGACGATCGACAATGCAGCCGTCCGCGACCGCCTGACCGATGGCGAGATCTTTCACACGATCACCCACGGCTTCAACACGATGCCCGCGCATGCCAGCCACGTTGACTACGACGACCGCTGGAAGATTGTCGTGTACCTGCGCTCGTTGCAGGAGGGCAAGTAAATGGCAACCGTGACTGTCATGGACGAGCCTGAACACTTCAGCTTTCCAGTGCTGGCCAAGCTGGCCAGTTTCGGGATGATGGTCGTTGGCCTGGTCGCCTTTGGCCTGACCTGGATTGGCGGCGTTGAACTGGCGATGACCGGCTGGGTGATCGCGGCCTGGTACTGCCTTGGATTCCCGCTGTTTGCCACGCTGTTTCTTTCCATCTCGCACCTGTCCAGCAGCGGCTGGCACGTCGTCATCAAACGCGTGCCCGAAGCCATGACGCGCTACCTGCCGGTGGCCGCGGGCACGTTCGTGCTGATTGCGCTGGCGGCCCTGTTCAGCAATTTCTACGAATGGGCCCACCCGGTGGACCATGGCGACCTGCACAGTGAACTGCTCGCGGGCAAGAGAGCCTGGCTGAACCCCAGTTCGTTCGTAATCCGCATGGCGATTTACTTCGGCATCTGGATTGCCGCGTCGTGGGCACTGGTGCGCGCGTCGCGCAAACAGGATGTGGATGGCGATGTCAAACACACGACCACCGGCCGCCGGGTCGCGGCGCCATATGCCGCCCTGTTCGCGATTACCGTGACCTTTGCCAGCATCGACTACATCATGAGCGTCGAGCCCACCTGGTTCAGCACCATGTTCGGCGTGTACCAGTTCGCCGGCATCATGGAGAGCGGGTTTGCGATGCTGGCGCTGCTGCTGATTTTCCTGCAGCAGACGGGCTACCTGCGCAAGTCGGTCAACGAGAACCACTACCACAACGTCGGCATCTGGCTGCTGGCGTCGGCCACCTTCTGGGCCTACATCTGGTTCTGCCAGTTCATGCTGATCTGGTACTCGAACATCCCTGAAGAAACGCAGCATTACCTGGCCCGCTGGGAAGGCCCCTGGTTCTGGGTTTCGTTCGGGTTGAACCCGCTGATCAACTGGGTGATCCCGTTCCTGATCCTGCTGCCACGGCCGAACAAGCGTAACCCCAAGATGCTTGCCATCGCCGCATGCTTTGCTCTGGGCGGGCGTTTCATTGACCTGTGGCAGCTCGTGGCGCCGCGCTCGCACCCCGTGGATGGTATCCCGCATGCCGCAGCCGGCGTCTGGACAGTCGTGGTCGTCGGGACGCTGGTCGGTGTGCTGGGCCTGTTCCTGTTCGTCACGCTCAAGGCGCTGGAAAAGGCGCCCTTGCTGGCCAAGAAGGACCCGTATTACGTCGAATCTGTGCACCACCACCTGTAACGCGCACTGCAAGCCACGACACTTCGTTCCGAATTACCAATGCCCCCGGCATTGGTAATTCGCTATTGGTAATCGGTCACTGCGGTTCGATAATCCGGTGCCCCCTTGCCACAGGAGACACCATGCGAGCCCTACTCGCCCTGCTACTCATTTGCGCCGGCCTGGCCGCCCAGGACAATCACTACTGGACGCACCAGTTTGGCACTCGCAGCGCACTGATGGGTGGTGCCGTGATCGGCGGGGTCAGCGACACCAGCGCCGTGTACTACAACCCGGCGCGGCTTGGCTGGGTGAAGAATGACTCGCTCAAAGTAAGCGCCGACGGGTACCAGCTCAGCATCCTGACGCTCAGCGATGGCGCGGGCGCGGGGCGCAACATCACCAGCACGCAGGGCGACATCATTCCGCTGACGGCATCGGGCGTGTTCCTGTTTGACCAGGCCAGGATCGGCCTGGGCTTCCAGATTCTGGCCCGACAGTTTTTTGACGCGCGCGCCAGCACGCGCGTCGAACGACGGGAAAACGTCATCGACGACACTCGCTCTCCGGGCGATGAGCACTACATCGGCTCGTTCCAGTTTGACACCAGCACAGAGGAATACTGGGCGGGGCTGGGCTTTGGCTGGGCAATCACCGACTGGCTGGCAATCGGCATCACTCACTGGGGCGCGCTGCGCTTCGAAACGCGCGGCGTGAACATCACCACGCGCGCCGTCAACGACACCGGCCAGACGTTCGGCGCAGGCAACGCCGCCGGCTGGGACCTCTGGAACGTGCGCATGCTCTGGAAAGCCGGCGTGAGCATGCAATTTGACGGGTTGAAGATGGGCGTGACGCTGACGACGCCAAGCCTGAACCTGTTCGGCAGCGGCACGGTCTGGCAGCAGATTTCGGTGGATGACCTCGATATCGACGGCAACGGCACCAGCGACCAGTTCGAGGCCAACGACCGCCGCGATGGCGTGGCCACCGAAGTGCGGTCGCCGCTTAGCATTGCCAGCGGGGTCGAGTACGACTTCGGGCCTGTGCTGCTGGGCTTTGCCTGGGAGTGGTTTCTGCCCGTCGGCCGCTACAAGGTCGCTGCGCCAGAGGGCGACAAGGCTTTCATCATCGGCCCATTCCCGAGCGAGAGCAGCCGCAAGCTGCTCACGGTCCACGACGGCAAGCGTGGCGCCTTCAACGGCGTGATCGGCATGGAGACGCGCTTTCACGAAAACTGGACCGGGTTCTGGAGCATGCGCACCGACGCCAACGCCGACTATTTGGGGTTCGGCAACGATCTGCACCTGGGTGTCGCCACCTGGAACCTGTTTCACTTCGCGACCGGCATCAGCTTCACGACGCGGCAGGACGACCACAGCCCCAAGCATGAGTTGATGCTCGGCCTGCAGTTCGCGCTTGGCAGCGGCACCACGCGGCAACCCATCAATTTCGACGACCCCCGGGAAGATGAGCTGCTGACCGGCCACCGCAAGCGCATCAACATCAACTACTTTTCAGTCAGCCTGCTGGTCGGGTACACCTATTACTTCTAAGCGGTAACGAGCAATGGTTCATGGGACCACCGAATGCTGCTAGCTTCCTGGAATGTCAACTCGCTGCGGGTGCGCCTGCCGCACTTGCTGGACTGGCTCAAGGCCGCCAAGCCGGACGTGCTCTGCCTTCAGGAACTCAAGCTGCCGACCGACGACTTTCCGTTCGATGAAGTCGGCGAGTTGGGCTACGAGGCGGCTGTGCACGGCCAGGTGACCTACAACGGCGTCGCGATCCTGTCGAAGTTGCCGATCGAAGAAGTGGTCGAGGGCTTTCCCGGCGAAGAAGGCCAGAGCCGCCTGATTGAAGCAGTGGTCGACGGCGTTCACGTGTTCAGCGTTTACGCACCCAACGGCCAGGCGGTCGGCAGCGACAAGTTCGCCTACAAACAGCGCTTCTTCAAGGCTCTCCGCCGGCACCTGGACGGCTTCGGCAAGCCGTCCGAGCCCGTGGTGCTGGGCGGCGACTTCAACATCGCGCCCGAGCCGCGCGACGTATGGGACCCCAAGGCGTGCGCAGGAGAAATCGGTTTCCACCCCGACGAGCACAAGTGGCTGAAGAACTTTGCCGACTGGGGCCTGCACGACTCGCTGCGACTGGTCGAGCCCAAAGCCGGCCTGTACTCATGGTGGGACTACCGGGGCGGCGGTTACAAGCGCAACCACGGCCTGCGCATCGACCAGCTCTGGGTCAGCGACGCGCTCAAGGATTCCGTCACGAAGGCGTGGATCGACATCGACCCGCGCGGCTGGGAACAACCCAGCGACCATACGCCCGTGCTGTGCCGGCTGGAACTGTAGCCCGTCCTGCCATTGAAAGTGCAACAAACGCAGCTACCTTTGCGTTTAGTAGTAAATGGCCACGGTGGACCGTATCCACCGGGCCGAGTGTGTGGCGGTTCGTATCCGTCACCAAACAGGAGAAAAACCATGATCAGCGTAAAGCTGCCTGACGGCAGCGCAAAGCAGCTGTCCGCAGGCGCATCCGCCGCGGACCTTGCCAAATCAATCTCCGACGGCCTCGCCCGGGTCGCTATCGCCGCCAAGGTGGATGGCGCAATCGTCGATCTGCAGCGCGAGCTGCCTGACGGCGCCGAAGTCCACATCATCACCAAGAAAGACAAAGAGGCACTTGAGGTGCTGCGGCACTCGGCGGCCCACCTGATGGCCGACGCCATCCTGCGCATTTTTCCCAAGGCTCAGCTCACCATCGGCCCCGTCGTCGATGAGGGCTTTTACTACGACATCTATTTGCCCGACCAGAAGATCACCCCGGACGACTTTCCCAAGATCGAAGCCGAAATGGCCAAGATCGTGAAAGCCGGTCACCCCTTCGTGCGCTGCGTCAGCGGTTACGACGACGCCAACGAGCATTACGCCCGCTACAAGGCCATCGACGGCGGCCACAACAAGTTCAAGCAGGAACTGGTCGGCGGCATCAAAGAGCGCGGCGAAGAACTGACTTTCTACAAGCACGGAGACTTCATTGACCTGTGCCGCGGCCCCCACGTGCCCGACACCGGCTGGTTGAAATTCGTGAAGCTGACCAAGGTCAGCGGCAGCTATTGGCGCGCCGATGCCGAGAAAGAGCAGCTTCAACGCGTGTATGGCATCGCCTTCTTCACCAAGGCCGAGCTGGAGGACCACTTCAAGTTTCTTGAAGAAGCCCGCAAACGCGACCACCGCGTGCTCGGCGAGCAGCTTGAACTGTTCTTCATGGACGAAGACGCGCCCGGCTTTCCGTTCTTCTATCCCAAGGGCGCGACCATCTGGAACCTGCTGGTCAACTTCATGCGCGACAACCTGAAGCGCCGCGGCTACGTCGAGGTGAAAACCCCGATCGTGCTGAGCGAGTCCATGTGGCACACCAGCGGCCACTACCAGAACTATCTCGAGAACATGTTCTTCACCAAGATGAAGCTGCGCGACGAGAAGAACCCAGAGAAGGTCAACGAAAACGTGGAAGAAGACCGCCCCATGGCGGTCAAGCCGATGAACTGCCCGGGGCACCTGATGCTGTACCGCACCCGGCTGCACAGCCACAACGAGTTCCCGCTGCGCATCGCGGAGATGGGGCTTGTGCACCGTCGTGAGCTGAGCGGCGTGCGGCACGGGTTGTTCAGGGTGCAGGCGTTCACCCAGGACGACGCGCACCACTTTTGCACCCCGGACCAGATCAAGGGCGAGATCCAGTTGCTGATCAACTTTTTCAAAGAGATCTACGGCGCGTTCGGGCTGGACGACGTTCACATTGAGCTGAGCACCAAGCCGGCAAAGGCCATCGGCAGCGCGGAGGTGTGGGACAAGGCCGAAAGTGCCCTGAAGTCAACCCTCGACGAGATGGGCGTGAACTACAAGCTCAACCCCGGCGACGGTGCGTTTTACGGCCCGAAGATCGACTTTCATATTCGGGACAGCCTGAAGCGCAGCTGGCAGTGCGGGACCATCCAGCTCGACTTCTCAATGCCCGCGCGTTTCGGCCTGGTGTACGTCGGGGCTGACGGCGCACGCCACACCCCGGTCATGATTCACCGTGCCTGCTATGGCAGCGTAGAGCGCTTCATGGGCATCTTGATCGAGCATTTCGCGGGCGCGTTTCCGTTGTGGCTGGCACCGCTGCAGGTGCAGATCATCCCGGTAAGCGAGAAGTTCATCGACTACGCCAAAGAAGTGAACGCAAAGCTGCTTGCGTTCGGCCTGCGCTCAGAGGTGAATTTGAAAGACGACCGCGTGGGCTACAAGATCCGCGAAGCCAGCCTGCAGAAGATCCCCTACGCCATAGTGGTCGGCGAGAAAGAAGTAGAAAACAGCAGCATCAACATCAGAAGCCGCGACAAAGGCGAGCTGGGCGAAATGCCCATAGAGAAGTTCCTCGCAAACCTGGAAGAGTGGCGAAAGTGACCCGAAGGGCCAGGCGCCGAAGCCTTGGCCAAGGCGGCAAGGACCAGAACAGAAAGCCCCGAGCACAAGCTCGGGGCTTTTCCGTGCGATCCGGGCTAGCGGTTGGTCAGGTTCAGGATCAGCGCTGTGATTACTACGTTGGCCAGCGCGATCGGGATCAACTTCTTCCAGCCAAGGTTCATCAACTGGTCAAACCGGAAGCGCGGCAGCGTCCAGCGCACCTGGATGTAGATCCACAGGAAAATCGAAACCTTGGCGCAGAACACCAGCGGGCCCGCCAGGCTTGCCAGGAACGTGCCCGGCGTCGGGTCAAGCCCCGGCAGCGTCCAGCCGCCCATGAACAGCGTGACCACAAGGCAGGCCTGGATGACCATGCCGTAGTACTCGCCCAGGAAGAACATCGCGAACTTCATGCTGCCGTACTCGGTGTGGTAGCCACCGATCAATTCCGCTTCCGCCTCAGGAAAGTCGAACGGAAGGCGGTTACTCTCGGCAAACGCGCAGATGCAGAAGATCACGAAAGCCACCGGCTGCTGGAACATCCCCCACTTGAAAATGCTCAACAGGCCGATGCCCACGTCCGTCTGGCGCAGCGTCATTTCGCGAAGGTCCAGCGTGCCGTACAGCATGACCATGGCCAGCACCACCATGAACATGGCCGCTTCATAGCTGATCAACTGCGCGCTTGCACGCACCGCGCCGAACATGCCGAACTTGTTGTTGCTCGCCCAGCCGCCCAGGCTCAGGCCGTGCACGGCAAGGCTGAGTGCCGCCAGCGCGAACAGCACGCCCACGCCGAAGTCCACAATCTGGTAGCGCACGGTAAACGAGTTGCCGGCGTCGTCGTACACGAAGTTGAAACCATCTCCGAACGGAATCACGGCAAACGCAAACGCGATCGGCA
The DNA here is from genome assembly GCA_020849795.1 of Planctomycetota bacterium. Taxonomy (GTDB): domain Bacteria; phylum Planctomycetota; class UBA8742; order UBA2392; family UBA2392; genus JADJRK01. The sequence continues at coordinate 1,844 of JADZFR010000056.1, read as the reverse complement.
CAAACACCAGCGCCGGCGCCAGCGTGAACAGCACCTTGCTCGCGCGCCGCGGCACGAAGTCCTCTTTCAGAATCAGCTTGAACATGTCCGCCAGCGGCTGCAGCAACCCGAACATGCCCCAACCGGAAAGCGGGCCCAGGATCTTCCACTTGGGCAGGCCGACCTTGGTCGGGCCGTCGCGCAGCTGGATCCATGCCGCCATCTTGCGCTCAAGCCAGATCATGAAGGGAATCACCTGCATGATCACAGCAAACGCGACGATCACGACAATCGCGTTGAACAGGTAGTTGAGGGGGTGACCCTCAATTGCAAATGCGGCAAGGAACATGGCGCGCAATCTAGCCCGCCGGGTGCGGGATGCAACGGTCTGCTGGCGACAGTCGCGGGCTGCCGTTTGCTGCATCTTTCCCTATCGTTGTGGGCATGGAACGGGCACCCGTGACTTCCGGCGCATTGAACGAGTCCATCCGCGCGCTCGCCCGGGGGCTGGGCTTTGACCGCATCGGGTTCTGCGCAGCACGCAAGACCGCCCATGCCGACTTTCTCGACACATGGCTTGCCAACGGCTGGCACGGCACGATGGACTGGCTGGCCCGCACACCGGATTGGCGCAAGGACATACTTGCCCGCTACGACTGGGCGCGCTCGTTTATCATGATCAGCATCGACTATCGGTCAGAACTGCCGCCGGGCCTGCCCCCGGAAAGCATTCTGCACAACGTCGCACGCTACGCCCGCGGGCCCGATTACCACCACGTCTACAAGCCGCAACTCCAGCGCCTTGAGGACGAGATTCTGCATCTCGGCGGCCCCGGCACTTTTGCACTGTGGTACCAGGACACCGGACCATTTCTCGAGCGTGCCCTGGCCATGCAAGCCGGTCTGGGCTGGGTCGGCAAGAACACGATGCTGATTGACCCGCAGCGTGGTAGCTGGATGCTGCTTGCGCTCGTGGTCACCAGCCTTGAATTGGCGCCGGACGCGCCCGTGACCGACCACTGCGGCACCTGCACACGCTGCCTGGACGCATGCCCGACCGATGCCTTCCCCGTGCCCTATCAACTCAATGCCAGCCGCTGTATCAGTTACCTCACCATTGAGCACGAGGGCGGCATCGCCCCGGAGTTGCGGCCGGGTATGGGCAAGTGGCTCTATGGTTGCGACATCTGCAACGAGGTGTGTCCCTGGAACAGCAAGGCCCCGCACATGGCAAGCGACGACATTCCTGACTTGGGCGGGCTCACCGTGGCCCAGATTCTCACGGGCAAGGTTGAGCACCTCAAAAAGCGCATCGCAGGCACACCGTTGCAGCGCACCGGTGTTGAGGCGCTGCGCCGCAACGCAGCCATCGTGGCCGGCAACCTCAAGGACGAAAAGATGCTGCCAAGCCTTGAGCAGGCCCTGCAGACGGACGATGACGCCCTGCAAGAGGCTGTGGTGTGGGCCTTGCTGCAGTACGGCACACCCAATGCCCGTGCCATGCTTGCGCGTGCGCAGAAGTACGTCGTGAACGAAGAACTGCGCGACAAGATCATCAAGGAGCTGCAAGACAACGCTCCGAACAAACAACCCCCCGCATAGGCGGGGGGTGTGTATCGGTACTCAAGCCGGCTAGGCGCGTTTGCGGCGTTGGATGGTTACTGCTGCGGCTGCTGCGGCCATTGCTGCCATCAGCAATGCCCACGGCGTGTGGTTGCTGCCAGTTTCGCAGCCGCCTCCGCCGCCTCCGCCACCGCCGCCTCCGCCGCCGATCACGCCTACGTTGCTGTACGTGAAGCGCTGCGTCAGCGTCTGGTTGGGCAGGCTGGCGCTGGTCACCACGATCTGCAGGTTCGTCCCGCCGC
>JADZFR010000055.1 GCA_020849795.1 Planctomycetota bacterium | reverse complement strand
GCGCAACCTGGAAGAGCAACTCAAGGCCATCGACGCCATGCCGCAGAGCCCGGGGGTCTCTGCGCCCAAGGCCGGAAGATAAGCCAAAGCCGCAGCAAGCCCCCAGCCCCGCAAGCACGGGGCCGGTGGCAATTTGAGCGGCATCGGCATCCTGCCGATGCCACTACTTCTTCCACAGCTTGCGTTGCATGAGGGATCGCGGTTGAATCGGTGCCATGCAACCGACTGCCCTTGTGCTGCGTGCCGCCGGCACCAACTGTGAACGCGAAACTGCCTGGACCCTGCGCCAAGCCGGCGCCACAGCCGACATCCTGCACGTGAACGAGCTGCTGCGTGAGCCCGCGCGCCTGCGCGACTATCACCTGCTGGCAATTCCCGGCGGGTTCAGCTACGGCGACGACCTGGGCAGCGGCGTGGTGTTTGCCAACCAGTTGCGTTCGCGGTTGAAACCGGAAATCGAAAAGTTCATCGAAGACGGCAAGCTGATGCTCGGCATCTGCAACGGCTTCCAGGTTCTATTGAAAGCCGGGCTGCTCACAGGGCGCGACGTGTTTGATGACCCGCCGCGCGCAACCCTTAGCTGGAACATGAGCGGCCGTTACGAAGACCGCTGGGTCGACCTGCGGATCGTCAGCGAGAAAACGCCTTTCGTCAGCGGCCGCAAAGTTGTCAGTTATCCCGTGGCACACGCCGAGGGCCAGTTTATCGCGCCCGACGCTTTGCTGGACGAGCTTGAGCAGGACCAGCAGGTCGTGTTCCAGTACGTCGACGCCGACGGCCGGCCCACACAGCAGTTTCCAGCCAACCCCAACGGTTCAAGCCGCGCCATTGCCGGCATCTGCAGCAAGAGCGGCCAGGTGCTGGGCCTGATGCCGCACCCCGAGCGCAACATCCGGCACTTCCATCACCCGGAATGGAAGCGCATGCCCAAACGCCAGTGGGGTGATGGCTTTGAGCTGTTCCAGAATGCGGTACGCCGCGCGGGCCAGCTTGTAGGCTGAACACGCAAACTCCTGCCCTTTCTGCCGGTCCTCGGGCTGTCATGGCCGTTACAGGGGCAGTGGGCGGTTTGTCGCCCCGCGTGCTATACTTGCCTGCGAGGTCGGGCGATGGGTCGAAAACACCTTCCAGGGATTGCCTTCGCGGGGCTGTTACTCGGCCCCCCGGCCGCCGGCATTCTGGTTTCGGCGTTTGGCGGATCCGGTTTTGCCGCAGGCCTGCTGACGTTCTTCGGGATGTGCGTGGTGATCGTCGGCTGGAGCATGATCCGTGCCTTCCGGCACCACCTGCACCAGCGAGCTGAGCTTGTCCGTTCTCTTGAAAACCCGCGATTGGTTGCGGCCAGCGGGCCGCCGCCGCTTGCCGGCCCGGCCAGTGCCGTGATTCTGCTCATGGTCGCGGTGCCGTTCCTGCTGCTCGCAACAACGTTGGCCGGGTCCGACGATACCGGAGAAATCGTGGCGGGCGCAATTCCTCTGGGGATCTCGCTTTGTGCACAACTGGCCGCCGGGTGGCGCATCCGGGACTGGCACTTGCGGCGCGTTGCATGGCGCGAGGCCCTGGCCCACGGTGAAGTCAAAGGGCGCTGGAGGGCCGTTCGCTAAGCCTTTGTTTTCAGAACGCAATCAGCACAGCCGCGTGTTATAGTTACTGCGGGGGCAACCTCCCGGGCATTTTAGGGGAACCATCATGATGCACCCTTGGGATCGTGAACGTACCTGGCAGGAAGCTCCGGGCAACCAGAGCGGCTTGCCGTCTTCGGGCAGCGGCTGGGTCTGGATTGTAGCCGTCGTTATTGCCGTGATTGCGTTGGCGGTGTTTGCCAGGAGCGGCGGCAATCACCTGGTGATGGTGCCGATCGGGATCTCGGTCTTCTTCATGTGCCTGTTTATGGTGAACCACCGCCGCGAAATGCGCCGCGTGGAAGTTGCGCGCCACCTGCAACGCATGGGCCAGGCCGAACAGGCGCCCCAGCATGCGCCGCAGTCGATGGGCTTTGCGCCCCCGGGCCAACCGGCCCGCGACGACGCATCGCTGCGCCGCATTTTCGACCGCTTCGACATCAAGGTGATTGAGCACTGCCGCCGCAACCACTGGGAGCCCAAGCAGATTTCGGTGCTGCTGGAGATGGCCCGCGACTTCGTTGACCAGCCGCACGCCAGCGCCTTGCTGCGCGCGGACCAGGGCAAAGAGCTTGGCCGTCACCTGGATGCGTCGCTGGAGCGCGCGCTGCTTCAGTACGACATTGACCACAACCGCAAGGGCGACGAACTTCGCAAAGACAACGGATACTACGGCGACGACGCGCCACCGTTTTAGCCACCGACCTGCCACGAACCGGGCCCAACGGGCCCGGTTTTTCTTGGTGCGCGGCGCTCGCCCGCAAACCAGGATCAGCCGACACCTGAAAGGAAACTGCCATGGCCAACCGCTACTCGGTGAAAGAGTTTGTCGCCAAGACCACCCAGACCAACAAGAACGAAGGCCTGTTCGAGATGGAGGGCGACCGCATGCTTGAGGTCCACCTCAATGGCAGCGTCTGGACCAAGATGGGCAGCATGGTTGCCTACATGGGCAACGTCGGATTCAAGCGCGAGGGCGTGCTCGAGCACGGCTTGGGCAAGCTGCTCAAGAAGGCGCTCACCGGCGAAGGCATGCAGTTGACCAAGGCCGAAGGCCAGGGTCTGGTCTACCTGGCCGACCAGGGCAAGAAGGTCAGTATCCTGCACCTCCAGAACGAGAGCATCTACGTCAACGGCAACGACCTGCTGGCCTTTGAGCAGAGCATCCAGTGGGACATCAAGCTGCTCAAGAAGATCAGCGGCATTCTGGCTGGCGGGTTGTTCAACGTCAGGCTTGAGGGCACGGGCATGGTCGCGATCACCAGCCATTACAACCCGCTGACGCTGGCAGTGCGACAGGGGTACCCGGTGTTCACGGACCCCAACGCCACCATCGCCTGGAGCGGCAATCTTTACCCTGAACTGAAGACCGACATCAGCCTGGGCACGTTCTTCGGGCGCGGCAGCGGCGAAAGCCTGCAGATGGCGTTCAATGGCGACGGCTTTGTGGTGATCCAGCCATTTGAGGAAGTGACCTTCCAACAGCCGACGCGCTGATAGTTTGCCTGATGTCACACTCTGGTTTACGAGGCAGGGCCGGTTGTAAACATCTGTGCGGGTGCGCTTGCAGTTTCCATGCAGGGTTGCGTTAATTGTTTCGTTGACTCGACCGCCGGCAGGTCTGCGTGTGCAGATATCCGGCGGTTTCCCATTGTGGAGACACTGCGTGTCTGCGCAGCCTGGAGCCGAGACGCTTGCGTCCGGCACCTCGACGGGTTCTGTGGAAGCCCCGATCGAGACATCCCTCAACCTGTATCGCTTCCCTGCTCTCTACGACACACTTAAGGCCCCCGACGCCGAGGACATTGCGGCTGTGCGCGGATTGATCACCCGCTTTGTCGGTGAACCGCGCTGGTCCATCCTTGACCCGGCGTGCGGCCCGGGCAACTGGCTGGCGCCATTTGCGGCGGACGCCAGCATGCTGGCCGGCAACGACAATTGTCCCGAGATGGTTGAGTACTCGCGCGCCAACACCGGCGCGCTGGTCACGCTTGGCGACATGTACGCGCCGCCGATTGACGCGCGCTTTGATGTCGTGCTTGAGGCCAGCGGCGTCACGTCGATCGTGCCCGACGTAGACAAACTCGGACACTGGGTGCGCACGCTGGGCGGCATGCTGACGCCGCGCGGTGCCGTGATCCTGCTGCTGAACTTCGAAACGCCTGTGCCGCCGCGCCTGCCCGCGACGCTGTGGCGTTCGCGGTGGCGCAACGTGCCGGGCGGCAAGGCGCGCATTCACTACGAACTGGTTGAAGACAAGCCGGGCGTACAGCACATCCGGCGCAGCGTTGATGTGCGCGGCGGAGACTGGCCGCAGCGCATCGTCGAAGACTACGAGCTGCGCGTTTGGCCCGGCGAGGTGCTGGACGCGCTCAAGCAGGTGCCCGGCATGCGCCTGATGGCGTGCGCCGACCCCGAGAAAGCCGGCAAATGGAACGCCGCACCCAGTGGCGCCCGATTGCTGGTCTTTCAGCCGGACCGCGCCTGAGGCAATCCATGACGGGGCTAGGTCGTCGCGCGCCGCGCGGCGTCGATGGCCCCGTCAATGCCTGAGTGAAAAGTGATTCCCGCGGAGCCTTCGCCGATGCCGGCTTTCCCCAGCACGCGCCTGGGCTGGGGTTGCAGGGCCACGATCTGGACCTGCGTGCCGGTATCCTTGAGCTTTCGCAGCAGGCTCTCGAACGCGACAAGGCCCGTGGCATCCATGGCCGGCACGGCGTGCATGTCGATGATCAGGCACCTGGCTGTGCCCGAAGTGGCGATTGCGCCGATGGCCTTGTCCGCGGCGCCAAAGAACATCGGCCCCGCGATTTCATACATCGTCACGCCCTCGGGCAGGTCTTTGCGCTCGGCGTTGGCGCCGTTGCTGATCACGCGCGAACCCGAAATCTCGGCCATGCGGCGCATGAACAGCAATGCTGCCAGCACGATGCCCACGCCGACGGCAATCACCATGTCAAACGCCACCGTCAGGCCGAAGCATGCCAGCATCACCATCACGTCGCTGCGCGGCGCCACCTTCAGCATGTGCAGGAAGTGGCGGGCGTCGCTCATGTTCCAGGCCACGATCAACAGCAGCGCCGCCATGCTGGCCATTGGCAGAAAACCAAGCACCGGCGCCAGCGCCATTACCGCCGCCAGCACGAACAGCGCGTGCGTAACCGAAGCGACCGGGCTGCGGCCGCCGTTGCGTACGCTGGTGGCTGTGCGCGCGATGGCGCCCGTTGCTGCAAACCCGCCAAAGAACGGCGCCGCAAGGTTGCCCAGCCCCTGGCCCACAAGCTCAGAGTCCGGGTCATGGCGCGTGCCGGCCATGCCGTCCGAGACCACCGCCGACAACAGGCTTTCGATAGCGCCCAGTGCAGCGATGGCCATCGCCGGGCCGGCCAGTTCACGGACGAGGTCCCAGCTGATGCCGATCGGGGTGCCGTCTGCGCCCGGCAGGTTCCATGGCAGCCCCGGCAGCGGTGGCACCTGCGGGATGCCGGCATGGGTGACGCCGTCTTTTACATAGCTGAAGCGCGAGGCAATCGTCGCCACGGAAACGCCCGTGAACTCGGCCAGCGCGTAGGCCGCAAGCGCACCCAGCGAAATCGCTACCAGCGGTCCCGGCACCCGCCGCGTAATCTTCGGCCACAGGATCAGCACCAGCAGCGTGAGCGCGGCAATGCCCATGTCTGCGTAACTCAGACCCGGGAATGCCCGGGCAATGTCCGACACGCGCTCCCAGTAGTGATCGCCTGTCGAAACCACGGGCAGGCCGAAGAAGTCCTTGATCTGCAGGGTGGCAATCACCACGGCAATGCCCGCAGTGAAGCCGGTCGTCACCGGGTGCGGCACAAACTGGATCAGTCGCCCCAGCCGCGCCAGCCCCATGATCACCAGAAAACCGCCGGCCATTAGCGACGCCACCGCCAAACCGCCCACGCCATACTTGGCCGCAACCGGCGCCAGCAGCACCACGAAGGCAGCCGTCGGGCCGCTGACGTTCAGGCGCGAGCCGCCGGCCACGGCGATCAAGCCGCCGGCGATGATCGCGGTGTATAAGCCGTGCTGCGGCGGCACGCCCGACGCAATCGCCAGCGCCATGCTGAGCGGAAGGGCAACCACGCCGACAATGACGCCGGCGGTGACGTCTGCACGCAGTTTCTTGAACGTGTAGCCTTCGCGCAGCACGCCGCGCAGCCCCACGGCCAGTGGAAACGGTTTGGGATTGGCTGACGCCTCGGGCCCGTAGCGCCCGGACTTGAGCTTATCAGGTGACATACCCGGGAGTGCCCAACCTCGTAACGCTGTCGCTGTGCGTAACGCACGTCAGTCCGGCAACGCGAGCCGCGCAGACACGCGGCATATGCGGATGCTAACGCTCGGCCCCACCTGAATCAAACCCCGAGTTTCGGGGGTGCGCCGGGTATCACAATTCACGGTCCGCGCCGTTTGCGGCTTTTGCGCGGCCCGATCGCCCTGTGCGGTTCGGCCCAAGGCCCCGTGGTTCATGCTCGCTATCACGCGGCCCGGACTATAATTGGCCGCGGAGGAGTCCCCATGCGCAGACGCATGCTTGCCACGGCAATGCTGTGCCTGTTCAGCGTTTCGTTTCAGTCGCCGACAGTCGCCGACGACAAACAGACACTGGCTTGGGCATGCCCTGAGCTCACGGCTTTGCTGTACGTGCGCAAGTCAGTTGCGCCAGCCCCGATCTCGGGTACCCGCTTCAACACCGAGCAATATGTACTTCGCAGTCACCTCACCGAAACCGGCACGTGGGCCATGGCACCGGTCTGGCCGTTCAGTGAAGGCGAATTCGCGCTGCGTCTGGCCAGCGTCGTGAGCGGCAAAGCCGTCTCCAATTCCAAGTCCTGGAACGCCACGTTTGACCAGACGACGACTCCGTCTGCACTACAGAGCGTACCCGACATCGTGACAGCCGAGTACTCCGTCGGCGCGACCGCGGGCGACCTCACGACCATCCGGATCAAGGCCGCCGGCGACGACGCCGACGGCGAGAATACCGCTACCAACCGGCGCTGCGGGCCGCTGACCATCGAGATAGAGGCGGTGTTTGACGCTGCCAAGGGATGGCTGCACGGCTTCAAGGGCAGCTGGAAGGGCAAGAGCGCGCGCGGCAACGTGAGTGTGGAATTCGAGTATGCGCTGGAGGGCGTGAAGTCATTCACAGACCGGGCAGCGATGGACAAGGCCGTCGAAACCGCCATCGACAAGGGTCTTGAGGCGATGGACGCGCGCGATGATGACTACCGGCGCGGCGATTACGCAGCGCTTGCCGCATACACCTACCTGCAGAGTGGCCGCGGCGCCAACAACAAGTTCACGGCGCTGGCGCTTTCGCGCATGATCAAAGAGGGCAGCGTGCTGCGCTACATCCAGATCTACCACGCCGCCTCGATGGTGCTTGCACTCGAGGCCAAGTACATCACCGATGAAGAGCGCCGCCAGGTCGCCCAGGGACAGCGCCCGGGCGCGATCAAGCGCGTGCTTTCTGAGGCCGACAAAGCCGCCATGAAAGATGCCATCGACTACATCGCGCGAGGGCAGGCCAGCGACGCGCCCGGGTTGTTCAGCTACGGCGAAACCATCGGCGCGGGACAGCCGCCGGACCTGTCGAACACGCAGTTCGCCGCGCTTGCGCTTGCGGCTGCGGCGCGGTGTGAAGTGGAAATCCCGGTCGGCATCGTGCGCGACATGGGCAACGGGCTGGTCGACTTTCAGCAGAAGGAAGGGCCCGAGGTGTGGCGCGTGAAAGGCCGCACCAAGCGAGGCGCCTGGGACCGTGAACGCTACCCGGACCAGGCTCGCGGGTTCGCCTACAAGGGGGCGGCGGGCGGCGCCGGCGGCGCCTACGGATCCATGACGGGCGCGGGAACATGCTCGCTGCTGCTATTGCTCGACATCTATGAGTCATGGCCCAGCGAGCGCCAGAAGAAAGAGCATACAGCATCGCAGGCCAAACCGTGGCAGGTCAGCGTGCAGAAGAACGCCGATTGCGGCATGGCATGGCTTGAGCACAACTACTCGGTGTCCGAGAACCCCGGCCACGCCGCCGGCGAGTTCTTCTATTACTTGTATGCGCTGGAGCGCGTGGGGGCGTTCGCGCCGACCGAGTTCATCGGCGAACACGAATGGTACACCGAGGGCGCGTTGAGCCTGCTGCTGCGCCAGAACGACAAGGGCGGCTGGGGCAAGATCGAGGACACCTGCTTCGCGCTGCTTTTTCTGGGCCGCGCGACCACGCCAACCAGGCGCCGCGTCATCACCGGCAAGTAACCCTCACGACTTTGCGGCAGCGATGATCTTTTCGATGACTGCGTCGGTTTGGCTTGCGGGGGTGTCGAGCGCCTTGTTCGCGAACATGCGCATCATCGAGCTTGGGCGCACGGTCTGCACGACCGTCTTGCCGGCGGCGCTGGTCACCGCGATCCGGCACGGCAGGCAGGGCGCGACACGCTGGTCGATGGTCAGGAACTGCTTTGCATAGTTCGGCTCGCAGATTTCTACCACGGTGGCGTCTTCGCCATACTGCACGCCCTTGTTGGCCATGATCTGCCGCAGGTTCAGCACGCCCAATACCCCAAAGCCACTGGCCTTGGCAGCTTCCTGCACTTTGGCGACAGCCTGCTCGGTGGTCAGTTTGCTTTCGGTCCTGATGAAATCATCGCTCATGACAGTCTCCTGGTTTCTACTTCAACCAACCCGGCTCTTCTTCCTGCGCCCGGCACACGGCCTTCCATGCGCGCTCGGCGGCTTCCACCGTCGTGGCAGCTTTGGCAGCAATCGTACGCTCATCGGTGCGCTCGATGCCGCTGACTTCGGCGGCCTTGGCCGCCATCTCGCGGCGGTGAAATTCGACGCTGACCGTGACTGGCAGCGCCGGCTTGTGTGGTTTGACCCTGCCCGCCTTGAAGCGCTTCATGGCTTCCGCTGCGCCTTCTTCAAGCAGCTTGCGGGTCTTGGCCGGCGGCAGGCACAACGCGGCGCTGAAGCCGTAGGTCTGCTTGGTGCCAACAAAAACGAAACCCTCCGGAATGCTGTCGCGCGCCTCGGGCTCAAGCTCGTGCGCCCCTGACACCAGCACAACGGGGATGTTCCAGTGACCGACGACGGCGGCGTTCAGCGCAGTTTCGCCGACAATGTCTCCGTTGATGCGGATGTTCGTGATCGCCGAGCCCACCCATGTGTGGCACAACAATCCGTTGGGCGTGCCGGCGCGCGAATGATAGCCCGTGAAGAACGCGACCTGGCAGGTCTCGTCACAGCCCTGCGACTGGCACAGCGGCTTGTTCGCGGGGCTGGCGGGGCCGATCACCAGCTGGGCGGCTTCGTGCAGTTCCTCGATGATCAGGTTGCGCATGACGCCGTGGCCGTCGCAGACAATGAACTCGGCCGCGGGCTCAATACGCAAGGCGCCGGTGATCACGGCGTTGACGTCGGCGGTCATCAGCTTGCGTGCACGCTCGTAGGTCTTGCCGTCAGGCACAAGCTGGTCGCGATGCACCACGCCGGTCACGCCTTCCATGTCTGCAGAAATGAAGACCTTCATGGCTGCTCCTTGGGCCAGCGGGGCGCGCCGGCTTTGACCCAGTCGATCAGGACCTGCTGTTCTGCGTCGGTCAGCGAGTCGGCGAGGCTTGGTATGCCATTTTCGTCAAACGCGCGCGGCATTTTTCCTTCCACCGCCGTGATATAGACAAGCCGCGACTTTCCGGGCTTGCCGGGGATCACGAGGCTGTAGTCGATCAGCTTGTCGTAATCGACTATCCAGTCCACGGCGCCGGTCTCGCCATATGCCCGCTTGCCCGGCTCGCCATGGCAGCCCCAACAGCGGCTGCGCAGCACGCCGTAAGCCTGCTGCCCAAGTGTCGGTTCGGGCGCAGGGGCAGGCGCCGGCCCGGGCGGTGCCGAACAAGCTCCGCAGAGAGGGCCCAACAGAATCAGCAACAGGGCATTCCGCACACTTGGATGTTACTTTCGCGCAGCCCCAGCGCATGGAGCATGAACTGGCAGTTCCGTTACTCGGCCCGCGCGGCCTCAAGCGGCATTGGCCTTTTGGAATACTCGCGCCCGTCAAAGGTGACGCGCTGCCGAATGCCTTGGCGGATGATCGTCCACGTTGTGGACTCGCGAGCGAGGGAGTCCTTGAGAAAGTTCATCCGCTCGGCGAAGTTCTCCAATGACTGTCCGTCCATTTCGACCACAAGGTCGCCTTCCATGAGCGGAGGAACGCCTGCGTTTTCGCCCCGCCGACGAACTACGAGAAATGCGTTGAACGCCAACGGCTTGAACACGACCCGCTGGCCGTTGACGGCGGGGAGTGAAACCGACATCTGCCCGACGCCGTTCGCCCAAATCAGGTAGTCGCCGGCTTTGAGATTGGACGCAACAAATTCCGGGTCGCGCCGGCGCTGGGAGACTCGATAGCTGCTGTCCGCGGCACTCTTGACGGTCACTTGTGTTTTCCCCTGGTACTCCTCGGGAATCTCGATGGTGAAGGCGTAGAGTTCCGGCGGCGTGAGCTCGGCAAGATTCTCGCCCGAGACGAGCTTGACGACCTTTCGCTCAAGCACCAGCGCGTCGAATGCGCCTTCGTCTCTGACCGCAAGCCAAATCTCATAGTCGCCCGGCTCAAGGGGGCCGAACTGCCTCTTTGCGGTCAGCGCGGCGCTCCCGCGCCCCGAGCGCAGGAAGTCCATGGAAGAAGGGCCCTCTGCGCCGGGTCTATCGATCGAAACCTGCAGTTGGTCCTTCTGCTTGTGGTCGGCAAAGCCCACGATCGTGACCGTCAAGACTGCCGGTTCCACAAACCAGAACTCCAGAACATGGGTGTCGGATCGCTCATAGCGGGCCGTTCGTGACCCGAACTGGCGAGAGCGCACCTGTACTTCAAACCATCCTTCGCTCGCGTCCTTGAAACGTGAATCGTCCCGCAGAATCCAGTACACGCCGTCACCCTGGTGCACAACACCCGCGCTCGTAGATCCCCGGCTGTTCTCACTGGCTACGACAAGCGAGAAGCTCAAACCGTCGGTGATTCTTCCCTCCGGTCCGGTCACTTGGGCAACGATGAAGTCCCTGATGTCAAACTCTGGCGGTGTGATTTCCACGCGGGCGATTCGGTCACCGACCTTGACGTCGAGCGTGGTCAGCAGCTTCTCCGAGAACAGCAATTCAAGCCGGTAGTCACCGGGTGTCAGCGCCAGAAACTTGAAGCTCCAACCCTGAAATGCATGCAGTGTCGCCCGCAGCCCCTGTTGGCGCCGCATTGCGGGCACGTCTGTTTCGCCCGACGTTACCTCTTCATACTTGCCATCGACTTGCTTGAGGAGATGGACGACGAGGCGGGACTCAGTGATCCCCGGCGGCGGGTTTACCCGACCGATGATGGCCGGCTGGGCGCTCAACTGAACGCGGATTACGGGTGGCGCCTCGCCGGCGACAATGCGCAGGGACTGGGATTCAGCGCCGTATTCGTCGTCGTCGCCGGCGCGAAACTCAAGACGCCACGCGCCGGGCTCAAACGCTCGGGATGTTGCTGCTGGATTCCAGTGCCAGAAACCGACGCCGGGGGGCTTGTCTACGTCCTCGCTGATGCTGATTCGCCCCCGATTGGGGATGGTCCCGTCAGGAAGCCGCAACTCGACCGTCACCATCTCGGCCGCTTTGGCAACAAAGTGGACTTCCGAACCCGGCGAGAAGTAAGTGGTCGACCCCCCACCCGCTCGCTGGATATCGTAGCCCCTCAACTCAGCGCTCAACATGTAGGCCAAACCTGGTCGCAGGCCCGAGAGTTCGTAGCGTCCGGCAGAGTCGGTGAGAACGGTGCGCTCCAGAGCCATCTGCCGGGCGCGATGGCGCACCCAAGCCTCAAAGGCAGCCTCAGGAACCTGGCCGTCGGTGACGGCTGGTGGTTCAAGGTGCGGAGTGGCGTGAATCCTTGCGCCCGCGAGCGCAAGGCCGCTCATCAGTTTCACGGCACCGCTGATTTTTCCTTCTCCTTCGGGCTCAACCTTGACACCCAACGTAGCCAGCCATGCCGCCAGGTCGGTCGCGGGCGCCGCGTCTTTGGCCGGAGTCTCAGCAGGTGGTTGCCGGACAGCAGGGTTCGCGCCGTCGCCTTGGGCGGTTGGCGGATTTGACACCGGGGCGTCGCCGCGATCGACATGCGCGACCGGACGTTCAGTTTCGGCGTTCGAAAACGCAACGAAGCCAGCGGCTATGCCGAGAATCAAACCAGCGATTGCAGTCAGGACCGGAAGCCAGCGCGTCATCATGGTCCTCCCTGGATTGAGGCTGTCATCCATGAGTCTATCCGCTGCGGCGCGCACGCGAAGCCTAATTCGCAATTGTGCTTCTTGTGCGTGCCATCTGCTGCAACTGCACTGCAAGCCTTTGCCGAAAGAATGGAGCCATGTCCCCGTCTACATGTAGGGCATCGCCGGCACCTTGCCCAGCAGCCGCTGATACACCGCCAGCGCGCCGCGGTGGTGGCTGGTGTGCTCGTGGATGCCGCCGATGATGCTGAAGCGCGGCGCACCCGACATGACCTGTCCCTGGATCGGCTTCGACCACTCCTCTTCACCTGTCTCGGCCAGCTTCTTGAGCAGCCGGTTGGTCGAATCCTCATGCCACCGGCGTGCGGCTTGCAGACTGTTGCAGGCGCGCACCTTGGCCTCGTGCTTGGCGAAGTCCATGTCAAAGCCTTCGCCGAACGCGCCGTCGAGAAACCAATCAATGGTCTGCGCGGTATGGGCGACATGCTGCGCGACACTGAACATGTCGGGCTTGGGCGCAAACGCGCTGTCGGCTTCGTCGAGCTGGCTGGTGCTGGTGTCGAAGAAGTGCTTGGTCAGCTTGATGGTGTTGATCAACGCGTCGCGGTTCATGGCGGCCTCCGGTCCGTGCGGCACAGTCTAGCACCCGCTGCGACACAGGTGCCTGACAACCCATGCCCGCCGGTCTTCCTACTTTCCCTTTGCCGTTGCCGCACTAGAGTACCCGCCGCGAGCGGCTGTGCATGTGGAGTTGCGCCTGTCATGCTGATCCTGATGAAGTCCAACGCCAGCGAAGAACAACTCCGCGCGGTCGCCGCCCGCGTCTCTGAGCTGGGCCTGACCGCGCACCCGCTGAAAAGCTCGGCCCGCACCGTGGTCGGCGTCACCGGCGACATCAACGGCCATGATCCTGCTGCCTTTTCCAGCCTGCCCGGCGTCAGCCGCGTGATGCGTCTGTCGGTGCCATTCAAGCTGGCGGCCCGTGAGTTCCATGAAGACGACACGGTCGTCAATGTCAGCGGCGTGAGCATCGGCGCGGGCCAGAAGCTGTGCGTCATGGCCGGCCCGTGCAGCTTCGAAAGCCCTGACCAGGTGCTTGCCATCGCGCGCGCCGTAAAAGCCGCAGGCGCGACACTCATGCGCGGCGGCCTGTTCAAGCCGCGCACCAGCCCCTTCAGCTTTCAAGGCTTGGGCAAAGACGGCTTCAAGCTGATGGCTGACGTGCGCCGCGAAACCGGCCTGCGCTTCGTGACCGAGGCGATGGACGAAGCGGGCCTTGAGCTTGTGGACGAGCACGCCGACATGATCCAGATCGGTGCACGCAACATGCAGAATTTCAGCCTGCTCAAGCGCGCAGGCAAGGCGCGCAAGCCGGTACTGCTCAAGCGCGGCATGTCGGCAACGCTTGAAGAATGGCTGACTGCGGCTGACTATGTGCTCAGCGGCGGCAACCGCAACGTGGTGCTGTGTGAGCGCGGCATTCGCACGTTTGCCACGCACACGCGTAACACGCTTGACCTGAGCGCCGTGCCGGCCGTGAAAGAGCTTTCGCACCTGCCGATCATCGTGGACCCAAGCCACGGCACAGGTTTTCGGCAGTACGTGCCGCCGATGGCGCTGGCGGCGGTGGCTGCGGGCGCAGACGGCATCATGGTCGAGGTGCACAACGAGCCCGAAAAGGCCAAGAGCGACGGCGGCCAGAGCCTGTACATCGAACAGTTTGAGGCGCTGATGAAGGCGATTCCGGCCGTCGCACAAGCGGTCGGCCGGGCTACCTGATCAGCCGGCTTCGGGATTGCGCCATGTCCAACTTCATTCTTGCCTTCAACATCGAGCAGAAGAAAGAAGTGCTGGATGCCCTGGCCGAGGTCACGGGCATCGTCGTATCGGGCCGGCCGCAAGCCGACGGCACGATCCGCATCCGGACCGTAACCCGCAACCTTGACGACGAAAGCGCCGCGGTGCATGCCGTTGAGGACATCCCGGGCGTGATCGACCTGCGCCTGCTGGACAAGTGAGCGGCTATGCGCAGTCTGCAAATGCGCCGATGCCGTCTTCGCGCATCACCTGCACACCCAGCACCGTTACTGATGAGGCCTTCACGTTCCAGCGTGCAACGGATTGTTCCAACCACCAGTCGGCGATGTCTTCGACGCCGCGGTCGCCGTGGTCGCCGAAGTGCGGCGCGGTGTGGTGCATCCACTCCTGAATTTCATGGGCGTCTACCACGCCGCGCACGCGCAGCACGACCTTCCACGTGTGGTAGTGCGGGCTTGAATGTACCGGGTGTTCAAGCCGCGACACGTGGTGCGCCGCCTTGTACGTAAGCTCAACCAGTAGCCCGTTCGCCATGGGCGCGTTTCTGCCATGGGCGCGCATTTTCGCAACCGGCAGCGCAAGCGCGTTCCCGCCTCACTTACCGGCCGAGCAGCTTGTGTGCCCGGGCAACGGCTTCATTGTCGTTGATACCGCGTGGCGTCTGCTGAACGATCGATTGCGCAAGCTCCCGCGCCTGCGCCTCTTCGGCTGGCTCAAACAGGTCGGCGGGTGCGACGAAGGCGGCTGAAGGAACGCTGGAAGACAAGGCTTCAAGCACTGGCCGCCGCAGCGACTTACAACCTGCTCAGACTCGCAAACCTCGGCCTAGCATAAAGCAAGCGGGAACCGGCGTAGAACGCCCAGGCCACACCAGCACCGAAGAGTCAGATCATCGCAGCGGGCGAAGTCCAAGAACCCGAAGCAGGGCCATCCGCGCCATCACTTCAACGGCCTGCTAAAGCGTGAGCGAACCGATATTAAGCTCAGTGAACTATGAGTTGACCGTTCTGGTACTGCATGACCACCCAATTCATCACGAGGGTCGATCAATAAGTGCGGTGGAATGGGCGCCACCAAGGCCTCTTTTGTGGAATCAGCCCGTTACTCGTCGTCCGAGGCGCCGCGGGTCTTTTTGGACTGGGGTTTGACTGTTTCCAGTGGCGGGACTTTCAGTTTCAGGCCCACGATTGCCGCGTTCAGGTTCTGGCGCACATCATCGGTCAGGCTGATTTTCAGGGCCTTGCGGGCTTCTTCAGGCACGTCGCGCAGGTCTTTCTCGTTGATCTTGGGCAACAGCACGTGCTTGATGCCGCTGCGGTACGCCGCCAGCACCTTTTCCTTGATGCCGCCCACCGCCAGCACCTTGCCGCGCAGCGTTACTTCGCCGGTCATCGCGATGTCGCCGCGCACGGGCTTGCCGGTGTACAGGCTGACCAGCGCGGTGGTGATGCTGACGCCCGCGCTCGGGCCGTCCTTGGGCACCGCGCCCTCCGGAAAGTGCACGTGCACGTCGTACTTGGTGAAGTCATCGACCTCTACATTCAACTCTGCGGCGTGGCTGCGCACCCAGCTCAGGGCCGTCGTTACGCTTTCCTTCATCACATCGCCCAGGCTGCCGGTCACGCGGATGTCGCCCTTGCCCTTATAGCGCGTGCTTTCAATCAGCAGTGTGTCGCCGCCCATGCTGGTCCAGGCCAGGCCGTTCACCACGCCGATTTCGGGCTTGCGAATCGCCGCGTCGGGCAGCCACAGCCTGGGCCCCAGGTAATCGCTTACGTCTTCGGGCTTCACCGACACCGGTTCGTCGAGCTTGATCTCGCCGGCCGCCACGCGCGTGGCAATCTTGCGGCAGATGCCCGCGATGCGGCGTTCAAAGTTGCGCAAGCCGGCTTCGCGGGTATAGCCGCGCACGATCTCGCGGATGGTGGCTTTGTAAAAGCGGACTTTGCCCTTCTTGAGGCCCGCCTGCTCTACCTGGCGCGGGATGATGTAGGTCTGCGCGATCTGCTCTTTCTCTTCGAGCGTGTAGCCCGACAGGCGAATGACCTCCATGCGGTCGCGAAGCGGCCCGGGAATGGTGTCGAGCATATTGGCGGTGCAGATGAACAGTACCTTGCTCAGGTCAAAGGGCACGTCGAGGTAGCGGTCAGTGAACGCATGGTTCTGTTCAGGGTCCAGCACTTCCAGCAGCGCCGCGCCCGGGTCGCCACGAAGGTCGCGGCCGAGCTTGTCGACTTCGTCGAGCATCATGATCGGGTTTGCGGTGCCGACCTTTTTCAGCGACTGGATGATGCGGCCCGGCATGGCGCCGACATACGTGCGCCGGTGACCCATGATCTCGCTGTCGTCGGACAGGCCGCCCAGGCTGATGCGAGCGAACTCGCGGCCGATCGCGCCGGCGACGCTGCGGCCCAGGCTGGTCTTGCCGACGCCCGGCGGGCCGACCAGGCACAGGATTGGGCCCTTCATTTCGTTTTTCAACTTCAGCACGGCCAGAAATTCGATGATGCGGTCTTTGACCTCATCGAGGCCGAAGTGGTCTTCATCGAGAATCTTGCGGGCGTGTTTGAGGTCCAGGTTGTCCTTGCTCATCTTGTGCCACGGAAGATTGAGCAACCAGTCGATGTGGGTGTGGACGACGTTGTATTCGGCGCTGGCTTCGCTGATCAGGTTCAGGCGCTCGATCTCGGCCAGGCACTCTTTGTGCGCGTGCTCGGGCAGTTTGGCGTCGTTCAGGCGCTGCTTCAGGCGCTCGACTTCGGCTTCGGCGCCCTCGACGTCGCCCAGCTCGGTGCGGATGGCCTTGAGCTGCTGGCGCAGGAAGTACTCTTTCTGGGACTTCTCAATCGACATCTGGGTGCGCTGCTTGACCTCGCGGTCAACCGCCAGGCGCGCGATCTCGTCCTCGATCAACTGGATCACTAGCTCGAGGCGCTTTTTGCAGTCCAGTTCGCAAAGGATTTGCGCCTTGATCGCCACGGGCAGCTGCATGTACGTCGCCAGCAGGTCGGCAAAGCGGCCGGGGCCCTTGATGTTCATCTTCAGGACGTTTACCAGCTCGTTGCTGTAGTTCGGGTCGAGCTTCACCAGCGTTTCGAACTTGTCCAGCGCCTCGATGATCTTGCGCTGCATCGACGGCGATTCGTCGTCGCCGCCCTCGGTGTGCGCCGGCGAAATCTCGGCAATCACATACGGGTCAAGCGTGGAAATCTTCTTCAGCTTTACGCGTGTCAGGCCCTGCACCGCCGCCTGGATCGTGCCATCGGGCAGAAACATCTTGTGGATCAGGCGGCCGCTGACACCGATCGGGTAAAGGTCTTCCAGGCCGCTGATCGCGTCGCGGTTCGGGTCACGCTGGATGCCGACCGAGATCAGGCTGTCCGCCGTGGGCAGCGAGTTCAGAAGGTTGATGTTGCGCTTGCGGTGCACCGAGAAGCTGGCAACGTTGTACGGGAAGACCACCACCGACACGAGCGGCAGCAGCGGCAGCGTGTTCGGCACGGACTGCGCAAGAATCTTGGTGCTGTTGTTACCGGTGTAGACCGTCATAATCCCCAGTGCTTGGCGCCAGCCCGTGTTTGTAGCAGCCTATGGAAGCCCAGACAACGCCAACTGCAGATCCCAAACCGGCCAGGCCAAAGTTGGTGGCCCTGGCCGCCGGCGCGCTGTTGTCGCCCCTGGCCTTCGTGTTTGGCGGCTTGGCGGGGCTGCTGGCGCTACCGGCGGTGATTCCGAAGCTCAAAGGCCTGCGGCCCGCGGCTTATTCCTACTTCGGCGGCGTGGTGGTCTGCTGGGTGCTGTCCGCCGCCGGCGTGAACCCGTGGCTGGAAATGGCCAAGTCGGCGGCGCTGGAACGCATGGAAGCGGCTTTGGGCGCGCCAGTCGAGTACGACCGCTTTGAGGGCGACGCCCCCACCGGGGAGATGCAGTTCCATAACCTGCGTGTGACGCTGCCCGGCGGCGCGGGCACGCTGGCCGCAGAACTGGTTGAGATCCACGCCGGTTACGGCATGTTCGTGCGCACCGGCCCCGTGGTTGTTGGCGCCCGGGCCGTGGTGGCAGACCTCGACCCCGAGAGCGGCAAGCTCGATCGCTATCTGGCGCGCGAGATGCCCAAAGGCGGCGAAGCCGAGCTGCACCTGTTTCGCAGCACGCTGCATTTGCGCGGCAAGCAGACCCATGCAACATTTGAAGTCTCTGAGGGCCACGGCAGCTTTGGCGAGGACGGCAGCGAACTGCGGGTCGCGTTTCGCGCGGCGACAGTCACGCTGCTCGGCCAAGCCCACGAGCTGGTGGTGCGCGGCGGCCTGGTCGTGCAGAACCGCGGCGGCACGTTGATCGTCAGCACAAACCTGACCGCAAGCATTCCCGACGTCGCGCACGGCGTGCTGCACGGCACGCTGCAGCCGGGCGGCGGCGGCGCGCTGGTTTGCACGATCGACTACATCGACATGGACGCGATGTGGGAACGCTACCGCAAGGTTGACCGACTGCGCGGCACGTTGCGCGGCACGTTCCAGATCACCGGCGACCTGAACGACCTGCATATCGAGGCCAGCGGCGAGGTGCTGGCGCTGGACTACTTCCATCGCGCGGTGATGGCGCTGGACGAGTCTCGCTCGTTCCGCATGGACCGCGGGCT
This sequence comes from Planctomycetota bacterium, assembly GCA_020849795.1. Taxonomy (GTDB): domain Bacteria; phylum Planctomycetota; class UBA8742; order UBA2392; family UBA2392; genus JADJRK01. Next base: position 14,381 of record JADZFR010000055.1, on the reverse strand, counting down.
GCTCAGCGGCGCGCTGCGCTTGCGCCACGGGGAGCACTGGGTGTTTGACGGCTTGAGCCTGCGCACCGACGCGTGCTCGCTGGCGACCGACCCGCGCATGCAGGCCAGCGGCAGCGGGACGCTGACCTTGGATGGACCGGTGGAGTCGCTGCGCGGCAAGCTCGATGTCGTGGTGGAGAGCGCGCGCCTTGCCGAGCCGATCACCTGGAGCCCGGTGTCAGACCGCTCACTGTCCGACGTGCAGCCGAACCTGGTGATGATCGGCGAGCAGTTCAAGGCCCTGAACCTGGAATGGCAAGTCGAAGTCAAAGCCATGGAAGTCGCCTGCCAGCCACTATCCGGCAAAGCCGCCGGCAAGTTGCGCGGCACGTTCACCAAAGAAGATGGCAAGCGCGTGGGCACACTGCGCGTGGAAGGCAAACTTACGCTGAACGACGGCCGGTTCGAGTTTCTCGGCGCGGCGGGCAGCATTGACGCGAGCGTCGAGTTCAACCCCAACGGGCCCAGCATGCATGCCACCCTGCGCGGCAAGCTCAAAGGCAGCGTGGGCAAGACTCCGCTCGCCGCCAACATCTCCGGCACGCTGTACCGCCCCGCCTTCGGGTTCACGGGCGTTGACATGGCGCCGGACACGCTGGGCAAGAAGATTTTCGATTACTCCGAAGCGCCGCTCACGGCGACTGAAATTGTTGCGCGCCGCGAGGCATGCTCGCGGCTGTGCGGTGTGCAGGCGGCGATGCTGGGCAACCCATTCGCGGCGCGCGACACGGGCAAAGTCTTCTTCAGTTTCAGCCCGTCTCCCGACAAGGATTGAGCGCCTGGGCTGGCAACGCTACTTGAACAGTGCGGCATGCAGCGCCGGCACGGCCTTGGCGATGTCGTCGTCGTCGATCAGGAAGCTCAGGTTGATCTTGTTGGCGCCCTGGCTGATCATCTCGACGTTGACGTCGCAATCGCGCAGCGCCCCGAACACCCTGGCGGCCAGTCCGCGCTGAGCCTTCACGTTTTTGCCGACCACGCAGACGATGGTCTTGTCGCTGACAACGCTGACGCGGCCATGGACCTCAAGGGCCTTGGCGGCTTCGTTCAGGTTGGCGACGCCGGGGCAGGTCATGCTGACGCTGATCTCTGAGGTTGAGATCATGTCAATGTCGATTTTCTCGCGGCCCAGCACGTCGAACACCTTGGCCAGGAAGCCCGGCTGCCCGAGCATTTGCGGGCTCTCGATGGTAATGACGGCCTGGTTTTCCTTGTACGCGATGCTGGTGACGGCATTGGGATTCTCGCCGCCTTCTTCGGTGATTACCGTGCCCGGGTGGTCGGGCCGGTTGGTGTTCAGCACGCGCACCGGGATCTTGCGCTTGATGGCCGGCAGCAGCGTGCTCGGGTGCAGCACCCGGCCGCCATAGTACGCAAGCTCGCTTGCCTCGGCGAAGCTCATGAACGGGATGCTGCGCGCATCCTTGATCAGGCTGGGGTCAGCGGTCATCACGCCGTCGGTGTCGGTCCAGATTTCGCACTCTTCGGCGCCCAGCCCCGCGGCAAAGCAGGTGGCTGTGAAATCGCTGCCGTTGCGGCCGACGGTGGTGATCTCGCCGCTGCTGGTCTTGCCGATGAATCCGGTGATGATCGGCGTGACGTCGCTGCCCACGCGGCGCTTGAACTCAGTTTCCATCTTCAGTTCGTAACCGGGCAACGGGCGGGCTGAGCCAAAGTGCTCGTCGGTGATATAGCCGAGCTCAAAGGCGTCAAACGCTTCCGCTTTCACGCCATTGCGCGTGAAGTAGTCGGCAATCACCCGGCAGCTCATACGCTCGCCAAAGCTGGCCAGAAAGTCGAGGCTGCGCTTGCTGGCTTCGCGCACCAGCGAGATGCCGCGCAACAGGTCTTCGATCTCGCGGAAGAACGTATCAAGCAGGTCGTGCTCACAGCCGCAGCCCTTGAGCACCTTGCGTTGCTTGTCGATGATGGCAGTGGCGTCGGGCTCGCCGGCGGCCGCTTTCTTGCCGGCAGACAGCAGGGCGTCGGTAATGCCCTTGTGGGCAGAACTCACGACGACCGGGCGGCGGGAGGCGCGACCCTTCACGATCTGCAGGACTTTGTGGATCTGCTTTTCGTCAGCGACACTGGAGCCGCCGAACTTCATTACGAGCATGGCAGTGTTCCAATCGACCGGCGCGAGACGTTAGCAGCGGCAAGCCCGAAGTGAAGGGCAGGAAGTGAGCAATGGCGTCGTCCGGCCTCAAGTTTGTTCCTCAACGCTGCCGATGCTGACAGCGGAGATTGCTTGGCAAAACGTCGTACATCATTGCGTGAAAGCATCCGGACCGGCGGGCACGATTACTCGTTGCTGGCCGTAGCGGCCATGATTCTGGTGTTTGGGTATGCCCTGAGCCAGCATGTGATCCCCAATTACCACGAATTGCAGTCGATTGAGCGCCGCCACAAGGAAACACGCGGCAAAGTCAGCGACCAGAAGGCCGAAAACGCGAAGCTGGAAGACCAGACGCAGGCCCTGGACGACCCCTATTACCTCGCCCAGATCATGGTTGAGCGCTACAAGTGGCGCTACGCGCCGCTGCAGGTTGAGAACCCGCCCGCCGTCAAATAGCCTTCCAGAATCACGAGTTACGTCACACCGTGCCCCTCTTGCCCGGGAAATTTCGACGTAATCTGGAACCCTTGCCGTAATGCACGGGTCAATTGAACGGATTTGGGGTATGGCGGCTGAACCTCCGGGCAGCACCCGGGACGATTCATTGGTAGATGACGCCCGTGGCGGTTTGCCCGGGTCGTTCGAGACGCTGGTGCGTCGCTACCACGCCGCAGTTTATCGCCAGATCCTGGTTTGGGTGAACGGCGACCATGCAGCCGCCGACGACGTGGCGCAGGAAACATGGTGGAGGATTGCCAGAGGGGTCAAACGCTTTGAAGGCCGGTCGGGGTTTTACGCCTGGGCATGCCGCATCGCTCACAATGAGTCGACGCGCTGGCTGGGCCGAAACGCCCGCAAACCCCGACTGGTGCCCAAGCCGGATGAGGAACACCCGGCTGACCAGAGTGCCACGGGCGAGGCGGTCAGGTTGGCGCTGAGTAGGCTGCCCGAGAAGTTCGCCACGCCGTTGATGCTGGAGTTGTGGGAAGACATGTCCCTGAAAGAGATTGCCCACGCGTTGGGCCTGCCGGAAGGGACCGTGAAGTCGAGGCTGTTTCGGGCGCGCGAAAAGTTTCGCGAAGTCTGGGACGAAATGGAATCGGAATCTTGAACGACCGCATCGCTGAACTGATTCGCAACGCCAAGCCGCAGGCGCCATCGCCTGATGCGCTGCTGGCGGCGCTCGGTTCGCGTGGGTTGCCGGCCGCATCGAGCAGCGCTGTCTGGCTGCTGCGGACCGCGGCGTTATTCACGCTGGCCGCGGGCATTGGCGCTGCTGCGGCCCTGTTGCCGCGAATGGGTGCTGAACCGCCTGCCGCAAGTGAACTTGAGCGGGTAAGCGGGCTTGCGGCACGGATTGAATTGCTGGAATCAAGGGTCACGCCTGTAACGCCTGAGGACGTAGCCGCGCAGGAAACGCGTATCGCTGCGCTCGAGACACAGGTGTATGCGCGTACTGCGATAGAGCAGGCCGTGGCCGATTACTTTGTCCGGCGCGACGCAGCCGAGCGTGAACTGTGGCAGCAACGCCACCTTGAGCATGTGCGGCGCCACTATGCGCGCGACATGGAAGGTACGCTGGCCGAGTTGAAGGCGCAGGACCTGCCTGAGGCCAAGCTGGTTCGCGCCCGCGAGATCCTTGAGCAGCACGGCAAAGACATCGAGGCGCTGATCAAGCAGAGCTATGCCCAAGTCGGTGACCACCGGCGCGGCCATCGCGACATGCACCAGCAGTTCGCATCGCTGGCGCGCGGCGCGCAAGACAGCCTTGCACGCGTGACCGGCGAGAACGACTGGGGCTCGCTGCTTGGCGAAAGCCCGGAAGACTGGGCGCCCACGTCAGAGTTTGAGGACCTGTCGGATTTCGACAGCATGATGAACTGGATGCGGCGCAGCAGCCGCGGTTGAGATTTTTGCAGTACAAACAGCCCGAATGGGCACCCTTAGGAGCAAGGAATGAAACCGATCTTGATGATTGCCATCGTCATGGGCTCACTGGCCGCAGGGGCCGCTGGTGGAATCATCGCCACCGAGCTGGCAGCGCCCAAGGCCTTGCCGACCACGCAGGCAGCGACTGCCGATGCGGTGCAAGGCACCGACCACAGTGCTGACCTGCAGCGACAGGATGACAGCATCGCCGCCCTCAACAAGCGGCTGGGCGACATGGAAGTGAAGCTGGTCCAGGCAGAGAAGAAGGCGGCCGACTACGCCAAGCTCGAAGAGAAGTACGACGCGAACAACAAGCGCATCGCTGACCTTGAGAAGAACCGCGGCAGCGGCACCGTTGACTCGGGCGGCACAGGCGGCGGAACCGCCGACCCGGCAACCTCGGACTTCAAGGCGGCGGTCGAAGCCGCGATTGAGGAGCGCGAAGCCGAGAAAGCCAAGGCCGAGCAGGAACGCCGCGAAAAGCAGATGCAGGAGTGGGCCGACGCGCAGAAGAAGGCGATCGTCGACAAGCTGGTCACCGACCTGACGCTGACGACCGAACAGCAGAACAAGGTCGACGTGATCATCACCGACTACCAGACCAAGCAGCGCGACCTCTGGACGCGCAGCGCACAGGCCCGCGAAAAGGGCGAAGAGTTTGACTGGCGCGCAGAGTCAGCGGTCGTCGAAACGGCAGCGCAGGATGCCATTCGCGCCGAACTGCTGGGCGGCCAGCTTGAAACGTTCAACACCCTCGTCTCTGAGCGCGGCCTCAACAGCCTGGGCGGACGCGGCTTCGGCATGGGCGGCCAAGGCGGCCGCACCGGCGGCCAAGGCGGCGGACGTCGCGGCAACTGATTACAACTAGCTGGGCACCCGGGAACAAAGGGCCTGCGCAAGCAGGCCCTTCTGTTTAGCCGGCGGCTGGCCCGGGCTTCGTCCCGGGCTTCGTCCCGGGCTTCTTGGCGTGCTTTGGGCGGAACGCCGGGCAGTACTCGGGGTCGGTGTCCAGCCACGGGCCTTCCAGCAAATCAATGCAATATGGAACAGCCGGAAACACCGCCATCAGGCAATCGTGAATCGCGGGCGGGTTGCCCGGCAGGTTGATCACAAGCGACCGGCCGCGGATACCCGCAATCTGCCGCGACAGAATCGCCGTCGGCACGGCCTTGAGGCTTTCGCTACGCATCAACTCGCCAAAGCCGGGCATCAGCTTCGAGCACACCGCCGCCGTGGCCTCTGGTGTCACGTCACGGATGGCGGGCCCGGTGCCGCCGGTGGTGAGGATCAGGCAGCATTGTTCGTGATCGCACAAGTCAATCAGCGTGGCTTCAATGACCTTGCGCTCATCGGGAATGACCACGTTTACGGCTTCCCAGTCGGACAGCAGGATCTTGAACAGCTCGGCTTCAATGGCCGGCCCGCCCTTGTCTTCGTACTCGCCCCGAGATGCGCGGTCGCTGACGGTGACAAGGCCGATGCGTGCGTGGTCAGTCATGGTAAGGGCATGTAACGAACGCGCGGCGGAATGGGAATAGGGTTGGGAGTTCGGCGTTCCGTGTTCTGCGTGCCGAGTTGCTTTGCACGGCCCGGCCCAACAGCTCGACAGTCCCGCCCGCAGGCGGGCGACGCCGGGCGTAAACGCAGCGGTCGCCCGACCCGTTCGGATCGCGCGACCGCGTTTCAAGACTTGGCTGCCCCTCAAGGACTCGAACCTTGAATACCTGATTCAGAGTCAGGCGTGTTACCAATTACACCAAGGGGCAAGGCTGTGTGGATTGATAACTCAGGCCGGCGTTACGTCAAGCTGGGGTCAACCGCCTTTTCATTCGCGCCGCCACGCCATGGCGGCAATTGCCACCAAACTGTTTCGGGGCGGTGACAGATGCCCTTTTGCTTGGCAACATCCCGCCCGCATCCGTATCAGAACGCACGAATGTTGCAGCAACCTGGGGCCGCCAGGAAAGGAATCCATGAACACCGCCAAGTCTGCAAACGCCAAACTCGCGGCCGTTGCCGCATTAGCCCTGTTGATCGCGGGAGTGATCGCCGGCAGCGCGCTGACCCGCGCCCAAGCCGAGCCCACGACCACAGCCGCGGCACCTGAGGCTCCACTGACCGCATACGTCGATTTCCTTTCTTTGCTCAAGGACCACTACCCGCTGAAGCTGAAGCAGGTTGAGGTCGCCGTGGAGATGGAAAAGCAGATCGACGACATCGACAAGCGGTACCTGCCCCTGATTGAGCAACAGGAAGTGGTGAAGAAGGCCGAAAAGCCGGACTCGCGCAAGTACCGCCAGGCATTGAGCAAGCAGATTGAGCTTGAGCGCCAGCGCTACGGCGAAAAACTCCTGACCGAACAACTGGCACAGCAGGAGTTGCGCGACGAGGGTATCGCGGCGTTTGACCGGCTGAAACGATTGGTGAAAGACATCGCCACGGAACTCGGGTACACGCAGGTGCTGAACATTGTGCGCGACCCCAAAGCCGCCGTCGGCTCCAAAGACGACTTTGAACAGCTTCAGCAGCAGTTGCTGATCAGCCCGGTGCTGTTCCACAAGGCTGAACACGACTTGACCGACCGTATACAGGCCAAGGCCAAAGAAAAGTGGGACCCCGGCATCGAGATGGGCGAGACGTCAGCCAAAGTCGGCGACACGGCGCTGGTCAAGAACGCCGACGGCGAGTACGAAATCCGCCTTGGCCAGAAAGTCCAGTTCGCCGTCGAGGTCAAGAAGAAGGGCGCCCCAGCCACGGGCAAGGATGCCGACGTGAAGTGGACCCGCACGGGCGTGGTCAGCGGCGAGCTTGACGAAAAGTCCGGTGCGTACACCGCACCCGAGGCGTTCCCGAACAGCGGCGACAAGTTCACCGTCATTGTGCGCAGCGCGATTGACCCGACCATCAGCAAGCGCGTGCCGATCAAGCTTTTGGACAAAGACGGCAAAGCCATGCCGGCCAAGGGCGGCACCACACCCGAAGGCGGTTGATCGTGCACTGAAACGAGGGATAGACCTCTACAAGCCGCGCAATCGGCGCTACAGTCCTGCATAGGAGTAACCGGGGGGCAAGCCATGAAACTCAAGGATCTCGCGCAACTGTGCGAGGCAAAACTCGAGGGCAACGGCGAACACGATGTCACAGACGTGGCAACGCCCGGAAAAGCCAAACGCGAACACATCTGCTTCATTATCGACAAGAAGTACCTGGCCGAGCTTGAAACCGGGCGGCCTGGCGCGGTGATTGCACCGCCCGGCATGGCGCTGCCACAAGGCGTAAACGCGCTGCGCTGCGCCGACCCTGACTTCGCTTTCAGCAAGGCGCTCACCGCCCTGCGCGGAGAGCCGATGCGCCCCATGCCCGGCATCGGCGAAAACGTGCTGATGGGCAGCGGCTTTGAAATGGGCGACAACGCCAGCATTGGCGCGTTCACCGTCATCGGCGCCGACGTGAAGCTGGGGCGCAACGTCATCATCTATCCCCACTGCTACATCGGCGACAGCGTGACGATCGGCGACGACACACTGATTTACCCGCACGTAACCATCCTCGAGCGCTGCACCATCGGCAAACGCTGCGTGATTCAGCCCGGCGCCTCGATCGGCGGCGACGGCTTCGGTTTTCACTTTGTGAACGGCAAGTTCATCAAGGCGCCCCAGCGCGGCACCGTGATCATCGAAGACGACGTCGAGATCGGCGCCAATGCAGCCGTCGACCGCGCGCGCTTTGATGTCACGCTGATCAAGCGCGGCACCAAGATCGACAACCTGGTACAGGTCGGCCACAACGTGCAGATCGGCCAAAGCTGCGTGATTGCCGGGCTGGCCGGCATCGGCGGCAGCGCGGTGCTCAAAGACTACGTGCAGGTCGGCGGCCACACCGGCATTGCCGACCACATCACGATTGGCATGGGCGCCAAAATCGCCGCCAAGACCGGCGTAATGCAGGACGTGGATCCCGGCATGAAAATGGCCGGCCTGCCCGCGATCGAAGGCAAGGCCTACATGCGCCGCGAAGTAGCGGTGCGCAAGCTGCCCGAGTTGATGCAAGAAGTGAAAGAACTCAAGGCCCTGGTTGCCAAGCTGGCCGGCCAGGTCGGTCTGCCACCCGAGCAGGAAAATCTGGATGACATCCCGGAGCCGGAAGCCGGCGCAGTCACGCGCTTCCTGCGCAACCGGCCTGAACCCGATGCCTAGCCCAGGCGCGCGATCAGCGTGGTGGCGTGGGTTTCGTCGATGACGTGAAAGCGTTGGGTGCCGGGGTCGTAGGCCTGCACCTCGGCGTTGGCGATGTCAAACCACCATGCATGCAGCCGCAGCTTGCCCGCACGTTCCTGCTCGGCCACAAACGGGTAGCTGCGCAGGTTGTCGAGCTGCACCAGCGCGTTCATCTGGCCGACGAAATTGTGGCGCGCTTGCGCAGTATCCAGCGTGATCTCTGGCCTGTCATTCAGCGCTTCTTCCGCGTGCCGCAGCCACGCCTGAAGGTGGTCGGCGCCTTCCAGGTGCACCTCGCCGCAAAGGGCGCGCATGGCCGCGCACTCGCTGTGGCCGCACACCACGATGTCCGGAACGCCCAGGTACATCAGGGCAAACTCGATCGCGCCGGCTTCGCTTTCGTCGGCCTGGGATTTGCCCGATTCGTCGCTGGGCGCGACAATGTTGCCGGGGTTGCGAATCACGAACAGGTCGCCGGGGTCGCTTGAGGCAAACAGGTTCGGCACCACGCGGCTGTCGCTGCATGCAATGAAAAGACAGTCCGGCTTCTGGCCCAGGGCCAGCTTGGCGAAAGTCTCGCGCACGCCGGGGCGGACGTTTTTGTGAAAGTGGGCAATGCCCTGCAGCAGTCGTTTCATACACGCGTAATGTGCCGATGATTGACGCCGCGGTAAAGGGTGTGGAATTCGTTGGCAGGCAGGTAGGCGCCAATATGCTGTGCGCGCTGACAACTCAGTATGACACCGGCGCGGGCAGTTTGCGGCACACCTGCGCGGGGTCACAGCCTGCACTGGCTCGCGCTTCCGGGCACACCGCCGCTGGTCACTTCAACTCAGTTTCGACCAGTTCAGAAACGTCAAGTGTGGTAGACACACTTGGTTCATCCGCGGTCAGCGTGATGGTGGCGGTCACGGGCTTGCCGCCTCGGCCGGTGATCACTGCCACCATGCAGGTGCTCAGTGACAAACCGGAAAATTTCGTTTCTGCTGTTTCGACATCCTTGGCGGTATGCAGCGCTGTCCCGCCCGGCTTCAGAATCATGATGGAGTACTTCTGCTTCTCTTTCATTCCGGTCAGGGTAACGATGATCGAGCCGTTTGCTTTCGCCAGACGCACGGTGCCCAGGAAACGCAGTTCGCCACCCGCCAGTTCCGCTTCGTGAACTTGCGGCTCGTAGCCCTTGGCTGCCACCGTGAATTTGTGGCGCCCTGGCCTTAAGCCGCTGAGCGTGGCGGTGCCTTCGTCGTCCGATCTGGCAATACTGCCGGGGGCTGGGAACAGAAAATCAAAGTTCGACAACAAGTCTTCGCCCAGGAGCAGCAGCGCGCCGAGTATCGGCAAAGACTGATCGTCCACAACGGCAACCTGCACGCTGCAAACCTGGTCCATCGTCACCGCAACTTTGGTGATCTCGCGCGGTTGCACGGTGATCAGGTCGGATGTCCAGACAGGGTCCGTTTCGGCGCGCCCCACAATGCGCACTGTGTAAGTCTGCGGCCAAAGCGGCCGGGAACGCCAGACCTTGTTGGCACGGAAGGTCGCGCCGGGTTCAATCCAGGTATTGGCGCCCGCCGAACCGATCAGTATGCGCAGCTCTTTGATTTCGCCCGTGTACCCGGTGGCATCCACCTCAATCGCGCCGTTCTTGTTTTTCGGGTTGGTCTTGAGCGTGATGTGAATCGTAACGCCTTCTTTGACGTCGGCCGCTGAAATAGAGTGCGTTTGCTCATCCACTCCGATCATGCACTCATAAAACAGGACCTTCAGGCCATCGACCGGCAGGCGCTCAACCTTCGCGATTTCGCCTTCCTTGATAAACGCATAAAACTGCCGCCCGTCACCGGCGGCGGTGATTCGGGCCTGCCCGTACCAAGGCTCTCCTGCGTCGGTGACAACCGACAGATAGACGGTGGCGACAGCCCGGGCCACCAGCAGGGGCACTACACCCGGCTTCGCGTCGATTGAGGTTTCAAGATGCCACACGTCGCTGACTGCTTTGACGTAAACCGTCCGGGGCTGTGGCAGCGGGACTGCAGCAAACCCCTCGCCGTCGGATGTGGATTCGTGAAACGGCTTCACCTGCCGATGGCTCGTGGGTCTCTCCCACATGCGGCTGTTGGCGAACTGCAGTGGCAACGACGCTATGGGTGCGCCGACCGTGTCCACCACTCGAAAGCGCCAAGTGAACGCCGCAGACTGTTTAGACTCGTCGGGTGCTCCAGACTCTTCCGATGCAGACACGTGCGCGGCAGGCTCAGGGGGGGGCGTTGACGACGCCGTTAGGCGGCGTGCCGTTCACCGCTCTGATGCCCGCCGCGTCCTGATCGCCTTTGCTTCCAGCTTTGTCCTGCGGCTGGCTTTCAAACCAGTACGCCGCAAGCAAGGCGACCACAACTGTCGCCATGCCGAGAATCAACGCATTTCTACGCCTGGCTGCCATCTTAGTCCAATATCCATGTGCCAAGTAGGATTGCGCCGGAAGTGCCGAAATCCCACGCCTGTACGTGCCCGGCCCATTGTGAACTGGCCTGCGACACGCTGAAACTGGCAGATTCCCGCCCAGCCGCTGCGAAGTCGATCTCCAGCCATCCACTGGCCCGCGACTCGTATGTCAAACGCCAGCCGGAACCGAGCTTGGTGAAGACCTGGCCAGTGCCGATTTGCTTGAAGCCACCGCCCATCCCGAGCGGGTTTGCCAGCTTGTGGTACGAGCCACCGTCGGCAACCGTGTACGTGACACCGTCGACCACGACGTCAATGTCATAGTTGCCTGGCGCATTTTGGTTGGTCGTTGTCACTTCCGTTGCGGCAAAAGCCGGGCCGCCATCGCCCCACAGCGCAAGTTCGCCACGACCACCGCGCCAAGTGCCCCATCTCAACGCTGCAGCGTCCGAAAGCCAGCATATTCAAAAAAAAAACTCATAGTCAAGATGTTCGTGTATCGCACAGATTGCAGGCACTGACGCTGCGACACAGTGCACTGGCTGCACAAAATCAATCCCTCTGCTGAGTGGTGGGGCACCCATGGCTACGGGACTGGACGGAACTGCGGGCGCCGCGTTGCACCCCACGGGCTGGCTTGCATAGTGGTCGCATGAAACAGACGACGCTATCGCGGCCCGTTTCGATGACTGGCACCAGCCTGCATGAGGGCCACCCGGTTACGTTGACACTAAAGCCCGCGCCGGCAGGCGCGGGCATCACGTTGATCCGCGCTGACAAAGGCGGTGCGCGCATTGCCGTGCACCCCCGCAACATTCGCGAAGTGCAGCGCCGCACGCTGCTGATGGAAAACAGTGTCGAGGTCCATACCGTTGAGCATGTGCTGGCGGCCCTGTACGGCATGGGCGTCGATAACTGCGAAATCGAACTTACTGCACCCGAGCCACCCGCCGGCGACGGCAGCAGCCGCGCGTTCGTCAAGCTGATCCACGAAGCCGGGATCGAGTCGCTTGATGCCGAACGCCCAAGCTTTGCGCCAACATCGCGCATCGACGTCAGCGACGGCAAAGCCAGCATCAGCGCCGAGCCCAACGCCGACGGCCTGGTGGTCGAGTACACGCTGGACTATGGCGTGCCGTTCATGCCGCCGACCACCGTGCGATTTGCCGTGACCCCCGAGACGTTTGAAAAGGCCATCGGCCCGGCGCGCACCTTTTGCCTTGAGGCTGAAGCAAAGGCCCTGCAAGCCATGGGTTTCGGCAAAGGCGCCAACACGCAGAACACACTGGTCGTAAGCCCAACCGGCCCCCTTGAGAACAAGCTGCGCTTTGAAGACGAGTACGCACGCCACAAGCTGCTGGACGTGATCGGTGATTTGGCTGTGACAGGCCTGCGCCTGAATGCCGTTGTCAAAGCCCAGCGCAGCGGCCACAGCCAGAACCAGCGGGTGGCAAAAGCGCTGCGCGAACAGTATGAAGCCTTGCAGTGATTGGGACGAAAGACCACAGATGAACGAAGCCCCGAAGAGCTTGCCCGGCGCCCAGGACATCCAGGGCATTCTGGACATCGCACCGCACCGTTACCCCTTTCTGATGATTGATCGCGTGATCAGCCACGAAGGCGGCAAGGCTGTGGGCGTCAAGAATGTCACCTACAACGAACCCTGCTTTACGGGACACTTTCCCGGCAAGCCGATCTTTCCCGGCGTGCTGATGCTGGAGGCCATTGCCCAGCTTGGTGGCTTTGCAATTTTGAGCCGGCCAGAGAACAAGGGCAAACTCGCCTACTTCACCGGCGCCGACGAAGTGAGCTGGCGGCGGCTGGTGGTGCCGGGCGACCAGATTCGGATTGAGACCGAGCTGCTGAAAGAAAGGCGCGGGCTTTGCATCGTCAAGGGCGTCGCGACGGTCGAGGGCGAGCTGTGCTGCGAAGCCACGGTGAAGTTCATGGTGACCGGTGAATCTGCTCCGGCTTAGCGCCGCTGAGGCTGCACTAACATTGGTATGTCAGAAACTTGCAGAACCTTGATGAAATGGCTACAACCAAGCATCCGCAGTTTAGGGGCACGCAGTGAGTTCTAGTGAGCGCGTCAAGATTGCCGTGATCGGCGTCGGCCACCTGGGCAAGAACCACGCCCGGGTGCTCAAAGAGCTGCCGACGGCGGAACTTGTCGCGGTCGTTGATTCTAACGAGAAGACTGCCCAGGCCATCGCCGAGCGCTTTCACTGCCAGGCACTCACCGACTACAAACAGCTCAAGGGCAAAGTGGACGCAGTCAGCGTCGTCGTGCCGACGCGCCATCATTATGAAGTAGCAAGCTGGGCCTTTGAGAACGGTCTGCACGCGCTTGTCGAAAAGCCGATGGCGTACTCGGTCGACGAGTGCAACAAGCTGATCGACCTGGCCAAGAAGCACAAGCGCATCCTGCAGGTCGGCCACATCGAACGCTTTAACCCGGCGCTATCGAGCATTCGTAACGCCATCAATACTGTGGCTTTCATTGAGGCGGACAGGCTCAGCCCGTACCCGTTCCGCAGCACCGACGTGGGCGTGGTGATGGACGTGATGATTCATGACCTCGACATCATCCTCAGCATCGTCGGCAGCGAGGTAGAGGACATCCAGGCGGTGTGCACACCGGTGCTGTCCAAGCGCCATGAAGACATCGCCAGTGTGCGTCTCACGTTCAAGAACGGCAGCGTGGCAAACGTCACGGCCAGCCGCATCAGCGACAAGAGCGTGCGCAAGATGCGCATCTTCTGCGCCGACCGCTACCTGAACCTGGACTTTGCCGGCAAGCAGGCGTGGATCTACAGCAAGACACCCAAGCTCGACCAAGCGGACTTTCATGTCGAGAACGTGGACATTACCGGCATCGACGACCTGATGCAGTTCGTGTTCAACGACCTGATCCGGGTTGAACAGGTGGTGATTGGCGAAGAAGAGCCCTTAAAGGAAGAGCTGAAACACTTCATCAATGCAATCCGCACGGGCGTTCGCCCAACAGTCGGCGGCGAAGAGGGCATGGCAGCCATCCAGTTGGCTCACGACATCCTGAAAACCGCTCGCGATCACTACAATCGCCACGTGCCGGAAGCGCACCGCCGCTGGTAACCCGCCTTCGAATTCCGTTCCGACTATGCGCAGGTGCAGCCCACAGCGGCTGCACTTGTGTCATTTTTGCCCAAAACCGCGGTGGCGTGTGGGCGATGGCACGAAAACGTGCCGTTTGATGTTCCCATCTGGTGCCATCCGGTAAGCCCCGAACATTCCCCCGTCGTTACAAGTCGGGACGATGTGCGTTACCGACAAGAAACACGACTGCAAACCCGCTTCAAATATACGCCTATCGACTGTTACGGGGAGTGCGGGATGGCTTGCAGTCCGGTGCCAGAGAATTGGCACAGAGCCTGCATTAGCTCAGGCGTCCCTTTTACGGAAATCAACCATGCGCAAGCTTCTGGCATCCTTCGCGGTTCTTGCCCTTTTGGGTTTCACGGGCGGATTGTACGCCCAGGCCACGTCCGAGATCACAAGCCCGGACGCGAACAAGCCGAACACGCATGACCGCTCAGCCGGCCATGCCATCATCAAGGTCCCGGCCCCGGCGACCCCGCCGACCACCCCGCCGGAACCGG
>JADZFR010000054.1 GCA_020849795.1 Planctomycetota bacterium | reverse complement strand
TGCCAAGAAGCACCGCTCCCCGGGGGTGGAGCGGCGACCCTGGCTGCCTAGGCGGGAGCGCAGGCTTCCAGCCTGCACTCCGGAGCGGACGTCCCGTCCGCTCCATGGGACGTGGCCAGGATGGCCACGTCCAGTGCAGCCGGGACGGCTGCGCTCCCCACGCGAAACCCCGCAAGCGGGGCCGGTGGCAATTTGTCTTGGCACGAATGCTGCGCCCTCGCACCCGTCACGCATCACCCCTACCCACGCACGGCGTGCGCCACTAACCTCATGCCGTTCTGCGGAGAGGCGCGATGGACTACGACGTGGCAATCATCGGCGGCGGACCCGGCGGCTCGACCGTTGGCGCCATGCTGCGCAAGTACAACCCGGGGCTGAAAGTCGCGATCATCGAGCGCGAGGCCTTCCCGCGCGAGCACATTGGCGAAAGCCAACTGCCGGCGATCGGCGCGATCCTCGACGAGATGGGCGCGTGGGACAAGGTCGAAGCCGCAAACTTCATCATCAAACTGGGCGCCACGTACACCTGGGGAAAAACCAAGGACCCCTGGGTGTTCAACTTCATTCCGCCGGCCGAAGTCCGCAACGACCCCAGGCCCGGCAAGTTCGAGGGCTGGCGGCAGCGTGTCGCGTTCCAGGTTGACCGCGCCATCTACGATCAAGTGTTGCTGAAACACGCCGCCGAGCTGGGTTGTGAAACCCTGCAACCCATAGCGGTCACCGGGGTTGAGCACGAGGGCGACGCAATCTCGGGCCTGCGTCTCAGCGATGGCAGGCGCGTGACAGCCAGGTACTACATCGACGCAAGCGGCAACGCGGCTGTGCTGCGGCGGGCCATGGGCGTCAAGATTGAGGCGCCCACGCTGCTGCAAAACGTGGCGTTCTGGGACTACTGGTCGCGGCCCGGCATGAACGCCAAGCTGCTGGATTCTGCCACGGTGCGAATCCAGATTCGCAGCTTGCCTTATGGCTGGATCTGGTACATCGCGCTGGACGAAAACCGCACCAGCGTCGGCCTGGTATGCCCGTCCGATTACTTCAAGAACTGCGGCTTGACGCCCGAACAGCTTTACGCCGACTCCATGGCCGCCGAACCCACGATTGCCAACATGCTGTCCGGCAGCTCGCGCGATGGACAAGTGCGCCGCACCACCGACTGGTCTTACGTTTCTGATCGCGGCCACGGCCAAAACTGGTTTCTTGTCGGCGAAGCCCTGGGGTTTGCTGACCCCATCCTTTCCGCCGGCATGACACTCACGCAGTCGTGCGCGCGGCATTGCGCGTACGTCATCCTTGAGCTTGAACGCGGCCAACACGACCGGAGCTGGCTGCTGGACCACTACGACCAGATTCAACTTGCCCGGGTCCGCCAGCACATCAAATTCGCCGACTACTGGTATTCGGGCAACGGGCAGTTTCTGGCTGTGCGTGAGAATTGTGCAGCCATCGCCGCGCAAGCCGGCCTGAAACTGACTCCGGATGCCGCCTTTCGGTGGCTGAGCCACGGCGGGATTGACGATGACTTCGGTAACAGCGCCACTGGCGGGTACAGCGTGTCCGGGATTCGTGGCATCCAGTGGCGTTTGAGCCACGAAACCGAAGGCATTGTCCGCAACCAGGTAGATGGAAAGACTCACTTCAAGCTGCGGCTGGACGGCGCCGATCAAGTCCTGTTGCCGCGCCTTCTCAATGGGCGTATTCACCCGATCACGGCGTATGTCCGGAGTGGCGAGACGTTGCCGCTGGCGGGCGGCTACAAGCTCGCGGTGGAGGCGCTGCAGAAATCGCCCTTGGCATCGGAACTGATGAAGCACCTGCAGGGGGCTGCCAAGGGCCTTGCTCCGCAGGACCAGAAGCACTTGGTCGAGACGGCAATTCAGTGCCTGGAACTGATGGTGACCAACGGCTGGGTCAAGACTTCGCAAGAGCGCGGCAAGCCTGCGCTTTCAGTAAGCTCGCCGCTGGAAGGACAGATCATCTACAGCGCCAGGTAGGCGCAGCCGGTTTCGTATCACGCGCAGGTCAGCAACAAGTTCAGGCGGGCGTTGCGCTGTTTGGAGCGCGAAGCTTAAGCGGGCGCCCTGCCAACCGTTTTGATGTGAAGACCGACTTGTTTGGTGTGAAACTGCTTTCCCGCCCCGACGGGGCGGTGGGTTGTAACCACGGGTGAAGCGAAGGCCGCAGGCCCGAGCGCAACCCGTGGAAGACGATCCCCCAGTCCCCGCCCCGGCTGGGGCGGAGGACTTCCTCAATCGAACAGGTACTTTTCCTCAAACTCGACGTTGTGCAGCTTCAGCAGGCGCACCAACTCAACCTTGAAATCTTCGGCCTTGTGATGCTCGGGCTGTCCGGCAATGTATTGCTTTACCGCCGCCTCCTGCGATTTGCTGACCGTGAACACGCTGTATCCCTCCTGCCACGCGAACGAAGCCAGCGCCGGAAACTCGTCGTGCAGCCACTTGCTGGAACGCGCCTTGACCGTTCGCATCAGATCGGACACCGAGCCGCCCGGCCGCCAACGGAAGTAGATGTGGACGTGGTCTTCGACGCCGCCAATTTCATACAGCATGCCGCTTTCGGCGCGGATGATGCCCCCGATGTACGGATACAGGCGCTGCGCGACAGCAGGCGTAATCCACGGTTCACGGCGTTTCGTCGAGAAAACGACGTGCAACAGAATCTGCGAGTAAGTTCCGGGCATGCTTGTTTTTCGCGCACTTATCGGCAAAGCTTCGCCGGGTTGGTTGCTTCGCAACCCTCCGCCCCTGCCGGGGCGGAAGATGCGGAACCCTTGTACCACGGGTTACGCTTCGCTTCACCCGCGGCTACAGCGCTCGGCCCCTTCGGGGCCGAGATTGCAGCGAAGAACCCTCCGCAACCTCTGCCGTGCGGGGTTCTGGCTTCGTTCGGCTGCTGCGATGAACCGCGCCGCAACCTGACTTGCGTCCGCGGCTTTGCGCGGATTGCACAGTAAATCGCTTGAAGCATCGGCATGTCATGGCTAAATTGCCGCTCTTTCAATGCATGTTGTATGAATCTTTCTGTGTCGGCAATACCGATACGATTCGAAACCCGTGGGGAGTCTGTTACATGATGACATCAAAGCTCAAACTGTTTCTTGCAGTGTTTGCCGCAGCCACCGTGGTCTCGGCATCCATGGCCGCCCAGACGACGTTTCCGACCTCGAATGGGCTGCCGACTGCAATTCCTGACAACAACCCGGCAGGTATCACGTTCAACGTGCCCGTGTCTGGGCTCACTGGCGGCGTCAGTGCTGTCGAATTGGACATCGCATTTGCTCCCAGCCACACATGGGCGGGCGACCTGATCGTTACCATCACCGCTCCGGGCGCAGTTGCAACGGCTAATGCTTTCAATCGTCCCGGCCGGACCGGTGGCGCAGGTGCCGGCACCAACTGTGACCTGACTGGTCCTTACACTTTTGCGGATGGTGGTGCCGGCTTCTGGGCAGCATGCGCAGCAGCCGCACCCGCTGCGCCGGCTTCGGGCACCTATGCGCCGTCAGCTGTGGACAATGGTGCGGTCAACTTTGCCGCGATTTTTAACGGCTTGACTATTGGTCAGGCCAATGGCACGTGGACGGTCAACGTCAGCGACAACGCGGGCGGCGACACTTGCTCGGTTTCGACCCTCGCGATTCGCATTACGGACCCGGTTCCCACGGCTCCGATCATCACCAGCACTGCGCCGACGGCTGCCACGGTTGGCAACCTTTACACCTACACTGTGACCGCGACCGGCAACCCGGCAGTCACGTTCTCGATTCTGCCGGACCCTGCCACGCAGGGCAGCGGCTGGCTTACGTGGGACGGCACCGATACGCTAAGCGGCACACCCGGCCCCGGCGACGTGGGCAACTTCCCGACGCTGACCATCACCGCCACGAACGGTGTGGCGCCTGACGACACCGAAGTCATCAACATCGTGGTCACGCAGCCCGCACCCGAAATCGACGTCACTGACCCGAGCGCAGCCGCAGTCACCAGCGGCCAGACGTACACCGTGTACGGCCTGTACGCTGCCGGCCCGGACATCAGCGGCGCCTTCACCATCACCAACAGCGGCAGTTTGACGCTGAACGTCACCGCGTTCAACGTCGTGAACAACAACTGCACCGTCACCGTCACCCCGGCCAGCGCGCTTCCCTGGGCGCTCGCAATGGGCGGCGGCTTTGACACGTTCATGGTTGACCTGGCGCCCGTTGCCGCCGGTGCGTTCAGCGGGTCGATCAGCATCGTCAACGACGACGCCAATGAAAACCCGTTTGTCATCAACTTCACCGGCAACTGCCAGGCCGTCAACGAGCCGGAGATTGCAATTCACCGCCTGCCTGCGGACACCGACGTGGCCAACAACAGCACGATTGTCGAGACCAACACCGGCCTCGCTTCGTTCAACCGCACGTTTGCAATCCGTAACGAAGGCTCGGCCATGCTGACCCTGACGGGCGCTCCGGTGGTTGTCAGCGCGCCGGTCAACGTGATTGTCACTGTCACCCAGCCCCCGTTCTCCACGATTGCGGGCGCGAGCGGCGATGCAAACTCAGAAGACTTCATTCTGGGCATTGCACCGGTCGCGGCGGGTGCGTTCAGCTTCACGGTCACGATCGCCAATGACGACGCGAACGAAAACCCGTTCGTGTTCAACTACTCCGGCCACACCTCGACGCCCAGTGGCGGCGGCGGCGGCGGCGGTGGTGGCGATGACAGCGGCTGCTCGACCGACAGCGGCAACAGCAGCTGGCTTGTGCTGTTCGCGGCGCTTGCGGGCTTGGGCTTTGCCCTGCGCCTGCGCAAGTCCCGCGCATAGTCATTGAGTCACAAGAGATCAGACAAAGGGGAGGCGACCACGCCTCCCCTTTTCACTTGGCATTGGATGGAAGCGCCTGAAACTCAATGCCGCAAAGGCGGCCCAACCCGTGCGAGTCGGCCATGGGCACGCGTCCCGACGAGAAGACTCCGAACCGAAGACGACGGCGCACTTCTGCGCCAATCCACCCCGGAACAGCGTAAACAACTCACTCCGGCGCGACTAACTTATCTGACGGAGTGGTTGAAAAATAAGGATGGCAATCTGGCAAAGCATTGGCTATTGTCACCGGCCTGTCACAAGTTGTCACTTATCGCATTGTTCAACTTCGTCCGTGGGGACGCCCAATCTGCACCATTTCATAAGCGGCACAGCCGCAACTTCGTGGGGATTTAGAAAAATGAACATTCACCGATTGTCATTTGCCGCTGTCGCGGCGTTGCTGTTTGCGGGTGCATTGTCAGCCCAAGTACCTGAGGTCTACTACTACAAGGTAAATGAGGGCACGGGCAATACGACCGCAAACAGCGCCAACCCCGGCCAAGGCACCGCAAACCCGACGTTCAGTGTCGGCCCGACGTGGGTCGCGCCCGGTCACCTCGGAGCCGCACACATCACGGGTGCGACTGAATTGCCCACGGGTGCGGGGCTGCCCTTTACGGCGGCAACCCCGTTCACGATTGAGTGCTGGATCAGCTTGGCGTCAACCACCACGCTCAACTACCTGTTTGGCGATTCCGGCGCCGGGACCTTTCGCTGCTTTGCAGGTGGTGTCGCGCCCGCGGGTGGACTGATTCTTCGCGGTGGTGGCTTCACCGACATTACAATCCCTGGTTGCATTGATGGTACGTTTCACCACATCGCGTTCGTGTACAACGGCGCAGGCACCATGACGTCGTATCGCGACGGAACTCAGGTCAACCAGAATACCGCGCAAAACCCGACCACGATCGGCAACGGCACGAACTTCACTGCGTTCGGGTACAATGCGTCGACAGGTGACTTTACGGGGCAGCGCGACGACTTCCGCGTATGGAGCACCGCTCGCAGCCAGGCGGAAATCGCGGCAAACATGAACAGTGAGTTGCCCGCAGTGGTAGCGCTGGCCGTGAGCATGACCGGGACTGCGTCGAACGTCGGCGGCGCCACTTTGACTGATTTCGTCGCGGCGCGCCTGAACCTGTCGGCTCAGACGGCGACCACGCAGGACGTCAGCTCGATCACTTTGACCCGCACCGGTTCAGCGTTGGACTCGGACTTCACCGCAGTCAAGTTGTTCTCAGATACGAACGCCAACGGCGTGATCGACGGCGGAGAGCCCCAAGTCGGCTCGAACCAGACTTTCGCGTCTGGCACGGCTACCTTCGCGGGTAGTCCGTTGGTTTCGGTCACCGGCAACACCACCGCACGCCTACTGGTGGCCCTGACCACCGCAACCGGCTTTGCCAGCGGCACGACATTCGGTGTGCAGATTGCGGCCTCGACCGACGTCACGACAGCACCCGGGCCGATTTCGTCGGGCAGTGTGTTCCCGGCGAACGGGCCCACACATGTTGCTGT
Source organism: Planctomycetota bacterium (assembly GCA_020849795.1). Lineage (GTDB taxonomy): Bacteria > Planctomycetota > UBA8742 > UBA2392 > UBA2392 > JADJRK01. The sequence goes on along the minus strand of JADZFR010000054.1, from coordinate 125,249 downwards.
TTTCGTCAACACCTTCCCATACTTGGAAGACTTTGAGGGTGGCTCAGGTGGTTGGGCAGTCAGCGGAACCGTCACCTCTTGGACGCTGGGCACCCCGGCGAAGCCCGTGATCAATTCGGCATATTCGGGCTCGAATGCATGGGTTACCGGCCTGTCAGCAGCGTACTTGAACGGCGAGAACGGCGCGGTAGTAAGCCCCGTGGTTGACCTGACCAGCTTTACGTCCGACCCCTGGGTCAGCGTTCACGTATGGTGGAACAGTGAGTTCAGCTGGGACGGCATGAACCTTCAGAGCAGCATTGACGGCGGATCAAGCTGGCAGACAGTCGGGGCCGTCGGCGACCCGAACAACTGGTACACTGACACGACGATTGCTGGGCTTGCATTCTCTGGCTCTCAATCCGGCTGGAGTGGCCGCGCGTCGTCAGGGAACGGAAGCAACGGTTGGGTAAGGGCGTTGCATCAGTTGACTGGACTGGGCGGCCAAGCGTCGGTATTGCTGCGTATGACCTTCGGTTCGGATGGATCAGTGGTCGACGCCAACGGCGTGGCATTTGACGACTTCAGCATCGGCACGTTGCATGAGATTAACGTCCTCCGCAATTCGACGGGCATTCCGCACCTCGGCAGCGTCAACGTCGGCAACATCAACATCACGACGCCGGGACAGGTCACCTTCGATATCGAGAATCTTGGTGGCTTGGTCACGAACTTGACCGGAACCAGCCCGAACTACGTTGTGGTTACTGCGGGCGCGAATCTCGACAGCGTCACAGTCACGTCGCAGCCCGGCACGCCGGTTGTGTTCGGCACTCCTCAGAGCTTCACGATCGAGATTGACCCGACGGGCGTCGCACCGTTCGACCTCACCGTGACGATTGCAAACGACGACATCAGCCCGGCGCAGTTGGCCAATGGCACAGACGGGGCACTTACCGCCGGCACCAGCGAGTTCAGTACGGTGACAGCCAACTTCGTGGCGGCACATGTCGGCACGCAGATTGTCATCAGCGGGTCGGCACTGGCCAATGACGGCACTTACACCATTGCCAGCGTCGTCAACAGCACCACCGTTACGCTGACTGCGGCACCTGCGGCAGACGAAGCGGCTTTGGCATGGTCCCACATGGCAAGCGAAGCTGTCTACACGTTTACCGTAACCGGCAACGGCGTAATCAACGGCCCCGCCCAGGCAGACCCGGCCACCGGCTCGACGTTCACCGGCCCGACCAATGGCCCGCTTACACTGGCAGTGAACCCGGGCGCTGCGCTCGCTAACGCGGACGTAGAACTTACTGACGCGGAAGCTGACAACATTACGGTTGCCAGCATCACCCCGCCGGCGGTTGTCCCGACGGGCATCGTCGCGCCGGCCGTTCCGGGTACGCCTGGTCATCCTGTCGTCCTTAGCTGGACCGGCACTGCGGACGCGACAAATGACCCGGGTGTGTACACCTGGACCGTCACGTTCAGCGACGCCGTAAACGGCTCAAACATCGTGTTACAGGTTTCCATCACCATCAATGATGTGCCGCCCACTCACACTGCGGCGACAGGCATCACCGGAGACGGCCTGAGCGCCGGCACGCAGTATGTGGCGGGTGTACCTGTCGGGGCAGCCGGGGCCACCGACATTGCAGACGCGACGGACGGCAACACCGGGCAAACTTTGACCATCGACACCCAGAACCAGGTATCGGTACCCGGTGGCTCGACGATTACTTTCACCTTCAGCATGGCAGCCTCCAACCCGACTACGCTGCAGGCCACGCCAAGCGCAGCACCAGTGGTTGCGGACATCGGCGACTATGACTACACGGTAGACATCACCGACCAGATTGCCGGCGGTAACATCGTGACAATCTTTGTTCGTCTCACGGTCAGCGGCACGGCTCCGACGATCACAAGCCCGGCTGCGCCGACAGCGGCGTTTGAAACCTTGCTGTATACCCACACGTTTACCGCAACAGGCAACCCCGCCCCGACCTTCGCGGTCACGTCGGGCACGCTTCCGACTTGGCTGACACTTGACGCCAACACCGGTGTGCTCACCGGCACACCGGGCGTGGGCGACGCCGGCGGGACGTTTGATGTTTCGGCCCAGAACGGCGTGCTTCCTGACGACACTGAAACTGTGACCATCACCGTTTCTGTCGGCACCGCGCCGACCATCACAAGCGCCGCAGCACCGACGACAGCGACGGTGGGGACGCTGTACACGCACACGTTCACCGCGACGGGCACACCTGCCCCGACACTCAGTGCTGCGGGTCTCCCCGCATGGTTGTCATTCAATCCTGGTACCGGCGTGCTTTCTGGTACCCCGGCAGCCCTCGACGTCGGTACTGCGGGACCGATTACAATCACTGCTACCAACGGCTTGACGCCAGATGACACCGAGGTGTTCTCGATCGTTGTTTCGCCTGCAAGCAGTGGCGGTGGTGGTGGTGGTGGTGGTGGTGGCGATGGCGGCTGCTCGACCGACAGCGGCAACAGCAGCTGGCTTGTGCTGTTCGCGGCGCTTGCGAGTCTGGGCTTTGCCCTGCGCCTGCGCAAGTCCCGCGCATAGTCATTGAGTCACAAGAGATCAGACAGAGGGGAGGCGACCACGCCTCCCCTTTCCTTTAGGTTGCACAGTGAGAGTGCACAATCGCTTACCCTGCGCAATTGTGCGAGACGCTGACCTGAATTCTGGATTTCATTTGGGGCATTATGGCAGCGTACGTATCGTGACCCCGACCTTTCCGCCAGTTATGCAGCAAAGTTGCTCGCATCAGCGGTGGCAGACCTTCATGCGGCGCCTGCCGCAACTCTGTGGGGAGAATCAAAGTATGCAATCCAATCGGCTACTGACACTGGCTCTCGCGGTCACACTGATGACAGCGACTGCGCTTTCGGCGCAGCAGATCTATTCCAACGGACCGCTCAGCACCGGTGCCACGACCCAGGGCGGCACGGCGGCCCCAACCGGCTACACCTGGTCCGAGCTGGCAGACGACAACGCAAGCATTAACGGCACGATCGGCTATGGCTTCTCGCTTGCCAACGGGATTGCACTTGCCGACGACTTCGTTGTACCCACCGGCGAAACTTGGACCATCACGAGCTTCAGCTACTACACCTACTCGACTGGTGCGGCACCCACAACATCGCCAGTCATGGCGACTTCGCTTCAGATCAGCGATGCCGCTCCCTCGACTGGAACTGGCACCGTGCTGTTTGGTGACTTGACCACCGACCGTCTGTCGACAACGACACCGCCGGTGGATGGTTTGATTTATCGATGCATCAACACAGACACCGTGCTGTCACCAGGCGCGACACCCATGACCAATCGCCTTTGCTGGCTTGCCACCGTGGACGTGAGCCCTGCATTGGTTCTGACGGCTGGCACGTACTGGGTTGCCTTTAACGGCACCCTCACCACGGGCTTGGCGAGTGGCCCTTGGGCTCCGCCGCACACAGTGACAGACCAGCTTGGCCCAGCCGGCGCCAATGCAGAACAACTTCTCGGGGGCACTTGGGGGCCGCTTGTTGACGGAGCCACCCCGCAGGAGATTCCATTCCGTCTGAACGGCAGCATCTTGCTGCCGGGCAACCCCGAAATTGCCGTTTTGCGCGACGGCACGACCGGCATCACCGATGGCGGTACTGAGACCCAGAACGGTACCGGCACGGCAATGTTCGTCGCCAACTACACAATCAACAACTCCGGCACCGCGCCGCTGAACCTCACGGGCGGCGCAGGCACCGAGATTGTGATTGGCGCGCTGAACAACTGCACCGTGACCCCGAACTCACCCGTAAGCTCGACGATTGCGGCGTCGGGCTCAACGACCTTCAGCCTGAACATCACGCCAACCGCAGCCGGCACCTTCAGCTTCACCATCAGCATCGACAACAACGACTCCGACGAGAACCCATTCAACTGGACGTTCAACGGCAACACAGCCGGCGGTGGTGGTGGTGGCGGCGGTGGTGGCGGCGATGACGGCGGCTGCTCGACCGACAGCGGCAACAGCAGCTGGCTTGTGCTGTTCGCGGCGCTTGCGGGCCTTGGCTTTGCCCTGCGCCTGCGCAAGTCCCGCGCATAGTCATTGAGTCACGAATCAGCAGCAAAAGGGGAGGCGACCACGCCTCCCCTTTCCTTTTGCCATTCATGCCCCGGCCCACTATGCTTAACGCATTGCTTGCATATCACTATGCTTCCGTCGCGCCGCCGACTTTCGTGGGAGAGCCGGTTGCCCGCGTTTCTTTCGTGGGGGAACACAATGAAGTACCTCGCCATTCTTAGCGTACTGGTCATGCTCGCGGCCGCTTCGCCGGTTGCGGCCCAGGTCATGTCTGTCGAGCGCAACGCCACCACTATCCTGACTGGCGGCATCGACAACCTTGGTTCAGACACCGGCAATGGCGCGATGTTGCTGACGTACACCATTCGCAACACCGACGCCGCGAATGCCTTGAACCTGGTCACCACGGCGCCCCCGCCGGATCGCCCCGTTGAAGTCACCAACGTCTCAATCAAAGAGGGCAACATCGTTTACACGCTTACCCAGCCGGCCGCAGCTTCCATCCCGGCCTCGGGCACCACGACCTTTACCATCAACATCACGCCCTCAGGCGACGGCGCGTTCAAGCTGAACTTGAACATCTACAGTGATGACCCGGCTTCGCCTTACGTCGTGCTGATCCGCGGCAACACCGGCACGCTCAAGGAAGAGAAAGACGACGACGGCTGCTCAACTGACGAAGGCGGCCGCGTCGGCCTGCTCGCAATCCTGGGCGCCCTGAGCGCGGGCCTTGTGGCACTGCGCTTCCGCAAGGCGCGGGCATAAAGAGTTGCGGCGTTCAACAAAGGCCCCGCGTTGCTGCGGGGCCTTGGCATTTCGGGCCTGCCCGCGCTTGCGCATGAGGCACATGTCGTCCACCATTGTTGCCTGCAAATGATTGACCACCCCTACATCTCGGACCCCGAATTCAGCACCACGGTGGTCTCGTGGTTTGACGGCGGATTGCACTTCTTCAAGCAGGTGCCCGAAGGTGGCATTGCGTTCTTCAATGTCTTCCATCTCGCCTACAGCATCATCTTCGGCGTCGCCCTGTGGTGGTGCCATCGCTGGTGGCGCAAGGGCACATTCCGGGTGCGCAGGCGGCTGGTGCTCGACAGCGTGCTTGTGGCGGTGATCGGCATTGTGGTCGGCGGGCGGCTTGGCGAGGCGATCTTCTACCAGCCCGAGTACTTCTTCTCGCATCCCTCGCGGCTGGTGTTGAACGCCTCGGGCTTCACGATCCACGGCATGATCATTGGCGTGATTCTGTTGTTCAAGCTGTGGGCGTGGTGGATCAAGCGACCGTGGTTTCACCTGCTGGACCAGTCGGTGATCTTCGTGGCGTTCGGCACGCCGCTGGGACGCATCGCCAACTTTCTGTCGGGCGACCTGTGGGGCCGAGAAACCGACGTGCCCTGGGCCGTGCGCTTTCCGATGCGCGGGCCGCTATTCCGCAAGGTGATGGCGAACCAGCAGGGCGAAACGTTCGTGGTAGTCAGCACCGAGACGCCGGACGGGCTGTACACGAATCACTTGGAGCCCTGGAAACTCGACCAGGGGGCCGCGGTTCTTGAGGGCGCGCCCTTTGAGATCATGCCCGTGGGCACTGCGGACTCGCGGACCTTTGAGATGGTGCAGATGATGGTGACGACGCCGCGGCACCCCAGCCAGCTTTACCAGGCGATTGCCGAGGGGCTGGTGCTGCTGGTGATTCTGCTGGTTGTACGGCACAAGGCCAGGTACGTGGGGCAGCTCTCGGCGTGGTTTCTGGTGTGCTACGGGCTGCTGCGCACGATCACCGAGCAGTTCCGGCAGCCGGAGCCCGGGCTGGGCTACCTGTTTGACCTCACACGCGGCCAGTTGCTGAGCCTTTCAATGGTGGTGGGCGGCCTGGTGCTGTTCTGGTTCACATACCGGCGCAAACTGCGCATTGACAGCATCGCAACCGACGCGCAGGGCTTCGAGCCGCAGATCGAGAAGGCTGCGTCGGCGCCATGAGTTTTGCCGCGCGGGGCTTTTTCCCGAACGGCGGGCAGGGTTAAATCGTACTAGCAGGGTACCCGTTGGGGCTGGATCATGGCAGGACGGCTGAGTCCGCTGAACCTTGCGTTGCTGCTGCTGACAGTCCTTGCGCTGTTGTTTGGCGCATGGGGCTGGTATCAGGCTGCAACACCCGCCGCGCCGGCCCCCGCGAACCATGTAGACGACCCCGTGGCGCTTGAGTCCGGCGAGGCCGAAAGCACCGGGAAGCCGCCCAAGACCGGCACGACTGACAGTGGGCAACCCGAAACCAAACGCGACACTTCATCCCAAAAAGGCAGCCAGCCAACGACAGGCGCCCAGCCCGCCCCCGAAGAACCAAGCGTCGCAGGCGCACCTGGCGACAAGGGCGACGCCACAATCACCGGCGTTGTCGTGAATGCCAACGGCGCGGCAGAAGCCGGGGCATCGGTCACCTGCCGGCGCAGCGACCTCGACATGACGCCGCCGCAGATGCAGAACGGCGACGTCGATGGCTACCAGCGCAAGGTGAGCGAGTTTCTGCGCCGCGCCGCCGCTGAGACGCGTCGCACCACCAGCGACGCTGAAGGCCGTTTCTCGATCAGCGGCCTTGACCCCAGCCTTGCGTACGACCTGCAGGCGCAATCCGCCGCCGGTGGCAACGGGCGGCTGCTGCGCGTTGCCGCCGGCGACAGTGCACGCATCCTGGTCGCGGCGGCAGGCATGCTGACCGGCAAAGTGGTCGGACCCGACGACCAGCCGGTCAAAACGTTCAGCATCAAGTCGTGGCCGCAGAACCGGCAGTGGGAAGCAACGACCCGCCCGTTCTCGAGCGACGACGGCAGCTTTTCGATCGAAGCCAGCGGCCGCATGCAGGTTGAAGCCAGCGCGGACGGCATGATTATGGAATCGCCAACCGAAGTGGACGTCAGCGAAGGCGGCGCCGAGGTCACGCTGAAGTTGCAGCAGGGCGCGACGCTCAGCGGCACTGTCACTGACAAAAGCGGCACGCCCCTGGCTGGTGCCGCCATCACGTTTGGGGCAGACGAAGAAGGCGGACGTGGCGGTCGCTGGACACAAACACCGCGGACAACCACGGACAGCAAGGGCCGTTACCGCTTCGCGGCACTCAAGCCAGAGGAAACAACGCTGCGCGCAACGCTTGGCGACATGAGCGAAACGCAGACCACGGCGCTGGTCGCCGGCAGCAACACCCTGAACTTCTCGCTCGATACCGGGGCCACGCTGGCGCTGCGCTTGACTGACCCGGCGGGCAAGCCGGTCAGTGCCGACGCGATCTGGTTCCAGGCCAACGAGCGCGACTGGGCGCGGCCCAGCAAGTTGCCCTCGCGAGAGCCCGGATTGGTCGAGTACTGCGGCATCAAGCCCGGCGAATACAATCTGACCATCACTGCGGCGGGTTACCCGGCGATACAGCAGAAACTGCCGCTGAACGACGGGCGCAACGAACTGTCGCTCAAGCTTTCCAACGGCGCGATGCTTTCCGGCGCAGTCACGACATCGTCGGGTTCGAAACTTCAAGGCGCCAGCGTGCGCTTGCGCAAGGACGGTGAACAGGGCTGGGGCGGCTGGGGTACCGGCCGCTGGATCCAGTTGAACGACCAGGGCACTTTCAAGCTGGGGCCAGCCGAGCCCGGGCAGTGGCTGCTGGAATTGTACGTCCAGAACCGCGGACAGCCGCTGTACAGCACGACGGTGAATCTGGCAGAGGGCGACAACACCCACAACATGAACGTCGATACCGGCGCGACGCTGGTGCTGAGCCTCGTGGATGCAAGCGGCAACCCGGTAGCACGCGCCAACGTGCAGGTCCGCAGCGACCAGGTGCACTGGGGTTCGTCCGATGCCAAGGGCGTGGCCACGATCGCGCTGTTGCCGGCTGGCAGCTACACGGTGACCGCGAGCGGGAACGGCAAAGCGTCGCCCGTGTTGTCCGTCAGCCTGGCGAACGGAGAGAACAAATACACGCTGCAGATGCAGGAGCCGAACTGCTGCCGTGTGACGCATGTGTACCCGAACAGCCAGGCCTCGACGCTGGGAGTGCAGGTCGGCGACCTGATTTTCGAGTACAACAGCAAGGCAATCAACAGTTGGAGTGAGTTCGGGCGCGAGGCCCGGGCGGCGCGCAATGCCGGCGACATCACCATGGTGCTTGAGCGCAACGGCGCGCGGTTGACATTGTACCTGAAGGGCGGCACCGTCGGCATTGAAGGCGCCGATGCTGTAAGATAAGCGCCGGGGAGCCGCGCTTGTCTGCCGAACCTGACTGGCAATCCAAGAAACAGCACTACCAGCGCGGCGACGTGGTCGCCGGATATGACGACCGCCGCTTCAAGGGCGGGGTGTCCGGGCCGAAGTCTGAGCGCAAGTGGCGCATGATTCTCCATGCAACGCGGGGCCTTCCGATCGCGAGCGTGCTTGACCTGCCATGCGGTACAGGCCGCTTCACCCAACGCATTCTTGAGCACGGATGGAGGCTGGTGAACGGCGACATTTCACAGCCCATGCTGATGGCCGCGCGGGAGTACGCAGCCGCCGGGTTGTTGGGCAGTGCCCGCATGGATGCCGAGAAGCTGCCGTTTGCGGATGGCAGCATCGACCTGGTGATGAGCATTCGCTTTCTGATGCACGTGCCGCGTGACGTGCGCATCCGCATCTACCGCGAGTACGCGCGGGTCGGGCGCTACGTCGTGATCGACGTGCGTCACAAGTACAGCCTTGGCCTGTGGTGGAAGAAACTGCGCCGCGCGCTTGGCATGCGCGTGAAAGTGCCCGAACATCGCTACACACTTCGAGAACTGAACGCGGACTTGCAAGAGGCCGGATTGCGCTGCGTGAAGCGAGTCTGGAACATGCCGCCGTTCAGCGAGAAGCTGGTACTGCTGTGTGAGCGACTCTGAACTACCCCAGTTCTTCGGCGCGGACAAAGTTGTCGCGCTCGCCGCGGCCAGTCAGCGGGTAGTCCTTGCGCAGCGGGAAGTGCTCGTAGTAGTCGGGCATCAGCACACGCCGCAGTTCCGGGTGGCCGTCGAAGATCACGCCAAACATGTCAAAGACTTCGCGCTCGACCCAGGCGGCGCCCTTGTACACGGCGGCTGCGCTGGGCACGCGCGGGTCGCTTTCACCCACCACCGTCTCGAAGCGAATACGTTTCTTGTTCGGCACGCTGTACACGGTGTGGATCACCGTAAAGCGCTTCTCGGGATCAAAGTCAGCGCGGCGCATGTTGTCGACGGCTGTGATGTCCGTGAGCATGTTGAAGTTCAGCTCAGGGTCGCCGTGGGCAATGGCCAATGCCTTCACGACGTTTGCGGGCGTCGTGTAGATCACGGTCTGTTTGAACTCGGTACGGATGTCGGTAACCAGGGCCCCGAACTTGCGGCGCAGCAGCTCATGATCGAGCTGATTTTCCTCAAGCACACGCGGCGACTTGGCATGGGCATCATGCGTCGGCGGCAGCTTGGGCTCCGGTTTCGCGGCTTCGGTCATCAGTTGGCTTCCACCGTCGGGCGCGTGAACTCACCACGCTCGGCCTGGCCGTCAATGATCTGCTGGATCTTCAGCACCGCGTCAATCAGGCTTTCCGGCCGCGGCGGGCACCCCGGCACGTACACATCCACCGGGATGAACTGGTCGACGCCCTGGATCTGCGGGTACGTGTTGAACACTCCGCCCGTGCTGGCGCAGGCACCCATGCTGATCACCCACTTCGGCTCGCCCATCTGCTGGTAGATCTCGGTCAGCACCGGCATCATCTTCAGCACCACGCGGCCGCTGACGATCAGCAGGTCGCTCTGGCGCGGGCTGAAGCGAATCACCTCGGTGCCGAAGCGGGATAAGTCGTAGCGGCTGTTGAGTGTCGCCATCATCTCGATCGCGCAACAGGCCGTTCCGAACGGGTATGGCCAAAGGCTGTTCTTGCGCGCCCAGCCGATCACCTTGTTGATCTGGGTGGTAAAGAAGCCCTCGCCGGCAAGGCTGGGAATCATCTGCTCAATGCCCATGGGCGGCCTCCACAGGCTTCTTGGATGCCTGGTCGTCGGCTTCGCCCGCAATCACGCGCGAGACCACTTCGTCCGGGTTGTGGCCCAGGGGCACGTTCCAGTCCAGCACGCCCTTGCGCCACGCGTACAGCAAACCAAAGCCCAGCACCGCAAGGAACACAGCGACTTCAGCAAGGTACTCAAGGCCCTTGCCCTCGTGCACGTCGGCGATGAAGGTCGCGGCGTAAGGCGCCAGCAGCACGGTTTCGATGTCGAAGAGAACGAACAGCATGGCAAGGATAAAGAAGCGCACGTTGAACTCGGTGCGGGTCTCGCCGATCTGCGGCACGCCGCACTCATAGGGTTCTTCTTTGACAAAACCCTTTTTGCGCTTGCCGACCAGCGCCGAAACAATCAACCCGCCCGCCGCGACGGAGAAGATCAGGATGCCATACACAAAGATACCGAACAGGTCAGCAGTCACGCGTAACTCCGTTATCCGCAGCAGTTTTAGCGTTCGCGGCAGGGGGCGCAAGGGTATGCGGAGCGGCCCGAGAATGCTCCCGCGGTGGGACTTTGGTTTCGTTCGCGCCGCCGCAAGTTCGATTAAACCGGCAGGGGCGACCCACTCGGGCCGCCCCTTATCCAGCGTATACTATACGCAGGGGATGGGCTGGATCCAACCAAGCCCGTCGGTCTCAGTTAGATGAGCCCCCCACGCTTTCGATCGGCTTTGTTACTCACAGATCACCTCCTTTCGTTCAGGGCCTTGGCGTCACCCGGCGGCGAAAGCTGCGCGCCGGTGAGGCCGGATCTGGTAGCGCCCGCGTCCGGGCGACTGGAGCGCGCAACTTCTTGCACGCACAGGAAGTGTATCCCATGTCCTTGACGCGTCAAGCAAGTTGCTGACACTTTCTTTTCCACACGAGTGAATGAATTGTTGAAACAATCGGGGCGCGCCGATGCACGCTCCCGGCCGTTGGGTCTCGTGCCTCGGCTAACTCAGCACAACCTTATCGCGCGCGCGGAACTTCAACCGGATCGGAACCTCACGAAACGGCGAGGTCTCCTGCAGCCGATTGCGCAGATACGTCCGCCAGTTTTCGGGAAACAGGTCAGGGTCGTTCACGAACAAAACGACCTTGGGCGGAAACGTCTCAACCTGTGTGGAGTAGAAGATCTTGCCCAAACGGCTCTGGCGGGGTTGCGGATGGTGCCGGTCGAACGCCGCGTTGATCAGGCGGTTCAGTTCGCCGGTGCCGACGCGTTGGCCGGCTTGCTTGTGAAGCTCGCGGGCAAGGTCAACCAGCGCAAAAACGTTCCTGCCGTCTTTGGCAGACAGAAAGACCAGCGGAGCATAGTTCACCTGGTTCAGCTTGCCGCGCAGGTACTCTTCGAACTCGCCCGTCTGGGCTTCCTTGATCAGGTCCCACTTGTTCACGGCGATAATCAGCGGCTTGCATTCGCGGGCGGCGAGATCGGCAAGTTGCCGGTCAAGCTTGGTGACGGGCTCGCGCGCATCCAGCATCAGCACGGTTACGCTGGCACGGCGCACGGCGCGAAAGCTGCGGCTTTGGCTGAAAAACTCGACACTGTGCTCCAGACTCTGTTTGCGGCGCACTCCGGCGGTATCAATCGCGACGAACGAACTGCCGTCATAACTGAAGCGCACGTCAATGCTGTCGCGGGTTGTGCCTTCCATTTCGCTGGCGATCACGCGTTCGTCCTCGGCCAGCGCATTGACCAGCGTGGATTTGCCGACGTTGCGCCGACCGACAATCGCCAGAAGCAGTTCGGGCGGCTCAACGTTCTCGGCTTCGCTGCGCGGCGGCAGCACACCGAGAATCGCACTGCGCAGCAGCTTGATGTTGCGGTTGCCCTTTGCGCTGACCGGTATCGGGTCGCCAAGGCCAAGCTCGTACAGATTTGAGCCCAGCGCATCGTGGCGCGGGTCATCGGCTTTGTTTGCGACCAGCAGGCATTTGCGGCCGCTGCGACGCAGGATGCCTGCGGCTTCCGAATCCAGCGTAAGCACGCCGTCCTGGATGTCGGCCACGAACAACACCACGTCGGCTGACGCGATTGCGTTTCGGATCTGCTCGTGCACGTGCTCGTTGACGCGCTGCTCATCCACGATGCCGATGCCGGCGGTATCGATCAGCTCAACCATGCGCTCATCGCGCGAAACGTCTGCCCCCGGGCGGGCGTGTCCCGCGTCTGCGGAATCGTCCGACTCGGTGGCCACAAACTTGCGCTTGCCCTTGCCCTTCGAGCTTCCGCCCGGCACATCCCGCACTCTCACATACGCCGAAACGCGGTCGCGGGTGGTGCCGGGGCGCGGGTCTTCAATCGCGATGCGGCTGCCAGCCAAACGGTTGAACAGGCTGCTCTTGCCGACATTGGGGCGGCCGACAATGGCGACAATCGGCAGTCGCAGACCATCTTCCGGGGCATGGCTCTCGCGACCAAGTTCAGCCGCAGACTTCTGGCGGCGCGTGAACGGCTTGCCCTGCGCTGTCTCGCGCGGGGAAAAGCTTGGCCGAGTCTCGGTAGGCTCCACGCGTTTGCGTTTGCGCTTGCCGATCACCTTGGCGTTGCGGCGGCGCGTGCGGGCGCCGGCGGCCTTGGTGGCGCGATGCTGCATCGCGCTGCCGCGATGCCGTTTGGAAGCCGCCTTTTTGAACTTCTTGGGCATGGTGTGCTGATTGAATCACCAAACGCGCGTTTCGGTAGTCGCCGCGACGCACCGAGTGCCGGTTAAACGCCTCGACCCGCACCAAAGGGCGCGGGTCGAGTGGCCACTCTCGGGCAGACTCTCTAGTCGCGGCTTGCGCCCATGAAGTACAGCGCGTAACGGAACAGCATGAAGAAGTCGTACAACAAGTTGATCGCAGCCGACACCGCGTCGTTGGCGTAGAAGTTGTCGCGCACCACGCGCGAGGTGTCAAACAACGTGAAGCCGATAAACAGCAGCATGCCGCCGCCCATCAGCACCGTGTGAAGCACGCTGGGAAAGCTGATGAACAGGCTCATCAGCCACACACCGACAATCACCAGGATGCCGATCACCAGGTACGAGCCCAGGCCCCGGAAGTCCTTGCCCGTGGCCAGCACGTACACGCTGATGCCGAAGAAGATCACGCTCGCGATGCCGAACGCGAACACAATGGCCATGCCCATGCCCGCAGCCACATGCGCCATAAGCACCGGCGCCAACATGCCGCCCGCCGACGCGGCAAACACATATAGAAGGCCCGTCTTGAGCGAGCTGTGGCTCTTGCGGCTGAACACCACAATCAGGTAGCTGGCGAAAAATGCCACCAGCGAGCCGATCCAGATGCCATTGATCGCGCTGACGTTGCCCACGCTCGCGAAGTGATCGACAGCCATGGTACCGCCGAATGCCGCGGCCATCGCTACCAGCAATGCGCTGCCGAAGTAGGCATAGACCTTCTTGGCAAATGCCGCCACGGCGGGTTCGCTCAGGTCGCCCTCGTAGCGCTGCTCTCCGTAAAGTTCTTGCGCACCGTAAGGCTGCCCATAAGCCGGCTGGGCGTGGGCATGGGGCACCGGCGCGTATTGCGGGTATTGCTGGTACTGCTGCGGCTGCGGAGGATAGCCGCCGTACTGGTTCTGGTTGGGTCTGTTGTCGTACATGGTTTGCTCCTTGCCTGCTGTGAGCCCCGGGTTTTCAGCCGGTAATGCCACAGCCACCGTTCATTCTAACGTAAACCAGTGACACGTCGAACATCATCCATAAGCTCAGATGCAATTTCTCGGGCCTGTGCGGCCCCCTTTGCCAGTACTTCGTAAACGTAGTCCTGGTTGTTGCAGAGTTCGTCGTATCGCTTGCGGGCTGTGCCAAAGGTGTCAAAGAAGTAGTCGGCAAGGCGCTTTTTGAAGTCGCCATAGCCGACTCCGCCCTTCTCGTACTGCGCACGAATCTCGGCCAGTTCGGCAGGCGGGGCAAACAGCTTGAGCAGCGCGAACACGTTGCAAGTGTCGGGGTTCTTGGCCGCTTCCAGCGGCGTGCTGTCGGTCTTGACCGACATGATGCGCTTGCGCGTCTCCTTTTCGGGCGCGAACAGGTCAATCGTGTTGCCGTAGCTTTTCGACATCTTCTCGCCGTCCGTGCCCGGCACCACGGCGGTCTCGTCCATGGTGTGCGGCTTTGGCAGCTTCAGTACGCCGCCTTCGCCGGTGTGAGGGTCAAAGTCTTTGCAATAGACCGTGTTGAACTTGACCGCGATGTCGCGGGCGATCTCAAGGTGCTGCTTCTGGTCTTTGCCGACCGGCACCAGGTCACTGTGATAGATCAGGATGTCAGCCGCCATCAGCACCGGATAAGCGAACAACCCGTGATCGGCGCTTATTCCGCGGGCCGTCTTGTCCTTGTAGCTGTGGGCACGTTCCAACAGTCCCATCGGCGTGACGGTGCTCAAGATCCACTGCAGCTCACTGACCTCAGGCACGTCGCTTTGCTTGAAGAGCGTGGCCTTGGCCGGGTCCAACCCCAGCGCAAGAAAGTTCAGCGCCACATCAAAATTCAGCGCGCGCATGGTTTCGGCATCGCGAATGGTCGTCAGCGCGTGCAGGTCGGCGATGAAGTAAAGCCCGTGGCCTTTGTGTTGCAGCTCCACGAACTGGCGGATCGCGCCAAAGTAGTTGCCGATGTGCAGCTTGCCTGACGGCTGTACGCCACTGAGGATTCGCATGGTTCTGGTCCGTTGAGTGCCGCCAACACGAAAACACGAAAACTCGCATCCACAAGAGGCTACAGAGATTAACGATGCCGTGATGCACCCTGCCGGCTGGCTCGTGGATGCTCGGGATTGCGGCTAGTATGATCTCGCCATGGCGCGCTACTTCCTTGAGACGACAGCCGGCCGCAAGGGCCCGTTCCCGGCCGATGCGATTGCCCGCGGCATCAAGCAGGGCAAGATTCCGCTTGGCGCCAAGCTGTATGAAGAAGGCACAGAGCGACCGCTGAAGGCCGCCGAAGTTGCCCACATGGCAGAGACAACGCCCGCGGCTTCGAGCCCTGCCCCCACCGAAAGTGCGCCAGCAAGCAGCGCGGGCGGTTTTCAACCCGTCGAGCCCTACCGGGCGCAGGCGCACTACCAGCAGCCCGCGGCTATGCCGACGCCTGCCCGGCCAAGCCAGTACCCGCAGTACCCGGTGGCGCAACATGCTGCGCAGCCGTACCCGCAATACCCCCAGTTCCCGCAGCAGCCCTCTTATCCGTACCCCGGCAATGCGCAGGCCGGCGCCTACCCACAGGCGTACCCGAACTACCAGCAACCGTACGGCGGGCAGCCCCAAAACTATTACGCGACCGCAGGCGGCACGAGCGGCCTGGCGATTGCGTCGCTGGTTGTTTCGTTAGCATCGGTGATTGTCTGCATGCCGCTGAGCATTGGCGGCATCGTAATGGGCGTGATGGCGCTGAGAGAAACACAACCCACCGGCCCCAAGACCGGCCGCGGGCTCGCAGTCGCCGGCATTGTGAGCGGCGGGCTGGTGCTGCTGCTTTTCGCAGCCGTCGTCGTGTTCCTGATTGAACAAGACCGATGAAAAGTCACACAATTCCGGAATGATTCGATATCGAACGATGTTTCTCTGGTACCAGTCCACTACACAGTCCGGAACCAGGAGAAACTCATGCGCGCACTTACCACACTCTTGCCAGTCATGCTGCTCGGAATACTGCTTGTCGCCGGCTGCAGCGACCCCTTGGCCAACTACGCCAAGGCCAACGCCAGCGATGCCAAAGAAGTCACCCACGAGAAGGGCAAAGAGTTCACGTTCAGCAACGAAGGCAGCAAGATCGGCTTTCACGGCGCCAAAGTTACCGGCAGCCACAAAGGCGGGTTCAAGAAGTTCAGCGGCAAGGTGATCCTCAGCGACACCGGAACAACGATCAAGCAGGTGGAAGTGGAGATTGAGATGAGCTCAATCTGGACCGATGACCCGGACAAGGACAATGAAAAACTGACGGGCCACCTGAAAACGGGCGACTTCTTCCTGGTCGAAGAGCACCCGAAGTCGAAGTTTATCTCGACCGAGATCAAAGAGGGCGGCGAGGGTGGCACGCACACCGTGACCGGTAACCTGACCATGCGCGGCACCACGAAGTCGATCAGCTTTCCGGCAACCATCAAGGTCAGCAACGACAGCGTGACCACGACCGCCGAGTTCAAGATCAATCGCCACGACTGGAAGGTCAGCTTCAAAGGCCGCGAAGATGACCTGATCAAGGATGACGTCGGCCTGACGCTCAACATCAGCGCGAAGTAATCACTCGGTGCGTTCTTCGTCGGTACGCTCGACGGGCAGCTTGGCACGCACCTCAGGCTGCAACTCGGTAAAGAAGACAGGAATGTGGCGGGCAGGGTACAGAATACCCTGCCCGTTCTTGAACAGGCGCTTGACGATCGGCAAGTGCCGCACGCCGACCTTTCCCATGTACAGCAGTTCAAAATCCTCGGGGCTCTGCTGCCAAAGTTCCTTCACTTGCTCGTAGCCGTTGAAGTAGATGTGGTCTTTCGTGTAGCCGCCCCCGCGAAAAGCGCGCTCGCAAATGGTGTAGGCCTCTTGCCGCGAAAACTTGTGCTCGGCGACAAGGATGTTGAAGATTTCGGCAAACGGCAGCTCTTCTTTGTCCATCAGGTAGACAGCCTTCGTGCGCCCGGCGAGCAAACGCTTGCGGCGGTTCGTGAGCACGTTGGCAAGCTCTTCGTTGAACGTGGCCAGGCCCTCTTCGGTTGCCAGGTAGCCTGACGCCGGCAGATCCACGCGCGGAAAGCCGTGAAAGAACAGCGCGCGAAACGGCTGCATCTCGCCGTTACGTGAGCGCAGCACATGGGTTTGAATCTCATGCACCGCAAGCGCGGCAATGTCGTTCATGCTGTAGGTGGCACCCTTGCGCAAAGCCACGCTGGCTTCGCCGGCGGCGGCGTCGCTGCTGAGATACTTGCGCACGCGCACGCTGCACAGAAAGTGCTGGCGCCGCACCACCGCATCCAGCCGCGAGCGCGCCTCGCGGGCGTCCATCAGGTTCGATTCCTCAGGCTCAGGCGCGAGCTTTAGCCAGTCTTCGGCCTTGTTCAGCGTGCCCTTGTCTGCCGTGCCGAACAGCAGCCTGGACCTGTCAAGGAACTCAGGGGTATCGCGGGTTTCCAGCATGCAGATGGTGTTGAACACCTCGTCGCGCTTGCTGCGGTAAATGCGGCCGAGTTCACTGTCGATGATGGGCAGGTTCAGCAGGTCAACCTTGGTGTGCTCAGGGTCGAAGTCGAGCGCGCGATAGCGGTACTTGGGGTTCTGGCGCGGCGACTTCTCGCGCTGCACATACTGCTTGGCGACTTCGCTGCTGTTGACGGGGTTGATGTAGCGCAGCACGCGCAGGTTGGCGCTGGCCATGCTGATGTGGCGGTCAGCTTCGAGCAGCAGGAAGAAGTCCTGGCTCTCGAATGCTTCCTGAAACGTGGGCGCCTCGTCGTTCACGGCGCAAAATGTGCATTATGGGGCCCGGTTAAACCAGTGCCCGTGGCCAAGCCCGTTCGGGACGCTGTTGAATCCCGCCCGGCAACTCGACGCCTAGACATCCAGCCCGAAGTCTTTTCGAAACGCTGCCATGTCGCCCGCGGCACGCCGCACGTTGGCCTTGGCCCGCTTTTTGCCCGCCTTGAGCTGCTTGGCCTGGTCTTTGATCAGCTTCTTCTTGTCGCGGCCCAGCTTCCACGCAGCCGCCCTGCCCATGATGCCCTGGTTCTTCAACCCCTGCACCATCTCGCGCATCTGCTCAAACGACTTCAGCAGCCGGTTCACTTCTTCCACGGCACGGCCCGCGCCCGCGCTGATGCGCCGCTTGCGGCTCATGCTCAACTGCTCGGGCAGCCGGCGTTCCTTCGGCGTCATCGACAGGATGATTGCTTCCACGTGGTCGAGGCCACGCTCGTTGATCTGGTCCAGCGGCAACTCGCTGCCGCCCGGGATCATCTTCAGCAGTTCCCCCATCGGGCCCATCTTGCGAATCGCCTTGATCTGGCTCAGGAAGTCTTCAAGCGTGAACTCGTCGCTGAGCAGCTTCTCTTCCAGCTCAAGGGCCTGCTCTTCGTTGATCGCGCTTTGTGCCTTCTCAACCAGGCTGACCACGTCGCCCATGCCCAGAATGCGGCCGGCGATGCGGTCGGCATGAAACACCTCAAGGCCGTCCATCTTTTCGCTGACGCCGACAAAGCGAATCGGCTTGCCGGTCACCGCGCGCACAGTCATCACCGCGCCGCCGCGGCTGTCGCCGTCAAGCTTGGTCAGGATGGCGCCGGTCAGCGGCAATTGGTCGTCGAATGCCTTGGCCGATTTCACGGCGTCCTGGCCGGTCATGCCGTCGCACACGAAAAACACTTCGTCGGGCTTGGTGCGCCGCGAGATCTCCTGCACTTCTTTCATCAGGGATTCATCGACGTGCAGGCGGCCCGCGGTGTCGAGGATCACCACGTCACAGCCGCGCTTCTTGGCCTCGGCGATGGCGGCTTCGCAGACGGCCGGCGGCGTGCTCTTGCGGTCGGCGTACACCGGCACACCGATGCCCTTGCCCACGACTTCAAGCTGGTCGACAGCCGCAGGGCGCTGCAAGTCGGCGGCGACGAGCATCGGGCTCTTGCGGTACTTCTGCTTCAGGTACAGCGCGAGTTTGCCGCAGGTGGTGGTCTTGCCCGCACCCTGCAAGCCGGCCATCAGGATGACCGTGGGGCGATCGCTGCGAAACGCAAACTTGGCGCGGCCGTTGTCGTCGATGACGTCGGGCTCTTGCATCATGTGCACGAGCTCATCGTTGACGATCTTGATGAACTGTTCGCCCGGGCGCACGCCCTTGAGCACTTGCTCGCCCAACGCCTTTTCGCGCACACGCTCGGTGAAGCCCTTCGCGACTTGAAGGCTGACGTCGGCTTCAAGCAGGGCGGTGCGAATGGCGCGGACCGCGTCTTTGATGTTGTCTTCGCTGATCGTGTCGGACCCCGACATTTTGCGCCAGAGGTCAGTGAAGCGGCTGGAAATGTTGTCGAACATGCTTGGGTCCTGTCAGGGCTCAGTCAAACGGGCAGTGTAGCAACGGGCCGGGCCAGAGGTAGGAGTGCGCCTACTTCGCCACTCGCTTCTCGGCTTCCGCCTCGGCAGCGGCGGCTCCTTGAGATCGCGCACACCCACGATACACTTTGACGCGACAAGTCCAGCGGGGGTCGGTATTCCGGCTGCCACGCTACAGATGTCCGAAGGGGACTGAGATGAGCAAGCCTGAAGGCACACGCCTGCACAGCCATTTGCAACCCGCTGCCGGCGACCACTCCGAAGACTCGTACCGCACGCGCCCCGGCGAAATCCTGGACCGCTTTGAGCGCGGCGGCCATGCCGACAAGGTTGACCTGCTGACCGGCAAAGTTACGCCCGACGGCCACGCCGTGCCCCCCGGCCAGCGCGCCCAGCAGGCCGAGTTGAACCGCAAGTGGCTCGCTGACGAGCGTGAACGCCTGCAAGCAGGCAAAGGCGAGCCCGTGGCATACGCCGTCGCAGACCCCGACGTGGGCGATGCGCTTGAGCGCTACTTGCGCACACAGGGCAAGTTCGGCAGCGCCAACGAAGCTGACCTGAACGCCAAGGCTGCCGCTGCGCAACAGTACGCGGCAAAGCTCGCGGCGGAGTACTACGAGGCGGGAGGCGAGAGAATGGAGGCTGGAGTCAGCGCAGCTACTCCCGCCTCCCGTCTCCAAACTCCCGCATCACGCTCGCGCGCCGACTTCTTGCCCGTCTCAAAATCCGACATGGCAGCCCGCGGCTGGGAACAGTGCGATTTCGTGCTCGTGACCGGCGACGCCTACGTCGATCACCCCAGCTTCGCCAACGCCGTCATCAGCCGGGTACTGGAGTGGGCAGGGTTCAAAGTCGGCATCATCTCACAGCCGGATTTCACAAACCCCGAAGCGTTCAAGGTGCTTGGCAGCCCGCGACTGGGTTTCCTCGTCAGCGCCGGCAACCTCGACAGCAATCTGAATGCATACACCGCGCACAAGCTGCCGCGCAGCGACGACCCGTACTCGCCCGGCGGCAAGCCCGGCAAGCGGCCGGTACGCGCGACGATTGTCTACTGCAACATGATCCGCCGCGCGTTTGGCAAAGTGCCGATCATCGTCGGCGGCATCGAGGCCAGCCAGCGCCGCTTTTCGCACTATGACTACTGGGACGACAAAGTCCGCCGCAGCGTGCTGCTTGATTCCAACGCCGACATGCTCGTGTTCGGCATGGGCGAAACGCAGATCGTTGAGCTTGCGCATCGCCTCAACCGCGGCATCCCTCTGCGCGAAATCACCGACGTGCGCGGCACCGCCTACGTCAAGAAAGATGCCGCCTTCCTCGAAGCGCCCGAGTTCACAGAGCGTTTCGGCAAGCCGGTCTACACACTCGATCATGAGTCGTTGCTGGCGCCGATTCAGGAGGCAGGAACTGCAGCCGTTCAATCCGAAATCCACAATCCAAAATCCACAATCGACAGGGTTCAGGAGCACCAGGACACAGGCCCTGCCAACATTCCCGAGTACCGCCGCAACTACGCCGTCGCGTTCAAGACCATCTTCGACCAGCAGGACCCGGTGCGCGGCCGCCCGCTGGTTCAGCGCACGGGCAAGCTCAGCGTGATCCAGCTTCCGCCGGCGCGCCTGCAATCCGAGGAAGAACTCGACCGCTGGTACGACCTGCCCTACACGCGCATGCCGCACCCCGATTACGAAGCGCAGGGCGGCGTGCCCGCGTGGATTACAACACAACATTCGATCGTGACGCACCGCGGCTGTATGGGCTCGTGCACATTTTGCGCGATCTGGATGCACCAGGGCCGCACGATCCAGAGCCGCAGCGCGGAAAGCATCGTGAAGGAAGCCGCGAGCATCACCGGCATGCCTAGTTTCAAGGGCTACATCAGCGACGTCGGCGGCCCGACCGCGAACATGTACGGCAACTACTGTTCGGTCCAGCAGACTCTCGGCGCGTGCAAAGACCGCGACTGCCTGCTGCCCGACCCGTGCCCGGCCTTGCGCCAGCACTTGGACAAGCAGCTCGATATGTTGAAGCGGGTCAGGGCCGTGCCCGGCGTGAAGAAGGCGTTCATCGCCAGCGGCATCCGCCACGATATGTTGATCGACGACAAGAACACCAAGGGCCTCGGCGACAGCTACATTGAGAACCTCGCCGCGCATCACACTTCAGGTCACCTGAAAGTGGCGCCGGAACACCTGTCCGACGACGTGCTGTCCAGGATGCGCAAGCCGGGCATTCACAAGTACGAAGAGTTCAAGAAGCGGTTTGTAGAGGCCAGCAAGCGAGTGGGAAAGGAACAGTATCTGGTCGCCTATTTCGTAAGCAGCCACCCCGGCTGCACGATGGACGAGCAGATCCGTCTCGCCGAGTACTTCAAGAAGAACAACTGGAGCCCCGAGCAGGTGCAGGATTTTATACCGACGCCGATGACGCCGGCGACGGCCATGTTCTATTCAGGCCACGACCCCGAAACGCTGGCGTACGTCTACACCCCCACCACCATGCGCGAAAAGCGCCGCCAGCGGGCCCTGATGCAATTCGCCCGCCCCGAATTCCACGGCCGAGTGCGTAAGGCGCTAAGAGAAGCCGGCCGCAAAGACCTGATCGGCCACCACGAAGGTGCATTAGTCAAACCCGGCAAAGAAGAAGACTGGGAAGACGACAACCCCGCAAGACCCGCCGGCATCGGCTCCGGCCCGGCAACAATGAAGAAGCGCGGCAACCCGTATCGCGGCGGCAAGCGTCGCCGATAATTAGCAATCGTGGAAAGGGAAGCCGGCGCTATGCTCGCGCCGTGGCTACGCTTGCCGAAGAGACGATTCCCCCCGACGAGGCCGCGCTGATTGCGCGGCTGGTGGTGCAGAATCTTGCGTTGCTGAACGAGAAAGAGCGGCCGGTGCGGCGGGGACAGCATGCCAAGCATCATGGCTGTGTGCTTGCGGATTTTGAGGTTGAACCTGATCTGCCGGCGGAGTTGCGCCATGGGCTGTTTGCGACGCCTAAGACTTACAAGGCACTGATTCGCTTCTCGAATGGCGAGGCGCGCGACGACCGCAAGGGTGACGCCCATGGCATGGCGTTGAAGCTGTTCGATGTCCCCGGCGACAAGCTGCTTGAGCCTTGCGACACCCACGACTTCATCCTGCTGGATCAGCCGCTGTTTTTCATTCGCAACGTGGCCGACTACGTTGGCCTGTTTGATGCCTTGCTGAACGCCAAGGCCTCGGTGATTCCGAAGCTGCTGTTTTTCGTGCCGCGCTTTGCCGCTGAACTAGGGCTCGTCTACCTCAGCTTCCTGAGCAACAGGCCCACGGAACTGGCGATCCTGAAACGCACCGTCAGCAGCAAGCCGGAAACACCGCTCGCGACCACGTATCACAGCACCACGCCCTATCGGCTAGGCCCGCACGCCGTGCGCTGGAGTGCCTTGCCGAACGCGGCCAGGCTTCCGAAGTTCACGGCTGTCAGCTCGCCGGACAAACTCCGCCACGCGCTGGCGATGCAGCTTGGCGCAGGCGAAGCAACGTTCGATTTCATGGCCCAGTTGCAAACCGACGCGGCCACCATGCCAATCGAGGACCCTACCCAGCCCTGGGATGTCGCGAAATCTCCGCCGCGCAAGCTCGCGACCATTCGCCTGCCGGTGCAGCGGCCTGACACGCGCGAGCTGATGGATTTCTGCGAGCAACTTGCCTTCAACCCGTGGCGCTGCCTGGCCGAGCACAGGCCGCTGGGCGGCATCAACCGCGCGCGCAGGCAGGTATATGCGGCGGTGTCACGGCGTCGCCACGAACTCAATGGCGTGGCCGAACGCGAGCCGACGCTGGCAGAGTTTCTGGCGCTTCATGCGTGAAGGCGTTTCAACCAAAGAGCGCCGTTTCCAGGTCGCGGGCGACATCCAGGTCAATGCGCTTGCCCGTCTCGCTGACGTTCAGGAAGAACACGAACATCACGTCGTCATCGGGATAGCGCGAGAAATAGGCCCACGCGCCCGGTGACGCGCCCCCGTGGTACTGCACCTTGCGCTTGTTGCGCTCTTCGCAGAACCAGCCCAAGGCATAGGTTTCCTTCTGGATACTGAACCACTTGCTCTTGGCTTCCTCGTCAAGAAAGTCGCCGTAGTCCACGGCATCGCTGAAGCGCTGCATGTCCTCGACGGTGCTGACCAGGTAGCCGCAGCCGCGCTGGTTCCAACCGTAGGGCCAGTTCGTCACGTCGCCGCGCAGTTGGCCGTCTTCGTAGCGCATCGCGGTGCGTTTGTCGTCGAGCCTGGAGTTGCTGCAGAACGCGCTGTCCTGCATGCCTGCGGCCTCAATGATGTGCTTCATCATGTAGTCTTCGTACTTCTCGCCGGTTGCCACCTCGATCACCGCACCGGCGATGTAGTAGTTTGCGTTGCTGTACTCGAACTGGGTGCCGGGTTCGCTGCTGAGCTTGATCCCCAGCAGGCCGCGAACAGTGTTGTCGCGGTTCAAGGCGTCAATCTCGTCGTCGTACATGCGCGACAGGCCGCTGCTGTGGCTGAGCAGTTGTGTCAGCGTGATGGCTTTTTTGTCCGCCGGTGCGAAAGCAAAGAACTTGCCCAGCGTGTCGGTCAACTTCAGCTTGCCGTCCTGCTCAAGGCGCAGTACGCCGGCCGCCGTAAACATCTTGGTGACGGAGCCGATGTCATAAAGAGTGTCCGGCGCGTTGGCGCGTTTGCCTTGGCGGTCGGCCATGCCGTAACCCTTCTTGAGAATCGTCTGCCCGTCCTTGGCGACCAGTACCGCGCCGTCAAAGCCTTTGTCCTTCCAGCGATCCATGACGGCTTCGACTTTCTTGCCGAGTGCCTCGTTTGCTTTCTTGTTCTTCTTGGCCCGCTGTTCGCGTTCTTTGAGGCTGTCTTTGCGCTGTTTGTCGAGCCTGCGCTTCTCCGCCGCGCTGGGCTTGCGCGGCTCGTTTGCAGCTTCGTCTTTGGCCAGTGCCGGCAGAATGGCCAGACACAGAGCCGCAAACACAATCGCGATGCGGGTTGCCATTGGGAACCTCCGGTACACAGCTTACGCCGGGCAACGCGCCTATGAAGGCTGTCGGGCGGACTGTCTCTTCAGTCTGCGAAGGCATTGCCCGCCGGCGAACATCCGCGAAGGGGATGGCTGTCCGCGGGCGGCGCGCCAATCTACACTCTGGCATCCGAAAGGACTGGCTTGGACTGTCCGCAATGCAAAACCGGCAACCCTGCCGACGCGCGGTTCTGTTACCGCTGCGGATTTACCCTGATTGCATCGGGCGATGCAGCCGTTGAATCCAGCGGCACGCTGCTGGCCATTACCCCCGGCGATGAGCCGGTGCCGACCACCGAGCCCGAGCAAAAAGGCGGGCGCAAAGGCGAAGCTCCGCAGCCCGCGCCACTGGGTTTTGCGGGCTTGGAAGACCGTTACGAACTCAAGCAGCTGCTTGGCCGCGGCGGCATGGGCGCGGTGTACCAGGCCCTCGACCGCAACCTGGGGCGCATCGTGGCGCTAAAGCGCGTGCGGCAGGTCAGTGACAACGAGGCGGCCTGGCAGCGCTTCACACGCGAGGCCCAAAGCGTTGCGAAGATGCAGCACCCGAACATCGTGACCGTGCACGATTTCGGCCGCGACAAGGCCGGGCCGTTCCTGGTGATGGAGTACGTCGAAGGCGAAACACTCGCTGAGCGGCTGGCGCGGCGCGGCGCGTTGCCCCCGGCCCAAGTGGCGGGCGTGCTTGAGGGCGTATGCGCCGGCGTTGCCCACGCCCATGCAAAGGGCGTTACTCACCGCGACATCAAGCCGGCCAATGTGATCATCGACGGGCGGGGTGTTCCCAAGCTGCTGGATTTTGGCCTGGCACGTGAAGGCACAGACAGCGAGATGTCCCAAACCGGCTGGTTTATCGGCACGCCGGATTACGCGGCACCTGAGCAGAAGCGCGACGCCAAGTCCGTGGACCACCGGGCCGACATCTACGCGATCGGAGCCATGTTGTACGAGATGCTCAGCGGCAACCGGCCGGTGCCGCTGCTGCTGTCGAAGCTGCCGCTGCACTGGCAGTTCGTGGTCGGCAAAGCCTGCGAGCCAGAACCGGCGGACCGCTACCAGAACATCGCGGACTTCCTTGAGGTGGTGCGCAACATTCCGCTGAACGCAGCACCCACGGTTCCGGCGCCGCCCAAGCGTGAGCAGTTCAACGAGCTGGCGTGCCCGGATTGCGGCGCCGACAACACGCTCGTCGCGCAGAAGTGCGTCAAGTGCGGCGCTTCCTTGAACACGAACTGCGCGCTGTGCGGTGCACGTCGGCGCGTGGGCGTGCGCAACTGCACGGCCTGCGGCACCAATATCGTCATCTCAAGCATCGCGCTGGCGCACCGCGACCGGGCCAAACGGGCGCTGGAAGAGCGGCGGCTGCGCGACAGTGTCGAGGAATTGACCGAGCTTGAGTTTCTGCTGACGCGCAGCTCGGACCAGCTTGGGCCTGCCAACGAGTGGTTTCCCTGGGTGCGCGACAGCCTGACGCAAAGCAAGCAGCGCATCGAAAACGCCAAGAAGCTGGCGGCCAAGGGGCGTGACGCGGCAACGCGCGGCATGGTCGGGGCGGCCGTGCGCAAGCTGGCCCAGGCGGCCGCCCTGGACGGCAGCTACTTGGTCGAGTACGGCGAGCTGGCGGAACGGGCGGGCATCCCGCCAGAGCAGCGCATGCAGCAACTTGCCGGCGCCGACAGTGAAGGTGAGCAGCGCGGCACCCAGTTCAACACAGTCACGATGGGCGCCCGCAACGCCCCCGCCCCGGCCCGCGTCGACGCGCCGATGCAGACCCGCGTGACCATGAAAGTGCGTTGCGACGCCTGCAACGTCGGCATCTTGACCCGTCAAGAAGTAATCGAGAAGACCCGCGCCTGCCCAAATTGCGGCGCAGCACCCTTCAAGTGGCACATGGAATCACAAGCCGGCGGCCCCGGCACCATGCCCCCCGGGTAGTCTTCTGGCCTGTTCAACTGCGGAATGCACGATCCGGGCTATGCCGCTGCCACAGCGGCCAGCAAGGCTTTGGCGAGATCGGCGGGGCTTTCTGCTACTGTGATGCCGGCTTCGCGCAGGGCCTTCATCTTGTCTTCGGCTGTGCCCTTGCCGCCGGAGATGATGGCGCCGGCGTGGCCCATGCGCTTGCCCGGGGGTGCTGTACGGCCGGCGATAAACGCCGCCACGGGCTTGTGCATGTTGTCGGCAGCCCAGCGGGCCGCGAGTTCTTCGGCGTTGCCGCCGATTTCGCCGATCATGATCACGGCGTCTGTGTTCGGGTCTTCATTGAATGCCTTAAGGCAGTCAATGAAGTTGGTCCCGTTGACCGGGTCGCCGCCGATGCCGATGCACGTGCTCTGGCCCAAGCCGGCGTTGGTCACCTGGTGAACGGCTTCGTACGTCAGCGTGCCGCTGCGGCTGACAATGCCGACGCGGCCGGGTTTGTGGATGTGGCCGGGCATGATGCCGATCTTGCATTCGCCGGGAGTAATGACACCGGGGCAGTTGGGGCCCACAAGGCGGGTCTGCGGGTAGCGCTGCGTGAGAATCTTTTTCACGCGCACCATGTCCATGACCGGGATGCCCTCGGTGATGCAGCAGACCAGGCGCACGCCGGCGTCCGCCGCCTCAAGAATTGCGTCTGCCGCCAGCGGGGGCGGCACAAAAATCATGCTGGCGTCGACGCCCACTTTGTCCATCGCATCTGCGACCGTATTGAAAATGGGCACGGAAGCGACGCTGCCATCGGGGCGCTTGATCGCGGCGCCGGCGGGGTCTTTGTCGAAACTCTGGCCGCCTTTGCCGGGTGTGACGCCGCCAACGAAGTTGGTGCCGTACTCAATGCAACGCGCGGTGTGAAACGCGCCGTGCGTGCCGGTGATGCCCTGGCAGATCACGCGCGTGGCTTTGGATACGAAGATCGACATGGGCCGGTTTCTATCTGCTGGCCGGCCTTGTTGCAAGGCGATGCCGCCAGACGTGCGCGTGGCCTGATGCCTGACTTCCTGGGCCACCTACAACCCTTGGATGTTTCAGACCAGCAGGGCAATAGCAGTCCAGCGTCACGTCTGTGTTGTGTGCGCCTTGGCGGCGGAAACAAACACCCCCGGCGTCGCAGCCGGGGGCTCGGGCAAGCGTTCGAATCATCAGGCCTTGGCCTTCACGAACTTCTCGCGCAATTTGTCTGCGGCTTTGCTTACTTTCGGCCAGTTGGCCTCGGCGTACAACATGCAATAGAAGGCAAACCAGTCGCGCTCTTTGTCGGGCAGAATCTGGCGCATGCGGGACAGCGCTTCGGTGCCTTCATACTCGGGATCAATGAAGCCCTCGGCCACCGCGACCCGCCACACCACGGCAAAGGGGCCGCGTTCCGCGTCGTCCCAGCACACGCTGCAAATGTGAACGCCGTTCTTTTCTGTGATCAGCTTGGGGTCAAGCGGCACAGGTTGGTCGAGAATCTTGTGCATGTCCACATAGCCCGGCACCACCGGATGCGGCGGCAGGCCAGACTCGCGGGTGACCATGCCGTCGTCTTCATCGTCGTCGTCGTCGCCGCCGCCGCCTGCGATGGCTTCGACCTTCTCACCGGGGATCGGCTCCGGAATGACCTCAGGAATGTCCATCAGGTCAAAGTACAGGTTGGTCTTGGTGAACTTGCTGAACACGTCACGCAAAAAGCGGCGCAGCGCGTAGGCTTTCTGCTCGGCGTGCGGCGTGCCCGCCTCCTCCAGCACCTCGACGACTTCGGCCACCGGGCTGACGCGAATCTCGTTCCAGTCAATGAAACGCGCGCGCAGGGCCGCTTCGGCCTTGGTGGCGTTGGTGACGCTGTTGTTGCGCAGCAGGATGGTGAAGCACAGGTGTGACGCCGGGCTGCGGCGGTCTTTTTCAAAGACCTTGGCGTAGTCTTTCTTCCAGCGCACGAACAACTTCTTTGCCTTGGCCTGATAATCTCTGAGTGTGGGCATCATGTTCCTTGGGATTGCTTCTGGCCTACTTCGGTAGTGCCTTGCTCCAGTCGCTCCAGCGATCTACCGCACCCTGCTGGTCGGCGGCGGGAGCGTATGGGTTATACCCGATCGGCTCAAGCCCCGGCGTCAGTTTTGCGTGAAGCCGCATCAGCAATTCGCACACGTCGGCGCGCACAGGTGCCGGCGCCGGCGCCGTCCATTCTTCCAATGAAATGCGCCCATCGCCGTCTGAATCAAGCTTCTGAAACTGCTCATCGCTGCCGATGAACTCGCCGCGGGTGACCTGAAGGTCCTTGTTGACGTCAGCCTGGTCGAATCGGTCACGCGTTCGTACCTGCAGGAAGCTGATCAGTACCTCTCGTTGCGTCGCATCCAACTCGGCCGGGTTGTCGCCAAAGCGCCGCACTACCGCCCAGCGCACGCGACGCTCCGCGTCGCCAATCGCCTGAAGAAACGCTGTGCGCTGCGAGCCGGGGCCATGCACCTGCAGGCTGCGCGCGGCATGGCTGCGCACCCGGCCTTCCTTGTGGCCCAACGCGCCTGCCAGCAAACGACGCACTTCCTCACGGGTGGCAACATCCAGTCCCTGGATGTCCACATCCTCAAGAAAGCGCAACGCCTCGATCATCGCGCCTGGCGCAGCGCCGGCGTCTGCAAGAAACCGGGCCGCCGCCAGCACACCCGCCGCACCCGCCGCGCGCAGGCGATTGTCAGCCTGTACCCGCTGCAACGGCAAGTCCGACGAAAGCATTTTCACGTCATGCTCCAATGGCGGCGCCTTGGGGTCTTCCGGGCCTGATTGGGCTGGGTCTACGGGACCGCGGGGTGCTGGCTGCAACTGTTCGGTGCTCTGGCCGATGCGCTGGTCTTCAGGCTGGTTTCGTGTCGGCGGCTGAATGCACCCGCCAAGCACGATCAGCCCGGTCAACATCATCGCAAACAAACGCCGTGAAACTGACAAGCGGCAGGCGGCAAGGGCCGGCGAGAAAATCCCCGCCCGGTTCCTGCCACCCGCCGCCTGTTGCTGCAAGGCGATCACGCCGACGCGCCGGCCTGCTTGCGCAGACCCTTGGTGGTCAGCTTGTTGATGCCCTGCTTGCGAAGCAGCGTCCAGACTGTGTCTGAGGGCTGCGCGCCCTTGCCCAGCCAGAACTCGAGGCGGTCCTTCTTGAGGATCACCTTTTCGGCGTCGGTCTTGAGATTGGGGTTGTAGCTGCCCAGGATCTCGATGAAACGACCATCGCGCGGGCTCTTCGACTCCGCCGCGATGATCCGGAACGTGTGGTAGTGTTTGCGCCCCGTGCGGGACAGACGAATTTTGACCATGCCCAAAGCCTCCGACATCTGCACGGCAACCAAGCCGTACAGGGCGCGAAAGGGTAGCGGCAGAGGGTTTGATTCGCAAGGGGCGGTTGGGGCTGGTACGCGGCACAGTCGCGGGCATTTCGAGCTCGGCTTTGACCAACGTGCCCCCGCGACAGTTACGGCCCGAGCACGGGAAGACTAGGGTTTCCAGTCTTTGGGCAGCCGGTTCTTCGGCGCCGATGTCCGCGAGAAGTCAAACTGCGCTTCCAGATCCTCGGCACTCTCGGCGCGGACCATCACGTCGGCTGCCTCTGGCTGTGGCGGGCGGTAGGTGCCGTCCAGAATGCCCCGCAACAACTGGCTGGCGCCCTCGCCGTCCATCGGCAGACCGCTAAGGCCCGGCAGATTGCTGAACAGCAGCTTGACGTCGATAACCCCGTCGCCCTTCTGCTTCAAGCCGGCAAGAATCTCGCGCGCCCGAGAAAACGCTTCGCACAGGCTGTCCACTTCTTCGAGGTCGCTGCCGGATTTGAAGGCGACTTCGCGACGCCGGATCTCGTCCAGCAACTCGGGGTGGGCGCGCTCGTCTTCGGTCATTACGGCGTGCATGCGCTCAAGGCGTTCAATGTGCTCTTCGATATCGGACTCAATTTCCTTGATCAGGTCGTTCAGGCTGGCTTGGTCAACACCCAGCTTGGCGCTGTCGAGCGCCTGCTTGACCTGGTCGCTGAGCTGCATGCGACGCAGGTCTTTCATGCTGCTGATCAGGGTCTCAAGTGTGAACTTTTCTGCGTCCACTGTTAGCTCCGCGAGTGTGCACAGTATAGCGGGCAAAGCCGGCGCGCGCCAATCGTGTACTTGAATCAAACGCGCAGCCCGTGCTTCTTGTTTCAGAATCGGCGTCCTTGATTGCAAATCAGGCCGGGGCCGGCAGTTGCCGACCCCGAACCTGAGCCCAGCGCTTGTGTCACTTGCCGTTGCCGTGCAGCTTTTCGTAGCGTTTCACGGACTCAAGAATCATCACGCCCATCGCGGTGCTGTAGACCCGCCCCCCGCATGCGCTCCACGCATCCACGGCATCCCAGCTGCCATGCTCATCCAGCCTTTCCTTGCTGGTCAGGCCAGCCTTGACGTCTAATGCATGCCACCCGCGCTGGTGGTCCATCAGGACCTTCTTGACCTGAGTGTTCCACTGCTCCCACGCACTGCCCCCCACCTGGTACAGCGCAAGGCTGGCGTAGTACCAGTAGTACAGGTCCAGCTTCTCCAGTTTCCATTGCGGCAGAAACTCCTTCTCGACGCAGCCGCGAGCCAAGGCGCGGACCTTGCTGTCCCCCACCTCGGACTTGCCCATGAACACCATGCTCATGATGTAGATCGCGTCCATGCTCGGCACTTGCTCGTAAGTGTCGGCTGCACTGCGCAGCCGTGAGCACGGGCTGCCCGGGCTGTCATAACCGCAGCGCGGGTACCCGTTCACGTCTACTGTGACCATGTCAAACCAGTTGGCAGCGCCCTCGTAGACTTTGGTCTTGTCGAAGTGGATGCCGACGTATTCGCAAGTGTGCAGCGCCAAAACCATCCAACCTGTGACCGAGCTGTCGTTGGTGCCCCTGGCGATGTCATAGCGCCAGCCCATGCCCGGGTTCTGGGCGCGAATCATGAAGTCTACGGCCTTCTCAACGATCGGGCGCAGCAGGTTGTCGAGCGACAAGCCGTACACTTCTGCCAGCGCCATCGTGCAGATCGCGTGGTTGTAAACGAAGTGATCGTCTTCTTTGGGGCCGAAACAGCCATCGTTGGCCTGCACCTTTCGCAGGTACAGGATTGCCCGCCGCACATTCTCGCGAAACTGGCCGGTCTTGTGATCGAAACCTGACGTGGTGAATGCCAGCAGCGAAAGCCCGGTCAAGCCGACATCGACCGTGTGCTCCCAGCCTTTGTCGCCCTCGCGCTCGCCGGGGCGTACGAACTCGCAGTTGTAGGTGCGCTTTGCATTTTCGCGTTTGCTGTCGGTGTCAAACGTCGTGGCGCTCCAGTAGCCTTCGGCGTTCTGGTGATCCGCCAGCCACTCCAATGCCGCGGTTGGCTGCGGGTCGAGCTTGGGCGGGCCCCCGCCGGGGCCACCACGACCCGGAAACAAGCCGCCTTTCCCGCCGTGACCGCCGCCGCCGCCGATCGGTCCCCCGAGCCCGATCGACGAGTTGGCCGCCTTCTTGTTCGGGTGCGGTGACTCGGCGTCACTGGGTACCTCATTCGGGTTCTTGGCCAGGTCCCGCTCAGGGCTGTTGTCCGGATCTTCATTGGACTTCTGATCGTCCGTCGGCAGGCGCTCATCGTCAGTAGGCTTTTCGTTGACGATGTCTTCGCGCGGGAACTCACTGTCCTTGGGCGGCTCCTGCAGCGGGGGCGGCGGGTCAGAGATAGCCTCGCGCGACACGCTGATGATCTGCTTTTCGGCCACCCTGATCGCGGGCGGCAAAATGAACCACGCCACGATCAGCAACAACACGTGCACCGCGAAAGCAATGCCGACCCACGGCACGCTGTGCACAGCCTGCATAGCTTCTGCCTCGGCGGGCAGTCCGGGACTGTCGATGTAGCTTGACTGGGGCTCTGTGAGCCCGGCTTGGCCTGCCATGGCATGTCCTTGTGGCCTCGGACGCCGTCCCCGGGATGGGAAGTGTCTTGCCCTGGCACCCATGCAAACGCGCAACCGAATGAAAAGTTCATCACCGCGCGTTTCAGCCAACGCAGCCGGGCTGCGGGTCGTACCAACAGGGCGCCCCTCAGGAGACTGCCATGACCCGTGCACTTGCCGCCGCTTTGCTGATCTTGCTTGCGCTTACGCTTGCGACAGCACAAGAAGAAGAAAAGCCGGTTCGCCTGCCCTTCGGCGGCGGGCGCAGCTTCCTGCCCTTTGACGTTGTGGAACAGAACGGCAAGTCGGCATGGAAAGTTGTGGGCCGCGGCAATGTGAAAGTTGAGGATCTCGTGGGCGGGCTCTCTTCGGCGCTCGGCAAGCGAATCTCGTTCAGTGCCGGCGCCTCTGCGATGGCACGCGGCACCGTGCCATGGGTCGCCCCCGAAAGCGGCATGGTTATCCCGAACGAAGAGTTGCTGGCATTCAGCAACGAGCTGTTTGCGTCAAGCCGCCTTGCCGTGGTCGGCATGAGCGGCACCAGGGGAACACTTGCCACCTTTGACGAGGCAACCGGATTCGCACCGCACATCACGCTGCCGGCGCTGGCAACCGTGCCCGCCGGCGAATGGGCGACCGTAACCTACGCCACAAAGTTCGCGGGACCGCACGTTGTTCAGCAGGCGGTGCAGACAACGGTTACGCGGGGCACCATGCACGTCGGCATGGAAGGCAACCAGATCATCATGACCGGCCCGATCGACCAGGTGCGCAAGCTGGTCAACGTCATCAGTGCGATTGACCAGCCGCGCGGCGAATCGGACAGCGATGTCGTCAAGACGTACACGCTTACCGGTACAATCCAGCCGGCGCAGGCGGTCACGATTTTGACCGAACTTTTTGAGGCCGGGGCGACCGACATTTACGAAGTCGAGGGCAAGTACCGCGTGCGCGAGACCTCGCGGCCGGCTGTCAAAGCGATTGCGCTTGGCACGAACCGTGTGCTGGTGCGCGCAAGCGTGCAGGACCACACGCTGGTCGCGTCGGCCCTCGACGCCATGAAGTAACGAAATCCTGCAGCAACTACCGAACGCCGAAGCTGTTTCGGCGCTCCGGCGCTTCACCTCGCTCGCTGTCCGGGCACGCTGCGCCCCGGCCTTCCGTGCGCCTTTGGCGATTCGCGCTGCCGCCCTGGGGCCTGCGGCGCAAGTACTTTGATCACTATAACTTAGGGAATCGTCTGAATTGTGTGAATGCTCTGATTCAGAAGTGACGACAGTAAAAAGGCTGAAACAGACCGACTCAGACCGGGAATCATACACAAGCCAAGACAGCCCAGACGAAGCAGTCTCCGAATCCATGATCCGCTGAAACCCGCTTAACAAAGGGATTTTGCTGG
Organism: Planctomycetota bacterium; assembly: GCA_020849795.1. GTDB lineage: Bacteria > Planctomycetota > UBA8742 > UBA2392 > UBA2392 > JADJRK01. The sequence continues at coordinate 91,768 of JADZFR010000054.1, read as the reverse complement.
AATGGTGCCCCGCGATAGCCCATTATTAGGGCAGGGGAGCAATTCCTCGGTAGCACAGCCGAGGCGCAGGAGGCAGCACAATGTCATATTTCTTTCCCCAGTTACTGACACTCCTCGCATCCGCTGCGATGTTCGCCTCGTTCCTGGTTGCGCAGGACCGCGAGTTCTTGCGCCAAGTTGACCGCCTTGCCGCGCCGACCGCCACCGAGCGGGCCGAAGCCATTGAACGCATTGCCAGCTGGGAAGGCGACATAGGCGGCGACTTGCGTGTCGCATTCAAGTTCGCCGGTAACATTGAGCGCGCCGGGTTGTTCCATGCCGCTGTGGCGCGTTCTGACGCTGCGCTGGTTCAGCACGCGGCAGTCGCACTCAGCGACAACGACCCACGCGTATCTGAAAGCGCCCGCGATTACCTGCTGGCTCTTCCGTTGAATGTTGTCGCCGTGGATACAGCCGAACTCGACGCTGAACAGCAGGATGCCTGGCACGCCTTTGAAACCTTTCGCTTGCGGCGCGACATCGGGCGCGTGCTGGTCGAAGCGTATCTCAAGCCGGGCAAGTTCTTTGGCCAGTTTGACGAACTGCGCAGGCGCGACCCAGGCAGCCTGGATCGTGAACTGCTTGGCCTGCTGCATGCCGACGAGCGCTTCCGCGAGCCGTTACTGGCCGCAGTGCAAGAACGCCTGCTCGATGGCATTGAGCCGTCTCGCATGTTCTCGGCCCAGTGGCGCCTGCTTTCAGAAAGTGAACCCGCGATCCGCAGCGCCGTCTCGTTCTTTCACAACGGCACCGTGACCGACGAGATCAGCCGCGAACTGGGGCGGCTTTCCAGTTCGCGCTTTCATGCGGCGTTGTCCGTCGTGAATGATCTGCGGGCCACGGCCGTGCGTGCGCTGGGGCAAAGCGAGTCGCAGTCATCGGTCGCGCCGTTGCTGATTGCCGCGCATCGCAATGCCAGCCAGTTCGAGCCCGCGCCGGCGCTGCGCAACGCGGTCAACCCTGAAGTGATCAAGACCGAGCTTGAGATCACGCTGGCACGTTTCGGCTTGCACGATCTGCTGAACGCACGGATTGAGGCCCTGCGCCTGCACGCCCAGAAGGCGCAGGCCGCGCCGGCCAACGTCAACGCGCGGACAGCCACCCGGGCCGACCTGATGGCCCAGAACGAGATTGCACAGCTGATGTTGCGCTCTGGCGATGCAGCGGGGGCCGAGCGCGAGTGGCAGTCGGCCATCGAGGCCGCTCTTGCGCAGATTCGCGAGACAAACTCCCGTTCGCGCAATGCGCTGGTTTCTTACGTGGCTGCCGCCTACTATAATCTGGCTTGCGCGCAGGACCTGCAGTTGAAGCTTTCGCGCAGCCTGGAAAGCCTGAAGGCGGCAGTAGAGAATGGTTACCGCGACTACGCTTGGATGCTTGAAGACGGCGACCTGGCGCACCTGCGTCGCTCGCCTGAATTCATTGCGTGGTTTGACGATGTTGCGCCTCCTGCCCTTGTGGATCGTCTGTACGGCGCTGAATAGCCTGGCTGCCCAGGAATTGTCCCTGGACGCGCCAACCGCTACAGAACGCGCGGCTGCAGAGTCACGCCTGAGCGGCGAAGAGCTGCTCACGCTGTGCCGGCAACGGTTGGATGCCGGCGGTTCGCCCTCCAGTGTGATCCGGGCGCTGGACCTGGTCGGCCGTCAGCGTGACGGACAGGATCTTGCCCGCATCCTGAAACACATCGGCGATCTGGAAGCAGCCGTCGCTACCGCTGCCATGGACGCATTGCGCCTGCAGGGCTCGGCTGCTTTGAAGGCACTCAAGGCGCTGGATGAAAAGGCGGTTGACCGCACCACGCGCAAGCAGGCGATTGAGCAGTTACTGCAAGACCACGTCTATACCTGCTGCCGGCGCGACCTTTCGATCAACCCGTTTCGGCTGGACTTTGAAACTCGCTTTCAAGAGTTGTACTCGGTGGACGAGCCGGTAGACGACTTGCTGCTGAAGTTGCTTCGGGATTCGCGCAGCGACATTCGCGACGACATCTCAGGCCAGCGGTACTACTACGGCTACGGCACGTTCGGTCCGCAGCGCTCATTCCTGGATGTTGGCGGCCTTGCTGTTGCGGCACTTGCGCGCAGCATGCCCGAGAAGCTGATGACCGAGATGGGTGAGCTCGCCCGGACCGAGCGCGAGGAAGGCTATTACTACGGATGGATGCAGCGTAGCCCGGTCACCATGGAGCTGGCGATCTTCTTTGCCCGGCAGGGCAACGCGGCGCTGTGCGACCGCCTGATCAGTGAGATGGAAAGCAGCATGCGCTGGGGCCAACCGGACCAGTTTGCGCGTACCCACGTTCAGATTGCAGCGTTGCAGATTACGGCGCTGGCCGAACCCGCCATGGGCCTGGAACGAATCAATGACCACATCAAGAACCTGGCCATCGACGGCGCGGCAAGCAGCCAGGCCCACTACCTGCGCGCTCACGTACTGATGAAGCTTGGCGAAGAGGGTGCTGCGTTGCGCGCACTGGAAGACAGCATGGAAACCAGTGACTTTGCCATGGTGATGACGCTGGTGGACTCAACGTTCAAGCCGCTTGCGTCGGACCGGCGCTTTCAGGCGATTCTGCGCTACTGTGAGCTTGCGTCGCGAAGGATGGATGTTTCGCTGCGTCCTTGGCGGCACGTGCCCGTCAATGAATAGTGCGGAGTAGTGCAGCATAGCGCGCACGATTGCCCCTGATGCCTGATGTGTTCCTTGATTCCCCGTGGTTGCTGCTTGCCGCCTTGCCGCTGGCGGGAGTTGCGGCGTGGGTAATGGTTCGCACCGGCTCGCCGTTGCGCCGCTTGCGGCAGGGCTTGGGCGGGCTCGGCATCGCCGGTGCAATCATCTGCCTGCTGCTGATGAGTGCCGGCATCGCATGGAACGAACCCTCAGACCGGCGCACGGTCTGGGTACTGGTGGACCGCTCACTCTCGGCTGGGCCAGCCGCTGAAAAACGCCTGCAAGGCGTGCTCGAAGAACTCAAGAACAGCATCGGCCCCGGCGACTGCGTCGGAGTCATCGGGTTCTCTGACCGCGCTTCGATCATCCTGTCACCCACCGCAGCCGCAGACCTTGAGCCTGCACTCGCCCTTCCGGCCAACGAGCCATCGGACGAGACATGGCTTGCCAACGCGCTGGAACTGGCGTCGCGGGCTGCCAGTCCCGGCACTGTGCCGGTCGCGCTGCTGCTCGGTGACGGTCACGACAGCGCAGACCGCTACGGCGGCGACAGCACGGCTGAGGCACGCGACCGCGCCGTGCCGGTGTTCGTGATTGCCGTAGACTCCGACCCAATGCCCGAGGTGGCACTGGCAGATTTCAATGCCCGCCTCGCCGGCCGTGACCGTCGCGTACTTGCCGTGGACATTGTCATCCAGAGCACCGTGGCGCAGTACGTGGTGCCCAATGTGCGCATCAATGGCAAGGACATGCGCGACCGCGTCACCGGTGACCGGCTGGACGCGCAGGGCGGGGTGCGCGTGGGTGCCGGCCGCACACCGCTGCGACTGGCCGTAGAACCACCCGAAGAAAGCCGGCTGTACGTTGTCGAAGTAAGCCTGGGCGCAGAGCAGGACACCTACCCCGGGAACGGCAGTGCCAAGCTTGCCGTGGCTGGTGAAGGCGACGCCCGGGTGCTGCTGCTGTACGGCCCCAACGGGCCCGAGAAGGCCCTAGAGCGCGCACTCAAGCGAGTCGGCATGAACGTGACCAGCGGCCCCGCGGCCATGCTGCCCGGCGAACTGATTGATCTGCAACGCTTCCAGGTGCTTCTGCTGTGCGACGTGCCGGCGCCTGACATCTCAACTTCACAGCAGCGCATGATCGAGCGCTTCACACGCGAGGGCGGGGGCTTGGCGATGCTTGGAGGCCCAAACAGTTACGCGCCCGGCGGCTGGTTTGAAACCAGCGTGGAAAAGGTGCTGCCCGTGACCTGCGACGTCACAGAAAAGGGCCGCAAGCAGACCCCGGCGCTGGTGATCGCCTTTGACCGCAGCGGCAGCATGGGGGCCGAGGTCGGTGGCGTAACCAAGATGGACCTCGCCAATGAAGGTGCCGCCCGCACGATCAATCTGGTGCCGCCGGGGACGCTCTTCGGCATGCTCAGCGTCGACACTCAGCCTGAATGGATCGTGCCTCTGGCGCGCCTGGCCGATCGCAAACAGGCCATCGGGCGCGCGCGAGGCAACACCGTGGGCGGCGGTGGCATCTTCGTCGACGTCGCAGTGGACGAAGCAATCGCAGCCCTGAAGGCGGTAGAGTCTTCAAGCCGACACCTCGTGCTCTTTTCGGACGGCAGTGACACCGAGCGCCAGGAGGGCGTGATCGACACCGCCATCAAGGCCAACCAGGAAGACGGCATCACGATCACGACGATCTGCCTTGGTGCCGGCAAGGACCGCGGATTCCTGGAGGCTCTGGCCGCCGCCGGAAAGGGGCGCTTTTTCCTGGTCACGGATGCTTCGGACCTGCCGGCTGTGTTCAGCCGGGAAGCGGCACTGTCAGCCGGCACGTTCATCCGCGAGGACGCATTTCGGCCCTGGCACGGCCTGCGCGGGCGTTTGGTCGAGGAAGTCGATTTTGAGAACGAAGGCAGCCCGGTGCTGCTGGGCTATGTCGGCACGACCGCACGACCCGAGGCCAACGTGTGGCTGTGGGCCGACGAAGACAAAGAACGGCCGCTGCTGGCCACCTGGCACATTGAACTTGGCAAGGCCCTGTCGTGGACCAGCGACGCCCGCGACCGCTGGGCCGACCAATGGCTGCCCTGGGACCGCTTTGATGAACTGTGGCAGCGCTGGGTGCGCTGGCTGCTGCCTGAGCCTGAGCGCGTCGCCGGAGTGGAAACCGAATGGGTGCTGGGGCGCGAGGGCCCGACCCTGCAACTCAGTTTCTACGATGAAGAAGGTAACCCCAGAGCGCTGAACACGCCGGTGGCCGAAATCTCGCTGCCCGACGGCAGCACCCGGCCGTCACCTGTCTTGCCCCACGGCGCTGGCGAGTATCGGGTGCACTTTCCGCGGTCCGGCTCGGGAATCTATTCGGTGGTCGTCCGTGAGCTGAACGCCGAAGGCGAACAACGCGCAGCGGCACGCGAACACCGCATCTTCGTCCCCGTCGAGGAGTTGTACCGCCGACCCGCCGCCGAGCAGTCGTTGCAGGCTCTAGCCGACGCCACCGGCGGCAAGGTGATCACGTCGGCCCGCGAAGCGGCGATTTCTCCCGTCGAAGGCGGGTACAGCACGGTACGCCCGCGACCGTGGCTGTTGATGCTGGCGCTTGGCGGTATGTTGCTGGCCATTGGTGCCCGGCGCTTTCCCAGCGTGTGGCGCCGCCGCGAAGAAAAGAACCGCGCGCAACAAGCGCAACAGCGCGAACAAAGCGCAGCCGCAGCCTATGACCGCGTGCGCAAACAATTGCAAGAGCGCAACAAGCCGGCAGCGCCGCAGCCAACCTCCGGCGCGTGGGCGGCACCGGTGCCGGCGCCGCGACAGCCTGCCCCGCCGCCGCCCCGGCAGGAAGAGGCGCCGGTTGCCTCAGGCTCGCTCTTGTCAGCGATGCGCAAGGTGCGTAAGCAGTTGGAGGAACGTAAGGGAGATCAATGAAATGTCTGCCATTGATCCTGCTGCTGCTTGTGGGCTGTAGTTCGACCACGATCGGTTCAGCCACAACGGCGCGCCCCGCGCTGACCAGGCCGGCGATCGATCCGGCGGGCACGTTCTGGGACGCGGTAGAGGTCGCGCGCAACGACAACGCGCAGGGCCTTCTGCACATCGTGAGCCCAGGCTTTGTTCACGCCTGCTTTCTGCCGCGCAAACGCCTTAGCACGCCGGAGAACCAACAGGACTTCAACGACCTTCGTGACGAGGTAAACGCCAGCCTGGCCGACGGAGCCGCGCGCAACAAGGTTGACCTGGCTTCAGAAAAACACCGCATGGCGCATGGGTACATGCGCCAATTGCGCCTGCTGGTGGAAGACCGATTCATTGAAGTGGGCAAGCCCGACTACGACGTCCAGTACCGGGACGAGTATGACCGTGCCTACGGCCCCAACCGCGCGACTGTAATCGTCACGGTGAATGCCAAGGGCAGAGCTGCCAGCAAGCAGGCCCCTGAGGTCATTCGGGTAAGCTTCGTACAGGACGGCTATCGCTGGCTGATCGACGGCTTTGATCCCGACCCGAACAAGGGAAGCTACGCCTGGACGAAATAGCTTTTCTAGAATGTCGCCTTGCCTATTACGCGAATCGGTTGCATCGCAACGTTGCTCACCAGGCCCAGCAAGATGAACCCGGACAGCAGGCTTGAGCCCCCGTAGCTGACCAGGGGCAGCGTAATGCCCGTCACCGGCACAAAACCGCTCACGACCCCGACATTGATCGCCGCCTGTGCAAAGAACAGCGTGGCGACACCCACGATGATCAGCCTTGCGAACGGCTCGCGCGTGCCATAGCCAATCCGCAGCATGCGCGCGACCATGAAGAAGAAGACCAGCAAGAACAGCGCCACGCCAATCAGCCCCGTCTCTTGCGAGATCACCGCGAAAATGAAGTCGTTGTGACGCTCGGGCAGAAACGCGAGCTGGCTTTGCGTGCCCATGCCGAAGCCTTCGCCGGTCAGGCCGCCGCTGCCGACCGCGGTCATGCTCTGCATGATCTGGTAGCCGTCGCCGCTGCGGTCGGCAACTTCGCCGCCCAGGCTGCTCAGGTAAATCTCGATGCGCTTCATCTGGTGGTCTTTGAGCACACCGGCCAGATAGGCTGCCGGAATCACCGAAAGGCCCATCACAGCCAGCGAGCCTAAATAGACGCGGTTTCCACCGGCGGTCCAGACCATGGCGCCCACGACGGGCATGAACACCAGTGCCGTGCCAAGGTCCGGCTGCAGCATGATCGGCACCAAGAACGCACCGCTGATGCCGATGCACCACAGAAACGCGCGCGGGCTGTCCACACTCTGGTGGTAGCGCAGATACCCAGCCAGGGCCAGTACCAGCAGCGGCTTGCAAAGCTCCGATGGCTGCAGGCCCAGCGGGCCGAACATGATCCAGCTCTTGGCACCATTGACGGTGCGCCCGAAGATCAGCACGGACCCAAGCAGCACCAGCCCCAAGCCCAGGTACGCATACCAATGCGTCGCAAGCCAGCGCGGCGGCATCAGCGCGACCACGAGCATCAAGGACAGGCCGAAGATGGCAAAGGCGGCCTGCCGGACGTGAAAGTCCCGCGGCTGCGAGATCCCTTCCGCCAGAAGTTCAAAGTCCGTCGAGGCCGAGTAGATGAACACAACGCCCACGCAGACCAGCGCCAGCGCGGGCAACACCACGCCCAACGGCAGGGCGCGCAGCAGGGACACTCGTTGCTTGATGCGGTTGCGGATACGCACGAACTCTCCCGGTCACTTATCGACGTTCGTGGACTGAATCCTGAACGCGTAGGTGGGGCCGCGCACGCGTCACCTTGTAAGTCACGCAACCGGGCGTTTAATCGACAGTCCAGGGGGACCGGATGGCCCGCATCAACGACGCGAACTTCGAGCAGTACCTGAAGGAAATCCGCGAGACGCCCCTCCTCACCGGCGAGGAAGAACTGGCCCTTTCTCGTTTGATCCGCGCCGGCGACAAGGCCGCCCGCGAACGCATGATCAAGGCCAATCTGCGCCTTGTGGTCAGCGTTGCCAAAGAGTTCTTGAACCGCGGCCTGCCTTTCATGGACCTGATTGCGGAAGGCAACATCGGCTTGATGCGCGGCATCGAAAAGTTTGACCCCGAGCAGGGCAACCGCTTCAGCACCTATGGCGTGCACTGGATCAAGCAGTCCATTCGCCGCGCGCTGGTCAATTCCAGCAAAACGGTCCGCGTGCCGAGTTACATGGTTGAGCTGATCAGCCAGTTCAAGCAGAAGTCCAGTGAGATGGCGATGAAGAATGGCGGGCATAAGCCCGACACGCGCATCATCGCCAAAGAGATCGGCCTGACGGACGACCAGTTGGACATGATGCGCGCGGCCCTGAACTCGAACACGCAAAGCTCGGACTACCGCAGCGGCGACGGCGAAGCCAGCCTGACCGACATGATCGCCGACGTGCGCAGCCCCGACCCCGCCGAAGAGGTCACCACGGCCAACGAAATCGCCATGCTGCAGGAAATGCTTGAGGGCGTCAGCGAGCGCGAAGCCAAGATTCTGAAAATGCGCTATGGCATCGGCTACGATCACCCTATGACACTTTCCGAAATCGGCGACGAGTTGACACTCACCCGTGAGCGCATCCGGCAGATCGAAAACAACGCCCTGCGTACGCTGCAGGGCATTTTGTCGCGCAAGCGCGGCTACCAGGAAGACCTGGAGTAGATGATGCCGCAACAGGCCATCCTGGACCTGCCCATCATCGAGTTCGAGCCGTTCCGGGCCTCGCCAGACCGCCTGCACGCCCAGTGTATCGAAACCTACGGCATCAACGGCCTGGCACCCCACGCTGACGCAGCATTTCACTTCGGCGCCAGCCTTTGGCGTTATCGTGAAGCCGAAAGCCCAAAGCAGGTCGCCGGCGTTGCCGCCGGGTACCTGGATGCCCTGTCCCTGCAGGTGGCTGCCCGCCGACGCCTTGCCGCGGCGCGCGCAGGCACGCGCAACGTCGGTCGCATTGAGGCCGCCGAGGAAGAACTCGATAACGCGGTTGCCCACCTGGAAGATGTCACGCGCCTCGTGCTGGACTTTGTCGGCGACATGCTTGAACAAGCCGCCACCGAGCCGCAGCGTGCCAGCCGACGACTTGCCCAGAACATCGACGCCATGGCCGAGCCAGGCTGGTCCGACGAGCTTGAGGAATGCGCATCCGGGTTCGTGCAGAGTCGTCCGCGCATTCGCTGGCAGGATGACCTGGTGGACGTGCTGGACGCCCTGGAGGAAGTTGAGCTTCCGCGCAGCAAGGGCAACGGGCACAACCTGCTGGATGATCGACTTGTGCAGCGACTGCACGGCGAGCTGCAGGAATACCGAGAAATCGCCACGACCGCGAGCTCGCGGCTGCAGGCAGTCGATTCAGAGCGCCGCGAACTTGAACGATTGCTCTCGCAGACGGAAAGCGACTTCAGTTCACGCTCGGTCGCGCTGGACGAAGTGCGCGAAGAACTTGAACACACGCTGGGCGAGGCCCGCAAGCGCCTCGAGGCCCTTGAGCAAATGGGCAGCGCTGCAGCGGGACCCGAGCTGGAGAAACTTCGAGCCGAGAGAGACCGGCTTGCCGACGAGTTGCTCAACAGCCTGAACAGCGCCACGGAAACAGAGACATCGCGCGAAGAGCTGATCGAGCACCTTGAGCAGGCCGCCACCGACCGCGTCCAGGCCGCTGACGCCATTGGCAGCCTGAGCAAGCGGCTTGATGCGGTGCAGCGCGACGCCGAGGCGACCGCGGAACGCGCCGACGCCTATCGCCAGCGGATGGCCGAACTTGAGGACCAGGTCGATGAGTTGCGGCGCGAGTTGTCGGATGCCGAGCAGCGCAACCAGCAGGCCCAGGCGGTAATCGCAGCCCTGGAAAACGCCGAGGGTCGAAACAGCGAGTTCGAGTCGTTCCTGACCGATGCCGAGGCACGACTGGCGGACACGGAAGCGCGACTCGAAGACTCCCAGCTTCGCGTCGACGCCCTCAGCGGCGAACTTGACGATACGCGCTATGAGTTGGAAAAAGCGCGCGAGAAGCTGGCGCAGCAGAAGTCCAACCTCGACAGCATCAGCGGCCAGCTTGCCGAGGCCGAAACGCTGGCCGGCGAACGCGACGACCGCATCAACGAGCTTGAGCGCGAGAATGACCGCCTGCGCCGCGACCTGTCAGACGCGCAAACCCGCATGCTCGACGCCAAGGGCGACATGGACGACGCCCGCGCCACCGAGCAGAACCTGCAGGTTGAGCTCAAGCGCCTGAACGAGCGCATCAGCGAAGAAAAGGGCAAAGCCGAGCGCGCCCTGCGCGACAAAGAGCTGGCGGCGACGGCTTTGCAGGCTGCCAGGAACGACCTGGCAACGCTCACACAGTCGCGCGACGCACTGGCCGAGCAAACCCGGAACCTTGAGGCCGCAGCCGCCGAGTCCGAAAAGAACCTGCGGGTCCGCGACCGCGAACTGAAGGCCCTGCGCGATAAGCTCGCTGCAGCCGAGGCACAGTCGGCCGCGCACGAAGCAGCACTGACGCAGGCAAAGAAGGACCTGCGGGCGTTCAACGACGCCGCCGCCAAAGCCGAGAAAACCAGCGCCGAGGCTACTTCCGTTCGCGCCAAGACCGACGCCGAACTGAAGGCACTGCGCGACTCGGCGACACGAACCAAAGCAGACCTCGCCGACGCCCTGGCCGAAAAGGTGTTGCTGCAGAACCAGCTGGCCGAAGTGCGCGAAGAGCTGTTGGCTGCGCGCGACCTGGCCAAGGACCGCAACGACAAGCTGTCAGAGAAGCTGAAGCTGATGTCCGAGCGCCTGCAGCGCCAGGATGATGAAAAGCGCATGCTGATGGACAACCTGACCACCGCCGAAAACAACCGCCGCGCCGAGAAGGATGAGCTGGAAGCCGTCGTGCAACGCACAAGCGCAGAAGTGACCAGTGCCCGCGTCAAGCTGCAGAGCGCCAACGCCGATATGAAGCGCCTGCAAGACAAACTCAATGAGACCGAGACGTTCCTGATTGCGCGCCAGCGCGAACTTGAAAAGTCCGAGAATCGCTTTCGCAGCCTGATTGACGAAGTCGGCGGCGTGGCCGACCTGCGCACCCAGTACGAAAAGGCAACCAGCGACACGCAGCGCGAAAAGCTCGCGTCCCAGATCAGCAAGCGCATTGACTCGCTCTTCAGCGCAGCCGGAAAGCCTGTCCACGCAGACCGCCGCACCGAAAAAATCCTGATCCTGCACGTGAAGAAGAGCGACGCCGAAGTCGCCGCCGACAGCGACAAGCCCTTTGTCGCTACAAAACGCGCCGACAATTCGAACGCCAACGCGCCTTCCGCAGACACAGCCGAATAGGCACAATCACTTCCCGGTGAAGCATGGCCCTGATGGACAACATTCCAGGCTGGAAGGTCTTTTCCGCCGGCATCGGCGTGGCCGCGCTGTGCGTGGTGGGTTACTTTTTGGTCCCCTGGCTGATCTCGCTCATTGCCGAGCCCAATGATCTGAAGCCGCTGCAGGAAGCCGCAGCCGACCACGCGCTTGACCAGCTTGCCGAAGAGTATGTCGCAAAGGTGCGGGTGGAAGGCCCCCAGAACATCGTGGTCATGCCCGTCCACGGCGACACCACCAATGCGCAGATTCGCGCCAAAATCATCAGCCGCCTGAAACAGATTGAGGGCGTGTCGGCCGACGTGCCGCGAAGCCCGACACTGGAGCAACGCGCCGGCGCGCTGGTGCGCGGCTTGATCAGCAAGGACGATGACCAGACGCAGGACCCGCAGGCGGTGTTCGAAGACGCCGGCGAGGCCGACGAAGTGCTTACCGTTAGCGTACACCAGAACTGGTCCGGGGCAGACAGCGGCATTTTCACGATCGATGTGTACCGCATCGTGCGTGACGATTCGCCCGAGCGAAAAGCGAGGGTGCTGGAACCCAAGCGCATCAAGGGCCTCAGCGGCACAGCCCGCCCCGGCGACGAGCCGGAAGAAACCGGGCCCGGATTCTGGAGCCACACAGGCGCATTTCTCTGGCGCATGCTGGTCGTGCTGGCTGCAACGGCGATTCTGCCGTTCCTGTCCTGGCCGTTGGCCAAGGCAGCCTTCCGCACCGACAGCAACGCCGCCAACGCGGGGTTGCTGATCGGGCTATCCGTGCTCGACCTTGTGGTGCTGTTCGCACTGGACGGTTTTGCGTTTTCCACCACGGCTGTGGTAAGCGCGGGCATCCTGCTCCCCGCGGCGCTGATCTACAATCTGCGCATGCTGAATTTCATAGAAGAACAGTAGCGCAGGCGGTGCGTTTCGTTGCGCAGCCACCGGTGCGCATTTTGCGAATCTGAGCAGTCGTGGTTGTGCGGGAAGGCGCGGAGCGCCGGCACAGTCGGGCCGGCTGCTGATTGTTCGGCTAGTGGCCGCGCTCTGCGGCTGCTCGACAACTTCTGCGGGCGGGGCGCGTCTTCGCATTCGCGTCGGCACCGAATCAAAACGCGCGGGCCGTTGGGCCCGCGCGTTTTCAGTTATCGATCTGCTCGCCGCTTAGAAGAAGTACGCCGCGCCGAATGAGAAGGTGAAGCTCATGGTCGGCAGTTCGTCTGCGCCCCACAGTGAGTCACCGACATAGTTTGCCATGATGAAGTTCAGGCCCAACGGGAAGCTGACCGTCGCGCTCATCCAGAAGCGCCAGTTGTTGATCAACCCACCTGAGCGCGAGATGAAGATCGGCGTCAGATTGACCGTGGTGCCCAGGCTCAGCTGGTAAGCCGGGATGAAGTTGTGGCGACGAATGGCGATGCCGTCATAGTCAGGCAAGCCGTTGCCGTCCTGGTCTTCCTGCGACGCGCTGTAGTAGTCCAGGTCAAAGCTGTCGTTCAGCACATCCTGGCCAAAGGTCGGGCTGGCCGGGTTACTGTCGACAAGCGCGGTATCCACGCCGAAACGATAGTTGATCTCAAAGATCGCGTACGGGCTGATCGACAACAGGTCTTCGGCGCCCGGGATAGGAATCGGGAAGTCCGCCATCAAGCCAAGGTCAAGGCCCGCCGTCGCGAAACCGTTCAGGTCCGCGAAGTCACCCATCAGCATGCCCGCCTTGGGGCCAACGATCAGCGCCAGACCCCAGTTGTTGCGGGTGCGGCGGCCGTCAGTCTCAATGAACTCGCTCTTGTAGAAGTTGATGGTGAAGTCAAACCCGAAGTAGATCAGGCTCGCGCTGCTGCTGCTGGTGGCGCGATAGACCGGGTCCGTGTTCGGGGCGACCGTCAGGTTGTTCGTGCCCGACACAGCCGACCCGCTGGTGCTGATACTGATGTTGTAAAACTCGATGCCAAAGTCGGTGCCGATTACGTCATTGTCGGAACCGATCTGGAAATCCAGCTTTGCACCAAGCACAAAGCGGCTGTGCGTCTGGGCGAACCTGCGCCGAAACACGGCTTCAAGGGCACCGTCCACGACTTTCGACGCCGGGCCCTCGCGGTGAAGTTCACCACCAAAGCCGGTGCCGAAGCCAATCTGGAGCCCCACGCCACCCGTAGCAAACTTGCCTTCGTGGGTGTTCATGTTCAGCACCTGCGGAAGGCGCTGGGCGTTCGCGGCTGCGGCGAAAATGCTGACGCTGGCAGCCATGAGCAAGAAGAGCCACATGTGGCGCATGCCAACTGCTCCTGCGGATAGCCTGCAGGCGCGGCAACCCACAGTTTGGGTTGCAGTTAAGCCTGAAAGCGTAACTTCGGGGGTTGAGCAAGATTCAACCGGCAACCGGGGGTGCTGTCAACCGTCAAATCGAGCGCTCGCATGAAAGATGAGACAGGTGACGCCGTGGTGACGAAAGGGGGCGCCCAAGCGGGCGCCCCCTATTGATGCGTTGCGTTTGTCACTTACTTCATGCCGTCTTCGTCTTCGCCTTCGTCGCCCTCTTCTGAGTCGCCATCTTCTTCGTCGAAGGCCTTCTTCAGCGCCTCTTTGTTGTCTTCGATTGCCTTCTTCTCGGCGTCGGTCGGACCGGTAATGGCCTTGCCCATGAACTTGCGGGCGTTGGCAAGGTCCTTCATCAGGCCCTCAATGTACTCCTTGGCGGCCTTGAACTCTTCTTCCGGGATGTCGGCTTTGCCCTTTTCAAGCTCGGCCAGATACTCCTTCAGGCCTGCCTCCTGCTCGTCTACCCAGTTCTTCTTGAACCACTGCATGCGAAGCCGCAGCCCCTTGCGCAGGAACATGTCGGCATCAACGCCGGCTTCCTTGGCCCAGGCCACGTACTTCTCGTTCTTGACCATGTACTCGAAGGCTTTCTTGAGATTCTCGTTGCTCAGCTCTTCCCACTTCGGGTCCGCCTCGAACAACTTCTTCACTGCTGCGTGGTGCTTCAGGTAGGCTTTGACGTCGGCGTCGGTGTATTCGGCCTTGTCGATGACTTCGCCGACATCTTTCAGCATCGGCTTGAGCATGGTCGTGTAGATCCCATCCTCTTCCTTGGGCTCTTCTTTGCCTTCGCCTTCTTTGCCCTCTCCTTCTTTCTTCTCGCCTTCGACCTTCTTCTCGGTTGACCCGCCCATCTGGGCAGTCACCGGCGCCGAAAACGCGCCAACACCAATCATCGCCGCTACTGCCAGCATCCACTTCACATTGCGCATACACTCTCCTGGATTCAGCGTCCCTTGGGGACGAAAGGCCCCGTACCTCAACTTTGAGGAAGCGAAAGATGGTATCACCCCCGCCCCCCAACAACAATCTGTACGATTAGCGCTCGCCACTAGTTACATCAAAATGTAAAGCCGCCACTAAGCCTTGCTTGCAACGCCAAGGGTGGTTCACTAGTCCTTGTACCCCCGGCTTTGCTCACGGTCTGTGGATATGTCCGAATCGCGCGCCAGCAGCCGCCTTGGCGGACTAAGGGACTACAAACTGCTCGCCGAGCAGGACCAGACTGTTGTTTGGCACCCTTACACCCAGATGCAGGAGTACGCCCAGCGCGAGCCCATTATCATGGAGCGCGGCCAAGGGCCCTATCTCTACGACGTGCGGCGCCGCAGGTTTCTTGACGCGTATGGCAGCATGTGGTGCAACGTCTGGGGCCACAACCAGCCCGACCTCGTCAACGCAATCCAGGACCAGGCTGCCCGCCTGTGCCACACCAGCCTGTTCAGCGTAAGCCACGTGCCGGCGATTGACCTGGCTGTGCAATTGACCGAGGCGATCAAGGAGGACTTCCGCTATGCCGGCGAGCCGCCAAGCCTGAACCACGTGTTCTACAGCGACAACGGCAGCACAGCCGTCGAAGTCGCGATGAAGATGGCTTTGCAGTACCAGAACCAGATCGGGCGTATCAGCCGCACGCAGTTTCTGACTTTCCATTACGGGTATCACGGCGACACGTTCGGGGCGATGTCGGCAAGCTCGATCGACACATTCCGGCGAAAGTTCGCGCCCTCGCTGTTCGAGTGCCAGAACGCCGACTACCCGATGCAGATCGAGGAAGGCGAACGCCCCGACAGCCTGCGCAGCACAGAAATGGCACTCGAGGCCCTGATCGCCGGAAAGTCCGACAAGCTGGCAGCCGTCGTGATTGAGCCGGTAATCCAGGCCGCGGCGGGCATGCGCCCGCTGGCCGAAGACTATCTTGGCAAGATCAAGAAGTACTGCCGCGAGTACGACATCCTGCTGATCACCGACGAGGTGTTCACGGGCTTCTGCCGCACCGGCCCGCTGATTGCCAGCAGCGCCGAGTTGATTGAGCCTGACATTCTGTGCCTGGGCAAAGGCATCACCGGGGGCACACTGCCCATGGGCGTGACGGTCGCCAGCGACAAGGTCTACGACGCCTTTAAGGGCGAGTGGTCAGATATGAAGCAGTTTCTGCACGGCCACACGTACAGCGGCAACCCGATCGCGTGCGCCGTGGCCTTGCGAAACCTTGAGCTGGTGGCTGAGCACAAGCTGAAAGAAAACGTTCGCGCCCGGGCGCGCGAGTTTCACTACATTCTGCGCCGCAAGTTCAGCGAGCACCCGCGCGTCGGGCAGATTCGGCAGCGCGGGTTGGCCATCGGCATACCGATCAAGGACGCGAACGGCCGCGATGTCAGCGATTACGAGTCGCGGGGTGACGCCATCAAAGTATGCATGCGCGCGATCGACAATGCGCGTGTGCTGCTGCGGCCGCTGGGCAACATGATCACGATCTGCCCGCCACTGAACATCGAGCGCGAACAGGTGGACGAAATCGTCAACGCCATCGACGAAGGCCTCAAGGCGCTGGACGAAGCCGACGCCGATGCCAACACTACGGGAAAGGTGCCGAAAAAGAAGGGCAAACGCACGGGCGAGCAGGGTTAGCGGCTCAGTTTTCTACTGCTACAAACCCAGCACCGACGATTTCTTGCCAGCGCCCATTGCAAGTGTTACTGATAAATCATACATGCGCTCTTGCGACACTGACCCTCACCCTAGATGGGGCGCCCTCGCGCCCCTGGCAGAGTCCATCCCGGCTGGCATTGCACCTGCGCCGCGATTGACTGCCCCCACATCGCAACCAGAGAATCGGCATTTGCGGATTGGCAATGTGATGTTGCCATCCGACGCTGTCTCGTTTCACGAGTTGGGGAAGGGGCGATATACTGAGGGCATGAACCGGAACAGGAGCCCCTTCATGCGCCTCACCCGCCGTGCGTTTACTCTTGTCGAGCTGATGGTCGTGATCGCCATCATCGGCTTGCTGGCCAGCGTGCTTGCCACTTCGGTAGTCAGCAAGATGCGCCAGGCAAGCCACGACCTCGACAAGAAAGTCCTGCAGGACATCTACAACAACCTGGGCATGGTCAGCCACGGCACCGACAAACGGGTCAAGCGCCTGTTTGTGATGGGCCCCATGGCCGAGCTCAAGGGCCGCGAATTCTGGGAGGGCTGCTTCCGGCACAAAGTGTTCAAGGAAGACATGCTGCCCAAGATGGTGGCCACGTCGGGCAACGACGTTGAAATGGACCGCCGCTCGCTCGACAACCTGGACGCCTTTTTCCTTGAGCCAATGAGCTGCTCATGGACCGCACCCCAGGGCAACGAGTCGTTCTATCTGATGAGCGCCCGCGGCGAAAACCGCCGCATTGTCATCTGCGCCAACGAGCGCAACTGGATCAACCACGAAGACGAAGTTCTCAGCGTGTGGTCAGATGGCGAGGTCGCCGAGTATGTGCGCCACGACGACATGCTGGGTTGGGGCTACGAGATTTCTCTGGAGCAGTGGAACGCTCCGGGTACTGAGCTTTTCGGCAAAGTAAAGCCGTTTGACGGCGTGTTCGACTAAGTGGTCGGGCATTTTACGGAACTATGGCACGACCTGCATTGCCGGACGCGGGAAACGGCCAAGGAAGGAGGACCAGCCATGTAGCTTAGCGTTCCGGGGCGGCGCATCACTGCGCGACGGATTAGAAACGTGCCCCGGGTGACGCGTGCTTTCACGGACGGTCTGAACAAAAAAACTGGTATCCGACAACGATCGCGCCCCTGCTGCGAAAAAAGCCCTGTCTTTTAGCGCCGACAGAAAAAGCACCGCAGCGGGGGCCGGTCCATTTAAGCTGCCTGTGCCGTGATGCCAAAAGCCATTCGCGGCACACCGAAACAGCCTTGCACCAGAGCCGACTTGCACTTACACTTCGTGCTCCCCCGACAAGACAACCGTACGTCCGCGCGATTTGGGGGCCGGGCGAGAACCCCTGGCATCCCTGTGCATGAGGATCCTATGCGCCGGATTTTTGCGCTGATTTGCCTTTCCGCTTTTGCCGCCTTGGCGGCTGGTTGCGGAGCTTACGCCAACTCCGTTGAGGGCGATATTTCTGTGCCCCAGTCCAACGGGCCCAACCCCCAGAACCTGCCCAACGCCAACACCGTACCCAAGCCCGGCACTCCAAGCGGCTACCCGGTGTCGTTGAGCCCCGTGACGATCGAAGAGGTCGCACTAGGTGGCGACTGGCTTGAGCTTTACAACGCTTCGGCGTTTGAAGCCGACATCGGCGGCTGGAAGGTCATGGACGCCCAGAACAGCTACACGTTCCCCTTCGGGTTTCGTGTTCCGGCCAACGCGCGCGTCATTCTGCACCTGGGCGTTTCCGGCATCGATACTGGTGCGGAACAGTTCGCACCAAGCTTTGGCGCGCTGAACGTCAGTGACGGGTCGCTGGCACTGGTTCGCGCCGGCGGCGAACTCATGGACTTCGTGCAGTGGGGCAGCGCCAACCACGCCTTCGAAGGCGCCGCCGTGCAGGTAGGCGAATGGGCCCAGGGCGATTTCGTCACCACGCCGAACCAGGGCGACACGATGAACTACGATGGCACTGCCAACAACAGCAGCGCCTGGCACGCCAACATGCCGACTCCCGGCAACTAACCATGCTTGACCCGCCAGAGGCTCGGGAACTTCCCGAGCCTCTGTTCATTTGTTGCCACTCACGACCAGCTGCATCCAGCCGCCAACATGATTCTCCAAAGTCGCACGGCCCCGGCGTCCGAAAACATGCGGGGAGAACTTCGTGCAGCACACCTTGCGCAACGCCTACCTTCTGAACCTGCTGGCACTGGTCGGCATCGGCATCGTCATGGTCTTTTCCAGCAGCGCGATTCGCGTCGTCCCCGGCGCCGAGATCGACCCTTTCGTGTTCATCAAGCGTCACCTCATGTTCGTCGGCGCCGGTTTGGTTGGCATGGCGATCATCGCGCGCATGGACCACAATACTTGGCTGCGCTTTGCCAAGCCGCTGTATGTGCTGGGGCTGGCTTTGCTGGTGCTGACGCTGATTCCAGGCATCGGCACCGAATACAATGGCGCCCGCCGCTGGCTGCGATTTGGTGGCTTTGGCCTGCAACCGAGTGACTTTGCAAAACTGTCGCTTCTGCTGTGCGCGGCGGCTTACGCAACGGTGCGGCGCAAAGAGCTGGGCAGCTTCCGGCGCGGCTTTCTGCCGGCATGCGTGTTTGTCGGCATTTATTGCGTTCTGGTCATGGCGCAGCCCGACTTTGGCACCAGCCTGTTTCTGGCTGCAAGCTGCTTTCTGGTGCTGCTGGCAGGCGGCCTGCGCCTGAAGCACCTGGGCTTCGTCATGCTGATCCTGATCCCGATCGCGAGCATCGTGATGTACAGCAAGTTCGACCACATTCAGGACCGCGTGCTGGTGTTTCTTGATCCAGGCGCCGACCCGCGCGGCAAGGGCCATCAGGTGAAGCAATCGCTGATCGCCATCGGCAGCGGCGGCATGGAAGGCCAGGGGCTCGGCAACTCGATGCAGAAACTCTACTACCTGCCCGAGCAGGAAACCGACTTCATCTTTGCCGTGCTCGCAGAAGAAGCCGGATTCGTCGGCAGCGCGATCACGCTTGCGCTGTTCATATCCCTGATGATCCTGGGCGCGAAAATTGCGCGTCGGGCGCCTGACCGCTTCGGCAGCCTTGCCGTGCTGGGGGTCACGGGCGCCATCGGGTTGCAAGCCGCCATCAACATTGCAGTTGTGACCGCCAGTGTGCCGACAAAGGGCATTGGGCTGCCATTCATCAGCTTTGGCGGCAGCAGTTGTTTCTTCTACCTGTGTGCCGTGGGCGTGGTCCTGAGCGTGGCACGAAAGTGCGTCACCGAACAGGAAGCATTCACGCTGCTGCAGGCTGAACTCGCCGGCGAAAGACTGGCCGAAAGCGCAAGGCAAAGCGCCCGTGCCCGGCGAATCGTCGCAAGTTCGAGTGCGACGGCCTGAGTCTTGGCCGAACCGGGGCAAGCCAGCCCCGGACTGAAAGTACCTTTCCCAGGGTAGGCGGGGTGGTGGCTGTGTTGTCCGGCCATCCTGAGCCCTGAAGTCGGCGCTAGCGGGTGCGCGATGGTCCGTCCGTCCGTCGGTGCACCCGCGGCGCCAAAAGCGGAATCAACGAGGAAGCCATGAGGGTCGTGATCGCAGGGGGCGGCACCGGGGGCCACGTTGCGCCGGCGATCGCCATGGCCGATGAGATTGCAGCCCGCTATGGCCGCGACAGCGTTCACTTCCTGTGCAGCGGCAACGAGCTTGAGCGAAGCATGCTCGGCCATGCGGGCTACGAATTCACCGCGCTGCAGGTCAGTCGGCCGCGCGGAACACTGCGCAGCAAAGCTACCACCGTCATCACGACGGCACTGGCGGTGCCCGCCGCCCGCCGCAAGCTGAAAGAGTTCCAGGCCGACGTGCTGCTGTGCGTCGGCGGTTACGCGTCTCTGCCCGGGGCGATGGCAGCCAGCCTGATGCGTCTGCCCGTCTTCTTGATGGAATCGAATGCGGTGCCCGGCAAAGTCACGCGCACGATCGCCCGCTTCGCTCGCACGTGCTATGCACACATGCCGCTCACGCGGCCGCTGGAGTGCAGCGTTGAAGTCGTTGGCAACCCCGTGCGTCAAGCCTTTCTCTCGCCAGTTCCGAAGCAAGATGCGCGCCGTGCGCTGGGTCTTGACGCTCATCTGCCAACGTTGTTGGTCATGGGCGGAAGCCAGGGGGCGCAAGCCATTAATGATGCCGCACTTGCCGCGGCCACGCAGCTTGGTGGACTGCGCGAACACATGCAGGTTTTGCACCTCACCGGCCAAGCCGACTTGGACAAGGCTCGATCCGCCTGGCGAGAGGCCGGCCTGCGCCACCGCGCATGCGCGTTCACCCATAACACCGCCACCTGGTTCAGCGCCGCTGACGTGGCACTGACCCGAAGCGGCGCCGGCACTATCAGTGAACTGCTGGCGTTAGCCGTGCCGATGGCACTGGTGCCCTACCCAGCCGCGGCTGATGACCACCAGCGGGCAAATGCCCTTTGGGTGGCCGCCGCGGGGGCCGGGGTACTGATTCAGCAGGAAACATTGACGCCGGACCGCATTCTCGAACTGGCACGTGGTCTGTTGTTGTCGGAGGACGCCCAGACTGCCGCTTCGGCAGCTGCCGCCCAGCTTGCACAGCCCAAGGCGGCGTCGACGATTTTGGACTCGATTCTGGCCAGAATTGGCGCCAGTGCGTCGCCCACGATTGACGATTCTAGGGAACGCGCTGCCGCCTAGAAAACCACCCGGTGGCGCCGGAGGCGACCATCGTGAAACTCTCCAACATCCGCTCCGCACA
The DNA here is from genome assembly GCA_020849795.1 of Planctomycetota bacterium. Taxonomy (GTDB): domain Bacteria; phylum Planctomycetota; class UBA8742; order UBA2392; family UBA2392; genus JADJRK01. Next base: position 70,987 of record JADZFR010000054.1, on the reverse strand, counting down.
CTTCATCGGCGTTGGCGGCGCAGGCGTCAGCGGCTTGGCCCGCATCGCGCTGCAAGCCGGAATTCGTGTCAGCGGCTCAGACAGCACCGAGAACGACCAGACCCGTGAACTATTGAAGGCTGGGGCCTGCATCAACATCGGCCATCACCGCGACCATGTGCCGGAAGACTGTTCGTTGGTTGTCGCGTCCGCAGCCATCAAGGGTGACAACCCCGAGCACCGCGAGGCCCAGCGGCGCAATATTCGCCTGGTGAAGTACAGCGAAGCGCTGGGCGAGTTCACCCGCAACGAAACCAACCTGTGCATCGCGGGCACCCACGGCAAGACCACCGCCACGGCGATGCTGGCGCAGATCCTGCATGAGGACGGCAAGCAACCGGGCTGGCTGATCGGCGGCGAGCCATCGACGTTGCCCGCGGCGAGTGCAGCCGGATGCGGCCTCAATTTCGTAATGGAAAGCTGCGAGTACGACCGCAGCTTCATGCGCCTGCACCCGACCGTCATCGTGCTCAACAACATTGAACTCGACCACATGGACGTGTACGGCGACCTTGATGGCGTGACCCAGGGCTTCATTGACTTCGCACGCAAACTGCCCGAGCGCGGCGTGCTGTTCTACAACGCCGACGACAATCGCTGCTGCGAGGTCGCCCGCAAAGCAGGTTGCCAGACCATCGGGTTCGGCCAGGGCCCCGGCGCGGTGTGGCGCCTGCACGACCTTGACGCATCGACCGGATTTGCGCGGGCCGAAGTGACCTGCCGCGGCATGCGTGTCGGCCAGCTGATTCTTGAGGTGCCCGGAGCTGTCAACGCCATGAACGCACTGGGGGCACTTGCGGCTGCAAACTGGGCCGGTGTTCCGGTCAGCCGCGCGCTGCATGCTCTGCGCAACTTCGGCGGCGTGAAGCGTCGCTTTGAAGTCGTCGGCAGCGTCGGCGGTGTGCCGCTGGTAGACGACTACGCGCATCACCCCACAGCCGTGAAGCAATTGATCGAGACCGCGCGTGCCACGTTTGCGCAGCGCCGCATCGTGGCAGTGTTCCAGGCGCACCAGTACCAGAGGATTCTGACGTTCTTCAACGAGTTTGCCGATTGCCTTCGCGATGCCGACCGCGTGCTGATCGCGCGCACCTATGCAGCACGCGAGACGGGTGTGCAGCCCGGCGAGCCTGAGGAACGACTGGCCCGCACGTTGCGCTACGGCGGCACGGACGCCATGGCCTATGGCGATTTCTCAAGCATTGTCGCAGACCTCTCGATGAAGCTCGCGCCACGCGACGTTGCCCTGTTTATCGGCGCCGGCGACGTCAACCAGATCGCGAACGAGCTGCTGGCCCGTCGCGAATTCATCAGCGCAAGGCTGCGCGCGATCAACCCGATGTTCAGCACAGGGAGCGTGGCATGAGCTTGCTCGCGTTTCCCAAACGCATTCGTGACCGTGTGCAAGGCGATTTGCCGCTCGCCAAGCTCACCACGCTTCGCATCGGCGGTCCGGCCCAGTACTTTGTCGAAGCGCGCACACTGCGTGACGTGGCCGACACTTGCGCAGCCGCGCGCGAGTGCTCATTGCCGCTGCACGTGCTGGGCGGCGGCAGCAACCTGCTGGTGTGCGACGAGGGCGTACAGGGCATTGTCTTGAGCCTGCACGGCATGAAGCGCATCCAGGCCTTCGGCACAAAGGTGCAGGTGCAGGCAGGCGCCAACCTGAGCGCGCTGGTTGCGGCCTGCAGTGCAGCCGGAATCGCAGGCCCCCAAAGCCTGGCAGGCATTCCCGGCACAGTTGGCGGCGCCCTGGCAATGAACGCCGGCGGCCGTTATGGCGAGATTGCGGACTATGTGGCCAGCGTCATCTGGATCAGCCCGGAAGGCGACCTGCAAAGCCTGTATCGCGAAGAAATCAACTTTGGCTACCGCAGCAGCATGCTGCGCAGCGGCGTCGTGATTGAAACAGTCATCGAGGGCACCGCCGGCGAGCATGCACAGCTTGTTGCCCGCGCCCGCACCGTGCTGCAGGAAAAGCTGGCTGCGCAACCTTATTCGGAATTCAGTGCAGGCTGCACCTTCAAGAATCCGAAAGGACAGAGTGCCGGTCGCTATATCGACCAGGCCGGCTGCAAGGGATTGATGGTCGGGGGCGCCAGGGTCAGCGACCGGCACGGAAATTTCATCGTGAACCGGGGCGACGCCAAGGCCTCTGACATTCTTGAGTTGATGCAGCAAGTGCAACGCCGGGTGTATGAGGCCTTTGGCGTATCGCTGCAACCTGAGGTACAGATCTGGCCGGGCCGAGTGCTCCTGGCTGCTTGACATAGACACCAGGGCGAAAGCCCACACCAACCGCCCCAAGGGCACGAGGAACGAGTCATGGAAAAGGACGGCAAGGGAGTTTCGCTGGACGAATTCATTTTCCGCAAGCTGCAGCCGATTCGCATACTGCAGGGCTACCTGACGAACGAGCTTGAACTCGCGGAGGGTGAAAGCATCCGGCTTTCACGCATGGACCTGGACAACATCGTCAGCACGATCGAGATCTTCCTTGAAGAGTACGATCGCGTCAGCGGGTTCCGCGGCCGCAAGAACGGCGACCGCAAGAGCACGAAGTTCATCGATGCCAAGCAGCAGGCGATCAAGACCATCGCCTAGTCCAACCGCGGCGGCAGCCGGTTCGCGCCGGCTGCCGCGCGCACTCCCCACACCCGAACTCATTGAGGTGAGCGATGCCCAAAGCATCCAGCCACCGCGTCACGCTCGACCGCATCAAGCAGAGCAAGGCCCGGACGCGTGTTGTCAGTGACAACAAGAACCCCAAGATCGCCTGTCGCCGCGAGTTCCGGCGCGAGGCGACCAACCAGCGCGTCGAATTTCGGTTGCACGATCCCGTCGGCGGGCCGGTTGCCATCGGCACCGCCGTGCTGCTCGATTACTCGCCGCAAGGCGCGCTGCTGGGACACATCATGTTCGACGACGGGTTCTGGCCCGACGGCGACTTCAGCGTCAGCTTTCGCGTGACCGGCGGTCCACACGAGGGCGTCAGCGCATACGGCACGCCCACCCGCTTTGCCACCAGCCGCGCGAACCTGGCGGTTCGCTTCGACGGCCTTTACGTCAAGCTGTAGCCTCGATCGCCGCAGCCACTTGACACGTCAACGGGCGAACGGCGATTTCACATTCCGCTAAAGCGTACGCCGTTGCGCGCCCGATACACACCTCACGGCCGCGATGCGGCCGCACTTTCCAGCGACAGGAACATCACCCATGCTCAACATCGCCCTGCTGTATGGCGGAACATCGACAGAACGCGAAGTCAGTATCAAGAGCGGCGAGGCCGTCTGGGCAGCCCTTGAGCGTATTGGTCATCGCGTAACGCCCTTTGATGTCGGCGTCGACCCATTGGCTGCGCTTGAGACCGGCGGATTTGACTTTGCCTTTGTGGCGCTGCACGGCGGCGAAGGCGAAAACGGCACCGTCCAGCGGCAGCTCGAGTCGTTCAACATTCCTTACTCAGGCAGCGGACCCATCAGCAGCCGCCTGGCCATGGACAAGGAACTGAGCAAGGCCGAGTTTCTGACCCATCGCGTGCCCACTCCGCCCTACGAAGTCGCCGAGGAGTTCGACGCGAACTACCGCATGCGCCGTATGGCGCGCCGCCTCGGCTGGCCGCTGGTTGCCAAGCCGATCGACCAGGGCAGCAGCATCGGCGTCAGTATCGTGCAGGATGCGGATGGCGTTGACGCCGCATTGTGCGAAGCGTTCAAACACTCTCGGCGCGTGCTGCTTGAGAAAGGGATTGTCGGCCGCGAACTGACCGTCGGTGTCGTAGGCACACGTGCATTGCCGGTGTGCGAAGTGCGGCCCGCGGCCAAGTTCTACGACTTCAAGGCCAAGTACGACAAGTCCGCTGGAACCCAGTACATCGTCAACCCGGACCTGCCCGGCCCGACCGCCAAGATGGCCCAGCACTTCGCGCGCCGGGCACACCATGCGTTGCGATGCCACGGCTATTCGCGCGTTGACCTGATGCTCGATGCGCAGGGCGACCTCTGGGTGCTCGAGGTAAACACGCTGCCGGGCATGACCGAGACCAGCCTGTTGCCAAAGGCGGCAGCGGCTGAGGGCGTCGGTTTTGATGAGCTGGTGCAGGAACTGATCGACGTAAGCATGGAACAGCGCCGTACCGCCAGCAACCGGATCACACGCGTCATCGCAGCATAGGAGCCGCCATGTCTCGCCGCCGCACGCGCAAAGTAAACAAGACTCGCCCAAAAACCCGCAGCCGCAAACTGGGCGGCGGCGGCATCCTGAAGCAGGCAGGCGAGGTGGCCGGGGCGGCTGTAGCGGGCCTGTTGAAGTTGATCGCGCCGTTGAAGCCGCTTTTGTTGCGCGGATTGGCCTGGGCGTGGCAGAGCCGCGATGTGCGGCGGGTTGCGGGAGTGACTGGAGGGGCCGCGGTGCTGGTGTGCCTCTGCTGGGTCATGCTCGGTAACTTGGGCAGCACCGCACGTTACACGATTGATCCGGCGCGCATCGAGCTTACGGCTGAGCCCTCATGGGCAACGGGTGAATTGGCGGTGCGAGTCAAGGCAGAGATTGAAATAGGGCTTCGCGACAGTTTGTCGGACCTCACCGCGACCAGTGCCTTTGATGATGACGTGATGTCGGTCGTGAGTGAGCGGATTGAACGCAACGCCTGGGTACAACGCGTCGTGCGCATTGACCGCCGCTTTCCCACGGGCTCTGAAGGAACTGCCAGTCTGCAGCCCACGATTGAAGTGCGTAGGCCCGCGCTGCTGGTGGAGTCGCCCGACTGTTTCTCTGTGGTGGATGGCGAAGGCGTTGTCCTGCCTTTGACGATCAAGCGCGATGCCGAGGAGTTGAAGCAATTCCGCAGCGGACTGACCGACACGCTGCACATCGTTCGCGGCGTCGATGGCAAGGCCCCCGCCGCCGGCACCATCTGGAAGAGTGAGCAGTTGCAGGCCGCGCTGAGCATGGAACGCGTGGTGCGACGGGCACAACTTGACAAGAGCATGCCGATTGAGGCAATTGAGCTGGTGGGCGTACCGCAGCGCGCCGACGACCGCGGACGCGTGTTCTATCCGCCGGACGGCGCAGTGGTGCTGATCCCTGACGCGCGAAGCCTGCCCGACACCCGCGTCATATGGGGTCGTCCTCCGGTGCACGCCAGCACGCTGGAACTCAGTGCCAACGATAAGCTGGACGAACTGAAGCGGCACCTCGACAAGCCCGATAGCCTGCCGGGCGCGCGCATCGACCTGCGACGCCGAGGCACATAGTCAGCCGACGAAAAGACCCGCGCAAATGCGCGGGTCTTTGAGGTACTGGCAGGGTCAATCGCGCATCCAGTGGCAGGTGTAGCCGCCCGGGTTCTTTTGCAAATAATCCTGGTGGTAGCCCTCTGCGCTCCAGAACTTTCCGGCGGGCACAATCTCGGTCACGATCGGCTTGTCCCAGCGGCCGGACTTGGCCGCTGCCGCCTTTGCGCGCTCCGCGGCCCTCTTCTGGTCATCGTTGGCATAGAAGATTGCGCTGCGATATTGGCTGCCACGGTCGTTGCCCTGGCGATTGACGGTTGTGGGGTCATGCATGCGGAAGAACCAATCCGTCAGCAACTGCTCCAGGCTGATCTTGGCGGGGTCGAAGACGATGCGCACCGACTCGGCGTGGCCCGTGTTTCCTTTTTTTACCTGCTCGTAGGTTGCATTCTCGAGCGTGCCACCGCTGTACCCGACTTCTGTTTCGAGTACGCCGTCGATTCCGCGCAGCAGTTCCTCCATGCCCCAGAAGCAGCCACCGGCAAGGATGATCGTTTCGCTGGTCATGGTCTTTCCCGCCGCGTAGACACCGGCATCGACAAACAACTTCAAGTACTTGCCATACCCTTCCTTCTTGAGCTCGTCGACCGGCACGAACCGGAGAGAGGCACTGTTGATGCAGTAGCGCAAACCGCCAAGTTCTGTCGGTCCATCATCGAACACATGGCCCAGGTGGCTGTCGGCCACGCCAGAGCGTACCTCGGTGCGCACCATGCCGTGGGTGGTATCGCGCTTCTCCACGATCTCGGTGTCTGTGAGCGGCTTGCTGAAACTCGGCCAACCGCAGCCGCTGTCAAACTTATCCAGGCTGCTGAACAGCGGCTCGCCCGAGACGATGTCGACGTAAAGGCCGTGGCGCTTCTCGTCCCAGAACTCGTTGCGGAAGGCGGGCTCGGTGCCGCTTTCCTGAGTGACCTTGTACTGCATTGGGGTCAGGCGCTTGCGCAGTTCGGCGTCCGATGGCTTCTCGTAGGCCCGGGTTTCCGGCGCCGTTGTATCGGCAACCTTGGCTGGTTCATTCACGGAATTCTCTCCTGCCTTGACCTTGGGCGGCTCACTTGCCGCGCACGCCGCGAGCAGCAATGCCGCGGCAGCAAGCGCAATCAGTGACAGCGTTGAGTGCATTGCGACCTCCATGCAAACCCGTGGGCGACGCTATGCTAAACCATCCCGGTCCGCCGCGCATTCCCTATTTTTAGCGGGTTTGACGGCAAATCCGGGGCGGCTTGGGGCGCGTATACAGGTATCGGGGCGGCTGCCGGGTTAGAGGCCCTTGGCAACGGTGTTGAGAATGTCCACGCCGCGCTTGAGCTTCTCGTCGGTTGCGGCAAAGCACAGGCGGAAGTTGGTGTCCTTGTCGCTGCACGCGCTGCCGGGCACGACCAGCAACTGCTGCTTGATGCAGGCTTCCATGAAGCGCCCACTGTCCGCGCCCTGTGGCAGGTACGGGAACATGTAGAACGCGCCCTCCGGTTTGACCGTGCGATAGTGCTCGCGCACACCTTCGTAGACCATGTCGCGCTTGGCTTGGTACTCCTGCCGGTGCGCGCTGAAGTCCTGGTCGAGTCCCTTGAGCGCGGCCCACTGCAGTGGCGCCGGCGCGCACACGAAGCTGAACTGCTGCACCGTGTACATGCGTTCGCTTAGCGACTTCGGTGCCAGCATCCAACCGATGCGCCAGCCGGGCATGCCCAGGCTCTTGGACGCTCCGCTGAGCACAATGCAGTTCTTCGTGAACTCGCGCGGGCTGTAGTGCCTCTGCTCAAAGATGAAGTCTTCGTAGATTTCGTCGCTGATCAGCGGGACGCCGGTCTCGTCGGCAAGCTTGGCCAATGCGCGGGCTTCAGCCTCGGTCAGCGCGACGCCGGTCGGGTTGCTGGGACTGTTCACGACGATCAGTCGCGTGCGCTCAGTGATCTTGCTGCGGATCTTTGCGGCATCGACGCGAAACTCCGGGTAGATGTCGTAGGTGACGGCCTTGGCACCCACCATCGTCGCCAGGTGCTTGTACATCACGAAGTACGGGTCGGGGACCAGGATCTCGTCGCCCGGGTTCAGCAGTGCCATGAAGCTCAGCATCAAGCCGCCGCTTACGCCGCTGGTGACCATCACGTCATAGTCGCTTACGTCGCCGAATCGTTTGGCATAGCGAGCCAGCAAGGCCTCGCGCAGCGGTGGAATGCCCTGGGTAACGGTGTAGCGGTTGCGGCCTTCGTTGATGGCTGCGATTGCAGCCGCTTTGACTTCGTCGGAAACGTCAAAGTGCGCCTGGCCGATCGACAGGTCGATCGGGTCGGTCATGCTGAGACCAAGCTCGAAGAATTTGCGAATGCCGCTGGGCCGAATGTCGAGCACGCGCTGGCTGAGGCGGAATGGCTCTGGCACGTTGAAACCTCCAGCGGGACTGTAGCAAGCGCGGCGGCTTGGCGCAAAATGAACGGCGGCCTCACGCGGAGGCCGCCGTGAGGTTTGGCGCGATTACTTGACGACCTTGGTCTTGGGCAAGCCGGTGACGGCGTCGCCCTGTGCCCAGCGGCGTTCAAGCTTCAGTTGCTCGAGACGCTCTACGCGCTTCAGAACGCTGCGGCGCTTTGAGCCCAGGCTGCTGACTTTCAACGATGAGTGGCGTGACATGTGAAACCTCCAACCACAAGGGAGCGGAAGTGTACGGACCACTGTTGGCGCGTCAAGTATGGGTGCGCATTGATCCGGGCACGTCGACTACTCATGGCCGCTGCCACTGACTGCCGCTTCACGTCATGGCTGCACTCGATTCTGCGGCAACGTTTTCCAGTTTGCTGGCTGTATTGCACTCTTGCCGGGCATCCAATCGCCGGGTGTCCCGGTCTGTCTTTGAACCGGCGCCGGTCTACCAGCAGGCCAAGAAATTTTCACCGCACGATGCTCATCCACTAGGGGTACTTGGACTAACAAATACAATATGTGGTATTTATTGGTCCGATAAAGCGGCTCTTGTGCGCAATGCGTAGTGGAATTTCAGGAATTTCGTAATTGACGGAGTGTAATTTACCGAATATACAGTAGCACATTCCTGTAAACCGCGACTTTCACACCACCGGAGCACCCCATGCCTTCCATCAAGACCGACGACAAAGTCTCGGAACGCCTTCTCTCTATCGAATGGGGCAAGCCCGACTCAGAACGCATGCCGGCTGCAGCGCCTGAACGCGACCTCAAGGGTGCCACTGTCAGCGTGCGCATTGACGAAGTGTTTCATCACATCAATGCATATCGCGCACTGATCGAGTCTGACGCCACCGGCGAAGGCCTGCTTGCGCGCAGCTTGATCAGCCAGGCCAACGCCATCTTCAACCAGGCATTCGTGAACCTTGAAAAGCGCCATGCCTTCGCCAAGGTCTATGTCGATGCACCGGTTGGCGCCCGAAACGCTGAAGACATCACCGACCTGGTGATCGCCGAAGTACTTGCCATGCAGAACATTCTCAACGCCTGAACACCCGCACTCTTTCGGGGGGACCACCCAACCACCTGTCCCCGTCTCTCCTGCCCCCCGAAAAAGCACCACGCGCCCCGCCCTGGCGGGGCGCGCTTCATTTGGCCCATGCGGCAGGCACAACTACAAGCCTGCACAAACTTTCCGGCAAACTCATTCAACTTCTCAGGCCAATCGCGCCGATTTTCGAGTGCCGGCATCAGCGCCGCGCACTCACCCCGGACAGGTACGCCATGCGAAACAATATCCTCACCCTGCTTGTCGGCTTTGTCGTGATGCTTGGTTCGGTCATGCTGTTCAAGCTTGGCTTGGACAAAATGACAGACGCAGGGGCCGCACCTGCGGACTCGTACACCAAGCTTGAGGTTGACTTCAACCGCCGCGCGATTCTGTATCGCGTGCAGAGCGGCGACACGCTCTGGGGCCTGGCCGAGCGTTTCTACGGCGCGGGCCGCCGCTGGCCCGAGATTGCAAAAGCCAACAACATGAACGCCGACGCCGGTTTGCAGGCCGGGACCATCATTCGCATCCCGCTGGCACAGGACGACGCCGAGCCCGCACCTGAGCCGGAAACCGTCAGCTACGACGAAATGCCCGAGCCGCCTACCCCCGGCAAGTTTGCCATCGACGACAACGCGCTCAGCGTCGCGCTTGCGCAGCTTGACGCGAACCTGTTTCCAGCCGGCACGCTGTGCGTGGCGAGGGCGACCGAGAGTCAGCGGGTGCGTCTGAACCTGTTTGACGCCCTCAGCGGCGGCGAAGGCGCCCCGCTGGCGATCTATGAGGCACCTGATGGCAACGGACTGCGCGAAATGCGCGCCGAGGACATGGACGGCGACGGCAACCAGGAAATCTGCACCGTCTGGCAAACCGAAACCAGCAACTGCACTTCGCGCATCCTGCGATTGATCGACGGCGAACTGCGCGTCATCAGCGAAACACCGGATGATCCCCTCGCCCTGCTGCGCCTGCGCAGCAAGGCCAACCGCTAACGGAGAATCCATGAGCACGATCATGGTTGACGCCACCGCGTCTGAGCGCCTGACCCGCCAGTTCGAAGCCGTCATGCGACGCAGCAGCCCCCGCGACGTACAGCTGGAAGCGCGCCGCTTCGTCAGCTACCTGTGTGACCGGCTTGAACGCAACAACCACGCGCTGATGGCGGCATCGCGCAACCGTCGGGCCGACCAGATTTTCAGCACCGCCCACGCGTCGCGCCAGGGCGAGAGCGTGCTGTTGACCTGTCAATTCCTGCTGAACGACCTTGCTGCGCGCATCGGCGTGGCCCGCATCGCCGACTACCTTGCCGCAACACAGACCCGCGCCGGACGCGCCCTTGCAAAGCGCGTTGGCTCACGCCCCAACGCTGACCTGCGCATCGCCAGCATTCGCTTCGGCAGTGCCGAGACGACGCTACGCACCCGCGAATTCGTGGCGCAGCCCGCGCCGTTCGCCGGCACAGACACGATTGCCGTAACCTACAAGTTTCGTGGCAACTATCCGGGAACGCTGCGGCCCGCGCTCGTCATTGAGAACACCGGGTGCCGCTCGAGCCACTTTGCGGCAGCGCAGGTCAAGCTCTTCGCGCAGTTTCATGAAAGCGACCCGTGGACACCTACCGGGGCTGATGCGTTTGCGTTTGTCGAGAAAGTCGCGCCCCTGGAGGCGCAGGTAATGGCAATGCGCGGGTTTGACATCATGGACCTGCTGCAGCGTGTGGACAGACAGAACCGCGATCCTGTCAGCGTGCGCATTCTCGCCCGCCTGATCTGATAGACGAAAGCTCAACCCGACCCGGCGCCTAGGCGCCGGGTTTGTCGCTTTCGGGCTCGACCAGTCGTTCGGGCTCGACTTCGATCTTGCGCGGGATCAGCAGGCTCAGCGCCACGCAGATCACGAGCACGCCGCCGATGACGCTCAAGGACAGCCAGATCGGCGCGTGCCAGAACTCAATCAGGCACATCTTCACGCCGACAAACGCCAGGATCACGGCCAACCCGTACTTCAGGAAGCGGAACGCCGCCATGATTCCGGCCAGCGCGAAGTACAGGCTGCGCAGGCCCAGAATGGCGAAGGCATTGCTCGTGTAGACGATGAACGGGTCTATTTCCCGCGTTTTCGGGTCCATGGCCACCGAGATCACAGCGGGCACGCTGTCGAGCGCGAAGATCACGTCTGTAATCTCGACCAGCACCAGCCCGACAAACAGCATGGTGATCCAGCGCTTGCCGTCTTCTTTGACAGTGAAGTTCGGCCCGACATTGAGCGGCTTGAGCGGCAGAACCTTCGAGAGCATGCGTACGACAATGCCCTTTTCAGGGTGCGACTCTTTCTCGCCCTGGAACATCAACTTCAGCGCGGACAGGATCAGGATGCCGCCGAAGATGTAGAGCACCCAGTCAAACAACTCGATCAGCGCGACGCCGGCGAAAATGAACACCGCTCGCAGAATCAGCGCCCCGAAGACGCCCCAGAACAGCAGCTTGTGCTGGTACTCGCGCGGGATTTTGAGCGCCGTGAAGATGATCGCAAACACGAACAAGTTGTCGACCGACAGCGCCCACTCGATCACGTAGCCGGCTAGAAAGCGCAGCGCCAGATCAGGCCCGAACCCGTGATTGCCAAGGAGGGCCAGTGTTCCGCCAAACGAAAGCGACAGCGTGATCCACACTCCGCTCCAGATCAGCGCCTCGCGAATCTTCACCGCGTGCGGGTCTTTGTGCAGCACGAACAGGTCAAGCGCCAGCACGATCACGATGATCGCGCCGAAGACCAGCCACATGATGGTGTGAGCGTCCAAAACTGCTCCGTCGCTTGCGATGGCGGAGCATACATCTAGCATCCCGGCCATGTCTGCACACGCCGTTTCCGTCCCGCCCAAGACCGCCGCACCGGCAGGTGTGCTTTCAGTCGTAATCCCGGCCTACAACGAAGGCCCCACAATCGAGCGCATACTCGATAAAGTGCTCGCTGTGCGCATCAACGTCGGGATTGAGCTGATTGTTGTGGACGATGGCAGCAAGGACAACACCGGAGAAGTCGTCAAAAACTGGTTCGCCCGACACGATGGGGTTGATCGTTTTACATTTCGCCTGGTCACAAAGGAAAATGGCGGCAAGGGCACAGCCGTTCGCCGCGGCATCGCCGAAAGCACCGGCGACTGGGTGATCATCCAGGACGCCGATCTTGAGTACGACCCCAACGACTACCCGGCCCTTCTGGCGCCGCTGCTGGCTGGGGAAGCAAAAGTCGTCTACGGCAGCCGCATTCTTGGCCCCGACAAGCACGGCAGCATGAAGTTTTACCTGGGCGGACGATTGGTCACGCTGGTCACGAACCTGTTGTATTGGGCGAACTTGACCGACGAGCCTACCTGCTACAAGGTGTTTGACGGCAAGCTGATCCGCGGCATAGACCTGACATGCACAGGCTTTGAGTTCTGCCCGGAAGTAACGGCGAAGGTGATCAAGCGTGGGCACCGGATTGTGGAAGTGCCGATCCGCTACTACCCGCGCGGGATTGAAGAGGGCAAGAAGATCCGGTCGTGGGACGGCGTGCTGGCGTTGTGGGAGTTGCTCAAGTGGCGGTTCCGGAAATAGACGAGCCCAAGCTGCCGATGACCGTCGATTCGCCCATCATCTGGGCCGAGTACCTGATCGACCACACGGTCCTGCGCGCCTATTACGACGAGCACAACATCAAGTGCTTCAATTGTTGCGCCGCTGAAGCCGAGACCTTTGCGCAGGGAAGCAAAGTGCACCAGGGCGGCCCCCACGGCGTCTTTGACGCCGAGCAAGTGGTCGCAGACTTGAACTCCCTGGCAAAGAAGCACCCGCTTGATCCGGAAAAGCTTGAGAAGCCGTCGCTGCTGCGAAGCATCGCCGCGATGTTGTTCCCCAGCTGAGGGCACGCGGTTGCCCCGACAGCCGCCCGCACGCTAAAACCTGTGGCATGACAGATGTGGCGGTACTCACCCAGGCTATCGAGGAAGCCACCCGTGTGCGGGCTCATGTGCTGTCTGCGCTCGCCCGCCTGAAGCTCAAGCGCGTGATCGACCTGCTGAACCACTTTCCGCGCGCCTACAATACCCGCTGCGCGATCAAAGACCTGAAGGCCGGGTTGTTTGCCAGTGTCAGCGGCCAAGTCACTTCTTGCAGCAACAAGGCGACCAAGCGCAGGCGCATGAAGTTAACTGAGGTGGTCATCGACGACGGCACCGGCGCTATCAAAGCCGTGTTTTTCAATCAACCGTGGCTTGAGGACAAGTTCAAAGTCGGCACGCGCGTGCGCCTGTCCGGGCCCGTGGACTACGCCTTTCACTCGTGGTCCATGAAACCGACCAGTTTCGACTTCAATCCCCCACCGCAGGCCAGCGGGCTGGAAGCCGAGTACCCCCTGACCGAAGGCGCCAGCAACGAAGACATCGCCGCGCTGGTCGCAACGCTGCTGCACCATGCCGCGGCGATTCCGGACCCACTGCCGGATGAACTGGCTGCGAAACTGCGCCTGATGCCGATTGCCGAGGCCTACAAGCAGGCCCACCAGCCGTCGCACCCCAAGGCGCTGGATGCCGCGCGACTTGCCCTGAAGTACCGCGAGTTCTTCATGCTGCAGGCGGGTTTGCGCCTGCGTCGCCGCAGCGAGGCGTTGGACAGAGGACTGTTAATCCGTGTCGACGACGAACTGCGACAGCGGGCGTTGAAGTACTTTCCGTTCACGCTGACGGGTGCGCAGCAGCGCGTGTGCGCCGAAATCGTCCAGGACTTAACCAGCCCCGGCCGCATGCACCGACTGCTGCAAGGCGACGTCGGCAGCGGCAAGACGGCGGTCGCGCTGTACGCCGCGCTGCTGATGATCGACAACGGCTACCAGTGCGCGATCATGGCGCCGACCGAAGTGCTGGCGCGCCAGCATTACGCAAATCTTGGACACTACTTGGGCGGCACGAAGGTGAACGTGCGACTGCTGCTGGGCGGTATGAAAAAGGCCGAGCGTGACGCGCTGTGTGAAGAAGTTGCCGCGGGCAAGGTGCACATCCTGATTGGCACCCATGCGCTGCTCGAAGACTACGTGGAGTTCAAGAACCTAGGTTTCTGCGTGATCGACGAGCAGCACAAGTTTGGCGTACGGCAGCGCGCCACGCTGCGTTCCAAGGGCAACCGTCCCCACATTCTGGCCATGAGCGCCACGCCGATTCCCCGTACGCTAAGCATGACACTGTACGGCGCCCTGGACGTGTCGATCATCGACGAGTTGCCGCCGGGACGCACGCCCGTGATCACCGAGTGGGTACACCGAAGTCGCGAAGGCGCCGCGATGGAACGCATTCGTGCAGAGCTGAAAGACGGTGGTCGGGCCTACTTCGTCTATCCGCTCGTCGAGGAAAGCGACAAGGTCGAGGCCAAGTCAGCCGTCGAGTTTGCCGAGACGCTCAAGAACAGCATCTTTCCCGAGTTCCGCGTGGGGCTCGCCCACGGCCAGATGAAACCGGAGGAAAAGGACGCCGCCGTCCAGAAGTTTCGACGCGGCGACCTGGATATTCTTGCGGCGACCGTCGTCGTCGAGGTCGGCGTGGATGTGCCGGAAGCCAACATCATGGTCATTGAGAACGCCGAGCGCTTTGGTTTGTCGCAACTGCACCAGCTGCGGGGCCGGGTCGGGCGAGGCCGGCGCCAGAGCTACCTGTTTCTGCTGGGCGAGCCGCGCACGCCCGAGGCGATTGACCGGCTGAACGCGATTTGCCGAATCCAGGACGGATTCAAGATCGCGGAGGTAGACTTGAAGCTGCGCGGTTTCGGCGACTTCGCGGGCACCAGGCAAAGCGGCTTGCCGAAGCTGCACATCGGCGATTTTGAAAGCGATGTAGATGCGCTGCAACGGGCGCGAAACGACGCAGCCGCCTGGGGCGAAAGGATCGACGCCGACCTGATTCGCCAGTGTCTCGAACTGCACTTCGGTCGCAAGTACCGGCTGCTGGATGTGTAAATGAGCCCGCCCGTTTTGCGCACCGGCATTCCGATACTGTGCCCTGCATGCTCGAAGCGGTCACTTTCGAGCGTGGCAGATGGTGTGCAATGCGCGTGCGGCTGGCGCCGCGAGGTCCGCGACGGCTTGCTGGACCTTTCGGCCAAGCTAAGCGAGAACGAACAGACGCAGCGCGAAACCTATGACCAGCAGCGACTCGGCGCGCTTCAAACGTCGGACCCGTGCCGCAGCTTCGTCAGCCCGGCGGGCCTGCGGCTGACAAGGATGCTGCGCCGCCTTCGCCTTGAGAGAGGGGATTGTTTTGTTGAAGTCGCCTGTGCGGCTGGTCCGCTGCTCGATGCGATTGCCAGCAACTTTGACGCTCGCGGGCTGGGCATCGACATTTCGCCGGCCAGCGTGCGGCAACAGTTGCTCAGGCGCGGTGATCGCGGACACTTTGATGCGGTTGTTGCGTCGGCTGACAGTCTTCCACTGCCAGACGAGAGCATGAATGCCGTGACCGCCTTTGATGTCGTGGAGCACATGGAACGTCCCGAGCAGCTCTACACAGAGGCGGCGCGCGTGCTCAAGCCCGGAGGCACGCTACTGATTCGGTGCCCGGTCAGCGACTACAGCTTGAGTCTCGATTGGTGGCAGAACCTGCTGACCCCACGTCGTTGGAAGCGGCGCATGCGCGAGGCCGGCCATTTCTATGCGAACTTCCGCAGCAAGAGGCAGCACCGCGCCATGACAAGTGCCGCTGGCCTGCGCGTAGTCTACAGCACGGGCTACGACGTATTCTGGGACAATTTCATCGAGTACATGTTGATGCCGGCGCTGACACGACTCAGGCCACGACAGGAGGGCACAGTGCAGGATCTGCCGGCTACATCGACAACCGGAATTGAGCTGCGCGTACCAAGCAGCCGGATACACAAAGTCCTGCGCGCATGGGCCCGTATCACCGACTTTTGTCTGATGCCTGAACGTGTACTCGGCCGCCTGGGCTTCGGCGCTTCCATGTGGCTGCTGGCTGAAAAGCCTGCTACTTCAGCGGACCGTCCCACGGCATCGGGACCATGATCGGGCGCATTGGTCCGGCTTGATCGCCGTGGCAGGCAAGGCAAGCCGCAGTCATGCTGGTGTACGCCTCCTTCATACCGTCACGCTTGCGTTTTTTTGACAATTCGGCAATCGTGCGGGCATTGTCGCCCACCGTCTTCCAGCGGGCCGCTCGCGGCTGGGCCTGCTTTCGCACCGCATCTACCTGCTCGCGCACGTCCTCAATCTTGAACTGTTCAAGTCGCAGCTCAAGCATCTGGTAGTGAAAGAACAGCGTCTTCATGCTGTCCCGGTTTGGAATCAACGGCGGCGGTACCTCGTCCACCTCTTCCATCTGCCCATGGGTTGGCAGGTTCTTCAGCCAGCGGTCGACCACGCCGTCGGTCACGTGCATGTACGAAATCGGCCAGGTCACGTGATGGCAGCCGTCGCAGGCTGCACCCATGTTCTTGTAAGCCTCTGTGGCGTTGATGCGGTCGTCGTACTCGACGCAATCGAGCAGCTCCGCCGCCTGCTTGTCGATCTCGGCCCAGAAGCCGCCAATCAGGTCAGCCCGGCGCGCAATGTCTTCGGCGCCTGCGCGTATCTCGTGCCACGTCGGCTCAGCATCGCCGCGACCCGCTGCGACCACGCGGTTGCAGTCCACCCACAGCATGCGCATGTGCGCCTTGTACTGCGAGTTGTGACGCCAGTTGCGGTCTGACTGGTCATCCCAGTTTCTGGGTGCAGCCTCGGTCGGCGCGTTGTCCGCGGCGTTGCCCTCGGGCCCATTGCCCGCACCGCAAGCGGCGGCAACGCACACCAGGGTCGCAGCCAGCAACAGCATCGCGTAACGCATGACTCCCCCGGAATAACACGAGGGACGGGGCGTAACCCCGTCCCTCGATACTGTCAAGCAAACTAGTTGGCGGCTTTGCGTGCTGCCGCGATTTCACTTTCAAGGTCGGTGCCAGCGTACTGCTTGGCCAACTCGTCGAGTTTTGCGGCGTCCTTGCCGGCATCCTTCAACGACTTGCGTCCCGCGTCCATCATCTCGCCGTACAGCTTTGTGGCGCTTTCGGCTTCGCTGTACCCGGTAAGCCCGAGCTTGAACCCACTCTTGAGGGCTGTCAACGCTGCAGCTGTATCGCCCTTGTCCTTGGCCGCCTGGGCGGTTTCCACCTCTTTGCGCAGTTGCTTACGCAGCGTACGGAAGTGCGAAGCGACTTCGCCAAGCTTGTCGTTCAGAAGCGGCTCTTTGGCCGTATGGAACGGGTTGCCGTACTTGTCGGCGACCACAAGCGTATCGGCCTCCTTCACGCTGTAGGCCGCCCACAAATCGGATGCATCAAGGCGGGCCTTGGGCACAATGGCTGCCTCAGGCGCCTTGGTGTCGGCCGGCTTGGTAACGCGCAGGCAGATGACGTTCTTGGCTGTCACCTGCTCAGTGAAGTCGGCCTTGGCGAAGAACTCGTCGTCGTCTTTCTTCTCGCCAAAGTAGAGGATGATTAACTGGGATTGCTCCAGGGCATCGCGATAGAGCTCTGCCGTGGGAGCCTGCCACTCGATGCGGACAGCCTGTCCGCGCTGAGCCTGGCCTCACGTCTGCGCCGAACCGGCGCCCCCGCTACGTCAGGACGCTCAGCCGTGGACGAGTCGAGGCATGAAGCCTTGCACGCCCAAGGCGGTAATCAGTGCCACACCGCCAAGAAGTAGTCGCAATTTCATTGCATTTTCCTTTCCGCACCACACGCATACTACGTTTATGAACGCCATTACTAAACGATAAGTTCATCCCTTTTGGGGGCCGGACCGGACGAGCCTGTCGGCAAGCACCCACTCAACCGTCCCGTCAGAAAAGTGCTCTTTCTTCCAAATCGGGACATCCTTCTTCACCAAGTCCATGATTTCGCGAGCCGCGTCAAAAGCTGGGCCGCGATGCGGGCTTCCGATCACGACAGCGATGCTGGCGTCTCCGATCTGGTGCCGTCCGAAGCGATGCACCACCAGGACGTTGCCCAGCCCATGCTTCTTCGCGACTGTATGGGTAATGCGCTGCAACTCCTTCAGCGCCATGGGCTCATAGGCTTCATAGTCGATGTGCGCAACCGCCCGGCCCTGGTGGTGGTTACGAACGACTCCCAGAAACAACACCTGCGCACCGTCCTGTGCGTCGGCAAGTTCTGCCAGCAGCGCGGCTGTATCGATGGCCTTGGTTGTAAGTCGCGCCTCAATCATTCTCTGGGCTTGTCCGCGTCCTTCTTTTCGGCGGTCAGAATGGCGCCGATTACTTTCGTGCCTTGCCGGGCAAACCAGCCGGCGCCTTTGCCCGACGCCTTCGCCACGGTCCAGAGGGCTTTGCCTGCGACGATACCGTCTTTGGCTTTGCTCTTGAGTTCGTCAACTTTGCTGGGTCCTTCGGATGGTGCTGCATTGCCCGCCGGATGACCCGTCGCTTGCGCTCCGGGCTCTTGTTTTCCGGGTTCGGTTACTACTTCGGCGTCGATCACCTTATCTTCTTTGCGCTTACCGGGCATGAACTCTGGCGGCGGGCCCACCACTTCAGATGCGCGCTCGACGCCCAGCCTTGCCACGCGGCGCTTCTCGGCCCAGCCGTAGTACAGACCCATCACTGCAAACACGATGAACAGGACGTTGTACATCACCAGCAGCGATGCCGGGCTGCCGCTGGGCTGGTTGCCCACGAACCACTTGATTGCGGGCGCCAGTGTCATCACGATCACCGCCACGCCCGCCATGATCAGCCAGAAGCCATGACTGATTGACACCGCGCGAACCGTGGCTGCGCCATAGCCCCACTTGGACGCCATCCACCCGCGCATCGCGCGCGCGCCATCGGCCGGCCAGCCGGGCAGCATGTTCAGCGCGGCCACCGCGAAATTCAGAATGCTGACCCATGCCAGGAACCCGTACGGCGTGGCCATTCCCTGCTGCGAGAACAGCCGCGGGGCCATCTGCTGCGTGAGAGCCAGCCCGATGAAGGGTACCGTTGCGAGGGCGATGGTCAGGTTCACCAGCGGGCCGGCAACGGCGATCCAGAACTCGTCGCGCGGCTTGGCCCTTACCGCTTTGAAGAACGTCAGGCCCACGAAGGAAAGCAGAATCATGCTGGGCTGGTGGCCGCGCAGCTTGCACATCACGGCATGACCGAGTTCATGGCAGAACATGCAAACGAGCATCGCAACCAGCAGCATCAGGTGCGCGACAGCAGACCATATGGGCGTACGACTGATGTCGGCATCGTTGATGCTGTTCAGGAACAGCAAGCCGATCAGCGCCACGACGACCAGGTCCAGGCGGATCTCGACGCCCGACCATGTCCCCAGATACAGCGTCGGCCTCCAACGCACACGCGCCTCCTGCTGCGAGTCTAACGTCAATGGTTGGGCGGGCCAGTAGTGCGATTGCAGACGGGACTGGCTGACAAAGAAAAAGACGGCCTGATAGCCGTCTCCGTTCACTGACCGAACGCAAGGGCAGCTACTTGCCTGCTTCTTCGCGTTCCTTCTGCTCGTCCTTCATGGTCTTGATGCCCATGCGCTCCTTGATCACTGCGCGGCGCTCCGCCTGGCGCTTCTCCTGGCGCTCTTCATACCCGGGCTTGCGGCGCGGCTTCTTGTTTCCGTCTTCGTCAATCCACCACGGGTCGCCCAGCTCGCGCTCTGAGATGTCCACGCTCATGTGCTGGTTCTCAGGCAGGTTGTCGGTCGGGTTGGGCGGCTGGTTGACCCAGCTGTTGTCGTAGGTGGTCTTGCGGCCGCCCGGAGGCGGAGGCGCAGAGATACTCGCAACGCCGGGCGCAGCCATGGAGCAACCGGCGATCAACGCCAGCAGCAACACAAGAAGCGGGATCATTGCGAATTTGCGCAAGTTCAATGCCGAGGGGTCTGCCGGGGGAGAGTTCAGGGTAAGCGGTTCCGAACCTGTAGTCAACGTGCTTTAGGCTAGAAACCGACACTCCCGGGCCCTATATTGACGCTTTGACCCCGCAGTCGCCCCGCATTGAATATGCCCATGCGCAACTTTCACGCCGTACTGGCTGCGATTTTTCTAGGCCTGATGTTGGCCGCCTGCTCGACCTCCACCGAGTCCGAAGCCGCCGACCTGCGCGTCAACCCGCTGGACCCGGACAACGGCGAAAGCCCGGTGACTGAGCCGTCGATTCGTATCGCCAATGCGCTGCAAGAAGCCAAGCAGTCCTACGACGACGGGCACTACGTCGTCGCCATGCGTTGGGCCGAGACCGCCGAACGGCTGATTATTGAGTATGAGTACCCTGTCGAAGACCTGGCTATTGCCATCAACATCCAGGCCTACGTGTTGCTGCAGATCAACCGCATTGAAGACTATTTCGTCAAGGATCACGGCAAGCTTGAAGGCGCGCTGACCAAGTTCAAGAAAGTGCTGGCTCTTCTCGAGCGCGACTTCCGGGCGCGGCTTGGCATTTCGCTGGCCAGTTTCCGGCTGCACACCGACATGGTGATGAAGGCTGATTCGTTGGGCCAGGGCACGATCAGCCTGCACAGTGTTCGTGAAGATGTGCGCAAGGCGGCGCTGGCGCCCACTGAGGCCGAAGGCGCCGAGCTGTTGCGCGAAGCCGCACGCAAGTTCCGGACTTTCACCACCAACCGCGACAAACTGCTGGCGCTGCACTATGTGTTCAAGGACGTCTCGCGCTCGAAGATGTTCAACGAAGATCGCGAGAAGAACGCGCCGTGGCTCGGCAAGCTGAGCGAAGGCGAAGAGTCGCTGAAACTGCTGGATGTCGGCGCCTCGCTGGACAGTGGTTTGCGCGCCAACCGGATGGACAAAGATATCGCGATTGGCATCGACAAGGACTTGCTGGCGGTAACCGACAGTTGGGACCAAGTGCGCAAGTACTGGCGCATTGAGGCGCTGAGCAGGTTACAGGTGGCGCGCGACGGGTTCCTGGCGCTCACCAAAGAGCGTCCGGACTACTTCTGGGCGCAGCGCGACCTTGTGTTCGTGTACCAAAGCTTCGGCGCGTTCTTTCTGGACACGGCCATAGAGCAGACCAAGTTGCAGGCCATCAAGGCCGGCACCAAGTGGGAAAACGTGGACGGCGAAGCACGCCGGATTTTCGTTTCGGACGCATTCCAGTCCTGGGAGAAAGAAGAGTCCAAGCGCAACTACCGCGACGCGCTGGCGTACACCAAGAGCTTCGTACGCCGCCACCAGGAATTTGAGAAGCTGCGCATCACGCGCAAAGATGAAACGGACTTCAACGACGAGAACAGCAACCCCTTCCTGGTAGACCTCGTCGCGCGCTACCGGGCAACGATGGAAGAACTGATCATCGAAGAACGAAACATGCGTGCCAGCATGATTCTCGAAGCGGCCGTACTGTGCATTGAGCCGCTGTTCCAGAACCGCGACACGCAGCTTGCCGTACGCTTTGCCGAGGACCTGAAGAGCCTGCGCCCGAACGATCCGGTGCATCACCTGATCAAGGCAACGGCTTATTACAACGATTCGCGCTGGGAAGACGCAAAGTTCTCGTACGAAGCCTTCCTCAAAGACAGCTCGATCACCGAAGACCTTGGCCGGCGCAACCTCGCGCGCCAGCGCATTTCGCAATGCGAGATGTGGCTGCGGCGAACTGCCGGCGCCGGTGAATCGACTGGCCGTTAGCCCGGTTTGACCCCCACGCACAGCCTGCTATCTTCACGCCCATGGAAAAGGTCGTCATGGCCTACTCCGGCGGGTTAGACACTACCGCCGCACTTCACTGGCTCAAGCGCGTACGCGGCTTGAAGGTGGTGGCGCTGTCGCTGAACATCGGCCAGGGCGGCGACTTTGACGAGGTCGGCCAGCGCGCGATCGAGGCCGGCGCCGACGCCGTCCACGCCATCGACCGCCGTCGCACGTTCATCAAACAGTACTGCTTCAAGGCGCTGAAGGCCGGTGCCCGCTATGAAAGCGCCTACTACCTGTCGGCTGCGCTGTCGCGCCCCCTGATCGCGACCGAGATGGTGACGCTGGCCCGCGAAGAGGGTGCGCGCTTTGTGGCGCACGGAGCACCCCCCAAGGGCAACGACCAGTTTCGATTCGAATGCGCGGTGGCGGCCCTTGACCCTGAACTTGAGTGCATTGCACCCATGCGCGAATGGGACCTGAACACACGAGAGCAGGTCATCGGCTATCTGCAGCAGAACCGCTTGCCGCAGGGTGCCGGCGCCGAGCGCAACTATTCCAGCGACCGCAATTTATGGGGCGTACGCAGCAGTGCCGGCGAACTGGAAGACCCCAACGTGCCCGCGCCGGAGTATGTCTACCAGATCACCGCAGACCCGGTGAAAGCGCCGGACGAGCCAGAGGAAATCGAAATTCGATTTCACCAGGGCGAGCCCGTGGGCCTCAACGGCAAAAAGTACCAGGCTGTAGAACTGGTCGAAGAGTTGCAGACCATTGCTGCACGCCATGGCGTGGGGCGCGTGGACACGATTGAGGACCGCATTCTGGGCTTCAAGAGCCGCGAAGTTTACGAAGCGCCGGCGGCCCATGTGCTGCATCTCGCCCACGACGAGCTTGAAACCCTGACTCTGGACGCGGAAACTATGGAGCTGAAGCCGCTGCTCAGTGCACGGTACGCGAAGTTGATTTATGACAGCCAGTGGTTCACCAAGCTGCGCGAGGGGCTGGATGCGTTCTTTCGCGAAACGCAAGAGTACGTCTCCGGCACCGTCAGGATTCAGTTGTTCAAGGGTGCGGCGCGCGTGCTTTCGCGGCACAGCGAGTTCAGCATTTATGACAGCGCTGCGTCACGCCGCCATATGCAGGGCGGAATCCCGGCGGCCAGCGTCGCGGGTTACCTGGAATTGCGCCGCCTGAACCAGCTGACGCATGCGTTCAAGCAGCGTCCGAAACTCTAGCGTCACGAGATCAAGCCGCCTTCGGCAAGTGACCGAAACAGTTCCGGGCCGATTTCCTGGGCGCTGCTGAATTCCATGCAGATGGTGCCGGTTGCGCGGCTGAACTCGTGCCACTCCTGCCGGAACTCGGCGAGCATCTTGCGGTACCGCTTTAGTGTTGACCCGTCAAGAACGATCCCGCTTTCGCCGCCCGACTCGGCATCGATGAATGTGAACTCGCCCCGCATGCCGGGGTCAACCTCTTCGGGCGAAAGCACGAGCATCAGGTACACCTCTGTGCCCGCTGCGCGGCACGCGCGGATCGCCGGCTGCAACTCGACGCGGTCGTAGCCGTCGGTCAGGATCACCAGCGAGCGTTTGCGCGGACCGTGCAATGCGCTGCGGCGCAATGTCTCGCCGAGGGCGCAGGCACCATCCGGTTGCAGGTCATCCAGCACGCGCAAAACACGCCCGATGTCGTTGCGCGCAGAAAGGCGAACGGGCTCAAGCGACTTGCCGCCGGCAAAGCGCCACATGACGGGCGTGGCGTGCAACAGTGATATCTGCGCCAGTACGCAACCGATGCGCGCTGCCGTCACGTACTTTGTCGGGTCACCGAAGTCCATGCTGGCACTGGTATCGATCACAACCTCTAGCGGCAGCGTTTCCTCAGCGGCGTAAAGGCGAATCAGCATCTGGTCCAGCCGCGCCAGCGCGTGCCAGTCCAGGCGCCGCAAGTCATCGCCGTGGGTGTACTCGCGATGATCGGCGTATTCGGTGCCGCCGCCCTTGCGCCGTGAGCGCCGCTCGCCACGAATACCCGAAGATGTCAACGTGCGCACCGTGAGCTCAAATCGCGTAAGCGACTCAAGCAACGCGCCTGTAAAGATGTCGGACACTTTGGACATCGCGTTCTGGACTCCGGGCTCTGCGCACTGGGTTCGCAAGCTCACGCAGACCGTTTAGAGCTGACCCGTGAAGCCTCCCTACTTCGCCTCCAGCCTCAACCTCAGCTGCCCGCAGGCTGCCTGCACCCTTCGACCTCGCTTTCGGCGAACGTGCACGTTGACACCCGCATCCTGCAGAATCGCGGCGAACTGATCGACGCTCTCGTCCGTCGGCTCTTTCAGTCCGCTGCCTTCGACCGGGTTCATCGGAATCAGGTTCACGTTGGCGCGCGGAAAATCGAACAGCAAAGCCGCCAGCCTGTGCGCGTCGCCTTCGGTGTCGTTTGCCGCGCCCACCAGCGTGTACTCGAACGTCACTTCGCGATTCGTAGTTTCGAAATAGTACCTGGCGGCTTCCAGGATCTTCTTGAGGCCGCTGGCCACGTTGGTGGGAATCAGTGCCGTTCGCTGCTCGTCGGTCGTGGCATGCAGACTGATCGCCAGGTTGAACTGGTAGCCCTGTTCGGCCAACTGGCGAATGCGATCGGGCAGACCCACACTGCTGACCGTAACCCTGCGCGCGCCGAAACGAAAACCCCAGTCGGCGTTCAGGATAGTCAGTGCGCCCATCAAGCCGTCAAAGTTGTGCAACGGCTCGCCCATGCCCATCACGACCACGTTTGTCAGCCAGCCGTCGGGGGTCTCCTGACGTATTACGGCGGCCAGGTGAAAGAACTGTTCCAGGATTTCGCCGCTCGTCAGGTGCCGTTTCAGACCCAACTGGCCTGAAGCGCAGAACCGGCAACCCATCGCGCAACCAGCCTGCGTCGAGATGCAGGCCGTCAAACGCTCGCCCTCGCGCATGAGTACCGATTCGATGATCAGCCCATCGTGAAGCCTGATGCCAAGTTTGGTCGTACCTTCGCCGGACTCTTCGCGGGCAACCACTGTGCTCGTCATCAGACTGAATCGCGTGGCCAGTTGCGCGCGCAGATCTTTGCCCAGGTTGCTCATTTCGCTGAAGTCTGTGACACGCTTCCCGTACAGCCACTGCGCGAGCTGGTTGCCGGCAAACGCCTTTCCGCCCGCGGCGACCACGGCTTCCTTGAGTTGCCCATGATCCATGCCGATCAGCGATACCTGGCTTGTCGCGGCGTCTGTCATAGGGTGCATCGTATCGGCCACAGGGCCATGCGTAAGGGCTCAGTGGCAGGCCAGAATCGTGAAGGCCACCGTTCCGTAGCTGCGGGTGTCCGCGACACGAAACGCTCCCACCTGCCCGGGCACCGTCAGTTCAGCCGGGTGCCCGATGCACGCAAGGGTTCCGCGCGCGGCAAGGGGAGTCTCGTGCAGAACTTCCAGCCATGGCCAGAACAAGCCCGGTCGCTCGGCAATCATGGCATGCGGTGGGTCGAGCAGCAGAATATCGGCGGGAGTGTGCGGAAGCGGCGGTGCTCCCGGCTTGATCAGGTCAAACACGCTACCCCGGATCAGCATGCTGCGCTCAAGCAGGTTGAGTATCGCCAGGTTGTTCTGCACGACTCGGGCATGCACGGCCGCTCGCTCAACGAAAACGCAGTAGCTGGCACCGCGACTGACCGCCTCAATGCCCAGCAAGCCGCTGCCGGCAAAGCAGTCCCAGACCACTGCGTCATGCAGGTCGTCGCCGAGCACGTTGAACAGCGCCATGCGTGTGCGCGAAAGCATCGGGCGCACGTCACCCGTCTGCGGGCACTCAATCTCGCGGCCGCGAAACTCGCCGCTGTTGATGCGGACAGTGCCGGCCGTTTCGTCAGGTTGGGGTTTTGGTCGGCGCCTCGGCATCGGGTTGCAGGGTTGCACGTGTGAGCGGCAGAAGTCGGAACGGCTAGCCGCCCTCCGGCCTTCGCGGAAACCTGTCCTGCGCGCGTTCGATGTCGCGCACGCTAAGGCTGAAAGGCTCGACGTTGGGTTCGTTCAGCGTGCCGGTTACATAAAGCGGAAACAGGATCTGCTTCAGCAGGTCGAGCACCTCCTGCAACAACGGCAGCGGAATCGGGCTGCGTGGCGCAAGCGTGAAGAACAGCTTCATCCTCATTTGAGCCGTGCCATACATGATATAGTTTTCGTCGTCACCACCAAACGTCTCGATCCGGGCGCCATCGGACACGAAATCCATCTCGCGAATCGTGATCCGGTCTTCGCCCAGCCAGAAAAACACGTGGCCTTCGTCAAAGTTTGACTCGCTGCCCGTGACGGCTGCAATCGTGTTGAACAGCGGCACCGGCGCCAGTTTACACACATTGCGGGCCGGGTCGTCGCTGCTGCGATTGAATGGCTGCACATCCACGCGGCCCCGCCCGATCTGCCCGTCGGCGTCAGGCTTGGAGTAGAACCGCACCTCGGCGTCCATGGCGCCTAGCAGTTCTCCCGCGTCTGGAAATGCTGTCTCGCCCAGTTGCTTCAGGTCGGCGGCGCGGATGCTTACTTCGCCGGCGTAGTTGTCGCCCTCCATGCCGAAGCGCCCCTCCAGCCACCCGTCATAGAAGTAGCCACGCAAGTTCGGAAACTCGAGGCGGTCGCCGAAATACTGCACGCTGCTTGTCACGCGGTCAAAGCGGGCCTTCTTGAAGAACACTTCCTTGATGAACACGGACCCGTTCATGCGCCGCACATCGCCCTCGATCATGCCTTCGACGTCAAATCGCGCCGTCATGTCGTCAAAGTGCAGACCAAGGTCCACGGCTACATTGCGGGTATCGAGTGAGAGCTGATACGACATGTACTCGTCTTTGCCCGAGAGATGCACGTCCACGTCAAACATGCCGACAGGGTTCAACTTTCCCAGAGAATCTCGCAGCGCTTCGGGCAGCGCGCGGCGCAATGTCGGGTTCGTAAAGTCCAGTTCGCGGGCGCTGATCGATACCCACCAGCCATCCGCCTCGGTGTAGCCGGCTTCGTGCAGGGTCATGCTGCCTGTTTCGGCGCGGCCGGTGACGTTACGCATGCGGACTTCACGACCATCGATGATGACGGCACCGTACAGCGCTTCAACAGGAAGGGGAAAGTGCTTGAACTTCAGGCCCGTGCCCTCGAGGTTGATCTCGAAGCGCCAATCCATCTCGCCATTATCGTCAACGATCAGGCGGCCGTTCACACCGACCGTGCCGACGGTGTTCAGCTCTTCGACAAACTCAATCATGCGCGGCTTCTGGCCTTCCGGAACGCCTTCCTTGAAAATCGGCGTCAGCGCCGTCAACAGTTGCGCATCAATGGGCAGGCGCGTGGCCCGCACGCTGATGTCGACAATCGGCAGTTCTTCGGCGGGTGGCGGCTCAACTTCTTCCGGGCCTTCCGTTGTCTCGGTGTACGGCACGAGCACGTGGCCGCTGATCTCCACGGCCGCCTTCTCGCCGGTCTCGCGGTTCTCGGCCCCGACACCTGTGAAGTCGCGAATCATGACTTCGATCAGCGACGGCTTCACTGTCACGAACAGCCGTCCCTGAACGTCCGTAAGCACGTATGGAAACTTGTCAAAACGAACACTGCCGTTGCGGTCACCGGTGCCCGCCAGGAACGTGATGTCTGCCTTCATGAAGTCCGGAGTTGATGTGCCGCGGTTACCGGTGACCTTGATGCGCACAAAGCCGCGAGGTTCGAAGCGTTTCAACACCTCGGCCACGCCAGGCGGCAGGACGGCCTGCAGCTCCGGCTTGACGGCAAAGTCTTCCGACTCAATGGAGAACTCGGGTATCCCGTCGTCACGATACTTCAGGCTCATCAGGATGCGGCTGTCGGACAGCGTCCCGCGCATGTTGGAGAGCTCGACGTAATCGTTTTGCTTGCGCACGGTGATCGTGCCCGCGACCTCGCGGAAACGCGCCGGCTCGGCTGCTCCCGGAAACTGGTACTGCGCGGCAACGCTGCGAGCCGCCAGTGTGAAGTTGAAGTCGACGCTGTCATTCCCCACAGGATAAATCGTCAGGGTGGCACTCTGGATATCGACTTTGCCCGCAGGCGCAAATGGTTCCACCACGTCCCGGACATTCGGCGGCAATCGGGTCTGGATGCGATCGTTAAAATCCACGCCCTCCGTCTTGATCTTCAGCGTCAAGCGCGGCTCACGTCCCGGCGAGCGGTCATCCACAAACGTCGCCAGCACCCATACACGCTCTCCGGTATTCTCCAGCGTGCCCGTCAATCCGTCCGGTTGCAGTGCCTTACCCTCGGCGGCATCAGGCGCCAGTCGCGCAAGTTCTTCGGGTGTGTACCCGCGCACTTCGTAGGTGCCTGCGCGGCTGGGCGCGGTCTTTCCCTCTACGACGCCATAAACGTTGTGCAACGGGATGGGAAAGCCCGGGCCCTGTTCAGGCAAGCCCACGAAGCATGCCGTCGCATCGCGTATGAAAACTTTCCAGTTCAACTCCTCGTCGATTCGTCGTTTGCCGGTAACCGGGTCAACACCCTTGACCTGGCTGTTCAGGCGCAGTTCAAAGTCCGCAAGCCCGATCGGGCAGAATGCCCGGCTGATGAACGGAAACACGTCTGCCAGATCAGGATACAGCAGGCCGCCGTCCCATGGCGTCGGGCCCTGCCACTCGGGGTAGCCGGTAACACGGCTTTGTTTTTTTGGGTCGAACTCATCGGCTGGATAGGGCAGCCCGGTGTTGTAGTCCATGTTGTCGGGTTGCAGCCGGGCGTTCAGCAGCGCGAGACGGAATTCCTCGTCCACCAGCAGATCTTCAATGTTCACGGTCAGCCGGATCGTCTCGGTGGCAGAGCCAACGGCCGACACGTCAGCCACCACGCGCACATCCGCGCTGCCGCGCCTGCCAATCGCATCGACTGTGATGTTGTTGTTTCGCACCTGCACGTCGGCACTGACGTCGGTGACGCGCAACGGAAAGCCCACGAAACAGACTTCACCGTCGTAGGCATTGATATCGGCGTCGAATCGCAGGTCCTTGCCCGACTCAATCAGAAGCCGGCCCGCGAGCGTGGCCTTGGCGGAAATCGAGAACTGCTCAACTGTCTGGCGCACGTCCGGCGCAAGCACCGCCGCATAGGTGCGGTCAAGCGGCAGCGGCTTGTATGTACGGAAAAGAACTTCATTCCGCTGGCCATTGCGGGCCACCGAGCCATCGAGCTCAAAGTCCCCGAACTGTTTGCTGTAGACGCTGCCGCTGATGCGATAGCTGTCCGGGACCAGCGTGTGGGGCAGCAGCCCGAGGTTCTCGAGAGTAAAGTCGTACCAGTCCTGGCCGGCGGGCAGGGTCTCAGGCGGGACCAGGATTCCGTCCGCGCGCACGAAGACCTGCGCCTTGCCGTGCAAGATGATCTGCGGCAGTTCCGGGGGCGCGCCGCCGCCTTCGGCCGGCTTGAACAGCGTTTGGTCAATCCAGGTACCCTTGTGGATGTTGAAGTAAAGCGTCAAACCCTCGGGCAGTTCCACGCGGGTGATTGGCAGCGACGGCAGTTTCTTGAGGTCAAACGAGATCTCGACACGCGGAACCGTGACGAAGTCATAGTCCAGCGGCCGGCGCGCGGGGTGCGGCGTTGCGCCCGCGCGGCGATGAATGCGGACATTGTGGTAAGTAATCTTGCCTGTAAGCGCGAGGTCGGGGCCCGAGACCGTGGTCCGGTCCTTGTCCCAGATCACGTCGGCAACAGTCAGGTCAAAGACCTGCGAAACGACCTCTTCCAGCAACGTGTTTGCGCTGGAACGGTTTGCGATGGCCTGCAGCGCCACAAATGGCAGCACCACGCCCACCAGGAACATCAGCAACACGATGCGAAAGAACCCACGCCGGACAAAACGGCCAAGAAAGCCGCTGACCAGTATGCGCAGACCGCTTTTGCGTCCCTGGGCCATGCGCTTGATTAAGGGTTACTGGATGCCAGACGTAAAGGGACGGTCTTCAGAAGCGAAAGTTGACGCTGCCGCCAAAGTAGAAACCGTCTACATAGTCCTTCTCAAACGCAAGGTAGTAATGGGCCTCGAGCTGGAAGAACACCGGAAAGTACCCGTACTTTTCAAGGTTGTAGACCAGCCGCGCGGTCATCGTCTGGCCCTGGAAGTGGCTTTCATTGGTCAGGTAACGGTGCTGATACACCGTGGTCGTGGTGATTTCGAAGTAGTCACCGAACACGGTGAACTGCGGGCTGTCGACGAAGAAGCTGATCGTGCTCTCGATGCGTGAGCCTTCATCATCCAGCCGCTGGAAGTAGTTGATCGTGTAGCGAAGGTTCGCGCCCTCGCTCTGGATCACGCTGGTAAAGTACGTCATCGAGATGTGCAGCTCGTGCACGCTCGCGGACATCTTGTCGTCAGGAAAGTCTTTCAACGGCTTCTTGCCGAAGCCCTGGTCGCGACGGCCAATGCTGCCGTCACTGCCGCTGAAGTCGTACCAGGTGTACCCGATGCTGATCAGCGCACCTTCAATCTCGAACTGGTAGCGCAGCCGGTAATCCACTTCGGTCGGCCGCAGCTGTTCGCGGGCAAAGTCCCACATGCCCCAGACGCTGGCTTCAAAACCGTAAACGTTGACGTAGGCGTCGCCGCGGGTCAGCAGGTCGCCATCAAACAGCTTGAAGCCGCGCCAGTAGTAGTCGCTGATGTAGCCGACGCTGAATCCGGCGGTAAAGGCCTCATTGCCCAGAAGCGAGGTGTCGTCCTTGTACCGGGTGTCACGGGTGCGCTGCACCATGTCCTGCAACTGGCGCAGGCGCGGAAACTGCAAGGTGTCTTCGGCGCGAAGTTCAGGCGACGCAACCACGGCTACTGTCAGGAACAGCAGGCAGAAAAAGAATCGACGCATCAGCAAGGATTCCGAGAGGGGCAACGCGGGGCGCATCTCCAGCTTAACGAGCGAAAGGGCAAAGAGTTAGCGAATTGTCCCCGTTCGGACAAGGGGGGAGCAGGGCGGGCCACGACCCGCCCCGGCATTCCGGCGGTGACTATCCCATCAGGTCGTCGCGCATGCGCTCAAGGTGCAACTTGAGGCGATAGATGATGCGGTGGTGAATCTGGCAAACACGGCTCTCGCTGAGGTCCAGCACGAGCCCGATCTCTTTCATCGTCAGCTCTTCGAGATAGTACAGGATCACGATCAATTTCTCTTTGCGGCTCAGGCCGCGGGTCGAAAGCTCGACCAGTTCGCGACGCTCCATGGCGTGGGTCGGCGCCGGCACGTTGCCGTCTTCGATCGTGTCTACCTTGCGCACTTCCTTGCCTTCGCCGTCGTACTCGCTGGTCGCGCGGTCCAGGCTTACGATGCTGGCCATGTTGATCTCGCGCAGCCAGCGGTCCAGTTCTTCCATCGAAATCTGCAGCTTGCCTGCAATCTGGTCGGGCTCGGGTACGCAGCCGGTTTCGGCCTCCACGTCCTTGTAGGCGCGGTCCAGCCGGTGGCTGTGGGTGCGCACCAGGCGCGGTGCGAAGTCCTGGTTGCGCAGGTCATCCAGTACCGCACCGCTGATGCGCTGCTTGGCGTAGACTTCGAATTTGACGCCGCGCTGCGGGTCAAAGCCGTCAATGGCATCCATGAGACCGAACACGCCGGCCTGGATCAGTTCGTCGACCTCAACATGCGACGGCAGCTTGGCGTGCATGCGCTCGGCCGTGACGCGCACAAGCGGCAGGTAGTTCTCGATGAGTTCGTTGCGTACATCGGGGCTGGCAGTGCGCTTGAAGTTGTCCCAGAGCCGCTGGACGTCTTTTCGTGGACCTTCAGTTCTGGCGGCAACATAGGCCTTGGGCAGGTATGCCGAAGCGCGGGAGAAACCGTAGCGTGGAAGTGTGGGCTCAGGAGGGAGCTTGTTGGGCATGGTGAGACTCCGGGAAGGAAGGGTGTATTTTACGTTTTATAATTTACGACATAACTTGCTCCCTGTCAAACGACTTGCGCAGTTTTTCCGACCATGGCCTGAGACCCGCTTGACCTAAGCTCTTTGGTGCAGAAATTTTCCCGCGGCCATTGCCCGCAGTGCACCCTGACAACGGTTCTCTCTGGAACCGCGGGCAGTCTTGCGGCACAACACCAGCGTGAAGCGCTTTGACCGATACTTTCTTTGGGTGTTCGTCCAGAGCTTCGTGCTGGTGCTGGCACTGTTTACGACCGTGTTTCTGGTGGTCGACGTCTTGCTCAACCTGGACAAGATCCAGGCCTTTCCTGATGTGGCCACCGGCACCACGTTGTTCTACGCCTACAACCTGCCGCCGATTCTGTACCTGCTTTATCCGCTGATGCTCTTCACCGCGGGCATGTTTGCCGTGTCGCGCCTGATACGTTCGCGTGAACTACTTCTCATGGAGGCCGCAGGTGTCAGCCGCAAACGCGCGCTGGCTGCCATCATGGTGCCGGTGCTGCTGCTGGGCATCGCAGGCCTGGCGCTCAGGCAGGCTGTGCTGCCGCAGGTGGCGCAGGAAGCCCGCGAGTCGCCCTACGGTGCCTTCGAGTTTCGCAAGGGCCGGCGCATCAGCGTACGCGATGATGGCGGCAACGTCTGGTTTGTCCGGCGCTACAACCTGGACACCCGCGCGCTCGAAGACGTGCGCATACTCAGCAAAGACGGTACACGCCTTGTGGTCGCCGAAGAACTGCAGTGGATCGACGACCGCTCCACCTGGTGGTCGCCCCGGAAAGCCGAGATTTACAGCCTTGCGGTCCTGACGGACCCCACATACACGGGCGACGGCGAGCCCGTCTCATTTGACGGTGACCTGCCCTTCGGCCACCTGTACCCCACGGACTTTGCGCGCCGAAGGCGCAGCTATGCAGACCGCCCACTGCTGGAACTGTGGCAGGACAGCCGCAGCGGCGCCCCTGACCGCGACTTGCAGGTCACGCTCTGGCACGACTTGTGGCATCCCCTGACAGGCATCATTCTGCTTGGCTGCGGTGTCGGACTGATTCTGACGCGCAGCGGGCGCGGCATGTTCATGAGCAGCAGCCTTGCCCTGGCGGCGGTGGTGGGATACCAGATTCTGGCATTCTGGTTCGAGACACTGGCAAAATCGGGTGCGTTTCCGCCGGTGGTTGGCGCAAGCGTGGGGCCGCTTCTTTTTGCGGGCCTGGGCGCCTGGGTCTTCTGGAACACCTGACGTGCCGTCGGCCATGAAACCAACACCCCCGCCATTCGGCAGGGGTGGCTGTTCAGGTGTTCACACAACTAGATCTTGCCGGCGCGCTTGCGGGCCTGGCGGCGAGCCTCTTTGCGGATGCGCTGGCGCTCAATCACCTTGCGCGGGCCACCCAGGTGCTTCACCCTGCCCTCGTCGCTCACCGAGAGCTTTTTGCGGCCCTTGCGGCGGCGGCGTGACAGCACTTGCTGCCCGTCGGCGGTTTTCATGCGCGCGCGAAAGCCGTGTGTGCGGTTGCGCTTGAGGTTACTGTTCTTGGTGCGGACTTTCATGGCGTACCCTTCAATTCAGGGCGCAGAAGGTATGGGTGCGATGCCCTACTGTCAAGCACCGGCTTGTGCAACTTTCGAGCGTTGCCTACATTGAGACGCGCCATGACCGACGCCACCACCCAACCGCTGGACCCCGACTTTCTCTCGATGCTTGTATGTCCCGAGAGCCACAAGCCCTTGGTGCAGCGCGGTGACCGCTTGCTGTGCAAAGAGTCCGGCAAGGCCTACCGCATCGTCGATGGCATACCAAACCTGATCGTCGATGAAGCCGAGCGAATTACCGACGCCGAACTGGCGACGCTGTAAGGGGCGAGCTGCCCCGCCACAACGCCACTTCGGCCACATCGTTGTAACCACTCACCATCACAGATAAACACTGAAACCGCTTGGGCGGCTGACACGCTGTGTTCGGATACGGAGCGAAAGAGAAGTGAGCCTCGGGACAATTCCGTTGCTCCATGACTCCGTGTTCAACCAGCGCCTCCCGCCTGCGACAAAGGAATGCCATGAACGAAGATGTCCTGAAAGCCGCCAAAGAGCGCTACAAGTCGACAGTGCTCTTGCCGAAAACCGACTTTCCCATGAAAGCCGGTTTGCAGGAGCGCGAGCCGGCCCTGCAGAAGCAGTGGGACGAAACCGGCCTGTACCGGCAGATTCGCGCGGCGCGCAAGGGGGCGAGACCGTGGGTGCTGCACGACGGCCCGCCATACGCCAACGGCGACGCCCACACCGGCACGGGCATGAACAAGATCCTCAAAGACATGGTCGTGAAGTTCCGCACCATGCAGGGGTTTGACAGCCCCTACGTGCCCGGCTGGGACTGCCACGGCTTGCCGATCGAGCACAAGATGCTGGCTGAATTGGGCGGCAAGTTGCCCGAGGGCACAACCGCGCTGCAACTGCGCGAGAAATGCCTTGAGTACGCGACCAGGTGGATCGACATCCAGCGCAACCAGTTCAAGTCGGCGGGCGTGCTGGGGCGCTGGGATGAACCGTACCTGACCACCAACCCAAGCTATGAAGCCAACGTGTTGCACGTATTCAGCGAGCTGTTCAAGCGCGGGTTCATCACGCGCGCCAAGCGCAGCGTGCACTGGAGCTGGGCGGCACAGAGCGCCCTGGCCGAAGCCGAACTTGAATATGAAGACCGAACCGACCCCAGCGTCTACGTGCGCTTTCCGGTCAGCAGTTGCGGCAAGGACTGCAAGTTTCGTGAACTCGTGGAAGCTCGCGACGACAGCAACGAGGTCTGGGCAACACTGGCGTTGCTGATCTGGACGACCACGCCCTGGACGCTGCCCGCAAACGTCGCGGTGGCAGCACACGAGAAAGCCGAGTACGTACTCGTGCGCTATTCGCGCAATGGAAAAGTCGAGCACATGGTTCTGGCCGAGGCCTTGCTCAAACTTGTTGCCGAAAAGGCAAAGCTCGCCGACGTCCGGGTACTGGAGACATTCCCCGGCGAAGTACTGCGCGGCGTTGGTTACAGCCACCCGTTTCTCGAGACAGCTTGCCCGGTGGTCTTTGCCGACTACGTGACTCTTGATGACGGTACCGGCCTGGTGCACACGGCGCCCGGTCATGGCAAAGAGGACTTCGAAACCGGCAAGCGCGAGAAGCTGCCCGTCGTCTGCCCGGTCGATGAAGCCGGCAAGTTCTTTGTTGGCGAGCGGCTGCGCAAAGACCTCGGCGTAAGCGTCACGTTTGAAGATTCGCGCGGCTGGCTGAAGATGCTCGAGGGCCAGAACATCTTCAAGGCCAACCCGCTGATCGTCGAAAAGTTGCGCGAAGAGGGATGGCTGTTGCACGACGAGCCCGTCAAGCACAGCTACCCGCACTGCTGGCGCACGCACACGCCGGTGATCTTCCGCGCAACCGAGCAATGGTTTGTGCAGATCGACCACGTGGACCCGGACCGGCACCTCAACCCGCAAGGCAAAACGCTGCGCCAGCGGCTGCTGGAGGAAATCGCAGCATCGCGCTGGTTTCCGGCATGGGGCCAGACGCGCATCAGCAACATGGTCGAGAACCGGCCAGACTGGTGCGTTTCAAGGCAGCGCTACTGGGGCATCCCGATCCCGGCCTTTCGAGTCAAGGCGACGGGAGAGGTACTGCTGACCAACGAAACCAACGCGCACGTAATGTCGCTTGTCGAGAAACACGGCAGCAACATCTGGTTCGACGACGCCAACTGGCCAGCCGAGAAGCTGCTGCCACCGGCACTGGCGGCCAAGTACCAGGGCAAGGCCATCGAGAAGTTGGGCGACATCTTCGACGTGTGGTTTGAAGCCGGGTCGAGTTTTCAATCCGTGATGCGCACCGACGCGGCACTGAAAGACAAGGCCTTCGCGCGCGCAGATGGCAAGTCGCCACATGCCGGCATGTATCTCGAGGGCGACGACCAGCACCGCGGCTGGTTTCAGGTGTCGTTGATATTAAGCGTGGCGACGACCGGCGTCAGCCCCTTTCGCGACTGCCTGACCTGCGCGTTTGTCGTCGACGAGAAAGGCGAAAAGGGCAGCAAGAGCAAAGGCAACATGTGGCCGATCGACCAGGGCGTGAAGGACCTGGGTGCCGACCTGATCCGGCTGTATTTCGCGTCGCTTGACACGTCAAGCCCGGTGCCGGTGACCTACAAACTGATCCAGGCCGGGGGCGAGACCTACCGCAAGCTGCGCAACACATACCGGGCACTGGTCAGCAACCTGTTCGACTACGACCCGAACACCGATGCGTTGCCGTACGCCGACCTGCTGCCACTGGACCAGTGGGCGCTTTCACAGTGTGCCGCCACGGTCGAGACCGTGACGGCTGCTCTGGAACGCTACGAGTTTCACGTGGCGATGCGCGCGCTGCACGACCTTGCCAACGTCACGCTCAGCAGCCAGTACATCGACCTGCGAAAGGACGTGCTGTATTGCGAAGCTGCCACCAGCAAAGCCCGCCGCAGCGCGCAAACCGCGTACTGGGTGCTGGCCGATACGCTTACGCGCCTGTTGTCGCCTGTGCTGGTGCACACCGTCGAGGATATGTGGCAGCACCTGCCCAAGCCGCAGGGCACTGCCGCCAGCGCACACCTTGCGCTGTGGCCTGTGGCTGGCGAAGGTTACTTGCGTCGAGACCCGGCACTAGACAGCAAATTCCGGGTGTTGTTGCAGGTGAAAGCTGAGACCGACCGCGTACTCGACCGTATGCGCAAAGACAAAAAGATCGGCAAGGGCTACGACACCCAGGTGGTGCTGGGCGCGGTCGCGGGCGAACTGTTCGCACCGCTGGGCACACCGGAAGAGCTTGCAGGCGTTCTGCCCGAGATGCTTAACGTCAGCGCGGTCGCCATTGACGTGTCCGGTGACCACGCTGCATTGCAGGACTTTGAGCCGGCAACCGACGTAAAGGGGCTCTGGTTGAAAGTCGTGGAAAGCGCCGAGACCGCGTGCGTACGCTGCTTTCGCCGCACCGGCGATGTGGGAAGCATCGCCGCACATGAACACCTTTGTGCCCGTTGCGCAAACGTAGTCAGCCCGGCTGGTTAGTGCCGGGCTGACAGCCTGCGTGTTTTCCCAAATCTTTCCCTTGCTGGAATCCGCAGCCTGATGGTGTACCCTTACGCCATGGCTGCGGTTTGCGGCCTTGTCGAGAAATGCCCATGCGCAAGAAAGTCCGTGGCGTCATCCTTATCTCAGGCTCTGGCTCCACGATGGAGAACCTGCTGCTCAAAGCCGCTGACGGCAGTTGCCTGCTGGAACCGGTCGGCGTGATCGCGAGCAAAGAGGGCGTCCCCGGCATCATGAAGGCGCAGCAACACGGCGTTCCTGTGCAGGTGGTCAATCGCAAGGACTACACGGATTCGCCGGCATTCTCGCGCCAAGTCTTCAAGCTGATCAACGTCCTGCGCCCTGACGTCGTTCTACTCGCCGGCTTTCTCAGCTACGTTCACATCCCTGAGCGCTACCGCGGTCGCGTGCTCAATGTCCACCCTTCGCTGCTGCCCAAGTTCGGCGGCAAGGGCATGTACGGCCTGAAGGTTCACCAGGCGGTGCTCAAAGCCCACGAGAAAGAGACCGGCTGCACGGTACATTACGTGGATGAAGTCTACGACCACGGGCCGATCATCCTGCAACGCAAGGTGCCGGTGCAGGCCGACGACACGCCCGAAACGCTGCAAGCCCGCGTGATGGAGGCTGAGCGCGAAGCCTATCCCGCAGCGGTGAACTTGTTTGCCGAAAAGCGGCTGCTTCAGGTAGCCCAGAGCGTGCGCATTCTGCCGGTAAAAGCCGGGGCTTTAGACTGACCGCGATACTTCAACCAGAACGTCCAGATGCGTCCGTTGACGCCCAACCTTGAGCGCCACCGCACACAAAGAGTCGGATGGCTGCGTGCCTCCGTGCTTGGTGCCAACGACGGTATCGTCTCGACCGCAAGCCTGATCTTGGGCGTCGCCGCCGCCGATGCAGGCGTCGCCGCCGTGCTGATCGCGGGTTTGGCCGGACTGGTCGCGGGCGCGATGTCGATGGCGGCCGGTGAGTATGTCTCGGTCAGTTCGCAGGCCGACGCCGAACGCGCCGACCTGAAACGCGAAAGCGCGGAACTTGCGGCCAACCCTGAGTTTGAGACCAAAGAGCTGGCAGGCATCTACCAGAAACGCGGCCTGGGGCCCGACCTAGCTTTGCAGGTTGCCACGACCCTGATGGCGCATGACGCCATCGGCGCACACGCCCGCGACGAACTGGGAATTTCCGACCTCACGAAGTCACGGCCAATCCAGGCTGCGCTGGCGTCAGCGGCTGCGTTCGCGATCGGCGCGGCCTTGCCGCTTGCCATGGTACTGATTGTGCCGGAATCGGTCTTGATCGTGACCGTGGCCGGTGCTTCGTTGCTGTTCTTGATCGGCCTGGGTTCATTGGCTGCGTTGACAGGCGGGGCCAGTGTGTGGCGCGGCGCGCTAAGGGTCGGGTTCTGGGGTGCACTGGCGATGGGCCTGACGGCCCTGATCGGCAAGCTCTTCGGGACGGTGGTTTGACGCCGAATTCTGGAGAAGTTTGGCTGGAA
The DNA here is from genome assembly GCA_020849795.1 of Planctomycetota bacterium. Lineage (GTDB taxonomy): Bacteria > Planctomycetota > UBA8742 > UBA2392 > UBA2392 > JADJRK01. The sequence goes on along the minus strand of JADZFR010000054.1, from coordinate 32,952 downwards.
TCCGGAACCTGCCCACCGGGTTTGGCGTCCTACGCGAGCCACACCAACCATGGAGTCTGCGATGATTACGCGTAAGTCTTGGATGCTGCTGGGTTTGCTTGCATTGCTTGGGGGCTCATTGGCCGCCCAGGGCATCGTGGTTGATCGCCGCATCGACCCTGATATGGAGCGCCCGCGGCATCGCCCGGCCCCCCGCACCATGCCGATCGACGTGCGCTCACACCAGGTAGAGACCACCATCGACAACCAGGGTGCCACCACCAAGATCACCCAGGTCTTTTACAACCCGAACAACTGGCAGCTCGAAGGCGAGTACCTGTTTCCCCTACCGCTCGAAGCCGCCATCAACGAATTCCAGATGACCATGAACGGCACGATGGTCAAAGGCGAGTTGCTGCCCGCTGACAAGGCGCGCCAGATTTACGAAGACACTGTGCGCCGCATGATTGACCCGGGCCTGCTTGAGTACGCCGGGCGCGGCCTGTTCAAGGCCAGGGTGTTCCCGATCCTGCCCTGCCAGGAACTGACGATCACCTTCACGTACACCGAACTGCTGCCGTATGACAGCGGCCTGGTGCGCTTCATCTACCCGCTGCGCACGCAGGGCTATTCGCCGAACGCGCCCAAGAACACCAGCGTCAAGGTCAACCTGAAGTCAGAGCAGGCCCTGCGCACCATCTACTCCCCCACCCACAGCGTCGAAGTCATTCGCAAAGGCGACAAGGAAGCCGTCATCGGCTTTGAAATGAAAGACGCTCAAGCCGCAACCGACTTTGAGCTGTTCTACGGGTTCGCGGAAGGCGCCATGGCCGCCAACGTGCTTGGCTATCGCGAAGGCACCGAGGCCGGGTACTTCCTGGCCCTGCTGACACCCAAGATCAAGCTGGAAGAGTCCGACATCCTGCCCAAGGACGTGATTGTCGTGCTGGACACCAGCGGCAGCATGATGGACGACGGCAAGATCGACCAGGCCCGCAAGGCCCTCAAGTTCTGCATCAGCAAGTTGAATGAAAAGGACCGCTTCGCGATTGTCACGTTCAGCACCGAAGCACGCAAACTGCACGACGCGTTGACCGACGCCAGCAAAGAAGCCCGCGAAGCCGCACTGGCCAAAGTGGACAAGATCGACGCCACCGGTGGCACCAACTTTGAAAGCGCGCTACGCATGGCGTACGAGCTTGCCGGCAAAGAAAGCACCCGGCCCTGCTACATCCTGTTGATGAGCGACGGGTTGCCCACGATGGGCGAAATAACCGACGTGCGCGGCTTGGCCAAGCTGGCGAAGGAAAACCGCTCCAACCACGTCCGCATCTTCCCGTTCGGCGTGGGATATGACGTCAACACCTGGCTGCTCGACACGCTCGCCGAAGAGAACAAGGGCCAGCGCGAATACGTCAAACCCAAGGAAGACATGGAAGTGAAGGTCAGCAACTTCGCGAACAAGATTGCCAGCCCGGTGCTCAGCGACGTCAAGATGCGCATCGACGGCGCCGAGATTCACGACCTGCACCCGCAGGTGCCCGGCGACGTGTTTGCCGGCACGCAGCTTTCCGTGCTCGGCCGCTTCGACAAGCCGGGCAAACACCAGTTGATTCTGGAAGGCACGGTCAACGGCACCAAGCGCGCTTACGAGTACACCATCGAGTTCAAGGAAAGTGACAACGCCAAGGCCTACCTGCCCCGCATGTGGGCAGTGCGTCGCGTTGGCTACCTGATGGACCAGATCAACCTGAAGGGGCAGAACAAAGAAGTGGTCGAAGAGATCGTCCGGCTGGGCACCAAATTCGGCATCGTGACGCCGTACACCAGCTTTCTCGTGGTCGAGGACACGCCCCCGCCCCGCGCCGGGCAGCCGATGCCCGAGAATCGCCCCCGCGGTGGCCGCGCAGTTGGCGGCGATGACAGCGGCGATGGTGCAGGGTCAGGCGCGCGCGCCCCAGCACCCCCGCAGGACCAGACCGGTAAGGATGCAGTCGAGCGCAGCAAATCCAACGCAGAACGCCGCGACAGCGACAATGCACAAGACGGCAAGGCCGCCGAAGGCGAAGAGGCAAACGCAGCCGCCAAGCGCGCCCGTGACAGCGGATACTCGTCCCGTGCTGACAAACGCAAGGAAGAGTTGAAGAAGAAAGGCATGGATGACGAACAAGCTGCCAAAGAGTCCAGCAACATTGTGAAGACCATCGGCACTCGCAGCTTTGTGTGGTCCGACGGCATCTGGCTCGAAAGCGACCTCACGAACGGCGAGTTGTTCGGCGCCGAGACGGTCGAGTACATGAGCGAAGACTGGTTTGCGCTCGCCCGCGGCAACGACAACGTTTCCAAGATACTGGCGCTGGGCAACGAAGTTGTCCTGCGCGTCGGCAAGAAGACGATCCGGGTGGTCGACAAGAGCGCACAGGCCGAAGACAAGAGTGGCGAGAAGAACGACGAGAAGAAGGGCGGCTAAGGCGCCGGAACCAGTCAACCGTAAGCAAGCGGCCCCGGGGATGTCTCCCGGGGCCGTTCAGTTCGGACAGCCGCAACCCGAAATCGCCACTTGTTGTCGATTTGTTTCTGCTACACTGTGGCACCCTCTGGGCCGATGGCGCACTGCTGGTTGATTCAGCGCCGGAATTCCAGTCGTCTTCGTTGCCACCAGGCGCATGTGGCAAGTCGATGCGGCACCAGGGCGCGCAGATTGCCAAGTCTGAGGATGCACCTTGGCCGGGGGTCCGTTAGTATCGGCGTTCATGGAGGGGGTCGTTGAGGTCCTTCACGCTTGACTGGAAAGGCTGGTGGCTGCTTCGCACGCCGCTGTCGGATGTGCCTGAACTGGGCGCAAAGACGGCCGTGTATGCAGTCATGGCCGCCAAGCTACAGAAGGTCGGCAACGGGGTAGGCTCCTCTGCGCGCGAACTGGTAATGTTCGGTGTGCATAAGGGCGAAGTCTCGATTCACGACTACCTCGAGAAACTGCAAAAGATGTCGCTGGGTGTGTTTGCCCTGAACCGCTGCCGCGAAATCCGCAAGAGCCCCATTGTTTACAGTGCCGCCCTGCCCGACGACATCGACCTTGGCGAACTTGCCGCGATTCTGGCCCTGCTGTACGAAGCCAACCCGTTCGCGCCAAAACACCACGCCATGCCCAAGCCATATCATGGCGGCCAATTCCTGATCAAAAACGTGGGCAAGAACCCAGGCTTGCCCGAAGAAATCTTCCGCGGCACGCACGGGCCGATCAGCAAGGACGGCGACGCCACAGTCGATGGCGAAGCCGATGCAGCCATGGCGCAAGCCATCTCGGCCGAAGCGGCGATCACGCGCCGCATGACACCCGAAGAAATGGAATTGCGCGGCATTGCCACCGAGAAAGTAGCCAGACCAGGCGCTCACATCCCCACCGAGCGAGTTGACAAACCACCACGCCTGGTTGAGACCGCAAAGATCGGCAAGGATGACATCGCCCACGGCTTGGCCACTGAAAAGGTGGACAAGCCGGCCGTCCATGCCGAGGCCCACCACAAAACAGAGTTCGTGCCTAAGCCGGGCGATCTGCCGCAGTCCCGGCCTGTCGAACCAGCCGACGAAGACGAGCCCAGCGTGCTGGACGAAGCCGGCCGCGAGGCTTCGTGATCAACCACGCACCGGGCAACGCCAAATTCTTGAATTTTCCGCTAAAGCCGCACAAGTCGACTGTCGATAGTCGAACAGGAGACCGTGCATACCATGACCGACGCATATCGACCGACCGACTCGTCCAGAACTGAACGCGTGCAGCGCATAAGGCCCAGTCAGCGCGCCAAACGCACTGAATCTAACGTCTACGCGGCGCCGCGCCGCAGCGACAGCAGCCCGCCCTGTGCCGAAGCCGGCTTTGTTGCGGCGGCCAAGGGATTGCCATCGGTACGCATGGAACGGGTGGACGCAACCCGCGAGAAAATCGCGCATCCTGACTATGACGTTGATCGCGAATTTGCGGTCGCCATCGACCGGATGATCAGCGAAGAACTGTAGGATAGGGCTCTATCGAACAAGCCCGCAGCAATGCCTGCGGGCTTTCCCACTTTTCATCAACTTGCCATTGGAAGCGCCGCCTGCGGTGATACGTTAACCGCAAGAATACTCTGCGCGGCCCGGTGGCCTGTTGCCCCAGCGCTGGTAGAGAACCCTGCACGCGGTCAAACATGACTCCGCGACCGGCATACAGTTCAGCACGCGCCCGCCGGCCGCGGTGTTTCATTTTCACCGCAGGAGAACCCGCATGGCAAACATCATTCACGTCGTAGGCACCGGCACCATCGGCGAGCCGCTGATCGGCATGCTGACGCACTTCCGCAAGGAACTGGGCGTTGACGAAGTCACGTTCAACAAGCGCACGCCGCTGAAGACGGACCGGTCGAAGGTCGTGGATCTTATCAAGCGCGGCGCAAGGCTTGCGACCGGACGCGACCAGATGGCCGGCTTCGAGAAAATGGGCTGCAAGGCAGAATTCGAAACCGAAGAAGCCATCATGCGCGCCAGCGTCGTCATCGACTGCACGCCAAGCGGCGCAGGTCTTGCCAATAAAGAGCAGTACTACCTGCGGGCCGCGCAGGCGGGCGGCAAGGGCTACATCGCACAGGGTAGCGAGTTCGGGTTTGGCAAGATGTACGCGCGCGGTATCAACGACGAAACGCTGGTGCCCGGCGAAGACAAGTTCGTTCACGTGGTCAGCTGCAACACGCACAACCTGGCGGCGCTGATCAAGCTGTTCGCAACCAAGCACAACACCAAGCCCGAAAACCTGGCCAGCGCCGACTTTGTCTGCATGCGCCGCGCCAACGACGTAAGCCAGGACGACAGCTTCGTGGCAAGCCCCGAAGTAGGCAAGCACAAGGACGAAGGCTTCGGCACGCACCATGCGCGCGACGCCTATCACCTCTACAAGACCAAGGGTTGGGAATTCACGAACCTGTTCAGCAGCGCGATCAAGATGCCCACGCAGTACATGCACATGGTTCGCTTCCACATCAGGGTCAAGGAAGCCACCACAGTGGAAAAACTGATCGGCGCGATTCGCGAAGACGACCGCCAGGCAATCACGTTCAAGAAAAGCGCCAACTCGGTGTTCAGCTTTGGCCGCGACCACGGCTTTTTCGGGCGCATTCTCAACCAGACCGTAATCCCCCACGAGTGCCTGACGGTCAACGGCGGCGGCCACGACATTTACGGCTTCTGCTTTACGCCCCAGGACGGCAACTCGCTGCTTTCGTCAATCTCGGCGGCACTATGGCAGATAGACCCCAACACCTTCGATAAGAAGATCCAGGCGCTCAAACCGTACTTCTTCGAGGAAGTGTAGCGTCGCTGGCCTGAACGCTGCGTGGTACCCGGCCATTCGGCCCGAACGCGTGCGCAGTTGCATGCGGCTCGGGCCGACTTACTATCCTGCCACTGGAGAACTTATGAAGAGAGTCGCTTGTGCTTTGATGTTGCTTGCACTACTGGCTGCAGGCTGCGGCGGTGTCCCGCCTGAGGCCGAGGCCTCGGTTACCAAAGCCGCGTCTGCCTTTGAGTCTAAAGACAAGGCCGCCATCGCTGCCGTCGTCCTGCCGGGCCAGCGCACCGGCCCGTTGGGGCTGCCGTCCGGCCTTGCAATCACCGGGGCGGGCAAAATGACCAGCGACCTGACGCTGGATGATTTGCTGGACGTGGACTTCTTCGCAAAGGTCAAATCGGTCAAGCCGAACCCCGACCTGAGCGACATGGACGACGACACCACGGCACGCCTCGGTGTTACGTTTGACTATGGCGACAGTGTGACGGCAGTTCGCAGCCTGGTGCTTAAAAAGCAGGGCGACACCTGGCTGGTGGACATCAAGGCCACGCTGGAGTGGTGGGAAAAGCTCAACGGTGCAGACGCACTTTCGGCCATCGGCCTGAAGTAGCTGGCCGCCGCACAAGAAAACGTGACGGGGTGGCTCGGGAGGGCCACCCCGTCTTCGTCAAGCAGCGCTGGGCACCACCGCCTGACGACCAATTGTGAAGTCTGCAGATCTGCAACGCCGGGCGCCCCTACTGGCCTCCCTTGCTTACGCTGTTGGCTTCGCCTTCGTCGACAGCGCCGAAGCACTGCGTCCAGATCGTGCGGAACTTGCCGCTGCCGAGCGCGCGCCAGTTCGGGTGCAGAATGTTGCGATGGTGGCCGCTGCTGTGGCACCAGGCATCGTGGCTGCTCTGCGCCGTCGGGCCGGCGCTGTTCATGTGAATGTTCTCGCCGCCGCCGCCCGGATAGCCTTCATAGGTCATGCGGTCGCCGGGGGCTGCGCCGCGGGGCTCGCCCTGGATGACGTGGGCAATCTGGCCGCCGTTGTTTTCCACACAGTACTTGCTGTGGTGCCATGCGGCCCAGAACAGCTTGTCGTTGATCTTCACGGCGTGGCGCGCAAACATGATTCGATACTCGTTGGTGATCTGGACCTGAAGGCGACCGTCGCCATCGGTGTGGCCTTCGCCGGTCGGGAAGTCTTCGTTGATTTTCATGACCTTGCGGTTGAAGTTGATCAGCGCCTCGTACTTGCCGGTGCTGCCGGCGTACTCGCGAATCGTAAGCTTCTGGTTGGCCTGGTCTTTCAGGTACGTGATCGTTTCCTCGCTGGTCTGCTTGTGGTGGTTGTTGGCCGGGTCAAGCTGGTCCATGCGCTCTGAAATCGCGCGCACTTTCTCGATCACCGCTTCGTACTCGGGGTTGGCCTGGCCGAGAAAGCTCGTGGAATCGTTCCAGATTTCGCGCACCGCAGCTACCCGCGTGTCCACCTCAGCCTGTACTTCGGCCTGGTTGGGGCCGTACGGGTATGGGTACTTCACCGCGTCCATGATCAGCTCAAGTGCGAATGCACGACGCTTGTCCAGCTCGGTGAGCAGGCCGTCCATCTTGGTCTTGTCGGCACCCAGCAGCCCTGCAGCGTTCTGGGCCTTGGTGATTTCCTTTTCCAGCACATCCTGCAGGATGGCAATCGCGCCGGGCACTGCGCGTTCGCCCATTTCGACGAGCTCGCTGAACGCGGCTTCGGCGTCTTCACGCTTCTTCTTGTCCTTGCTGCTGATGCCCTTCTCAAAACGGTCCAGCACACCCTTGAGGCGTGTCCTGAACTCGTATTCCTCTTTCTCGGCGGGCGTGACCAGGCGGCCGTCATGCTCGACAAAGCCGTTCTCAGGAATCGAGATCTTGCGCTTGGTGGCGATCAGGATGTCGATGCCCTCTTTCCAGTCGTTCTTGATTTTCCACAGCTTGCACGCGCGGACCGCACCGTCGTCCATCATGCCGTTGTCAAATGCATAGATGGTGGCGCCCAGCATTTCCTCGGGCGTCAGGGTCGGCACGCGGTCGTACAGCTGCAGAATGTCGGCGGGCTTGATGTCCTCCCACTTTGCAGACGTGCGGAAGGCAAGTTCTTCGCCGGTCTTTTTGTCTTTCGTTGACACGTCAAGCTGAAGGCGGTCCTTGGTTGCGCCGCGAATGCGGGCCTTGTCGCCGCGCCACACGAACATGTCGTTGGTCAGCTTCTTGTCGATGCAGGCCTGGATCATCCGCGCGTGCAGTGCGGCGATCAGTTTCTGTTCGCTGCGGGCGCCATCGGCCAGCAGCGGGTTCTTGCCCGGCAGGCGCGCTTCGTCTTTCTTGACCTTGCCCAAGATGCTGGGCTTTTCTTCGACAACCGGGTTTTCCGGCGCGCTCTTGCCCGATTCGCGCATTGCCATCAGGCGTTCGCGTTCACGGTCATAAAGCCCGCGCATCTCCCGATCCAGAAATGCACGGCGCGGGATGTCGTCCATGACCTCGGCGGCCTGGTCGAACAGCAACTCGTCGGCGTAGCGCCACACCTGCTGAAAACTCGCGGCAATAAAGCGGTCGTTGCTTTCCATCGCGCCCTTGACTGCCTTCTCGATGCGCGACTTGTTCGCCTTGCCGAAACTCGCCAGATAAGTGTCGCCGGCCAGCCAGCTCTCGAGCCCCGTCAGCGTCGTAAGCGCCTGCGCGTAACTGCCGTCAGCCAGGTGCACCTCGGCGTTGCGGATCTCAGCTTCAATCTTGGCCACGACTTCAGCATCCAGCTTGCGCAGCAGGCCCTTCTTCAGTTCGTTGATTTCTCCGCGCGCAACGCTGCCGCGCTTATCCTGCATTTCGCCTTCGAGCTTCTCGAGGCGACGAATGCGCGACAATACGTCGCCATCTGAGTCAGCAATTTCGCGCGCCAGCGTGATGGCCGCCTTTTCCTGGTCGCTGAGTTCGGCGTGACGCTTGGTCGCGTCGCCATCGGCCACGCGGTCTGGCTCAGGTGTTGCCCCGCCCATCTGCGAGACCACAAAAATCCCGCCTGCCACCAACGCCACAACCACCAGCGCAGCCGCCACCAGCGAACCCACCGGGCTCTTTTTGGGTGGAATGTAGGCCATCGGGCGCTCGGCCTCTGTGGCACTGGCTGCCTGAGCCGGTGCTGCCCGCCTTGCTGCTACAGGGCGGGCAGGCGCCGGTTTGCTCGCCCCGGGAGAGGGCGCCAAGCCGGTCACCTTGATGCTGCTGTGACCGACCTGGATCACGTCGCCTTCTTTAAGGAAGGCAAAGTTCACTTTCTCGCCGTTGACGCTGGTCCCGTTGGCCGACATCTGGTCCACCAACTTCCAGCCGTCGACGGTGCGCTCCAGGGTCGCGTGTTGGCGCGACGCCGCCTTCTCACCTGACAGCGCGATATCGTTGACGTCCGCTCGACCCAGAGTGATGACCCCCAAGTCTGCGCGCGGTTCAAACTCGGTTGTTTGGCCTTCATGGGTGATGATCAGCTTCATGATGCAACTCCGTTATCAGCCCTGGTAACCACGTAAACCACGGGGCCCCAACGCCTTGAGAAAGCCCAAGCACATGTGCAGAGACGCGTTTGCCGTGCCAATCAACTTTGGCAAAACACATTTGCGCCAACTGGGCACCGGCAGCCGGGCGCTGCTTCAGCGGGCGTCCCCATGTGCGCATATTGTATACAAATTGGGAGTGTTGTATCCGCAGTACCACCTAGGCGGGTAAGTGGCGATTGTTGTAAACCTAGATTTCATCGTAGTTACCAATCTTCGACCTAGTCTGCCTAGTGTGTTGTTTTTACCCGCGCCTGAGTTTCGCACACCTGGTGCCCTGAGGTTGGCGCTACGAACGAAAAAAGAAGCCCCCGCCATTGGCAGGGGCTTCGACACTTTGGGCCTGTCGACTGCTAGTTGCCGAGTTCTGCCTCAGCGTTGGCGACATCTTTATCCAAATACCAGAAGCTGCGTGTCTTCCGAATCAGGTCGCGGAAATTCTCGTACTCGTCGCCTAGCCGTTCGTAGCGCACGCGGTAAATCCACTCCTGGCTGACCATGCGCGGCTTGAAGAACGACTTGGTTACCGGGCTGCTGCCATCGACCGGGCTCGGCAGGTCGGCCACGCCTGTGTCCTGTTTGAAGCCCGAACCGCTGACACGGTCACGCAGGCCGCGGACGTAGACGTTTGCATAGTCCCAGTCGCGGCTGACACCTTCAAAGATCGCCACGCCCCACATTTCGGACACGTAGCGCGTCAGGAAACGCGGCGCGTCCTTGTCGTCCCAGCGCGTGCCCGGGCCGATCTTGTCAGCAAAGCGCGTGATCACCTGCCACTGGCCTTGTTCGTCGCGGTACACCATCGGGGGCGGCACCGTCCAACGCGTCCAGGTCTTGTACAGCTTGTCGAAGTCGGCGCCGTTGTCGCGCCGCTCACTCTCGGAAAACTCGTCGGCCCTTGGTCCGGTGCCCTCAAACTGGCTGGGGTCGGCCTTGGCTGCGTGATCGTTCCGGAAACGGCTGACATATCGAATCACGTCGCGGGGCTCAACGCGCCCGCCTTCATCCGTGACGCGCTTCTCGGCTTCGGCCCATGTCTCTTCCTTCTGGTTGGGACCGAGTGTCTTGCCGTCCACGTAGATGCCGACGACCACTTTGTCCTCGGTCTTCGTCGTGGTGACAATCTTGGCGTTCACGACCTTGGCCGGGTCGGGCGCGGCACCGGTCTTTTGTTCGTACTCGGCAGCGCTGATCAAGGTCACCTTGCCAGTCTCGGGGTCCTGGTACTCGAACCCGTCGATGATCACCGGCTCGTCCACTGTGCGCGTCTCGTGGATCAGGCGCGTCAACGGCAGGGCGACTTCGACAATCTCTTCGGTGACGCTGCCGTCAGCGGCCTTCTTGGGCACCTTCTTGGGCATGATCGCAAAGCGCACGCTTTCGGGCACCAGCTTGTATCGCTCGCCGCCGTACCCGCCCTTGAATCCGCTGTCTTCCTGCGATACGGGCGCGAACTCGTACATGTACACGTACTCGTACTCGTACTCTTTCAGGTAGTAGATCTGGTCCTGCATGTCGCGAACCAGGTCGCCCTTGTCGTCGTACAGCGGAATCTCGCTGCCGGACAATTCGTCGACATAGTTCTTCCAGGCACCGTACTGGTCAAACGCCGGCACCGGCACCGCGCCGTCTACAGCGTTGCCCAGCGGTGCATAAATGTAGCCTTCGCCGTCGTTCAAGCCGTTGTCGTCCGGCAATGGCGCTTCGCGATTGGTCGTGAACTCGCCTTCCGGGTCGCGCATGAAGTCTTCGGGACCGATCTCGCGGGCGTTGTACTCGCGCCCGGTGTTGAAGCCCGGCGCGCTCTGCAGAATCACTTCGCCGTTGGGACCGCGGCGTCCGGTGTCGATGCCGCGATCAATCACCTCTCCCTTGCGGCCCTCATCACCGACGAAATGTCCCATCTTGATCTTGGGCATGCCGACCACGGGATCGTTGGCCGTCAGCGGGCGCCCGACAATGTTGCCCGTGTCTTTGTAGCGGGCCAGGATCGCGGGCCCAAGCCTGCGCTTGTAAATGTCCCACTCGGCCTGGGTCAGCACGTCGCCGGCCTGGTACGTGACTATGTAGCGCCGAATCGCGCGGCCACGCTGGTCAAGCTGTTTGACGGGCTTGCCTACAACGCTGCCGCCGAACTTCTCGGTGCTGCTGCTGACTTCTTCGCCTGCGCCGAAACGCGGGTCGCCGGGGCCGACGATCTTGCCGTTAATGATGTACGTGGCGTTGGGGTTGTCCTTGTGCTTGAGCTCGGTGTTGTGGTCGAACAGCACCTTGTCGCCGTCCTTGTAAACGCGCACGTGCGGCACCACCACCGGCTGGTTCACGGCCGGGTGATCGGCCTTGAGCATGCCATAGCCGGTGCTTTCATCTGCGTTGCGTCCTCCGGCAATGCGTGCGTTCAAGTAGCCCGGGTCGTTGGCGCGCAGCGGGCGGCCGTAACGATCAATGCAATCGCCGGCGAGGTAGCGCCGGATTGTCAGGTTGCCCCACATCGCGTCGCTGGGGTTGTCGACCAGGCGCGCGCCGTCGGGCAGGGTGTCACCCTGCCCGAAGAAACCGGCAAAGGTGTTGTCACCGTAGATGGCGACGTAACGGTTCTCTTCACTGCGTTCGCCGTCTTTGATCACGACAAACCGGTAAGGCAGGCAGCGCGGGCCACTGTAGTCTGGCGCGCTGAGCTGGTGCTGGTACCCGATCTGGCGCTGGAAATCGCTCAGCGGGTGCAGCAGCATCACCGGTTCATTGATGTAGTCGTAGTTGCCGTTCCACTCGTACAGACCCTCCGCTGCTGCAACACGCTGCAGCACGTAGTGATCGCTGATCGGCTTGAACACGCGCTTCATGTTGGCGCGGCGCTGCGCCAGACCCTCAGGTGTGAGAACTTCGTTTTCCGGGTCGGCAGGCCACTCGGTGTCCCAGGGGTCGCGCTCGATATCGCGATTGAACACGTGCAACTCAAAATCCAGGTGCGCGTCCGCGGGCACGCCTTCGCGCTCGTCGGCGCCGCCAGTGTTATCGGTGACTTCAAGCGGGTCCTTGGGGTTGCCAAGGTCGATGTCGTCCGTGTGTGTCGTCGGAAGCGTCGTGTCCTTGATCTTGCGCGTGTTGTCGTTGATGACCCGGAACAGTACGTACCAGTACTCTTTGGAGCTGCCGTCCGGGTTGTCGATGACAATCCGCTTGGGGTGCTGCATGTCCAGCTTGAGTTGCCACTGCGGGTCATTGAACTTCATCTCCGACTTCTCGATGAAGTCCTGAAATGACTCGCCGCCATACGGGTCGGGGCTGCCGTCGCGCTTGCCGCGGCTGCCCTGCATGGGGTTATCAGCGCCCTGGTGGGCCTCGTCGGTGCCGGGCTTGGTCAAGTCCGCGTCTGCGCCGGCAGGAAGTTCCTTGATGGACTTCTGCGCGGTCGCAAGGTTGAGGATGAACCCCAACGTCAACACGATCGCCAGCGCGCGAAAAACATAACGCATGCGAAACTCCAGGTTTCGGAGGCAAACGATGCTTCGGGGGGAGCGCGTATCCTAATCCAACGCAATGCCGGGTCAAGGCTTGCGCTGTCATGGGATTGTGATGTTTACGGTACCAACTGGTCGCCCAGCTGGACGCGATCTTGCCGATCCGCTCAGCGTAAGCACCCCACACCGCTGAAAATTCACGCATTCTGGTGTGCTTCCACATAACTCCAGCCTCACATTGCAGTTGCGCCCGACAGGCCAAAATCCGGCCCAACCCGGCAGTCCCACCGCGACACTTTGAAAAAATCCGGAACTGCCGCGACAGAACTACCGTTCCATCCCAACATCTCGGTCCGCCCCGGCAGCTGTGCGCTTTTGAACTTTCGATTCGGAGATCACCCATGTCCAAACTGATGCGAACCAAGCCTTTCTTTGCCGGCTTGGCCGCCATCCTTCTGCTCTCAGCAGGCGGCGTGTTCATCGGCCTTTCCATGGCCCAGGAAAAACCCGACCAGCTGGCCGAGGGCGACAAGCACTTCGCTGAGAAGAGCTATCGCAAGGCCTACGAAGCCTACGAGCAGTACCTCAAGGACAACCCCAACCCGGGCAAGTGGTTTGAGATCAAGCTGCGCATGGGCCACTGCCAGGCGCAACTTGAGAACTACGACAAAGCCGAAGTCGAACTCGTCAGCCTGACCGACGACAGCCGGCTCACACAAGTGCAACGCGGCCGTGCGGCTTACCGGCTTGGCCGGTTCTATGGCGAGCGCCCGCACTACTACTATGAGAACGGCAAGGGCGAAAAGAGCTGGGGGCGCTGGCAACAGGACTCGAAGTATGTGGACCTTTCCACCAGCGACGCGCAAAACGGTTACAAGCGCCTGACCCAGTCCTACGAAAACCTGGGCCCGCTGGCCCTGAAGTCGATCGACAAACTGACCACCGAGGGCAAAGAGTCCGTCGGGCTGATCACCGAAGCCTTCAATGCGGGCATGGACGCGGCCTCAGCGCTGCACAGTTGGCAGTACTATCTGGGACAGCAACAACTGTCGGTCGACTACTTCGACCGTGACGGCCAGAAGCAGACCTACTACTTCTATAAGTACGAGTTCAAAGACCGCGACCAGATCATCAAGCAGCACGACGATCTCATTGACCTGGGAATGAAGCTGAGCAGCACCGCCAAGACGACAATCGAAAACGGGCGGTTCGGCGCAGACGTGATGGCGGTATTGAAAGACGCGCAGGCCACGGGCCGCAGCCAGGCCGCGATGGCGACTTACCGTAAGGGCTGCTTTCTTGTCGCGTTGACGCAGATCGACGACTGGTCGATGCGCCAGCTTCTGTACCACCCCGACTTGCAGGACGTGGACCCGCTGACGGGCGAATTCTCGCCGCTGCCGGTGTTTCAGAAGGTCTATAAGGACTTCCATGACACCAGCTTTGCCGACGACGCGCAGTTCCATGTCGGGTACTGCCTGGCGCAGGTCGGCCGCCACAAGGAAGCAGAAGTCGCCTACGAAGTGCTGGTCAACGACCCCGCCTTCAAGGAAAGCACCGAGACTGCAAGCGCGCGTTATGCGCTGCAACAGTTGCGGGCCGAGACACTCCAGGTGCGCACCGAAGTCAGCGACGGCGACATCAAAGACGACAAGCGCATCACCAAGTGGCACGACGGCGTTACCTGGTACTTCCGTGAAGGAAATGGCACCGGCCGCAGCATGTTCAAGAAGGGCGAGCGCATCGGCCTGTGGGTCGAGTCGCGCAACGCCGCGCAATACAAGGTTCGCGCGCTGACCTTCAACCTGCCGGGCATGATGAAAGATGCGGCGTTCCTGAACGCCCATACCGCGGGCTTGAGCAGCATCGGCGACCCCGCGCTGTCCGGCGTGGTGGCCAAGTACAGTGGTGAAAAAGTCTTCGAAAAGGGCTACGAAACCGGCGACGACGGCAAGCACAACTACACGCGCCTGACTTTCCAGTTGCCTCAGACGCTGCCCACGGGCGCGTACCTGCTGGAAGTCGACACCGGCAACGTGGTCAACCGCCGCCTGATCGTGGTGACGGAATCGCAACTCGTTGTGCAGACCTACAACCCGGTCGAAAACCTGGCCATCTTCGTTGACTCGGAGACCGGCTCACCGCTCAAGACCACCGACTTCATTTACAAGCGCTGGCGCACGTACTGGCAGAACGACAACTTGGTGTGGCAGGTGGACACCAGCCGCTACACCGGCGATGCCCAGGGCCGCGTGCGCGTGCCCACCGGCGGCAGCGTCGAGTGGCATGGCTACCTGCTGTACGCCGAAAGCGAAGGCCGCTACGCGTTCTTCCAGGCCGGGTTTGAGTGGTGGCAGCGTCGCGGCTGGAACGACAACACCACCGCCGACGTGCGCGTCTACCCGATGACCGACCGGCCGGTGTACCGCCCCGGCGACGAGGTGCACGGCAAGATCATCATGCGCAAGCGCGACGGCGGCGAGTGGAACAACATCGCCGGCACCAGCGCGCACCTCGAGATTCGTGACGCCCGCGGCGAAGAACGCTTCAGCAAGACCGTGTACGCGTCTGACTACGGCGCGTTTGAATACGACCTGCCGCTGGCCATGGATGCGGCGCTTGGCAACTGGCGCTTCATCCTGCGCAGCAGCAAGAGCGGCAACTGGCTTGGCAGCGGCTACTTTGCCGTTGAGGAATACAAGAAGCCCGAGTTCGAAGTGCTTGTCAGCCCGCCCGACAAGCCGGTAAAGCTGGGCGAGGCAATCTCGGCAAGCATCAAGGGCGAATACTATTTCGGCGGGCCAGCCGCGGGTGCGGACGTCAACTACAAGGTCTACCGCGACTTTTACTTCCATAGCGTCTATTTCCCGCGCCGCTACGACTGGCTCTATAACTGGCAGTCGCCGGTCTACTACGGCACGCCGGACCAGCAGTTCCATCGCAACCAGGGCAGCGAACTGGTCACCGAGGGCACTGGCAAGCTCAGCGAGCAGGGCGAACTTGTCATCGAATGGAACACTTCCAAGGCGCTGGCCGACTGGCCCGAGTTCGATCACCAGTACCGCGTCGAAACCGAAGTGACCGACGCTTCGCGTCGCACCATCGTCGGCAAGGGCGCCGTCAAGGCATTGCGCCGCGCGTTCTTTGCCTTTGTAGACAACAAGCTCGGCTTCTATCGACCCAACGACAAGCTCGACGTTGAAATCCGCACGGTGACCGCCGAAGACAAGCCCGTACAGGCCACGGGCAAGCTGGATATGTATCAGGTGAACTTCAGCAAGCGTACCGACGAAAACGGCCTGCCCAAGATCGACGAGACCAAGACCCTCGTGCAGACGTGGGACCTGAACACCGACGACAAGGGCCTGGCGTTCTTCCGTGAAGTGGTCACCACGCCCGGCACGTTCGAGCTGGTGTACCGCACCAAAGACGAATGGGGCACCGACATCGAGGGCAACACCCGCATCATCGTCAAAGCCGACAAGTGGACACCCGGCAGCTTCCGCTTCGGGACGCTCAGCCTGATCCCCCAGACGCGGCTTTACACACAGGGCGAGACCGCGAAGATTCTGCTGGCCAGCGACTTCAAGGACGCATGGATGCTGCTGAGCGTTGTGGCCGGCCGCGAAGTCATCAGCCAGAGCTTCGTGAACCTGACCGACACCGGCGGACAGCTTGAAATCGAGCTGACGATCGGTCGTGAACACATACCGAACTTCCACATCAATGTGCTGACCATCCAAAAAGGCGAGTTGCACACCGACACGCTGGAGCTGTTCGTGCCGGCAGACCACGAGTTCCTTGATGTGCAGGTCACCAGCGACAAGGCCCAGTACCAGCCGGGCGAAAAGGGCACGCTCACGGTCATGGCCAAGGACAAGTTTGGCAACCCCGTGGCCGCCGAGTTCGCGCTGTCGGTGTTCGACCGCAGCGTGACGTACATTGCCGCGGACCGCACGCCGAACATCATCAAGCACTTCTATGGCGACCGGCGCTGGTCCAACATCTCGTTCCACAACAGCTACAACGCCTCGGTCAGCCCGATGCAGTGGGACAAGCAGAAGTACGAGGCCCTGCGCTGGTACGGCGCGCCCCTTGGTTGGGGCGTGAAGAACTGGATGCAGTGGGAAAAGAACCACTTTGACTTCTCTGAAGCTGACCAGGACCGCAGCAAGAAGTACGAGAAAGGCTTCGGCTCAACCACCAAGGAAGCGCGCAACAGCAACCAATCACCTGAAGATGCCAAGAAGTCCGACGGCTTGCGCGACAGCGAAGAAGGACAGGGCGGCGAATCCATGCGCCGCGCGCGCGGCGGCGGCGGCGCACCCGGATCGGACGCGGGCGCACCGGCCCCGGCAGAAGCGGAAGCCATGGATGAAGCCAACGAGGACGCAAGCGACAAACCGATGGGCGGCAAGGCTGCCCTGAAAGAGAAGAGCAACTGGGGTGAAGAACTGGCCGAAGAAGAGGGCGTGGCTGTCCCGCGCATTCGCAGCAACTTCAAAGACACGGCGTTCTATGCGCACCGGGTCACGACCGGCGCCAATGGCAAAGCCACTGTCGAAGTGCAGTTCCCGGACAACCTGACCGACTGGCGCATCACGGCCCGCGGCATCACCAGCGTCGCCAAGGTCGGCGAGGCATTCCACAACGTCAAGACCACCAAGCGGCTGATCCTGCGCGACCAGGCCCCGCGCTTCTTTGTTGAAGGCGACGTGGTCACGCTGTCGGGCATCATCATGAACCGCTATGAGACCGCGATGTCGGTCAAGGCCATGCTGATGCTGAACCCGAAAGACAAGGCCAGCAAAGATGAGATGGCAGGCTTCTGCAGCTATGAGCTGTTCCCGGAAACGCCGGACGTGCAGGTAATCGACGTGCCGGCAGGCGGCGAAGTGCGCGTCGACTGGCGCGTGCGCATGACCGGCGCCGGCAAGTTCAAAATCCGCATGATGGCACTGAGCGTCATCGAATCTGACGCGACTGAGAAGATTTACAACTGCAAGATTCGCGGCGCCGAGATGTACCAGGCTCACACCGCCGTCATCAAGGACGGCGAAAAGAGCCAGGGCTTCATGGTCGACCTGCCGCAGCAGATGGACCCCGAGCAGACCTACATGGACCTGCAGCTTTCACCCAGCGTGGCGGCACTTGCCATGGACGCCCTGCCGTACCTGCTTGAGTTCCCCTACGGCTGTGTCGAGCAGACGATGAGCCGCTTCCTGCCTGCCGTGCTGGTGCGCAAGACGCTCAGCGATGCCGGCATCAGCCTGGAAGACGTGGCCAAACGCCGCGCCGCCATGGACTACGACGGCGTAAACCCGCAAGCCGCGTACTGGTACAAGCATAACCCGGTGTTCGACACCGGCACGATGGACGCAATCCTGGACGCCGGCATCAAGCGCCTGGCCTTCATGCAGCACAGCAGCGGCGGCTGGGGCTGGTGGCAGAGCGGCGACAGCGACACTTACATGAGCGCCTACGTCGTCTACGGCCTGCACACCGCCAAGATGGCCAACGTGCCGTTCGACCACAACATGCTGGCCCGCGGCGTGAACTTCATCAAGAGCCAGGCCCGCAACGAAAAAGACCTGCACCGCGTGGCATACATCGCCTACTGCCTCAGCTATGCCGGCAGCCCGGACAAAGAGCTGCTGGACAAAATCTACGACCGCCGCGACGACCTGACCCACCAGTCCCGCGCCATGACCTGCATGGCCGAGTGGCTGGCCGGCGACAAAGAACGCGCCCGCATCCTGATCAGCAACATTGAGGATTACCGCAAGGAAGACCTCAAGAACGGCACCTGCTGGTGGGAAGGCGGCAAGGATTACTGGTGGTGGTACAACGACAAGATCGAAACCAACGCCTTCGTGATGCAGGCCTTCACGATGATCGACCCCACCAACAAGTTCCTTGAACAGCACGTGCGCTGGCTGGCACAGAACCGCAAGGGCTCACGCTGGAACAGCACCAAGGACACCAGCCACGCCGTGGCGGCCCTGATGGCCTACGCCAAAGCCAGCGGCGAGCTCAGCCGCAAGTACAGCGTCACCGTCAAGCGCAACGGCGAGCCGATTCACACATGGAACGTTACGCCGGAAAACATCTTCTCGCTGCAGACCAACATCCGGCTGCGCGGCACACAGCTTCCGCCGGGCAAGCACAACTTCACCATTGAGCGCGAGGGTGAAGGCAAGGTGTATTTCAGCAGCTTCGTCAGCTACTTCAGCAAAGAAGAGAAGCTCAAGGCGACCGGCAACCAGATTCACATTGAGCGCAAGTACTACAAGCTGGTCGAGAAGAACGAAGAAGTCACCGTCAGCAAGACCATGCCCGACGGTACAGTCAAGGAAGTCAAAGAGATGCGCAAGAGCTTCGACCGCGTGCCCCTGGACTACGGCGCCAAGCTGGTCAGCGGCGACAAGATCGAAGTCGAACTGGGCATCACAGCCGACAACGACTACGAATACCTGAGCTTCGAAGACTACAAGCCGGCAGGTTGCGAACCGCTTGCGCTGCGCAGCGGGGCAGGCTACGGCGGCGGCTTGTGCCAGAACGTCGAGTTGCGTGACGACCGCGTGGCCTTCTTCGTCAGCTACATGCGGCAAGGTTACGTGCGGCTGAAGTACCAGTTGCGCTGCGAAATCCCGGGCACGTTCAGCGCCCTGCCCACCCAGGGCGGCAGCATGTACGTCACCGAGGTCAAGGCCAACTCCGAAGAGTGGAAGGTAACGATCAGCGACAAGTAGCAGCAGGCAACCAAGGCAAAGAAAAGCCCCCGCACCAGCGGGGGCTTTGCATTCCAGCACGCCCGCGATCGGCCTTACCGGTATCTGAGTGAGTAAATGTTGGCTTGTTCGGCGAACTTCTGTTCCGGTTCGCCTTTGTCGTTGTAGTCTTTTTCCCACACGCCGGCTTTGGCCAGCTTCCACTTTCCGTCCACCTGCTTCATGTGCATCTCGATCGCGCCGCCCCACTCGTACCGCGGCTTGAACTTGATGATCTTGATGCCGCCTTCGCCGTCGGTCTCGGACTCGATCTCACGCGCCGGTTCTTCTTTCTCCTCGACCTTCTTGCTGGACTCGAGAACCTTGCCGGCTGTGGCCTTCTTGAAGCCGTCCGTCACCAGCGCTTCCATCGCCTCAAACCAGCCGTGGATGCTGAGCACCAGTCGCTCTTCAAGTCGTTGCCGGCTCGGCATCAGCGTTGCAAAGATGGCCGTGGCGGCATTGCGCGGCGTATCTTGGGCCGCTTCGGGCAGCTTGCGCTTTTCCCACTTCTTTACTTCCTCGCGCATGTAGTACAGAAACGCGAGCATCGATGACTCTTCCTGCCACGTGTACTTGGCCTCGCCGCCCTTGCCCGCGCCTTCCCAGTCGCGCCGCCACGCCTCGACACGCTCAATGCGCCACTTGCCGTCGTCGCCTCGGATGCACGTAAACCGGAATTTGTTTTCCGTTGTCTCTTCGGTCCACTCTTCGGTGCCCCACTTCTTCTGACGCACGTGCATCGACTGCGTCGTCTCGACGATCTTGCTGCCGTCCGCGCCGTCCGTTTCGCTTACGACCTTCATCGGCTGGCGCTTCGAGATGTAGGTCGCGTCCTTCTCGTTCTTCTCGGCCGACTTTGCGGCCTCTTCCTGCATCGCCTTAACCGCCTCGTCGGTGAGCAGCACCGCTTCCATCTTCGCCATCGAGCGGTTAAGCGCGTCCTGCCACATCTTGCTGACGCGGTCGTTTTCGGGCTTCAGTTCGTCGCGGCTGTCGGTGTATGCCGCGTACGTCTCGACCAGCAGAGTCGGCGTTGACTGGTCAGCCTTGTGGTTGCTGACAAACTCGGCCTTGAACTCTTCGGCCGTTTCGCCGCTGATCTTCCATGCAAACGGCGGCTTGGCAGCCGGCTTCTCGCCGGTGTCCTGCGCGCCCGCGATTGCGGCGACTGCGATCAAGGTTGCCGTTGTCCAAGCCAATGTGGTCTTCATGGCGATTCTCCACCCAGGTAATTGATCCGACTGGCGAGCGCGTAGATGTCCGCATACCTTCTGAACTCTCGTGCGGTTTTGCCATCCGGCGCGGCCTTTGCAATTGCAACAGAAGTGCCCGCCTGCGTAACGCGCCAGCCGGCCTCCGACTTCCGCACATGCACCTCGGCGAGTTCCTCGTCGGCGCTGGTCCCGTCGGCCCTGGCGCTGATGCGCACCACTGTCGCGCCGTCCTCGCCCGCAAACGTCTCGACAACCGTCGGCACGGCGCGCGGCCGCGCGGCATCGACGCGCTTGGTCGCGTTCGCCTCGGCTTTGGCCTGTGCCGCCTCCGTGACCAGCCCCTCGACCGCGCTGATCCAGCCGTTCAGGCCTTTGTCGAAGACCAGGTCGTTCCTGCGTGCGCGTGTCGGGGCCAGCGTGGCAAACAGGCTTAGCGCGGTGCTTTCGGCTGTGTCATTCTTCAGTTCGGGGATAACCAGTTCGCGTGCCTTGGCTACATCGGCGCGCGAGAAATAGAAGAAGTCGAGCAGCGTGTCCAGCTCGTCCCATTTGTAGACGGGCTTGTCGCGGGTCGAGAGTTCCAGGTCCAGCTTCCAGAACTCGATGCGCCGGATCAGCCACTTTTCGTCGCTGCCCTTGACGCACGTGAAGCGCCACTGCTCTTCGCGGTCGTAAATGTGCCAGCTTCCGTCGCGCTGCTTTTCCTTGATCTCATACTTCTGCAACGCCTCGACATGACGCGCGCCGTTCTCGCCGTCAGACTCATCGGTGACGCGCAGCGGGTGCGTTGTCTGTTGCCGCTTTCCATCGACCCGCGGCTCCGCCGCTTTGCCCAGCACTTTCTCCAGCTCGGCTAACGCCTCGGCGGTCAGCAGCTTTTCTTCCTCGGGTAGCATGGCCTTGCGCAGCGCGCCGGCCCAAAGCGCGTTCACGCGGTCAAACTCCTGGTCCATGCCGTAGCGGCCGTCGGTCCACGCAGCCCAGGTTTCGACCAGCGCGCGGGGCGAACTGCGGTCAGCCTTGTGGTTGGAGACGAACTCGGCTTTGAAGGTATCGAGCGTGTCGCCCGAAACAGCCCATTTGTACGGGCTCTTGACGGCATCCTCTTCGCCGGCAACGACAAGCGTGCCGCAAACCACAAGCAGTGCCGCCAAGCACAGTCTGGATCCCATCCGCCTGCTCCTGAGCCCACTAATGTACGAACGGGCGGCGGCTTGTCCCAAGTGAAAGTTGCGTTCGTGCGGGCGCATGCGACGGCATGAAAGCCTGAACCCGGAAATCCGCCGGCTGCAATTCGCAACGATCTATGCCGCGAACCCGCCGTTTACAGGGGGTTCAGGCCTGTTAACCTGAGAGCGATGGAAGAGTTCGTCGAAAAAGAGTACAGCCAGGCTGAGCGCTTCCAGCGCGACCCGGTCACGCCCACCGCGCAGACGGTGTACTTGCGCGTAAAGAGTGAACAGGTCAAGGGTATCCTTGGCACCAAGTACGCTGTGCCGCAGGGCTTTATCGGCTTGATCAAGGAAAAGAACGGCGCCAGCAAGGTGCTGATGCCGGGCGAGGAAACCGCCGGTGAGTTCACGGCCCACCTTGTGCGCGACCGCGACGTGCGCCTGCCCTTCCAGAACACCGAAGCGACCACCAAAGACGGGTACGACGCCAGCGCCAGCTTTGAGCTGAGCGTCACGCCCGACGTCACCCGCAAAGACGCGCTTGAGGCATTCATTGAGCGCAGCGCCGAGGGCAAGCGCCACCTGGACTGGACGTTGCTGAAGGCCGAACTGCACGAAAAGGTCAACGCCGCGATCAAGGACGCGATCAAGCACTTCACCGCTGAAGAACTCACCGACGAGGCCGTACTGGCGCGCCTGAAAGACCAGGTCGTGGAACGTTGCAGTGCCGAACTGGCAGCCCTGGGCATCGTGCATGCCGACATCGAACTGGGACGCGTGCGCAGCACCGGGTTCGAAAAGTTCAAGGGCGAGATCGCCGAGGCCGAGCGCGCCAAAGAGCGCAGCAAAGCCGAGCAGGAAGTGCAAACCACCATGATGCGCGACCAGATGGGGCAGGAGCTGTCGCGCAAAGAGCTTGAGGAGTTTTTGGCCAGCGCCAAGGAAGAGGGCCTGATCAAAGACCACGAACGCAAGCTCAAGGGCATCGAGCGCCAGGCCGAACTGGACCGGCTGGAAAAGGAGTACCAGAAACAGCAGCACAGCCTTGAGGGTGCTTTGCGCAAGCTGCTGATCGAAGAGAAGCTTGAGCTGGACGGCATCATGCTCAACAAGCACCTCGAGGTCGTCAAGAAACTCAAGGCCGAGCTGGATGACGACCGCGTCGAGGTCTACGTCAACCTGATCCGCGACGAACAGCTCAAGGCCGATTTGCTGCACCGCCTGATCCAGCGCACGATGACGCCCGAGCAGTTGAGCGCCATCGCCGAGATTGAGGCCCAGCGCGCGCGCCAGGCAGAACTCTCCATTTCAAAGCCGCACCTCGACCCGATTCGCGACGAACATGTCGTCGGCGACACCGACAAGATCAAGGAAAGCAACAGTGTGCGGCTGCAGGGCGCCGAAGAAACCGTGCGCCGTGAAGCCGGGATCGACGATGACGTGGCAGAGGCAGCCGCCGTCAAGATGAATGAAGCGCTGGGCACCGCACTGAGTGAAGCGATCCAGCAGGCAACCAAGGTCGACGAAGACGCTCCCACAGACGAGATCCAGACCGAGGAGTTACCGGCCGAGGCGCTGCACGTAGTAGAGCAGGAGAAAGGCACGACCGCCGAGGTGGAGGCACTGGCGCTGGTCGCCAGCGGCCGCCGCGTGTACGCCATCGACCCGTTGAGCCAGTCCAACCTTGAGAACCTCGACCTGTCGCTGGACTATGAACATGCGCGCCTTGGCAGCCTGCGCAGCGTGCGCGTGCATGGCGATGAAGACGGGCGCGTGATTCTGGCCGGCGCCCGCAACGGCGTTTACTCAACGCTGGTACGGCACCAGAAAGGGCACCGCGAGTACCCGATCGGCCCGGCGGCCGACGCACGCACCGGCATCAACGCCACTGTCATCTACAACGGCTACATCTATGCGACCCACAGCGAGTTCGGCCTGTTGCGCTGGCCGACGCTGCAGCCGTACAGCAGCGCGGTCCAGGTCATGCCCGAACTGATCAGCAAGTACAGCACCACGCGCAACCTGCAACTCTTTGACGGGCGCCTGCTGTTTGCCAACGGCCCGACCGTACTGCTGCTGGAAAGCAACACTGAAGCCGGCAGCGCGCTGCGGGTGGCTGCCCGCTACCGCGGCACCCGGCACGAGGTGACCGCGTTAACCAGCGACGACAAGTACGTGCTGATTGCCGACACCGCCGGCGACGTGTACGTATGGGACCCGAAGTCATCCGAGCCGCCGGTGTTGGCCTTCTACGCCGGCACAGCAATCAGCGACCTTGCCGCGACCGAGCTTAAGGGCCAGCGGCGCTGCCTGCTGGTCGCGATCAAGCGGCCCGTGGTGCCCATGCTGTTCCGCGACGGCAGCAACGCGCTCGAGTTCACGGCACCCGAAGCAGTCCGCAGCTGCGATGTGCTGAACGGTGTGGTGATCGGCCTGTCGCGCGATCGCATGAGAATCTTCGCATGGCGTGAAACACGCCCCGAGTGGCCGGCATGGCAGTTCCAGTTCACCGAGCCTGTGCTCGATGTGCGGCTGGTTGCGCCGGGCCAGGTCAGGAAGGACGGCGGCCAGCACACCCCGCCGCCCTTAAGCGACGACAAGGCTAGGGCGCAAAGGCTCAAGCGCCCGCCCGGCTACTAACGCCCTCAACGGGACCATCACGTGACACCATCTGCCATACTGAACCAGCCGGACGACGAGCTATGGCGTCGGGCGGTGCGCTGCTTCGAGATTCGCGACTGGTGGATGGCCCACGAGCTTCTCGAAGTTCTCTGGAAGCGCCACCCCGGCACCGAGGCCGCGCAGCTTTACCAGGGCCTGTTGCAGGCCGCCGTCAGCCTGCATCACTTCGGCAATGGCAACTTCAGCGGCGCGCGCCAGCTTGCACGCTCAGCCCTGGCGTTGCTGGCGCAGCTTCCCGATGACGGCATGGGTTTGCGCATTGGCGCGTTTCGCGACGCATTCGACGCCGTCACCAGGCCGCTGTTTGATTACCAAACGCCGGTCAAGCCGCTGTCGCCGGACGACATACCGGTGCTGTAGATCAGGCGGCGTTACCCCATTGAACATTGCGCACGGACCAATGATCATTCCGCGCGGAGGCTCACATGCCCGAAATTCCGCCGCCGGTGAAACCCATCGGCATTGAAATGACGCTGCGCGCGCTGAAGCTGCCCAGCGACACCGACGAATTGTACACCGAGTGGATCGGCGGCCTTGAGCAACGCATTCGCGCCGGCGAAGACCGCAGCGATATCTGTCGCGACGCGCTAAGCATGCTGTGGGGCGAGCCGAACGCGAACCCCCTGTTCAACATGCAGCTTGACCCGCGCAACGTAACGCTCGAAGCCGAGTACTACGGCGACTGTGACCCCGTGAAGTTCGCCGAGGTCAAGCCGCTGCTATGGCTGTGGTACAGCTTTGACCGAAGCCCGGCGGGCATGAATCTCGAGCTTGGCTTTCGCTTGAGGCGCATGCTGGCGCAGTTCATCTTCAAGAAGTGCGGCAAGAACTTCAAATGCTTCCCATACGTTGAATTCACATTCGGCTACAATATGGAAGTCGGCGACAACGTGGTGGTGCACCGCTGGGTGCTGCTGGACGACCGCGGCGGCATTGAGCTTGGCGACAAGTCCAGCATCAGCGACTTCGTGAATGTGTACAGCCACACCCACGACATCAACCTGCAGCAGTACGTCGACAACCGAAAGACCGTGATCGGCCCACGCTGCCGCCTGACGTATCACTCCACGGTGCTTGCGGGCACGCAAATGGGCCAGAACAGCATGCTCGGCGCGCATGGCCTGCTGACACGCAATACCCGCGAGCACGCAGTGTACGTGGGCATCCCGGCCAAGAAGGTGAAAGAAAAGGACCGCGAACTGGCCGAGCCGGTGAAGCACACAGAGCAAAGGATGTGAAGGGCTGGAGGTTGTCAGTTGTCAGTTGTCGGACGACTGACAACTGACAACTGCTTACTTCCCTCGATACGCCTTCTTCACTGCCTCGTCCAGCGTGGCCATCAGCTTGGCGTTCTTGCCCACCACCTTCTGCAGTTCGCGGCTGATCTGGATGATGGCTTCGTACATCTTTCCGGCGGCTCTTGGGCTGGGCACTGGCAGCACGCTTAGTTGCTCAACCGTGATTCTGCCTTCGGCTCTAAGGCGGCCTTCCTTGAAACTGTCGCGGTACAGGCGCGCGAAATACTCGCTGTTAAAGATCCCCAACAGATAGTCGTCGTCGTAACCCTGCGCGCCAAAGCAGCCGATCAGGTCGTCGCGAAAGAACGCAGGCGGGTTGTGCCTTGCCGCGGCCGGCCGGCCGCCATCGCGGCGCATGACGATCTTGACGCGCTTGAACACCACGGGGCTGGCAATCTTTGCGTAGAAGCCGGTGATCTTCGGAACCTTGCCGCGCAGGAAAAGCTGCGGCTTGCGAATGCCGAATGGGATGACGTCGTTGCTGTCGCGAAGCGGCTGCGCGCCCGGTTCGCCCTTGTCGGTGATCAGCAGGTGGGCCGAGTTGCCGAAGTTGACGCCGATATCCTGAAACGTGCCGGCGGGCAGCGGGCCGTGGCGAAGGATGCTGCTTTGGTACACTTGCTCTTGCTCGTCGGCGCGGGCCTGCCACGGCTCGCCGCTGACGTCGCCCTTGCCTGCTGTGAAGATAAACAGCGCCGCCGGCTCGCTCACGCCGGGCAAATCGCTTTGGGTCAGTATCTGTTCTGGCGCCAGCAGGTTCGCCAGCGCGCGCCGAAAGCCTGCGTACTCGGGCCGGTCGGCAACTTTATATGGCAGCAGCGCGCCGACGCGGCCTGAACGCTTGACCAGCCGTCCCGACAGTTCCGTAAATGCACCGTGAAGTCCCGGAAAGCTGGCAAAACTGCCAAACTTGCGCGCGAACCAGGCGCGCTTGTCGGGCGGCAGGACATTACCTGATTGGGCCGTGAACTCGACCCATGGCGGAAACATCAGAATCGCGTCTGCAATCTCGCGCTCGTCACTCATCAGGGCGTCAGTGGTCAGCACCTTGGGGCGTGCCTCGCCTCCCAGGCATTTGCCGGCTGCGGTGATCACGCGTTTGCAGCCCTCGCCGATTTCGCGACTGACTTCCCAACCTTGCAGCCGACCCTGAGCCAGCCAACCCTGCAGCCACGTCGGCCGCTGGACGCTGGCCCATTCGATTGCGCCCAGCAGCAGCGAGCCCAAACCGCACGCGGGGTCCAGCAGCACGGGCGTGTGGTCTTTCGGAAACTTGCTCAGGGTTTCATGCGCGGCACGCAGCGCCAGCGCCCGGGGCGTAAAGGCACCGCCCAACGTAGCCAGCACGCTTGCGGGCAGGCGTCGCGCGAACTCGTCATGCTCTTTCCATGCGGGTGCAAGACTAGGCGGCATCGCCCGAGATTAGCCGACGACGGCACGCCGTGTAAACGCCGGAGCGACACCTGCTTTGGCAATGGACTTCCGCTCGACCGGCGCACGGACGGGCCTGTGCGCATTATGGACTAAGTCAGTCCGGTATGTTGTTATCGGTACATCGGCACGAGGAAGCAACGTGATCGGCTACTCCGTCAAGCTCAAGGATCACTTCATCAATCCGCGCAACGTCGGCGTGCTGCCTGACGCCAGTGTGGTCGGCGAGGTCGGGTCGTTGTCCTCGGGCCAGGCGATGAAGCTGTTCCTGAAGCTGGATGAAGGCGAGAACATCGTCGCTGCGACCTTTCAGGTCTTCGGCAGCCCGAGTTCCATCGCCGCGGCAAGCGCCTTGACCGAAATGCTCAAGGGCAAGCATCTGGATACTGCAGCACGCATCACCAGCGCCGACATCAGCGCGCACCTGGGCGGTTTGCCCGCCGAGAAGATGCACACCTGCGTGCTTGCCATGGAAGCCCTGGAGGTTGCATACGCCCGCGCCCGCGGCATTGACCTCGAAAACGAACTCGACGAAGACGAAGAGTTCCACGTCTGCCGCTGCTACAGCGTGCCCGAACACAAGATCGAACGCGCCATCCGCGACCACAACCTCACCGACATCCAGGGCATTACGCACTACACCAAAGCCGGCGGCGGCTGCACCAGCTGCCACGTGGACCTGAAAGCCATCCTGGGGCGCGTACACGCCGAGAAACCCGCTGAAGCCAAACCCGCACCCGCGAAGGCGGAAGGTAAGCCGGCCTTCAGCAACCTGGCGCTGGCCCAAAAGATCCAGGAGGTACTGGACCGCGAGATTCGACCGGGACTGGCCATGGACGGCGGCGACATGGAGCTGGTCGACATTCGCGACAACAAGGTCTACGTCACGCTGCACGGCCACTGCAACTCGTGCGCCTCAAGCTCTGCCACCATGAAGTTCTTTGTGCAGGACCGGCTGCGCGAAATGGTGGACCCGACGCTGGAAGTCATCGACACCACTGAACACAGCGCCGAACTGCACGCGCCACCCATGCGCTAGACAGGCAGCGAGCCCCGAGCGTAAGCTCACAGCGTTGCTGCCACGCAACCCTTCGATCGATCATGAGCGACCAGCCCATCTACTTCGACAACAACAGCACGACGTTTCCCGCGCCGGAAACTGTCGAGGCGATTCTGCCTGTGATCGGCGAGGGCTGGGGTAACCCGAGCAGCACCCACAGCTTCGGCCAGAAGGCGCGCTACGAAGTCGAGAAAGCCCGCGAAGCGGTGGCGCGCATGCTGAACTGCACGCCCGCCGAGCTCGTGTTCAACAGCGGCGCGACCGAGGGCAATAACACCGCCATCTATTCGGCGCTGGAAGGCTTACCCGAGCGCAAACACATCATCACCACGCGCACCGAACACGCGTCGGTGCTTGAGGTGGTCCGCTATCTTGGCGACAGCGGCTATCGCGTCACCGAGCTCAGCGTTGATCGCCTGGGACACATCGACCTGGATGAGCTGCGCAACGAAATCAGCGGCGATACCGCTTTGGTCTCGCTGATGTGGGCCAACAACGAAACCGGCGTGATCAGCCCGATCAGCGCCGCGGGCGACATCGCCAAGCAGTTCGGCGCCCTGTTCCATGTCGATGCCGTGCAGGCTGCAGGCAAGCTGCACATCGACCTGACCGAGCACGCCGCCATCGACTACCTGACTGTTAGCGCCCACAAGTTTCATGGTCTCAAGGGCACGGGCGCGCTGTTCGTGCGCAAAGACGCCGGCTACACGCCGCTGCTGCGCGGCGGCCACCACGAGAACGGGCGGCGCGCGGGAACCGAGGCGGTGCTCGGCATTGTGGCGATGGGTGCGGCGGCGCGCATGGTCAGCGCCAAGCTGGATGACTACGCGATGCACATGCGCGCGATGCGCGACCGCCTCCAAAACGGCGTGTTGAACACGCTGGACGATGTTGTCGTCAACGGCGACCAGCACGAACGCCTGCCGAACACGGTCAACGCCGGCTTCAAGTACATCGATGGTGAAGCGCTGCTGATGATGATGGACGCCGAGAACATCTGCGTCAGCGCCGGCAGCGCCTGCAAGTCCGGCAGCATGGAGCCTTCCCACGTGCTGCTGGCCATGAACGTGCCGCTGAGCGCCATCCATGGCAGCGTGCGCTTCTGCACAAGCCGCTACACCAGCGCCGAAGAAGTGGACGAGTTGGTCCAGAAAACCGCAAAGATCGTCAAGCGCCTGCGCGAGATGAGCCCCTTCGGCCATGACCACAAGCCCGCAGGCCTTACCCATGAGGCTTTGCAGCGCCACCGCGATTACTTTGCGCAGGCGAAGTAGCCGGTGAGAGAGTATGCCCACTCCTGACGACATTCGCGCTGCCTTTGACGCCGGCGAGCGCAGCCATGCGCGTCGCCTTGCCAAAGAGCTGGCAAGCGGCGCGGCCGCGCACGACTGGCTTGCCGTCGCCGAAATCCTGAACGAGCACGGAATGACCGCGCCGCTGGTCGACCTGTGGCGCAAACGCCGGGACCTCGTGGGCCTTGGCAGCAGCGAGCGGGGCTCGTTTGCAACCACGCTGAACTCGTTCGCCATGGAACACATGCGCGAAGGCCGCGCCGACGAGGCGCTCAAGCTGCTCGACGAGGCGCTGGAAGAACACGACGCGCCTTTCATCCGCCGCAACATCGCATCGGCGCTGCTGCACAAAGGCGAGTTCGTGACCGCGCTGGCCGAGATTGACGCTGTGCTGAGCCTTGAGCCGCATGACCCCGCGTCGCTGCTGCTGATGGGCATCGCCCGCTACCAGTCAGGCGACCCCGAACTGGCCGTCGAACCGCTGGAAGCCGCAGGCGACTCAGCCGACGCGCTACTGTGGTTACTCAAGACGCTGTGCCTGTTGCGGCGGCTGGACGCGGCACGCGAAGTGCTGTCGCGCCTGAAGCTGGAACACGCCGACCGCGCCGAAGCGATGCTCGAAGTCGAGTTGCAGGAACCCGGCAGCCCGCTGCACGTCTTGAATGCGTAGGGGCGCAGTACGCTGCGTGCTGCGCCCCCGTGCTGCCGCATTTACTCGTGGGTCTTGTGGAACGGTTTCTTGCTGCCCAGCAGGTCGGCTGGCGCATCCCAGTCCGCCTGGCTGACCTCGCTGATTTCACGGATGCGGTCGAGCGGCCAGTACTCGGCCACTTCACCATCCGACCAGGCCGCCAGCGTGCCGCGGTCAAGGCCCTCATAGTTGAACCAGTTGCGTGAGTTGAACGTGAACAGCACCACGCGCTCTTTACCTGTCAACAGTTGCTTGAACTCGCCCATCTTCGGCGCCGTGTAGCTGCAAGACTCGGCCGGAAGCTCGGTCATCGCATCCAGCTCATGCTTGGCGACGGCGCTGTCGGCGCCGCCCTTGCTCACGATGCTCGACAGCAGCGAGTCATCCAGGATCTTGCCCTTGAAGCAGGCGTACCAGAACGCGCGGCCGGACTTCTCTTTGTTCTCAGCCGCGTTGAACTTGCGGTTGAGCGAGCCGTCGTTGGCCGCCGCCTGCAACTGGGCGTGCACTTTGCCCAGGCTGATCGCGTCCATGTCGGCGCTGGCCTTGCGCATGTGGCGGGTGACCGCCACGGTAAGCACCGCGGCCAGCAGGCCAAGAATGGCAATAACGATCATCAGCTCAACGAGCGTGAAAGCCTTGTTTCGGGGTAGCATGATTTTCTCGGAATTGGGTACTCGCGCCTTTGGAAGGCATCCGACACCCGAAGTTTCCCGCACGGGGGTCGGTTCGTCAAGCCAAACTTGTCCTAACGTGTTTATTGCCCGTTACTTACAACTATCCAATAGGCAACAGGTCCGATGCCGCAGGCCCGGAAAAACGACCACACGCCCGCCGGGCGGGCGCAACGTGAGTGAACGCGCTATGTCGGAGTCGCGAAGGTGATTCGGTCGGCAGGTACAGGTAAGTCGGGATCCATGACACGGCCCCCAAGGCGGTCAGCGCTCATGGGTATCCGACACGGTTAGTTTCCCCCACCCAACGCCCGGCGTCCAGCCGATCCGGCGCTTGTTTCGCGGTTGCGCAAGCCGCAGCCGCAGAAGCCGTGCGAATCTGCCGGGGCCCGAAAAACACAAAGCCCCCGCTTTCGCGGGGGCTCATGAGTGACTTGCCGGGTGTGGGTTACTCGAAGGTCTTATCGAACGGCGGCTTGTTGCCGATGATGTCGCCGGCGTTGCTGTCCCAGGTGTCCGCGTCAATCTGGTACTCGGTGGCCGCGGTGTCCTTGGTCATGTAGTCGGCGGTTTCGCCGTCCGAGAACTGGACAATCGTGCCGTGGTCGGCGTAGTTCAGCCAGTTGCGGGCGTTGAAGGTGATCAGCACCTTGCGCAGTTTGCCGGTCTTCTTCATCAGCACCAGCAGCTCGCCGCCCACCGGCGCGGTGTACGAGCAGTTCAGCTCGCCCAGTTCCATGTTTTCGTCGGTGATGAACGCCTTGTCCGCCGACGTGTCGCCACTGTTCAAGCTGACGATCTTGCCCACCAGGTCATCGTTCAGCAGCTTCTTCTTGAACGCGACTTCATAGAACTTGCGGCCACGCGCCTCTTTGAGCGGCGCCTTCTGCAGCAAGCCGGCCTTGCTTTTGTCGATCGAGATGTTGTCGAAAGCGGTCTTGATGTCACCAAGCTGCTTGATTTCCAGCTTGTTCTTGGCTTCGGTAAGTTTCGGGATCACGGCGACCGCCAGGATGCCGACGAGCAGCCCCAGGATGCCGATGACCACCATCAGTTCGACGAGAGTGAAACCTCTACGCATGTTCCGTTTCAAAGCTTTCCCCTTGTTTGGGTTAACGTAAGGACCGTCCCTAACTTTACAGGGCATCCGACCCGTTCAGTATCAGGGTTGCTGCCGCGCCCGTCAAGCATGCGTCGCCGGCTGGCCTGTCAGCAAAGGCCGTACCGCACGCGTAAGATTCTCTATTACATCACCTTACACGCGTGTGTGACCAAGGGCAGGATCGTGAGAATTTGACCGATTGAAGTCAGGCACAGGGGACTTGAGGCAACCACCTCGCTGCTCGGGCCGTCACCCTGAACAGGGATCCACGAACGCATAACCCGGAATGAGGAATCAGTCCCTCGTCGGCGGCTTAAAATCCTGCTCCATGTTGCGCAGCGATTCGGGCAGATTGGCGTCGGCTTCTTTTTTCATCGCCTTCTTGCTGTCGCCTTCGTCGATGCTGCCGTCCACCTTCAGCGCCGGCATCGTCACCGGGCGTTCCAGCTCGGGGTGGCCGCACTTTGGGCACGCGATGGCCATGCCGTCCTTGTAGTTCAGCACGTTGAACTTGCTGAAGCACGCCGGGCAGCCCAAGATCGTGATGTTCTGCGTCTGAAGCAACTCATGCACCTGGTCAGCCGTCAACGCCTGCTTGCTGACCATCACCTCGCCCAGCCGAAAGAACAGGTTGAAGCGCTCAAGCTTGGCTTGCTCACGGATGCACTCGTGAACCTGCATCTCGTTGCAGTAGTTCTTTTCGATGGCGAGGCGGCCCAGTGTCATGCCCATCTTGCGCACGGCGGGCGACATCTCAAGGCGTGAACGGTTCTCGCGCTGGATCGCCAGCACGGTCATCAACTCTTCGTCGCTGAGCAGGCCAACGTCCACCATGATCTTGCCCAGGTGGGTGCCGTCGGGTGCCTTCTCTTGCGACTCAACGGCTTTCGCAAGCTGCTCTTCCGTGATGAAACCGCACGAAACAGCGATCTTGCC
The DNA here is from genome assembly GCA_020849795.1 of Planctomycetota bacterium. Taxonomy (GTDB): domain Bacteria; phylum Planctomycetota; class UBA8742; order UBA2392; family UBA2392; genus JADJRK01. The sequence goes on along the minus strand of JADZFR010000054.1, from coordinate 298 downwards.
AAACAGGACTTCAATCTTGGTGGTGGCCATCGATGATGTTTCCGAGCGACAACGCGGCAGATGATACTACGCCTCAAGCACACCAAAAGTGCGAAGAACCAGAAACGCTGCCGGCAATAGAGACCGACGGCACGCGGCATCAGCTTGCCGCCGCTGCCGCTGCAAATTGCTACCGGCCCCGTGCTTGCGGGGCTGGGGGCTTGCTGCGGCTTTGGCTTATCTTCCGGCCTTGGGCGCAGAGACCCCCGGGCTCTGCGGCATGGCGTCGATGGCCTTGAGTTGCTCTTCCAGGTTGCGC
>JADZFR010000053.1 GCA_020849795.1 Planctomycetota bacterium | reverse complement strand
GTTCCCAAGCAGGTGGTCGAGGGTTCGAACCCCTTCGCCCGCTCCAGAACTGAACCCGCCCCCAGCGTTTCTCTGGAGGCGGGTGGGACTTTCCGTGCGGCTTACGTCTTCTTGTTGCACGTCAATTTGATGATTCTGCCTACTGCTATTGCTTTTCCTTGCTGCTCAGGCATGTCACGTAAGCTAACCGCTCTGACAGGACTTGTGTCCTTGCTGCTCCGTTACTTCACGGTCAGCGATGTGCTGTTGCTGTGGCCTGAATGGTTCTCGTTGTACATATTGAACGCCCTGGCTGGCAGCGCCGTGAACTTGCCTGCCGCCACCACTACGCAGTCGTAACGGAACGTAACCTGCCCTTTGCTGTCCAAGTCTGCGGCATAGAAGTTGGTTGTGGTATCTCTTTCTTCCTTGGTCAGAGTGAGTCCCCCCACCGCCTCCACCAAGCCCGGAACACGTTCATAGCGGCTGGAAATCGGCTCAAAGCAACTGGGACGCGCGTCTTCAATGCAGAAATACCGCTCACCAGGCTTTGCGACCAATTGAATTGTTACACTAACAATGTCTCCCACTTTCAATTCATCGCTCTCGCTCATGTTTGCGTACTTGTGCTCTACGCGTTTCTCGGTCGTACGTCGCAGCACCCTTCCGTTCTCGTCCTGCACCTCGACCTCAACATCACGCTCTATGGCTGTGCGCCGGCTGTAAGTGCGCGTCACCCGAACACCATTGGAAGTCTCGGCCACCGGCTTGTCGACCGGAAGAAATGCTCGCACAGTGATGCTGCCGGAGATTGCCGCCGTGCCGCTGCGTGCAAGGCTGACCGTCGCGCCGTGCTCTCTCAGCATGTCGCCGCGAATGTCCCAGCGCGTGCGGGCCGAAAGCAGCCGGTCCGTCGTGCGCTCAAACGTGCCGATCGTCGCCGCACCGAGGCGAATACCGACTCGCACTTCTGCTGCCTGCTCTTTATTCGCCTCAAGATAGGCGCTCAAAGCCGCGATTGCCTGGCCCGTCGAGCGCGTGTTACCCCAGCCGCCGCCACTCTTTGAATCCAGCAGGCTCTGCACTGCCCGCTGAAGCACCGGCTCGGCGGCATTCACAGTTGCTATCGCCTGGATCGCCAGCGCATGTGCCTCGACCGGCACGTCGTGCCACGCAAGGTCACGATCGCTGCCCGAGGGAAAGGTGATCATTCCGCGGCTGTCCTTCTCGGCCTGCGCCAGCAACGACTTCACGACTGTCTTTGCCTCGGCCGCCCGGCCCGCATGGTGCAGCGCGAGCGCCAGGGTTGCCAGGCCGGCACTGCCGCCGCCGTTCTCCGCTGCCGCTGTCGGGTCACTTCCCAACGCCGCCTGCGCGGCAATCAGCCGCTGAAGCAGCGTGGCGCGGACGTCAGCGTATGCGTCTTTCTCGTCGGCTGCCGGCAAAGGCAAGAACGAGACGGCCCATGCAGCCGCGTACAGCGCGCGGGCACGCAATGCGGGGTCGTTGCCCAGGTCGGCCGCCGCTTGAAGCAGGAACTCTGCGCCGCGCAGGAACATCGCATTCATCACCGCGTCGGTCGCCGGCAAGCTGAGACCGATGCCGGCTGCCACCTGGCGCGCGCTGCACAAACCCGCCAGCACGGTGGCGCTGAGGTGCGGGCTGCTGCCATGGTTCCCGAACCAACCCCACCCGCCGTCGCCGTTCTGGTAGCCGCGAAGATTGCCAAACCCGATATCGACCATTTTCTGGATCTCGCGGGAGTTGCTCAGCTGCGCGGGCCAGTTCTCGGCTTCGACGACTCCGTTGTAACTGACGCGGGTCCTGCCGATCTCGTGGACATCGAGGTTGTAAGCCTTGAGCAGCTGCAATACCGACAGCAGCGGCACGAACTTGTTGGTCGTCTGCTCGGCGCAGCCATAGGGATAGTTCACGAGGCCTGGCAGCGCATCGACCACACTCCCGATCAGCGAACCATGGAACTGGATGCTGACGCTGCTGCGGTCGAGCAGCACACCCTTGGGCAAGTCCGCAGGCAGGGCCAGCACATCTTGTCCGGCTTCGAACCTGAAGCTTGAGGTCGAACTGACTGAGACGCCGCGTGGTGCAACCGCGTACTTCCAGACAAGGCTGTCGGAATCGCCTTGCCCGACGGCTTCAACTTTCAGTGTCGCGAGGCCATATCCCCCGACCTTGACGCGAAAGCGCACTTCCTGGCTCATGCCGGGCAGGACGCTGGCGTGCTCAGGGCTTGGCGCCGCAAGCAGCGTCAGTGGCGCCTTCGAGCCTTCGACGTTCAATGTCACGCGGCAAGTAACTGCCTCACTCTCCTTGCCCAGGTTCTGCACAAGAGCGCTGAGTTCCACTTCATCGCCCTCGGTCAAGCCGCGCGGGCCCACCATGCGCAGGCTGAGGTCACGTGCGGCCTTGAATGTGCCGCTGCACTGGCCGATGGCGGCTGCGCGGTCGGATGCCGTTGCTTCAAAGGTCCACTCGGTCAGGTTGTCCGGCAGCGTGAAACTGATGCTGGCGAAACCCTTTTCGTTGGTGCGGATTTCGGCATTGAAGTATGCGCTGTCGCGGAAGTCGCTGCGCTCATGGGTTTCTGTGCGCGGCCTGCCGCCACCTCCGCGTGCACGGCGGTATGCAAGGCCGCCGGCGCCGCCACGGCCACCACCGCCGCCGCCGAGGCCGACTGCCGAACTCTCGCCGTAGTAGGGGTTCGGCGACTCGTTCGCGTCGGGACTGTCCCAGTTCTCACTCATCGAGTGGACTGCGTCCTGGACCACTCGCATGTCTTCATACAGGTCGTCCGGGTTTTCCATGATCTCGAGCAGGCTGTACTGGCGACGCGTGGTCCAGCTTTGCGCCCCGTAAAAGAAGCTGCCCGTCGGCATGCTGTAAATGCGCCAGCGCTTGACGCGGGCGTCGTTACGACGCGTCGCGGACACTCGCGTGCGCGCGCCCAGGTTCTCGTCGCGGGCCACGAAGTCACTGACGCCCGAGTAAAAATGGTCGTACAGGCTGGCTTCAAGCGCGCTGGACGCAAACTCTTTCAGCGCGCTGTCCCACACGGACAGTGCAACTTCGGCCTGCACCGGCTCGCCGCGGTGATCCACGGTAATGATGTCGGCCGTTACGATTTCGCCGGGCTTGTACTGCGCCTGGTCGAAGCGGACGCTGGTCTGGATTGACCGCGAAGCCGGGCGCACGCTTACTCCGTACTGCGCAGCACTTAGCCCGCCCCAACGGACTGCCCGCGCGCTGATAAAGCAATGCGGCGCGTTGCCCTCACCAATAAGCAACTCATGAATGCCGAGTGCCGGCGCGCCAACCACCACACGGTGGCCGCTTTCGAAGCCGTTGGCATGGTGGCTGAGCAGCACATCACCGGCTGCCGGCTGGCACAGCAACAGTGTGCCTGGCGTCGTGAGGTCGAAGCTGTCGAACTCGGGCAGAACAGAAAGCACGCGGTTGTCCAGCTCGCCGCGGCTGACCAGCAGCACGCGGTGAGTCAGCGTGAAGCTCTCGCCGCTCGCGCTTCCCCTTACCTGGATGTAGTAGCGCCCGGTTGTCGCCGGCAACTGGATTGCAACTGAATCCGCGCGGCCGGCGTCGTCAAAGTTCTGCGTCGATACGCTGCGGATGCTGGGGTTGGCCCAATCCGAAGCCAGCAGGCTTGTCTGGTCGGTAACACGCCAGACGGTGTATTCGCCGGCGGCTCGCAGGCGTTTTCCCGCGGAGTCGCTTACACGCAGCCTCAGGGGCAGATGGTTGGCAGTCTGCCAGTTCGCCTGTGGCCACTGCCCGGTCACCGAAATGCCGGAGCCGCTGATCCGCGCGGTTGCCTGGGCGTGCACGACCTGCCCGCCGGGCCCTGTGCCCTCGGCTTCAATCGTCAACGTTACGGCCTGGCCGCCTGCATCGCGGCTGATGCGGTCGGTGTTCAACGCCACCAGCACGCGCCCGTCAAGATTGGTGTTCGCGCGGCCGGCCATTGGCTGCCAGGCTTTGCCGCCCTGGGCGCGGGCGCTGACGCGGTACGTCACTTCGCTGCCCTGCACGGCGCCGCCTGCGTGGTACGAGAATACGATGGGAACCTCGGCGCTGCTGCCCGGCACAAGCGCGTCTACCGGCGCGAGAATCTCAAGCTTCACGTCTTTCTTGAAGTACTCGAGCACCTTCATGCGAAAGGTGGTTTCGCCGCCGATGCGCGGGTTCTGTACCAGAACCTGGTAGTCCCCCACCGGCGCGCCAACCGGCACCTCAAAGCGCGCCGTGGCACACCCGAACTCGTTCAACACGACTTCGGCACGGTACTGTTCGACGCCGCTGTGCAGCACGCGCAGCACAACCGCCTGCCCGGCGAGTTGGGCCTGGCCCACGGGCGCGCGGGTGATCAGGCGCAGCCATGCCGTATCGCCGGGCCGATACACCGGCCGGTCAGAGTAGACAAAGGCGCGCAAGTCGGCCTGCGGCGCGGGTTGCGGCTGGGGTATCCAGTCGGCTGGCGCCTCGATGCTGCCCGGCCCGCTGGTGTGGTTGATCAGGAACACTGTGCCGTCGACATCCATCGCGGCCCAGAAGTTCGTTACTTCGTGCGGCGGCAGAATGGTTTCGAACAGCCCGTTGACATCCGTCGCGCCCTTCACTTCGTGCTGCACCAGTCGGCGTTCCTCACGAAAGCGTGTGACCTGGGTGGTGCCTGCGCTTGGGTCTTTGGCGTCCACTGGCACGGTCTCACGATAGGGCACAGATACGAACAGATTTTCGTGATAACCACCCCGAATCAGCGCGTTGGCCAGAGGGCGGCCCTGACGCGTGGTCACCCAGAACTGTTCGCTCGTCTTCAGGCGGCGGCGCTGCACCGACAGGTCGGCGACCTGCACCAGCTTGCGCTCAAGCACCGGGCCGCCCGCGATCTCGAGCACATACACGCCCGGCGCACCTGTAAACAGCGGCAGCGACTCGCGTATGTCATAGAAGTGGCGCGACGCGGCGTTCAGCTTGAACGACTGGTCAAGCACGCTGGCACCCAGCGCATCCTCAAAGCCGGGCAGCTTTTCAAGCTCAGCCAAGTTGTTGTACACATGCTCGGCGCTTGGGGCCGACGCGAGTAACTGCCCCAGCTTGAGCGGGCGCAAGCTGATGTTCACGCTTTCCACGTTGCGCGCATAGATGCTCACTGCCAGTGCCTCGCCCGGTGCCACCAGCGCGTGGTCAGCGCCGCCGGTGCTGAAACTCGTGAACACCTGCGGAAACTCGATCACCTGGATCAGCCGCCGCGCCTCACCGATGTAGCGCGACTTCGGATAGTCCTTTTCAAGCTGCGCGAACTCCGCGCGCGCAGCCGGGAAGTCATTCAGATAGTAACCGATGTAACCCAGCAGAAAGCGAGCTTCGTCGTCCCAGATACTGCCGCTGTGCTCGCGCAGCAGCTTTCGCAGCAGCGGCCGCGGGTCGCGGGCCATGTCGGGGGCCGCCGCGGCGCCGTTGCGCCAATCGGTCAGCGCTGCATTCAGCTCGGCGCTGCCATACAGCCCCACGTTCAGCATCAGGACCGCGCGCCGGTACAGGATGGTGGCCTGCATCGCCTTGTCTTTCAGGTCTTCGGCGCGGCGGGTCGCGGTCTCGAACAGCGCTTCGATCGTGGGCAACGACGGGTACTGCGGCTGCAGGTAGTAGCCGCGGCGGGTGAACGGCTCCTCGGCCGGGGTGACTGCGGACGGGACTATCTCAGCTTCGGCCGCCGGCTCGCGTTCGGTTGGTTCGTCGCTGGGATCTTCTTCGAATTCTTCGGGCACAGGGGGCGGCGCTGCATCCACAGGACGCTTGCCACCGATACCGTAGTCGCTGCCAAAGAAGTGCATTTCGTTGCGCGTGCCGCCCCGCAGGCGGTCGTTCACCTCAAGCAGGTCGCAATACTCCAGCGTCACGGCAACATGCAATTCAAGCTGCGCCTTGCTGGCAGCATCCTGACGCTGGTCCATCAGCGACTTGCTTACGCTCCAGGCCTCGAACATCAGGCTGCGCGCCGCATCCACGTCGCTGATGGCTGTGTTTACATAGCGCCAGTTGCGGGCTTCGTCGGCTTCGAGCTTGCTGGTGTCCAGCTCATAGTCGCGGACACCGTTGCGGCCGACGTGGTAGTCATGGTCACGGCCGGCGTAGTACAGCGCCGCCATGCGAAAGCCTTCCAGCAGCGTGTCGGCCCGGTCGATCTTGCGCAGAAACTTCGCCATCGCCAGCCCGTCCATACGGGCGTGGTCGCCGGCTTCTGCAAGGCTGACGAGTGTGCGGGTGATGGCGCGGTTGCGGTCTTGGCCTGAGCGCAACTCATCGACCACTTCCCGGTAGCCGCTGGCGGCATCGGCGTAGCGTTTCTCGTCAAAAGCCGCGTCGGCTTCGGCCAGCGCGGCCTGGGCCTCGGCTTCGCGATCCTGGGCCAGCGACGAGCGTGAAACCATCACGGAGACAAAGAGGAAGAAAGCGGTCACAGAAAGGACCGCCGCCACGGCGAGAAGGTTGCGATGCATGCCCAGACCCCTGTAGGCGAAGCGCTGACTCCCGGAAGTTTTTCAAACGCATTGCAGGGCTGAAAGTTCGTCACATCTGCACACAATGCCCGGCTGTGCATTTCGCGGGCGTGCACAGGGCGCAAGCGCCGTGCATCTGAATTTTCAAGCGTAAATGTCTGGTCAATGCACAAAGTTGCTTGAGATTCTGGTTGCCCAGAACGCACCACATTACTACTGTTCGTGCCCTAAGTTGCAAAACCGCTCTATCAGTAACGCACACGCTCGGGTTCCCGCGGTTGCCGCGGTCAGGCCAAACCCGCGCCACGAATGGTTCTAGCCGACCAGAGGTTAGAAATGCACAAGCCGACGATCCTGACAGTCCTGATGCTTACCCTGATGGCAGCCACGGCCACAGCCCAATTCGGGCCGCAAGGCAGCGAGTTCCAGGTCAATACGACTGTGACGAACCATCAGCGATTGGCAACCGGTGACGGCGGGATTGCCTGCGACGCAAACGGCAACTACGTCGTGGTCTGGACCAGTACCGGTCAGGACTCTGGTGCGACCGAAGGTGTCTACGGTCAGCGATACACCAGCGCCGGTACGCCAGTTGGAGGCGAGTTTCTGGTCAACACGACGATTCTGAACAACCAGAACAACCCGGCCGTTGCGATGGATGCCGATGGCGACTTTGTCGTAGTGTGGCAGAGCTTAAGCGTGGCAACCGTATATGACATCTACGCCCGGCGATACAACAGCGCCGGTGTGCCCATCAGCGGCGAGTTCCTGGTCAACACTGAAGTCAACAATCAGCAACGGTTTGCATGTGTCGCCATGGACGATGATGGCGACTTCGTCGTGTGCTGGGAAGCCACACTTCACCCGACAGACGGCAGCGGCGGCGGCATTTACGGCCAGCGCTACAACAACACCGGGGCAGCGGTGGGAAGCGAGTTCCGGGTCAACACCTTCACCACCGACGACCAGTTCGTGCCGTCCGTCGACATGGACGCCAACGGCCAGTTTGTAGTGGTCTGGCACAGCCGCAACCAGGACGGCGGCGGCTTTGGAGTCTACGGTCAGCGGTTCACCAGTGCGGGTGCTGCGGCTGGCGCTGAGTTCAGGGTCAACACGACAACACTCAACGGGCAGATCTACCCCTCGGTGGCGCTGGACGGCGACGGCGACTTTGTCGTGGCGTGGACAGCCGAGCTTCAGGACGGCGACGGTGTTGGCGTGTACCTCCGTCGGTATTCAAGTGCCGGCACGCCCCTGACCGGTGAAGTTCTGGTGAACACGACCACAGCCGGCGCACAGGCCGACGCCGCGGTGGACATCGACGTCGATGGCGACTTTGTGGTTACCTGGGCCAGCATCCCGCAGGACGGCGATAGCACCGGCATTTACGCGCAGCGCTACGACAACACTGGCGCGCCTGTCGGCAGCGAATTTCAGGTCAACACCTTTACGACCGGAGCCCAAGAGAGTCAGTCCGTTGCCATGGATGCCAACGGAAACTTCGCGGTGGTGTGGAACAGCTTTGCCCAGGACACCGACCTTTACGGCGTCTACGGCCAGCGCTTTGGCACCAGCGCCCCACCGGTCGTCACTCTTGCGGCATCGAACGCCGCCTACACTGAGGACGCGGCCCCTGCTCTGCTCGACAACGCGGCGACTGTCACCTCGGGCCAGGCTGACTTCGACACCGGCTATCTGCTGGTCGAATACACCACCGGCCCGCTTGCGGAAGACGAGCTTTCGGTCGCGACCACAGCCGATGTGCGCCGCGCCGGCAACAACGTCGAGTACGACGCCGACGGATTTGGCTCAGGTGCAGCGGAAACTGTGATCGGCACAGTCCCCGTGGCGGGCGCGGGCAGCGGCCTTGCGGGCGCGCCCCTGCAGGTCAACTTCAACGCGGCTTGCACGCCGGCGATTGCGCAGGCCGTGCTGCGCGCGATTGCGTACCGCAGCACATCGCAGAACCCCAGCGCAGCCACGCGCACGGCGCAGTTCACGGTAGACGACGGCGCGGGCGGCACCAGCAACCAGCCGACACTGGATATCAACGTAACACCGGTGAACGACGCGCCAGTTTTGACCACGGTGCCTGGCCCAGGGGGGCCGGTCGGGGCCGAGTTTCGTGTCAACACAGTTACAGTGGACATACAGGCCGAGAGCGCAGTCGCGATGGACGCAGATGGAGACTGTGTCGTTGTGTGGATGAGCTTAGGCCAAGACGGAAGCGGCTACGGCATTTACGCACAGCGCTACAACAATAGTGGCGCAGCGGTCGGCAGCGAGTTTCTTGTCAACACGTTCACGACCAATGACCAAATGTACCCCTCTGTCGCGATGGATGCAGATGGCGATTTTGTGATCGCGTGGATGAGCAGCCTTCAGGACGGCGCCAGCTTCGGCATTTACGCACAGCGCTACAACAATAGTGGCGCAGCGGTCGGCAGCGAGTTTCTTGTCAACACGTTCACGACCAGTGAACAACAATGCCCATCTGTCGCGATGGATGCAGACGGCGACTTTGTGATCGCGTGGATGAGCAATGGCCAGGACGGCAGCGGCTACGGCATTTACGCACAGCGCTACAACAATAGTGGCGCAGCGGTCGGCAGCGAGTTTCTTGTCAACACGTTCACGACCAATAGCCAATTGTACCCATCTGTCGCGATGGATGCAGATGGCGATTTTGTCGTTGTGTGGCATAGTTTTGGCCAGGACGGCAGCGACTACGGCATATACGCACAGCGCTACGATAATGGTGGCGCAACGGTCGGCAGCGAGTTTCGTGTCAACACGTTCACGCCCAGTACCCAAGTGTTCCCGTCATTGGCCATGGATGCAGATGGCGATTTTGTGATCGCGTGGATGAGCGATGGCCAGGACGGCTCCAGCTTCGGCATTTATGCACAGCGCTACAATAACAGTGGCGCAGCGGTCGGCACTGAATTCCGTGTCAACACGTTCACGACCAATGACCAATTGCACCCATCTGTAGCGATGGATGCAGATGGCGACTTCATGGTCGCATGGCAGAGTTTTGGCCAAGACGGAAACGGTAACGGCATTTACGCACAACGCTTCCACAATAGTGGCGCAGCGGTCGGCAGCGAGTTTCTTGTCAATTCCTACACAAACAACCAGCAATCATATCCGTCAGTGGCGGTCGACGCAGACGGCGACTTCGTCGTAGTCTGGACGAGCAATGGCCAGGACGGAAGCGGTGAGGGCATCTATGCCCAGCGCTACGGTGCCACTTCTGTGCTGCCTGTCCTGAACGTGGATGAAGGCGACATCGGCACAGTGATTGGCGCCGGCCTGCTGGAAGCCACCGATGTGGACAACACACCGGGCCAGCTCACGTTCACACTGACGACCGTTCCTGCTTTCGGCACGCTGCGCCGCAGCGGCTTGGCCTTGGGTGTGGGCGGCACATTCACCCAGGCAGACATCAACGCCGGCCTGCTGACTTACGACCACGACGGCAGCGAGACTCTTGCCACTGGATTTGCCTTTAGCGTGGCCGACACCGGTACCCCCGTCGGCAGCACCGGCGGCGTGTTCTCGATCACGATCAACCCGGTGAACGACGCGCCGACACTGGCGCCGGGCACGATTTCGAATTCGGCCTACTACTTCGTTTCGGGTTTCGGAAACGACACCATCGGCGTGTATGACAGCGGCTGGAACTTCCTGCACTTCCTCGACAACTCTATCTTTGCACCCACGGGTCTGGTTGAAGGTGAAGCGGGCAGGCTGATTGCCATGTCCTTCGGCGCCTCTTCAGTTCGGACCTACGCTCGCACCGGCACAATTGAAGGCACGTTCGGTACATCCGGGTCGGGCACTGACGTGGCTCGCGATCCAGTGTCCGGCTGGATTGTCAGTTCCAGCACGTCCGGCCCGCTGGATGTGCGAACGACCGCCGGGGTACTGGTCCGCACCCTCGGGGCCGGCCCGTACAACGCGGTTGCGGTCGTGCCCGGCGGAATCGTGTGGGCCGGTGGACTGGGCAGCAACATGATCGACAGATTCGACATCAACACGGGTAGCGCCCTGCCATCGTTTCCAGTACCGGCGCCGCTTGCAAACGGTTCGACATTCTACTTTGACCCCAGCACAAACAGCGTGTTCGTTGCGCAGGATACCGGCAACACCATCGCCCGCATGGACCTGGCGGGCGCCCTCATCTCAACACTTACCACCGGTGGCCCGCCGGTCTTCGGCGCGCGGGGAATTGACCGTGGCAACGGCGGCGAAGTGCTGGTGACCTCATTCCAAACCGGCCTGATTCACCGTTGGGACTCTTCAGGTGTGTACCTTGGGACTGTCAACGTCGGCGCAAACTCCCCCCAACCCCACGGGGTCCGGTGGCTGAACCTTGGCGCGACAGAAGACACGCCATTCGACATCTCATTCGCGAACCTGCAGGCTGCAACCAGCGCGGCGGACGTGGACGGCAACGTGGTCGGCTTCCGGGTGACCGGCGTAAGCACCGGCACGCTGTTGATCGATGTCGGAACGCTGGGCAGCTTTGTGCCGGTGACCCTGCCCCAGGATGTTACCAGTGCCGACACCTTGCGCTGGACCCCGGCGCCCGACGCAAGCGGCAGCGCGCTTGCGGCCTTCAACGTCGAGTGCTTCGACGATGGTGCGCCACCGCCAAGTCTGACGTCGACTGGCACAGTACTGGTCCGTATCGACGTCGCCGGCCTCAACGACGCGCCGACACTGACCAGCGTGAGCACACTGTTGGGAGGCAGCGAGGACACAACTTACAACATCACCTATGCCGCGCTGGCCACCGCTGCCAACGAAGCCGACATCGATTCGGCCACGATCAACTTCCGCGTTGAGGCTGTCTCCAGCGGCACGCTTCTCATCCAGCCGGCCAACGTCGCGGTCACGCCCGGCGTTACCCTCGTGACCAGCGCGGACACGCTGGAGTGGACCCCTGACCTGAACGCCAACGGCGCGGCGCTCAACGCCTTCACGATTGTCGCCCACGACGGCAGCGATGTCTCGGCACCGGCTGTGCAGGTCACAATCGAGATCGGCGCCGTCAACGACGCGCCGTCGTTGATTAACGGCCCCTATGTCTTCAACAACCGGGACGAGGACGACACCGCGCAGCAAGGCGACGAGATTGACGTCTCGTCCGACATTGTGGACGTTGACGGCCCCGGCATGGGCGTTGCCGTGATGGCAGCCGACAACACCAACGGCCAGTGGCAATACTCAATCAACAACGGCACGAACTGGGCCGCGCTTTCCAGCCTTTCCGATACCAACGCGACACTGCTTGCCAGTGACCCGCTTCAGACCCGCATGCGCTTTGTGCCCAACGCTGACTGGTTCGGCAATGCGTCAATCCAGGTGCGCGCATGGGACCGTTCCAGCGGCACCAACGGCGACACTGGCGTAAACGTTTCGGTCAATGGCGGCACTTCGGCCTTTGGCAGCAACGTCGTCACCGCAACCATCACGATTGACCCGGTCAACGATGCGCCGACCTTCACCGACGCGGGCGACCCTGTGCCGGTGCTTGAGGGTACCGGGGCCCGGACGGTACCGGCGTGGGCCACCTCGATCAGTTTCGGCCCTGCCAACGAGGCGCCGCAGACCCTGCAGTTCAACGTAAGCGTTACCGGCACCACCGGCACGTTGGCGTTCAGCGCGGGCCCGGCTGTCGATGTGGGCACGGGCAACCTTACGTACACTGCCACGGGCAACGGCACAGCCTCGGTCGAGATCACGCTGCAAGACAACGGCGGCGGCGCAGACACATCCGCGGCGGCAATCATCACAATCACGGTACTGCCTGTTCCGACCATGGTGTGGGTGAACGCCGCATGGACCGGCACGCCCTACGGTACCGACCCCGATGGCGCCGGCCCCGCCAGCTATTTCGGTATTGACTCGTTTGCCACGGCGCAAGCCGGCATTGACGCCGTTGCCACGGGCGGCACGGTTGTCATCAGCGGTGCTCCGCTGGCGGGCGCAATCACCACCCGCACGATGACGATCAACCTGACAAGCGGCACTCTGCGCGGTGCCTCGCCGGTGATCACGCACAACGGGCCGGGCACTTTGACGGTCGTCGGCGGCACGCTGGACCAGAACACCGCCTTCCCGACCATTCTTGTAGACGGCGGCATTGTGCAGCTCGACGGCGTACTGGTGCTGGAAAGCAGCGTCAGCAACGACTTCTGCGTGCTGGCGCAGGCCACCGGCACACTTGACGCGTCAACCTTTGGCGGCAACACCTTCCGTGTGCGTGGCGCGGGCGGCGGGCTGATTGACAACCAGACCAGCACGGCCATCAACCTGGTTTCGGGCACCGCCAACGCATACGAAGAAGACGCCACCGTGTTCAGCGTCGGCACACTGGCCGACAACTTCAGCATTGAAAACCGCATCGTGCATGCCATCGACAACATCGCACGCGGCCTGGTGACGTGGAACACCGGCAACGTCTATGTCACGCAAGCCAGCAACAGCATCCAGAACGGCGTGGATGCCGCTTCGGCCGGCAACAACGTCCACGTGCAGGCCGGCACATACACGGCGCAAGTCACAGCCAACAAGTCGATCAGTCTGCTGGGCCCCAACGCCGGCACGCACGGCACCTCGGGCTCGCGCGTGGCCGAGGCGCGAATCGACCTGGCCGCGGGTTTCCTGCCGCTGCTTACCGTCAGCGATGTCAACGTGGTGGTCGACGGGCTTGAGTTCTATGCGTTCGACTTTGCGGTCAACCGCTGCATCACGACTTCCGGTACTTCGTTCAGCGGCTTGACCGTGCGCAACAACGTGTTCGTGCGCGATGCGACTGCTCCTGCTTCGGGCTTCGGCCCGGTCTACGCGATCCAGTGTGTTGGCAACGGCTCGCAGAGCGTAACCATTTCGCGCAACCTGATCACGGGTACCGTGCTGCCGGGTCCCGTCGTGCAGGCTGCATTCTTCCGTGGCGTGTTCCTGCAGTCCGTGGGCGGCAGTGTCGGCGGCGCGCCCGGCGACGGCAATACGATCGGCGCCTATGTGCAGGACGTGCTGTCCCAGTTCGGGCCGGCGCTGACGATCTCGAACAACACCTTCCAGGGCTCCGGCGTGGACATCAGCGAACCCGCACCGGCATCATTGGTGCAGATCTCGGGCAACAGCTTCACGCTGGCTGACCCGGCGCTGCCGCAGGCGCTGCTGCTGAAATACAGCCCCAACCCCGGCGCAAGCATTCAGGTCAGCGGCAACAGCTTCAACAATTACACCGTCGGTGTGGTGGTGGCGGCTGTCCAGAGCGTCACGTTCGACGGCAACGACTTCAACAACGCCGCCACGGCAACCGACTACACGCACCTTCTGTTCTCAACAAGCTGGCCGACCGCGGGCGCGCCGCTGCCCGTGGCCAGTTGCGGCATGACGCTGATCAACAACCAGTTCAATCACGTGGCGGGCCCGGCCAACGGGCGCGCGCTGGACTTCCAGAACGGTAATTCGGCCAGCACGATCGGCACCATCACGATCGGCACGCCCGGCAATGAGAACTTGTTCGACGGCGCATTGCCGCAGTACATGCGGCTGCAGTCGGCAACGCTGCAAGCGCCCCTGTTCTCGCCGGCTTCAAACCCGGCGCCCGCAGTGTTTGCAACCAACCTGAACGGCGAAAACAACGAGTTCGCGGGCACCGCGCCAGCTTCAATGACCGCAGGCGAGCGCAACGCGCTTGAGACCAAGGTCTATCACAAGGTCGACAACGTGGCGCTTGGCCTGGTGGACTTCGGGTTTGGCTCGCCGACTTCATTGCTGGTGCAGTCGTTCGCGGTCACGGGCGGCACGCCAGACGCCTTCGACAACGATTACACGCGCATCAACAACGCCATCCAGATGACCCTGGTCGGCGTGACGCTGATTGAGCTTGAGGGCACATTCGACTGGACCGAGACCAACGCCAACAATTCATGGCAGCTTGGCAGCGACGGCATCACGACTGCATATCCGGGTGACGTCAACGGCGACGGCCGTCCGGACGAAAACGACGACTACACCATCCTGGTGCCGCTGGGCGCCGAAAACGTCACCCTGACCTCCGTGACCGGCCTGGGCTCGGCCCGGGTGCAGGGCCCCGGCGACGTGCCGACCCTGTACTGGGAATCGTTCATCACCTTCTGGACAGCCGATGTCCCGGCGGGCGCAGACAACCGCAACTGGACGATCAGCGAGCTTGAGCTGTTCGACTTCGACTGGACGATCGGCATGTTCTTCGGCAGCAACGGCAGCAACGCTTACGACGGCACGCTGATCGAAAACAACCACATCCGCATGGCCACCGACGACCGCACCGACGGCTTCCACAACATCGGCATTCACTACGCCTTCGGTGTGAACCAGACGATCCGCAACAACCTGATCCAGATACCAGGCGATGGCCTGAGCGACACCGGCGCCAGCGAAATCTCGGCCAGCGTCGGCATGCAGTGCAACACCAGCGGCGGCGCCGTGTTCGACGGACTGCTGATCGAAGGCAACCGCATCGAGGTGCTGAACGATGCAGCCGCCGACCCCGAGCGTATTCGCGGCTTCTGGGAAAACACCGGCAGCAACGCAGCCGACATCACGGTGCGCAACAACGAGTTCGTGAACCTGGGGGCAGGCAACAACCCGGCCACGAACATGCAGGTAGCTTTCCGCATGACGTCGCGCAGCAGCGCAAGCACAGTCGTTCTATATGAAGGAAACAGTGTGGTTGGCGCGAACGTCGCGTTCGACTACTACCCCGGCTACAACGGGGCAGGCACGCCGCCGGTGCAGCTGGTGTCCAACAGCGGTACCGACGTGTTCCACGGCTTCAACTTCTCGACGGCAACCTCGGTCAACCTGCTCGACGACAACGAGATGACTGGTATTGGCGGCGGCATCGGTTTGCACGTGGCGCTGGGCACGGTCGTGACCACGGCGTCGGTCACCGGCCAGAACCTGTTTGACACTTTCCAGATCGGCGTCCATGTGCACGCAGCCGGCAGCAGCGCTGCGCTGACCGACGTCGAAATCTTTGGTTGCGGCACCGGCCTGCTGCTCGAAGACAACGCGGTTGCAAGCCTGACCGCGGCCAACATTGACGGGCAGTCCGTGGGCACGGACGGCGTGGTCGTGCAGACCGGCGGCCAGCTCACCGCCTTCGCCAACAACTTCGTGGACAACCACACCGGCGACGGGCTGCGCCTCGATGCCAGCGCGGGCAGCTTCCCGCTTGTGCTGACCGGACACTCGTTTGCCGGCAACAACATGGGCATTCGCAACCTCACCGGCACGCCAGTTGACGCCACAAGCAACTGGTGGGGCAGCCCGACCGGCCCGACCGAAGCATCCAGCCTTGGCGGCACGGGCAGCGCGGTCACCAGCCTTGCGCTGGTTGACTACACCCCGTGGTACGCCAGTGGCACCGACACGCTGCCTGGCACGCCCGGGTTCCAGGGCGGCGGCGTTGTCGGCAGCCCGTCCGGCGAAGCGCTGCACGCCATTCCCACCACGCTGGTCTGGACCGTACAGCCGCCCAATGGCGCCGCCGCTGTCCCACTCTCGCCCGCGCCCACACTGCGCGCGCAAGATGGCGCCGGCGTGCTTGGCTTCAACTTTGACGGCCTCAACGGTGACTCGCTGGTCGGGTTCGTGAACAACCCGTCCGGCGCGACGTTCATCGGGGCGCCGGTCGTGCAGGCCTCAGGTGGCGTGGTGGTCTTCAGTAACCTGGCAATCAGCCTTGGTGGCGTGGGCTACACGGTGTCTGTGACCGGCCTGTATGGTTCGACGAACCTGTTCTCGCCCGTCAGCAACCCGTTCAACATCAACAACCCGCCGCCGGTGATCACGTCGCTTACGCCGACCTTCGTTCACGCGGGTTCGGGCGCGATGCTGTTGCAGGTGGACGGCGCGAATTTCAGCGGCACATCTACGGTGCGCTTGAACGGCGTGAACCGGCCGACCTTCTATTACAGCAGCACGACGTTGCTGGCGGCGCTTTCGGCTTCGGACGTTTCCGTGGCGACGCTGCACAACGTAACCGTGACCAACCCGGCCCCGGGCGGCGGCACAACCGCGGCCCTGACATTTACGGTCAACGGCATCCCCAGCGTTGTGAATGCAACCAGCCTTGACGTGGACGAGAACCTGCCAGCGGCCACTACCGTCGGCACCCTCTCGACGCTTGATGCCGGCCCGATTGGCGACACACATGTGTTTACGCTGGTGTTCGGTGCCGGCGGCGCCGACAACGGCAGCTTTGCAATCGTCGGCAGCACCCTGCAGACGGCAGCCAGCTTCAACTTTGAACTGAAGTCGACGTACAACATTCGCGTACGCTGCACCGACAGCTTCGGCGCATGGGTCGAACAAGCGCTCGTGGTTTCAGTCAATGATGTCAACGAGTCCCCCACCGCCGCCAATGACGGCTGGGGCACGAACGAAGACACAACCCTGAACGTGGCTGCACCGGGCGTGCTCGGCAACGACACGGACCCCGACGTACCGACCGTGCTGACAGCAACCTTGGTCGGCATCAGCGTGGCCGTGCCGGGCCCCGAAGTCAGCTCGTTTACGTTCAACGCAAACGGCAGCTTCACGCTTGTGCCGGCCCTGAACTACAACGGCGTCGTGACCTTCCAGTACGAGGCCTTTGACGGCGTGCTTCCCAGCGCGGTGGCGACTGTCACCATCACGATCAGCAGTGTCAACGATGTGCCGCTCGCCGGCAATGACACCCACGGCACCAACGAAGACACCATCTTGAACGTGGCAGCGCCCGGCGTGCTCGGCAATGACTCTGACGCCCACGGCGGCGCACCATCCGAAAGCAACACTCCTCTGACCGCTGTGCTGGTCGCCGACGTCACGAACGGCACGCTGACCCTCAACTCCGACGGCAGCTTCTCGTACACGCCGGACCCTGACTTCAACGGCCCCGATGGTTTCACTTATCGCGCCGTGGACTCACTCAGCGGCCAGAGCACCATCGCCAGCGTCACCATAAACGTCGCCGCCCAGAACGACGCGCCGACGGTGACCACAAACGCCGGCTTGACCCTCGCCGAGGGCGCAAGCAGCGGCGTGACACAGTCGCTGCTCGAAGTCAGCGACATCGAGGACGGCGCAGCCGCACTGACCTACACGCTGGACATCGCGCCGCAGTTCGGGCAGTTGCTGCTCGGTGTGACACCGCTGGTTGCCACCAGCATCTTCACGCAGCAGGACATCGACCTCGGCAACCTCAGCTACCAGCACGACGGCACGGACACCACCGCCGACACCTTTGAGTTCCACGTGTCGGACAGCGGCTCGGCTCTGCTTCCCGCCGTCGGCAGCCTCGTCTTCAACATCACGATCACGCCGGTAAACGACGCACCGGACCTGCAAGCGATCGCGCCTTTCACAGGCGCCATCGAAGACACTGCGTTCGTCATCACACTGGCGCAGTTGCAGGCCAACGCGACGATCCTGGACCTTGACGGGCCGGCCAACCACTTCCGGCTGGGCGCCATTCTTTCCGGCACGTTGACCATGAACGGCAACCCCGTCACGCCGGGTGTGACCATCCTGGGCGCCGGCGACCAGTTTGAGTGGACGCCACCCCTTAACGAAAACACCACGTTCCAGACGGTGCCCGGCGCATTCAGTGTCGCGGCATGGGACGGACTTGCTGTTTCGACGGCTGTTCTCGACGTCAACATCGCCATCGACTTTTATGTCAATGACCCGGGCAGCATCACAGCCGGCAATGTCGGCGTGCTCGAGGACGCCATTCCCCCGACGCACAGCTTCCCGCTATGGGCCACGTTCGTGACCGGCGGCGGCGCTGACGAACCGTTGAATGAAACAGTGGTCTCGTACCAACTGTCCAACCTGTCCAACCCGGGCCTGTTCACGCTGACCGGACAGCCTGCCGTCAGTGCTGCGGGCCAGCTCTCGTTCGAAACGGCGCCGAATGCCTTCGGCGTGTGCACCTTCGACATCCAGGCTGTCACCAACGACGGTCGCGACACACCGTTGGTCGCGTACTTCTCGCCGCCGCAGCAGTTCACGATCACCGTCACCAACGTGAATGACGCCCCGACAATGAACTCGATCTCGCCGCTGTTCGGCGGAACCGAGGGCACAACGATTGTCATCAACTGGGCCATGCTGGCAGCCGCGGCCGACGAAGCCGACATCGACAGCAGCCCCGTGAACTTCAGGATTGAGCAGGTGTTGTCGGGCACGCTGGCACTGAACAGCGCCGCCGTTGTGCCGGGCACCAGCGTCTTCGCCAGTGGCGACCTGCTGGAGTGGACGCCGCCCGCCAATGACTACGGATCACTCAATGCGTTCACCGTGGTGGCCCACGACGGCGTGCTGACCTCAGGCACACCGGTCACCGTTCAGTTGTTCGTTGACGCGGTGAACGACCAGCCTTCCATGACCGCCTCCAACCACACCAGCGACGAAGACCAGGGACAGGTCACCGTACCCGGCTGGGCGACGCTGCAGCCGGGCCCGAACGAATCTCACCAGACGGCCCTGCAATACACTGTCAGCAACGTTTCGAACCCCGCGCTGTTCAGTGCCGCACCGACGGTGGACGCCACAGGCACGCTGCGCTACACGGCCGCGGCCGATATCAGCGGCGCAAGCACGTTTGACGTCACCGTGCAGGACAATGGCGGCACGGCCAGCGGCGGCGTGGACACCAGCATCGCATTCAACTTCACGATCACCGTCAACCCGGTCAACGACGCGCCGACACTGACCAGCGTGGCCACGCTCAGCGGCGCGGCCGAAGACACGCCGTTCAACATCACGTTTGCAACCATCGAAACGGCGGCAGACGAAGCCGACATTGACAGCGCACTCATCCAGTTCCGCGTCGAGGGGATTGTCAGCGGCACGCTGCTGATCGGCGCAACACCGGTCACCCCGGGCACTGTCATCACCAGCGCAGACACGCTGATCTGGCAGGCAGCGCAAGACGCCAACGGCGTTCTTGCGGCATTCACGATCACGGCCTGGGACGGCGCCCTGGCCAGCGCTACGCCGGTCACGGTCAACGTCGACACCGCGGCAATCAACGATGCGCCGACCTTCAGTGCTGGACCCGACGCCTCTGTGACATGGGCCGCGGGCGCGCAGACTGTCTTCCCGTGGGCAACCGGCATCAGCGCCGGCCCCGCCGACGAAGCATCGCAAGCACTGACATTCAACGTCACCGGCAACACCAACGCCGCACTGTTCAGCGTGCAGCCGGCCGTTGCCGCAGATGGCACGCTCACCTTCACACCGGCAACCAATGCCAACGGCACGGCCACCATCACCCTTACCCTGTCCGACAATGGCGGCACAGCCGGCGGCGGCATCGACACCTCGGCGCCGGACAGCTTTGACATCACCGTCACGGCTGCTCCGGAGATTGACCTGTTCAGGCAGGTCGGCGTGCCGATACCGGACGGCACCGGCGTGG
The DNA here is from genome assembly GCA_020849795.1 of Planctomycetota bacterium. Lineage (GTDB taxonomy): Bacteria > Planctomycetota > UBA8742 > UBA2392 > UBA2392 > JADJRK01. Next base: position 8,548 of record JADZFR010000053.1, on the reverse strand, counting down.
ACGCAATCGGCGCCACGCTGCCCATCGGCAGTGCGCAACACCTGGTTTACACCATCGCCAACACCGGCAACGCCGCACTTTCCCTGACCGGGTCGCCGGACCTTGTTGCCGTCAGCGGCGCATCGAACTGCGTCGCCTGGATCACGCACCTGCCCGCCAGCAGCGTGGGCGCGGCGGGCAGCACGACCTTCCGCCTGATGTTGGTCCCGCAGGCCGCCGGCGCCTTCAGCGTGGACCTGAGCATCGACAACAGCGACGCCGACGAGAGCCCGTACAGCTTCCAGGTCACCGGTACCGCCGTGGACGCGCCCGACATTGAACTGGCCCGCGGCTTCAACGACCCGCTGCTCAGCGGTGACACCGACTTCACGGCCGTTCACCCGCTGACCCAGAACCTGGTTCTGGACTACACCGTGCGCAATGTCGGCACGTCTGACCTTGTGTTCGGCGCGCCGCAGGCGTCCGTCACCCTTGAGCTGAACTGCACGGTCTCGGTGACGGTGGCGCCGACCGTGATTACAGCGGGCAACGCAGACACGCTGACACTGACTGTTACACCGGGCGTCACCGGGCCGTTCGAATTCGTGCTGCGCCTCGACAGCAATGACCCGGACGAAGACCCGTTCTTCATCCATGGACAAGGCAGCTGGTCCGCAACACCGGTACCCGTGATTGAGGTTCGTCGCGGGCACGCGCTGGCGCCGTCTGACACCGACGTCGTCGGGTTGCTGCCCAGCGGCAGCGCCACCACCTTGCTGTGGGAAATCCGCAACCTGGGTGCTGCGCCGCTGGCGGTGACCAGCCCGGTCACGATTTCCGGCGCCGTGAACTGTGCCGCTGCCGTGACTCTGGCCCCGGCAAGCGTCGTCGCGCCGGGCACATCAACGCTGTTCGGCATTGACATACAGCCGACAACCCCCGGGCCGTTCGTGTTCGCGCTGACGTTCACGAACTCTGACCCGAACGCCCCGATGTTCCCGCTGACCGTGATGGGCACAGCCACGTCAGCACCGACACCGGAGATCGCGATAGAACGCGGGGGCAACTGGCTGACATCCGGCGGCACGGACGACGCAGGAGACTTCGCGTCGGGCCAGTTCACGCCGCTGTTCTACCGTGTAGTGAACGAGGGCACATCGACACTGAACCTGCTGCTGTCGGCCCGCGTGCTTTCTGAAACCAACTGTGAAGTTCGCATTCTGTCCAACCCGGATGCCGCCATCGCGCCGCAGGACGACAGCGTCATGGTCATCGGTGTGCGGCCGCTCGCCACCGGCGCACTTGGCGCAGTCATCCAGTTGCGCAGCGACGACAGCGACGAAGGCTCGTTCATCATCAACCTGATCGGCACCGGCCCGGCGCCCGACATTCGTGTCGAGTACCCGCGCTTTGTCCCGCTGGTTTCGGGCGGCACACTCGACACCGGTTCACACTCGTCGCTCGCTGTACCGATCACCTTTGTGATCCGCAACGTCGGCACTGACCAGTTGAACCTGACCGCCAATGTCTTCAGCAATGAAGTCAACTGCACAGTGCTCGTGACCACGCCGGTTGCAACGCCGCTGAACGTCGGCGGTGAAGGCGACCTCGTGATCCAGGTGACGGTGCTGGCAGCCGGGCCGTTCTCGTTTGACATGGATATCCAGAGCGACGATGGCGACACGCCAAGCTTCGTCATTCTTGTCAGTGGCGTGGCGTCCAGCTCAGGCGGCGGCGGTGGTGGTGGTGGCGGCGACGACAGCAACTGCTCCACTGGCAGCGGACACAGTGGATGGCCGGCTTTGCTGGCAGCACTGGGCATGCTGGCGCTGGCGGTTCGGGTCCGGCGGTCACGCCACGCGTCGTAGCCAGCCAACGAAAAGCGCGCGCCCGGGACTGCTCCCGGGCGCGCGTCATTTTCAGCACTCACTCAGCCGGCACATAGCGGCTTGCCCGGCCTTTGCCCTCGCGGCGGGCTTTGCCTTGCGCGGCGAGCGCAGACAGCGCCTGCGAAGCCGTGGTGCGCGAGACTCCCAGCCGCTGCATCAATGTCCGCGGCGTGAGCTCACCCTGCTTGCGCAGCATGCCAAGTGCAAGTTTCTGGGTCAGGTTCAGGTTGTCATCATCGGCGATGCTCACGGCGTCGGCGGCGCTGTGGCTCTGCTCAAGGTCGACCGGTTCAATCACATTGCCGGCAGACATGATTGCGGCGCGCGTGAGGGCTGCCTTGAGTTCACGCACGTTGCCGGGCCACGCCTGCCCGAGAATGGCCTGCTCGGCGCGGCTCGAAAGCCGCAGTGCCCGGCCAAGCTGGGTGCCGAACTGGCGCACCACATGCCGCGCAATCAATACCGCGTCGTTGGCGCGCTCACGCAGCGGCGGCACACGTAACGGCAAGCCGGCAAGACGTTGCGCCAGGTCCTGGCGCAGCGTGCCGCGTGCCACCAGCACGTCCAGCGGCTCGGTGCTGGTGACGACCATGCGCGCGCGAAACTCGCGTTCATGGGTGCCGCCGACCGGCAGAAACCGCCGCGACTGAAGCACCCGTAAAAGCATCGACTGGATCTGCGGCACCAATTCCGCGATGCCGTCGATCTGCAGGCAACCCTCGCCTGCGGCTTCCAGCAGCCCTGTGTGGTCTGCAGTCGCGCCGGTGAACGCGCCGACCACATGCCCGAACAGTTCGCTTGCCGCAGTCTCCGGCCGCAGCGTCGCGCAATCCAGGACCATCAGCGGCCGCGCTGCGCGCTGCGACATTGCGTGCAGCGCCCGCGCCGCAAGGTCTTTGCCTGCGCCCTGCTCGCCCGTGATCACCACCGGCAACTCCAGGTCGGCGTAACGACGCAGGTCGTCATACAGGCGTCGGCTTGCGGCACTGTCACCCAGTGGCTCGCCGGCACCCTCCAGGGGCTCGCCTGGTTCGGGGCTTCCCAGCTCGGTGCGCAGCCGTCCCGCGTGTTCGGCCAGCATAGCCGTCACAGCCTCGGCTGCATTGTCAGCCGCGGCATCCAGCGTGTCGCGCATGCCGCCGCTGGCCCGCAAGCGCAGCGAGAGCGTGTGGTCAACCCGGCGGGTTGCTTCAAAGTCCCATTCGTGGATGCGCGACGTGTTCCAGACCGGGGTCATTCGGCGAAGCAATGCCATCTCGCAAGCCTGGCTGCCCGCTTCGGCCCGGGCAAGATCGGCCAGCGCCTGCAAACGCTGCATCGGCGAGTGTGCGGTTGATGCCAGCGTCCAAGCCGCGCGGGCGAGCGCCTTGCGCATCCCGGCCGAAACTTCCCGGTCGTTGCGAGCGGCCCCCGTCACCAGCAGTTCGTCAAGCCTGCGCGCGAACGCCCGCACTGCAGCCGGCGCCGCATCGTCACGATGAACCAGGCGCACTGCGACACACCCGACGTTGGCCTCAAGCGGCACAGCCACAATGTCGCCGTCAACGATCTCGCCGCCGAGCATGGCCTGGTCTCGCGCCGCCGTCAGCACGGCATCAACCGTGCCACGGCTGGCAGCACCGCCGCTGACGCGAATCGCAGCAGCTTCAGCATCCACCGCAGCCATGATCGCGCCCGCCACGGTTTCGCAGAGTACGCTCACGGCGACCGCCCCGTGCAGCGGCACCGCAAGCCCGGCCAGTCCGCTCAGCACCCGTGGCTGGTGCGGCGTCGGCGGCGCCACCTGTTGCGGCAGCTCGCTGTCCAGCCAGCGCCGCAGCACAGCGATGTCGGGTGGCAGGTGCCGCCGCGCTGCATCGGCCAGCAGTGCGGCTTCGCGCATTCCGCGACGGCGCGCCACGACAGCTGCCACCGCCAGCACGACGCCTTTCCACATCGGCGGCGCTTCCATGTCGTCGATGTCATCGCGCAGCCGCGCCAGTCCGCTGCCGGCTGCCAGCGCCTCCAGCATCGCCAGCACGGCCGATGGCAGTGCGTGGCGCGGCCCTGCCAGCACGCGCAGTTGTTGCAGCCCGCTCGCATCGGGGTCTTTGCCTTGCAGCAGGTCGGCGACCAGCGCCAGCGCGACGAACGTTGAGCCGCGCGTGGTCGCGCCAATCGCCCGCAGCATTTCCGCCGATTGCCGGAGTTTCTGCGCCGCCACTTTCGGGCGGCCGGCCAGCAGCAGAATCACGCCCCATTCACCCAGCTTCACCGACAGGCTGCGCGACCGCCACGGCTCACTCATCACGCGCAACCTGCCCCGCCGCCACGCACGCTTCATGCCCGGCCAGTCGCCCGCCAGCGCACGCGCCAATGCCATGTGCCTGGCCCAGCTTACCGCCACGCCGGGGGCAACCTCGGGCGCTGCCACGCTTTCCATGCGCGCGTCAATCTGCCGCGACTGCACAAGGTTGCCGCTGTAGACCGAGTTTTCTGAAAGCTGATGCAGCACGACTACGTACCCGCGCCGGTTGTGCGGCGGCGCATGGGCCAGCACCTGCTCAAGCTCGCCGGCGCCGACCGTGCCCGGTTCGCGCATGCGCGCCCGGAACAGAAAGTCATTCACCACCGCCGTGCAAACGTGGTCTTCACAGCAACCGTACTCGCGTTGCAGACCCAGCAGGCGCTCAATCACCGGCGCGAAGTCTCGACGCGAAAGCGTGACCTGTGCCCAGGCCATGGCATTCAATGACTCGATCTGCGCCTCGACGCGAACACGGCGAAACCACGGCGCTCGCGGGCCGATTTGCGCCAGAGCGTCCTGCAAAATCGACATGGCATCCTGCGGGTTCAGGCGCACGAACCGGCTGTGCGCTTTCATGTAAGTAGCTCGCGCCCGTGACAGATAGTGCGCGTCACGCGCCGGGTTTGGCGGCAGTCGCTTCAGCAGTTCATCGGCAGCGTCTGAGTCATCCTGGTGCATGCTGGCCGCAGCCTCAATCAGCGTCTGCTCGCGTAACAGCCGCGGCAAACGGTCTACCTGCGCCAGCGCCTCGTCAAGCATGGGCTGATATGCAGTCACGCCGCGCAGCGTGCGCTCGGTGCGGGCAAGTACCGCCAGCAGCACAGGTTTCAACTCGCCGGTGTAGCGCCGCAACCACAGGCGCAGCAGGCGTCGGCGGCGCTGTGCGGGCGACAGAGCATTCCCCAGCTCGGCTGCGTCCAGTAGCGCATCCAGCGAAGGCGGGCCGGCGCCTCGCTGCGATGCCGCCAGCGCGTGCGCCTCGTACAGCTCCAGCACCAACGCAAGCTCGCGCGCATCCATCATGCGCCGCACCAGCGCTTCGCCGCTTTCTGCCCAATCCGCAAGTTCCCCTGCCCGCAACCTCAGGCTCAACGACCACGCCTCACGCTTCAACGCGTCAGCTTCCGGTGCGAGGTGGGGACGGGCCGCCAGCCACAGCATCTCGGCGCGCCGCGTCGCCAGCGACCCTGACGCGACGGCACTGCCGGCCGTGGCACGCACCACCGCGCCGTCACGATCCGCCAGGCCGATACCCTCAAGCACCGAAAGGCCGCGAGACAGTTCTTTCGATGCATCCACTTCGGCGGCGTTCAGGCCGCGCCGCGAAAGCGATAGCAGACCAGCCAGTCGCGCAGCCGCCGGGTGCGCGACGGCCGGGCCCATGCGCGGCCGGGTCAGTTCGCGCCAGGCGCTGCGCCAGTCGCCCTTCAGCGCAAGGCCGTCCGGCGTGACTTCGGTGCCCGCGCGCTCGATCAGCGCCAGCACCATCCGGCGCGCCTGGCTTGGCGGCTTCGACAGGTGGGGCGCCAACGTCTCAACCACGTCTTCGGCGGCCAGCCCCAGTGGCTTGAGCCACGCCAGCACTTCGGCGGGCTTGGACAACGGCAACGCACAAAGGTTCGCCAGCGCGGCCAACTCGCGCTCGGCATCGCGTTCCGATGCAAGCACGATGGCAACCGATGGCTGCGCGCTCAGGTTCTCCAGCCGCTTGGCGCAGTCGGTGGCGGACAGCGGCCCGAAGATGCGCACGCCGTCGCCACTGCCGGGCAATCGCGAGTCGCCGCCGCGCAAACCACGGCGCGCGCAATCCGCGACCAGCAGCCAGCGCAACGCTTCGGCCTGGTCCGCGTCGGTCAGCGCGATCGCCTGCGGGACCGAGGTTGCCTTTGCCACATCGACAACATCATGCAGAAACGCCGACACGCTCTCGGTGTTCGGCAGCGAGTGCAACGCACTGCGCATCAAAAGCGGCGCGCTGCTTTCGCCACCAAGCGCCCGCGCAACAACGCGCAACAGCCCGGCACTCGAGCCGGAAAGTGTCGCCCGCCGGTTCAACATCGTCGAAGCCGCAAAGATCAGCGCCTGCGACGCCGACTTCTCGCCGCCCGGTGGCGGAAGGCGCAACAACGTCAGCCCGTCGGCGTGGGCAAGATAGTCCTGCAGGTCAATGTCGCCCGGTGCACTTCCGGCACAGAACATGCGCCACACCGCCAGCGCCAGTGCCGGATGCCGCGTTGCCCGCCGCGGGTCACGGTCAAGCCGCACGCCACGCCCATGCGCCTGCAACAGGAACTGTCCCTCGACAGTGCTTAGTGTGCCGACCGCAGGTTCAAGCAGGCGCGGAGCACGCGCCGCAAGTTCAACCTGCTTGTCCGAAAACGGCATCAGGCGCAGCACCTCGCCGCGCGACCGGAGCAGCCAACCACCTTCGCGCGCGCGTGCACGATGGTTCATAAGGAAGGAAGGTGCCGATGCGGACATGCGGTCTCGACCGTCAGGTTGCCAGAGTCTAACCGTAATTGTTCAGATTATGAACGATTTTAGCGCGCATCCGAACCAGCCCAAGCGCAATCCAGATTCCTTAAGTCTTGTGTACATAAATACTTCCATCATCCCCCTGGCTTAGGCTTTCAAATGGCACGCATTCGGCATTTACGTTCTTTACACCGGCCGTGCGAGCACGCTGAGCCGGCAAATCACGGTCCTCTGGCAGGGAGATCGCAATGCAGAAGTTCGGGGTCATGGCACTCATTACTTTGGCTGCATTCGTGGCCGGCTGTTCAGGCGGCAGCTCGGGCGGCTCGTCCGTTGTCAGTGTGCCCAGCTCGGGCAACGCGCAGCCGACGTTGACAGTCAGCGGCATGAGCGGCGCGACGCCCAACTACTCCCTTTCGGTGCAGCAAGGCAACGCGCTGCCGGGGGCGATCAGCGTAGACGGCTTCGACGCCAACACGGGCAACGTGCTTACACTGAACGTCGCCTTCAACCCGGTCGCAAGCAGCGGCTATGCCGACGTCCCGACGCAACTGGCCCTTTCGCCGGCCCCCATCGGCAACCCGAAAGTCTCGGTGGGCACTGCGACGGCGCCGGCGGCGGCGAACGTGACAATCGCACCCAACGGCGCATTACCGACTGTGGGCAGCATCGTGTTCGACGTTTCCGTAACCGACGGCGTTGGCGGAGTCGCAACCGCCACGCTGACCATCAACGTCACGTCAACGCCGGTGAACAACCCGCCCGCGATCGCGCGGCCGGCTGGCCCCGTCACGGTCAGCGGCAATCACCCGACGTACTCTGCGACAGTGCAGGTCGGCCAAGCGCTTACCTTCAGCGCCACCGCCAGCGACCCCGACGGCAACAACGTCACCCTTACCGGCAACCGCACCGGCGGCTCACTGACCGCCGCGCAAGCCGGTTTCTCGACCACGTTTCCGGCCAGCGTCAACGGCCCAGCGCCGCGCACCTTGAACCTCGCGGGCACGGCGGCCATGGCAGGTACCATCACGATCACGTTCAGTGTCACCGACGGCGCCGGCGGCAGCGACAGTGCGACGCTGCTGATCACGATTCAGGCGCCCACGGGCGGCGGCGGCTCGGTGCCGACCAACGGCACCGGCGGCGCGACCGGCACGGTCAACGACACATACCAGGGCCGCGGCTACCGGCTGTTCGTGCCCACCAGCTATTCGGCGAGCACGCCGACCCCGCTGGTGATCGCGCTGCACGGCTACGGCGACACGCACACCAACTATCACAGCATTCTCGCGGCGTATGGCTGGACCGCAGCCGCCAGCAGCAACAACTTCATTCTGATGACGCCGCAGACCATGAACGCGAGCCGCCCCAGCTTTCTGCACCTCACGGCCCAGGGCGGCCTTGATTCGCAGGGCACGGCGGGCGAAATCACCGGGCTGATCAACGCCGCCTATTACGGAGTGGGAGCGGACTACAACATCGAGACCACGAAAATCTACTTCATTGGCTTCAGCGAAGGCGGCGTGGTTACCGACATCGCCGCGTACTGGAACAGCGCGCAGATCAAGGCCGTCGCGCCCTACGCCGGCGCCGCCACGGGCAAGACTTTCCCGATCACGCGCAACATCCCCGTGTATCCGATCTGCGGCACCGCGGACAGCGGCTACAGTGGCTCGCAGACCATCTACAGCGAATGGACAGCCGCCGGCCACGCCACCAACTACGCGTGGGTCAGCGGTGTTGGCCACACGTTCAGCAGTCTTTGCACCCAGGGGCCGTCGCCCTCAAGTGTGTACCAGTGGTTGGCAACGGCCCAGTCTAACCCGGTACAGTCAGGTTATCAGAGCGGCGGCGGCACCCCCGGTGGCAGCAACCCCTCCGGCGGCTCGGGCGGCACGTACCCCGGCAACCAGCAGCG
>JADZFR010000052.1 GCA_020849795.1 Planctomycetota bacterium | reverse complement strand
TTGGGAAGCAGGAGCTCTACCACTGAGCTACGCCCGCTCTTTCTCTTTCGTTCGTCGCGATCTGACTTGTCGCTTTGCCCTTGGTGGCCGTTTCCTTCATTCGGGCCGGCGGTTGGGTCTATGGCCCACCCAGTCGTCTGCTTTCCGGTGCCCGATCCCGCGACATGTTTTCAGGGTCGCTTTTGCTGCCTGCCAGCGCGCCTGTAGCTTGAATATCCCATTGGCGCTCCTTTCGTCAACGGGCTGGCGCGATCACGCTTTGAGATACGCTTGCCGGTTCCGGTTTCCTGTTGCAGTTCCATGCGGGGTAGCCAGGGTCCTGCCGGCGCGTTGGCGCCCCTGCACTCGCCGCGCTACAACTCCTTCAGCCCAAGGGCGCGCAGGTACTCGTATGTGCCGTCATACCATGCGGGATTGCGGGTGTGGTCGCGGCTGTCGCCGGCCGGCACTACGATCGCCATGCCTTGCCGGGCGCGGGTCAGCAGCACGCGATAGGCGTTGAGCAAGTAGCGCTGGCGGTCTTGCTTCTTCACCCGTTCCCAGCGGCTGCCCTTGAAATCGTGGTAGTTCCAGCCGCCGGCGGTCGCGCGCAGGTCGGCATCCCAGGTTACGCAGGCCCAGTCCAGCTCGAGGCCCTGGACCTGGAACTCTGTGGCGGCGTCTTCAAGGTAGAAGCTGGAGCGCGTGTCATCGCGGTCGTTAAGGAACCAGTAAACCGGGTTGATGTTGTGGCGAACGTCGATGGCATGCGGCTTCAAACGCAACGCCTTTGATGAACACACGAGGCCAAAACGCTCGCTGCCGCGTGCCTGGGACCGGACCCAATCTTTACCCGCTTGCAGGTCGCGAGTGATTCGAATCGGGTACTTGGCGGCGATGCTGGCCAAGTGTTCTCTGGCTGCCGGCAAGTCTTGATCGAGCAATGCCTTCACGAAGTGTGACACATGCTCGGCCCGAAACGAGCGCATGGAAACCGCCAGGTGAAGGTCCGAGTCGCTGACCCAATTGACGCTTTGCATCGCCCGTGCAAGTTCGCCCGACCCCGTGTATTCACTGTCGCTCAGGTGCGGGGAAACGTGCATCTGCCAGTGAGGAAACTTCAGGCGCAGCGCTTCAAGCCAAGCGTCGATGCCTGCTTCGCCGGTGTTGATCTCCTGACCGCCACCGACCAGGCACACAATCACGGCCCAGTCCGGATGCCGATCCATCCCTGCGATCAGGAACTCCGGCTCAGAGTGCGCGAAGTTCGCCTTGTTCTTGCGGCGCTTCATGAAGTTGGCGGTCTGTTGCTGGGTCCATGCGCGTTGTGCTTCATCAAACACCGTGACGTGCTCGGTGGGGGCTGTATCACCTGCAAGCAGATCGTCGCGAAAGTGATGCACGTTCTGGATGAAAGCCTTCACGCCGCTTCTGGCTTTCCCTTTGTGGCCCTTGACGCCGGCCCTGATTTGTTGGGCTACTTCGTCGCGGGCCAGCGCTTCACGCAACACAGCCACCAGCGGACCATTGCCAGACAGGAACACGGCATTGGTCTTGTCCCGTGTATCCTGACGCCGCGTCGCTACGTTCAGCCCGACCAGCGTCTTGCCTGCGCCGGGAACGCCCGTCACAAAACAGATCAACTTTCGATGGGAATTTCGCGCATCTTCGATCAAGTGCTCGATGCGCCCCGAAGTAACCGCCAGATTCTGGGCATCGGCATCAGAGCGCGCGATTGCGTCCACGCTGTGTCGCGCATACAGGGCTCGGGCGGCTTCGATAATGGTTGGTGTGGGCAAGTAAGGGGCATGCTCCCACGCCCGGTCGTCGATCGCGCTGCCCTTGATTGTCTTCAGCAGACGTTCGAGCAATTCTCTCAAGCCGTTTGAGCCGACCAATAGGGGCTCATAGACACCGTCTGGAGCGGTCCGGAACTCGGCGGGAACGGAAACCGCATCCGTGGCAACAAGGATCGGCACTATTGACACTTCATGGCTCGCAGCGTGGAAATTCTTCAAGTCCAGCGCGTAGTCCCACACCTGTTCAATGGCGGCGCTATCATGCCTCTCGGCGCCGACCTTGAACTCGATCGCGAACACCGCAGCGCCGACAAGAACTACCGCGTCGACGCGCCGTCCCATACGGGGGATGTTGAATTCCAGCAGAACGCGGCCGTTCAAGCCAGCCAGCGCCGACTGCAGCATCTCAATCTGGCCTTGCCATGCATCGCCCTGTGTTCGCTCGACCGCGAACTCCGAGTGGCGCGCGAGTTCACCAAAAATCGCCTCACTGCGGGCTACAACAAAGTCCGCCAGGGAGGCGGAGTACCATGCCCGTGGTACGAAATCGCGGTCGTCGGCTGGTTGGGCCATGCCTTCCAGGATACCGGAGGCCTGGGGTGGTCAAGTGGCGGGTTGATTGGGTTTGCTTGGCTGGTTGAATGCTGCCATGAACACTGACCTCGATGTGATTGCGATTGGCAATGCGCTGGTTGACGTTTTGGCGCATTCGGATGACGCCTTCCTTGCTTCGCGGGGCATCCCCAAGGGCTCGATGCAGTTGATCGATGCCACCGCTGCTGAGCGCCTTTACAGCGAGATGGGTGCCGCCGTCGAGGTTTCGGGCGGCAGCGCAGCCAACACGATTGCCGGCATTGCTTCGCTGGGCGGGCGCGCCGGCTTTATCGGCAAGGTCAATGCTGACCAGTTGGGCGACATTTTTGCCCACGACATTCGCGCCCTGGGCGTTGAGTTCACTACTGCGCCGTCGCGCGGCGGCCGGCCCACCGGGCGCTGCCTGATTTTCGTTACGCCCGACGCGCAACGCACGATGCAGACGTTTCTTGGTGTCGCCGGCGAAGTAGGCCCCGACGACGTTGACGCCGCGTTGATCAAACGCGCGCAGATCACCTACTTCGAGGGCTACCTGTGGGACGCCGCGCCGGCCAAGCAGGCCTATCTCAAGGCGGCCCAGATCGCCCACGAGGCGCAACGCAAGGTCGCCCTTACTCTCAGCGACAAATTCTGCGTTGACCGCCACCGCGCCGAGTTCGTTGACCTGGTGCACGGGCACATCGATGTGCTGTTCGCCAACGAGCTCGAAATCATGGCCCTGTACCAGACCGCAACGTTCGACGAAGCCGTTTCGGCTGTGCGCGGCAAGTGCGACGTGGCCGTGCTCACTCGCAGCGAGAAAGGCGCGGTCATCGTGGCACCCCACGACACCGTCGAAGTCAAGGCGCAACCGATCGCGAAAGTCGTCGATACCACGGGCGCCGGCGACTTGTTCGCAGCGGGCTTCTTGTATGGGCTGACGCGCGGAAAGCCGCTGGGCGAGTGTGGGCGAATTGCGGCAGTGTGCGCAGCCGAGATCATCAGCCACGTCGGCGCGCGGCCCGAGACGAAGCTGGCTGACTTGATTCGCTGATTACCCGGACAGTTCGAATGAACGCGCGACTTCGTGAACTGCGCCCCCGCGGCGCAGTTCGCTTTTGAGCAGGTGAAAACCCGAAACCTCGATCGCCGGCAGCTCAAGCGCGGCGTGTGTCTTTAGCCAGGCCGCAAGTTCCGGCCCCGGCTTGCGCGCGAAACGGGCGAGGGTGATGTGCGGCACCCACGGCGCGTGCTCTGGCGGATGCCCAATGTCAGGCCGCGCGGTGCTCACAGCATCGTGCAATGCCAGCAGTCGCGGATTGTCGGCGATGCCGGCCCAGAGTACGCGCGCGGGTTTGCGGCCGAGTGGGGGAAACGTGCCGACACCCTTGACCTGTAGCCAAAGCCGGGGTTTCCGGATGGCATCCAGCGCCGCTTGCAGTTGTGCGGCGGCATCGTCGCTGACGTCGCCGACGAAGCGCAGCGTGAGGTGAAGCTGGGAAGGCTTCACCCAGCGCGCGCCGGCAATGCCGGTACAGGCCTGGGCCATGGCTGTTCGCGCAACGTCTGGCAGGTCGATGGCGATGAAGAGTCGGGGCATCAAGTTGCCGAGTACTGGATGCGGTCAAAGCTGAGCAATGTGGCGACCTTCTCTTCGAACGTCTTGCTGGGTGCAACGCGGAAGTCAGGCCCGGCTTCCACAAACTCAATCGGTTCGCCGTTTTCGCCAATGATCTTGAAGTAGAGCGGCGTGCTGCCCTGGTTCTGCATTGCGAGCTGGCTTAGATTCCCCAGCAGGTCGGAGTTGATTTCGCCGGTCGTCAGTGTCAGGCAGATACCGCTGGTGAATCGCGAGCGCGCCGCTGCTGCCGGCACGATCTCCTCGGCTTTGATCGAATAGCGGCCTTCGCGGTCAGGCTCGACGACGCCGACCACAAACACGCCCATTCCTTCCTGCAATTTCCTGGCCCACGTTTCGCCGACGCTGCCGAATGCCACAACGCGAAAGCTGCCGCGCGGGCCGGCGACACTGAACGTCGCGTAGTCATTGCCGCGCTTGCTTTTGCCGGCGCGTAAGCCGGCTACCGCGCCGCCGACGCGCACCTTGGCGTTCTGGTCCAGCGTGGGCAGTTCGTCGGGGGTGATCGTCGTGAACAACTGGAACTCGCTGTCGAACTTCAGGCCCTGGTCGTGTTCGAACTCAGCTTCCGCGTCGCGCACGTGCACGATCTTGCTGACCAGGATTCCCGGGGGCTCGCCTTCGCCGGCGAACTCCACCATGCCGCGAATGAACACCGGCGCGTCCGGCTGGATGACGTCAACGTGCGCGTCATAGGTGTCGGGGAACACGGTCACCCTGACCATGCCGGTGTCGTCTACCAGCTCGAACTTGGCCATCTTGCGGCCGGAGTAGCGGCTGGCCTCATTGCGCACGGTGGTCACGTTCAATCCGCTGATCAAGCCGCCCAGTACAACGGCGCCCTGCACTTCGCCTTCTTTCAGAGTGCTGGCGCGGTGGCGCGCGAACTTCTCGAACAGCTCGCGGTATGAATCGAGCGGGCTGCTGGAAATGTACAAGCCGAAGGTCTCTTTCTCGTGGCGCTGGCGTTCGGCTTCACTGAACGGCGGCATCTGCGGCAGCACGCTGGCGTCGCGCGCGGTTTCGTCTACCGGGCCGGATGCCGCGGCAAACAGGCCTTTCTGGCCGCGGGCACGATCAAGTGCGCCGTCTGCTGCGACGCGCATCGCGTGCTCAAGCCCCTCGATGAGCGAGTGGCGATTCAGCCCAAGGCTGTCGAAGGCGCCGCCTTTGATCAGGGACTCAAGCACCGGCTTGCCGACGCTGGACAGGTCAATGTTATCGAGAAAGTGCATGAAGCCCTTGAAGACGCCGACCTTGCCGCGCGCCTCGATGATCTTCTCAACCGCCTTGGTGCCGACGCCCTTCATGCCGCTGAGGCCGAACACGATGGTGTCGCTGCGCGGCGTGAACTCGGCGGCACTCAGGTTGATGTCCGGCGGCACCACCTTCATGCCGGCTGCGCGCACCTGGCGCATGTACTCAACGATTTTGTCGTTGTTCCCGATCATGCTGCTCAGCAGCGCCGCGTAGTACTGTGCGGGATAGTGCGTCTTCAGCCACGCCGTCTGGTACGTAATCAGCCCATACGCAACGGTGTGGGCCTTGTTGAAGCCGTAGCTGCCGAAGCCCTCAATCTGCGCCCACAGCAAGTCGCCCAGTTGCGCGCCGTAGCCGGACTTCTCGACGCCCTCGACAAATTTGGGGCGCAGCTTTTCCATCTCGGCCTGGTTCTTTTTGCCGATGGCTTTGCGCAGCTTGTCAGCTTCACCGGGCGTGAAACCGGCGAGCTGCCGCGATATCAACATCGCCTGTTCCTGGTAGATCAGGGTGCCATAGGTGTCGCTGAGAATCTTGCGCAGCGCGGCGACGGCCTCGGCGTTCGCGAACTTTTCGCGTTCGCCGGGCATGCTGACCTTGACCTTGCCGTGTTTGCGCGCGGCAAAGTCCTTGTCTACGCCGGCTGAGAGCGGGCCGGGGCGATAGATTGCCAGCACTGCTGAAATGTCTTCGAAGGTGCTGGGCTTGATGGATTGAAGCAGACGACACATGCCTTCGCTCTCGACCTGGAAGACGCCGAAGCCGTCACCGGCGGCCAGCGTTTTGTACGTTGCTTCGTCGTCGAGGGTGTGCAGGCTGGCGTAGGGCGCGTCTTTGGCGGCGGTGACCGGGTCCAGGTTGATGCGCGGGCCGCCCGTCTGCTCAATCAACTCGACGGCGCGCTGCATGATGGTGAGGTTGCGCAGGCCCAAGAAGTCCATTTTGAGCAGGCCGGCGCCCTCGACCTCGTTCATGTTGTATTGCGTGGCGATGACGTACTTGCGCTCGCGGTCTTTGGGCAGCGTGCTTTTGCGAACCTCGCCGCCGTCGGGGTCGGCGATATCTTCATCGGCCCATTCATTCTGCTCCTGCCGCATCACGGGCAGGTACTCGGTCACGTCCCGGTCGGCGATCACCACGCCCGCCGCATGAACCCCGGTGCCGCGATTCAGGCCCTCGAGGCGCATGGCCTGGTTCACCAGGTTCTTGATCTCGGGGTCTTCGTCGTACTGGGCGCGAAACGCCGCTTCTTCTTTCAGGCAGTCGGCGAGTTTCTTGACCTTGCCCTGGATGACCGGCACGAGCTTGGTCAATTCGTTGACCTTCTTGAGCGGCACCGCCATGACGCGGCCGGCGTCTTTGAGTGCCGCGCGGGCGAGCAGTTTCCCGAACGTCCCGATCTGGCAGACGCACTCTTCGCCGTACTTCTTGCGCACATACTCAATGACTTCGCCGCGGCGCTCGACGCAGAAGTCGATGTCGATGTCGGGCATCGACACGCGGTCGGGGTTGAGAAAGCGCTCGAACAGCAGGTTGTAGCGCAAAGGGTCGACCGTGGTGATGCCCAATGCGTACGCCACAATCGCGCCGGCAGCAGAGCCGCGCCCCGGGCCGACCGGAATGCCGCGGTCTTTGGCCCAGCCGATGAAGTCGCTGACAATCAGGAAGTAACTGTTGAAGCCCATGCGGTCGATGGTCGCGAGCTCGAACTCAAGCCGCTCGCGAATGGGTGTGCCTTGAGCAAGCGCATTGTCGCCGTACCGCTGCCGCACGCCGTGTTCACACCGCTGGCGCAGGAACTGCTTGCTTGTCAGGCCCTCGGGACACGCGAACTCGGGCAGGTGGTAGCCGCCACTCGTGAGTTCAAGGTTGCAGCGATCGCCAATTTCCAGCGTGTGCCTGACCAGGTCTTCGCGGCCGGGAAACAGCGCCGCCATTTCGGTCGGGCTCTTCAGGTAGAAATCCGGCCCGTAATCCATGCGGTTGGCGTCGCTGAGCAGCCGGCCCGTGTTGATGCACAGCAGCGCGTTGTGGGCCTCGTAGTCGTCCGGGTTCAGGTAGTGGCTGTCGTTGGTCAGAGCCAGCTTGACGTCGCGTTTGGCTGCCAGCTCGAACATGCGGTTGGCCACGGTCTCTTCGAGCGGGCCGGTGCGCGAGTCACGGTGCGCCTGCACTTCCAGGTAGAAGTTTTCGCGGCCGAAGATTTCGAGGTACTGGTCAATCTTGCACAACGCGGGCTCGGCGTCTTTGCTGCGCATGATGGCCTGCGGAATCTCGCCCCCCAGGCAGGCTGTCAATGCAATCAGGCCATGCTTGTGCTCGGTCAGCGTGCGGTAGTCGACGCGCGGCTTGCGATAAAAGCCCTCGGTGAAGCCCTTGCTGACGACCTTGCACAGGTTGCGGTAGCCCTGTTCGTTTTCGGCCAGCAGTACCAGGTGGGCGTTTTCCTTTGAGCCCTTGTCGCCTCCGGGTGCCCCCTCAAGCTCGGGGTTGCGCCGTTCATGCATGTCGTACGAGACGACGTAGACTTCACAGCCGATGATCGGCTTTACGCCCTCTTTGCGGCAGGCGGCATAGAAGTCGAGAGCGCCGCACATGTTGCCGTGGTCGGTCAGGGCAAGGGCGGGCATGCCCAGGCCGGCGGCGCGCTTGGCCAGGCCCGCGACCGTGGCGCCGCCATCGAGGAAGCTGTAGTCCGAGTGGACATGTAGATGGACAAAGCTCATGCCGCGCAGTGTAGCGGCTAGTGCGACAAGGTTGGCGCTTCGGAACAGATTGTGGAAGAGCCGTCAGAACTGCTATCCGCCCGGCGCAGGGGCCGGGGGTGGGGCCGGCGTGGCGGCCGGGGCCGTGGGGGCCTGCACGCTGAACAGCTTGAACTTGTCGTCGATCTTGGGGAAGTCCGGCAGGCGTACCAGCGTCTCGTAGACGGCAATGCGGCGCTTCTCGCGGCGGTTGTATGCGTCGATCGGTGTGACATCCAGGATCAGCTCAACGCGCACGGCATAGGGGATGTGCTCTTTGACCTTGGAGTCCCACTCTTTGAGTTCGGTGGAGCCGCCTTTTTCAACCACGGTCTCCAAAGCTGCGGGGTCAATGCCGCCTTCGTCGGTGACTGCGTCGCGCGGGATTTCATAGAACCAGACGCGGAAGCTGATGACACGGTCGTGCAGCTTGACTGCCAGGCCACCTTCGCTGGGGCGCTTGTCCACCAGGAAGTCTTCGCGCCGGTACAGGCTGTACAGGCCGGCAAGGGGGCTGCCATCCTGTGCATCATTGGGCTTGAGATAGTAACCGACCTCGGTCAGGTCGCTCGAGATGCCTTCGTACTTCATGTAGCTGTCGATGGAGGTGACGAACCACAGTTCGTCACTTGCGGCTTCGTCGCTGCCGTTCTGCTTGCCCTCGAACCAGATGCCTTCAAGCTCGACATTCTCGTCGATGCCGGTCACCCAGGTGTTGCGCAGGTCGCGCGATATCGTGGCCAACAACGTGGGCCCCAGCCGCCGGGCGCGAGCCTCGGACTCAATCGAGATCTTGGCATCGACGGTCGAGCGTACGATCAACGTAAGGCTGACCATGATCAGCGCCGCGATACCAATCGCGATCACAACCTCAATCAATGTAAAGCCGCGTGCGCGCATCATCCACCCGTCCCTGGCGCTGGTGCCGGTGCCGGCGGTGCAGGTGTTGTCGTCTCGGCCGCTTCGTCATCTTCTGCGGCAAAGAGAACGCTCGGGTCTACGTACGTCACAAGCTGGATGGCAGGCCGGCCGTTCACCATTTGCACTTTGCGCTCGCTGGTGCTCGTGCCCTCGGCTGCCGGGCGGCTGCTGTCTTCGGGCAGGTAGACAGTCAACGTCACGCGAACTACGCGGACCGCCGGGTTCTCGTGCGGGTCTTCCTGGTCGATGGCTTCGCCGTACTCGTCTACGGCGGGCTCCCAGCCTTCCAGGTCCCACTGGTTGCCGATGAACTCGCGCCCGATGAAGATGACCTCTTTCTTCCACTCAAACTCAAACTTGGCGAACTCATCACGCCAGACCCAGTCCCGATTATAGGCGGCATTCAGCTCGTTGGCGCGTTTGTCCAGGTATGCGAAGTTGCCGCTGTCGAAGTCTTCCCATGTTTCTTCATCCTGGGGGTCCGGCAGGTCCTGGCTGACCAACTCGTTCATCTTCAACTCGGCCAGCCACGAGGCTGTGTGCTGATCGCCGATGGTCAGGAACTGGTGAATCGACTGGTTGCGCACCTGCAACAGCGCGAGCAGCGCGACGCCGATAATCACCACGGCGATCAGCACCTCAATCAGCGCAAAGCCTGATTTGCCGGTTCGCGTCATGACCGCTCCGGTTTCTGGGGCGGTTCAGGCTTCAATTCGCCGGGGTACACTTCGGCGTAGCCGGTGAACGGGTTGACCTCGATCGTGTAGATCTCGCCCGCTTCGTTTGCCAGATACACGTAGTGCCAGTGGCTGCCGCCGCTGGGCAGAAAGTCGATTTTCACATTGCGTTCGCGACTGTCGGTGCCGTCGCCGTATGCGATGCGGTCAATCCAGACCGCGTAATACATCTGGCCTCGCGAATCGTATCGGCTGGGCATCTGGTGAAATCCGCTGGCGACGCGGGTCTCATCGCCGTCTTCTTCATAGATCTCGCCTTGCTCCACGCGGCGGGGTTCCCAAACAAAGAAGCGCTGCTCGGACTCGTCGAGGTCGTACTGCACCGTGTACGTCTTGCCGTGAAAGGCCGCGAGGCCGCGGATATTCTCAAGGAAGCCGGCCAGGAAGCGCGCCTCGCTTTTGAGCTGCTCAGTGTCGCGAAATGCCAGGTTTCCGGCAACGACGACCGCCAGCACCATCAATGCCAGCAGCAGCACGACCAGCGTCATCTCGACAAGCGTGAACGCCCGCCTTGCGGAACGAGCGGCCATGCGGCCGCTCGCCTTGATGATCTGGCATGATCGTGGCACCGGCTATTCCTTCACTTCGCCCGCTTCGTTGAAGATGATGTCTTTGTTGGGCTTGGCTTCACCGCCCTCGGCCTGGTCTTTGCCAAGGCACTTGAGCAGAAAGCCTGTTTCTGTGGTTTCGTAGACGAAGTCGTCTTTGGAAAACGGGTCCTTCGGCACGCCGTTGGGGAAGTACTTCTGCGTGCTCAGCGCCTCAAGCGAGTCGGGGTACTCGCCGCCGTCGTTGAGCTTGTACATGTTCAAAGCCTTCTGGATTTCGCTCATCGTTGTTTTGGCGGTATCCCACTTGGCGTCGTCCGGCTTATCCATCAGGAAGACAAAGCCCATCGTGGCGATAATGCCGAGAATGACGATGACGACCATCAACTCGACGAGCGTAAAGCCCCGGCGTGTCTTGCGTTGCGGCATGGGTGGCTGCTCCTGGGTTCGTATGAAACTGGCTGCTGCCCATGATACGCACGAGACACTGTCTGCGCTGGCTTTTTTCGCACGAAACCGGGCCTGCTGGGGGCGAACGTCACTCTCCGCCAATGAAGTAAGCAAACACCAACTGAATCACGATTGCATACCCGCCAGCCGAGGCCAGCGTGTCGTGCAGCGACTCATCCAGCCAGTCCACGTAGATGCCTATGGCAATGTATGCAAACAACAGCGCATAGGGCAGAAACAGCAGGCCATAGCCCAGGCCCCGGTCCAGGTAGACGTGCCTGCGGGGGCGCGCCTTCCAGGCCAGAAACACGACCGCGCAAACCATCACCAACACCGGCGGATACCAGCGCACGAACAACCAGAACGGGTGCCCCGGCGGATGCATGCCTGTGGCGTCGGCAATGCCGGCCTGAAAAAGGCCTGCTGCCATGCACGCAAGCGGCAGCACAACAAACGCGACGGCGTGCACGGGCCTGCCCATGCGCTGCTTGATGCGGTCTTCACCCTTGTTGATGTACCACCAGCCGACCAGGCTGGCCATCAGCAGCGTCACGAGCGTGTAAACCGGCAGGCGCCCGGCATCCAGGCCCGCCGTGCCGTCCCACGAGTCGGCCGGCAGCAGCCACAGCAGTCCGACGGCAGCCAGCAGCGCCATGCCGACCCAACCGGCATACCAGGCAAACGCCTTGACAGCGTTATCAAATGCGCGCTTGCGGGCGCGGGCGCTGCGTGCCGAGGATCGAAGGCTCATGAATCAATTGTAGCGCGGACTGCCTACAACGTGACGTGGCGGGCCGGGGACTTGCCGGCTTTGAGGTCATCGATGATCTGGTCGATTTTCTCGAACGTCAGGTTCTCGTAGTAGTCTTCATTGACCTGCATGCAGGGTGCGGTGTCGCACGAGCCCAGGCACTCGGCCTTGTAGAGCGTGAATTGGCCATCCGGTGTGGTCTGGCCCTTACTCACACCCAGCTTGTCGGACAGGTAGTCAAACACGTTCTCGGCGCCGCGCAGCGCGCACGGCAGTGTGGCGCAGACATACACTATGTTCTTGCCGTCACTCTGCTTGCGAAACGTCGTGTAGAAGCTGACGGTGCCCCAGACCTTGGCCGGGGGCATGCCGATGGCGTCGGCCACCTGCTCACACACATGCGGGTTGATAAACCCGACATCACGCTCGGCCATGCGCAAGGCCGTAAGCAGCGCGCCGTCCGGCTTGGGATAGCGCTTGGTGTGGGCCTTGATGGCTTCAATCGTTGCAGGCTTGAGGGTGGTGTCTTTGGTTTCGGTGGACATGTGTTCCTATCGATCCAGCTCGCCGGCGATTACGTTCAGACTGCTCAGGCAGGCCACGACGTCGGCGAGGTATCCGCCCTTGACCATCTGCGGCATTGCCGAATAGTTCAGGTAGCTCGGTGGACGGCAGCGTACACGGTAACCCACGGCTGTGCCGTCGGTTTCGATGTACCAGCCAAGTTCACCATTGGGGCTTTCGGTGCAGCTGTAGATCTTGCCGCGCTTGGGGGTCTTGAGGCCGTGGCCCTTCATGACCAGCTTGAAGTGCGTAATCAGCGATTCCATCTGCGTGTAGACCGCGGCCTTTTCGGGCAGCACGATCTTCCAGTCGTCGATGTTCACGGGGCCTGACGGCAGGCGGTCCAGCGCCTGGCTGATGATCTTGACGCTTTCGCGCATTTCGTCCATGCGGACCTTGAAGCGCGCCAGCACGTCGCCTTCGTCGCGGGTGATCACGTCGAAGTCCAGCTCGTCGTAAACCCAGTACGGGCGCGCGCGGCGCACATCGTAGGCCACGCCGGCGGCACGCAGGCACGGGCCGGAAAGACCGTAGCTGGCGGCATCTTCGCCGTTGACCTGGGCGATGCCGATGGTGCGGTCAAGAAAGATGCGGTTGCGATTCAGCATCTTTTCGATTTCTTTGAGCGCGAGGGGGAACTCGCGGATGAACTTGCGGCAGCGCGGCACGAACTCTGGCGGAACATCCTGCAGCATGCCGCCCACGCGGGCATAGCTCGTGGTCAGGCGCGCGCCGGTGACCATTTCAAACAGGTCGTACAGCTTTTCGCGTTCAATGAACGACCAGAGCAGCACCGTGAAAGCGCCAAGGTCCATGGCCTGCAAGCCGCAGCAGATGACGTGGTCGGCGATGCGCGTCAGTTCGCACAGGATCACGCGCACGTGCTGGCAGCGCGGTGTCAGCTCGATATCCAGCAGCTCTTCGACGGCATGCACGAACCCGAAGTTGTTGCACAGCGGGCTCATGTAGTTCATGCGGTCGGTCGTGCACACGAACTGGTTGAAGGTGTGGTACTCACCCAGCTTTTCAAAGCCGGTGTGCAGGAAACCGATCTCGGGGTCGACGTTGACGACGTTTTCGCCCAACAGCTCCATCTTCACGCGCAGGGTGCCGTGCGTGGCAGGGTGCTGCGGCCCGAAGTTGATGTTCAGGGTCCGCGTGGTGATGTCTTCGCCTGCCTCGATGTCAGGCCGCTGTACGCCGATTTCGGCCATGGCTTTCACCCTCAGTACTGACGCGGGAGTCTAGCTTCCCGGCGGTGGGGGAAAAGCGCTGATTGAGTGAGTAAAGGGTCACGCTTTTACAACTCGCGGGAGAGCACAAAGTCTGCCACATCGCTCAGCAGGTCGCGCATTTCGCCCTGCGGCAGTACCCGAAGGCCCTGCTTGGCGGCTTCGACGTATCCAGCCGCCTTGCCGGCGGCATACTTGAAACTTCCGGTGGCGTGCAGCAGCTCCAGCAGCGCCTTGCGGTTACCCGACGCGGCAGCCTGCAGGGCGCTGGACCGGGCATCGGCGCTGACCATTTCCAGGTGGTGAATCAGGGGCAGTGTGGGCTTGCCTTTTTCAACGTCGCTGCCCAGGGTCTTGCCGACCAGCGCCTCTTCGCCCAGCAGGTCCAGCAGGTCATCCATGATCTGGAAGGCGCGGCCGAGGTTCATGCCGTAGTCGTAAAAGGCGCGCGAAGTCTTTTCGTCGGCGCCCGCATAGTGCGCGCCCAACATGGCGCTGGTGGCATACAGCTCGGCGGTCTTGCCTTCGATGATTTGCAGGTAGCGAGCCTCATTAAGTTCATAGTTGTTGCGGTTGTGCACCTGCATGATTTCACCAAAGCAGGTGCGTGCCATGGCACGGCTGAACTCGCGAGCGCCGTCAGGCGTGGTGCAGTGCAGGCTGATCTCAAAGGCATGGCTGAAGATATGGTCGCCCAGCAACACGCTGACCTCGTTGCCTGCCAGCTTGTTGATGCTGGCGCGCTTTCGCCGCAGCAAGGCATCGTCGAGGATGTCGTCGTGGACCAGCGTTGCGGTATGCAGCATTTCGGCAACGGTGCCAAGGATGATGTGGTCGTGGGAGATACGCCCGCAGGCACGGGCGGCCAGCAACAGCAGGGCCGGGCGGAGCTTCTTGCCGCTGTAGTCTTCGATGTACTCAAGCAGGTTGGCGATGAACGGGTCGTCGCTGCTCAACTCGGCCCGATACATCGCTTCCACTTGTGCCAGCTCGCCCCGAATCGGCGCGTACAGCCGCGCCAGGATCACCCTGGCGGCGTCCGCGGCGAAATCTGCCGAGCTGTTCTGGTTTGGGACCATTCGAGAACATTAGCAAGGCGCAAAACGCGCAACAACGGCCCGCGGCGCTGCATCACTTTGTCGGAAAGAGCGCATTCAGCGCTGCTGCTGGCGTTTCAGCTGTGCATCGGTGTTGATGTTGGCGAACAAGTCGGCGGGCGGGCCGAACGTTGCCACCCAGCTTGAGTCCTTCACTCGCGCGCCCATGCTGTCCCAGCAGGGCACAACCTTGAAGTTGCCGGAAGTCAGGCTTGCGCGAACGGCTTTGACGGCTGCCGCACGCCGCACCGCAGCCACCAGCGGCTCGGGCCCGTCATCCAGTCGGCAATAGACGGCGTCTTTGTCGCCGAGTTCTTCGTACAGCTCGGCCATCAACTGGGTCCGCAGGTTCGGCAGGTCACAGGGCACGATCAGGCACATGTCGCCCTTGCTGACTTCCAGTGCAGCCAGGATGCCGGCCAGCGGCCCCTTGCCCTCGAAGGCCTTGGGGTCGGGCACGCTGACGACGCCCTTGGGAAGGTGCAATTCGCGGTCGCCCGCAGAAACGACAACCTCGCCGCACAGTGGCGCGACGAGGTCGATGGCGTGCTGCAGCAGGGACTTGCCGCGAAGTTCCTTGAGCGGTTTCTCACCGCCCATGCGAAGGGCTTTGCCCCCCGCCAGGACGATGCCGCTCAGGTTCACGACGCGGGCTCCTCGTTGGCGCTGTTTTCTTTGCCCTTCTCTTTGGCTTTGTACTCAATGATGTCGCGGCCAGCCAGCACCTTCGCCGGCTCAATCAGGCTGCGCACAAGCTCTGATGCGGCCAGGTGGCGCTCGCGCCACACCTGCGACGGCGCGGGTGCCCACGATTGGCCGGTTTCCTTCAGGTCGTCAGGCTCCATGCGTGTCTGCAGCGGCTTGCGGTCCTTGACTCGTGCCAGCAGGTATGCCCACTCTTCTTTTTCAGGGCTGCGGAACGGGTCCGGGTTGAACTTCTCCGGTATCAGTTCGCTGACGCCTTCCTTTGGCCGGATGTCTTTCAGCCGCGTTACGAATGGCGCGTCCGGCGATGACGGGCTTGGCGACGTGTTGAACGAAAGCACGTCGGTGTCGTTATGGCTGTACAGGTCGGCGATGTCTTCGTTTTCCTTGAACCACGCCGTGGTGTGAACGGTGAAGGCTGCGCCGTACTTTGCCTTGGCCGCGGTGACTGCGGCGTCCCAGCCCTTGTCGATCACCTGCTGGCGAATGTCCTTGAGCGCATCGACGCAAAGTGACCGCGCGCGCAGCATCGCAGCCAGCGTCGTGACGCGGTCCGAGGTTTCAACGCGGCCTTGCGGATACTTGGGCGTCTTGGCCAGCAGGCGCAGCAGCAGGTATCCCTTGCCCGGCAGGGCCATGATGCCGCTGGTGGCGCCCTTGGCGTTCATCGGGTCTTCCAGGAACTGCTTGGCTCCGTCCACACTCTCAAGCCACGCAAAGCGTTCGTCGCCAATCAGGGTTTCCCAAGTGCGTTTGCCGGTGGGGGTGACGATCTCAAGGCCGATCTTCACGTTGTCGGCGGCCTTTTCGCGAATCCAGGCGCCGATGTCCATGTTGCTGGCGTCGGCGGCGTCTTTGCGAAGGCTGTTCTGGCGGGCTTCAATGTCGGCCTGGATCAATTCGGCGGCGCCGCCGAATTCCTCGACTCGCGTGAGCGGCGCGATATCGTCGCGGCTGTCACGGATCAGCTTGCCCAGGCCTGCCGGGACCTCGACCAGCAGTTCACGCAGGACAAAGCGGCGCAGGTCAACATCACCCTCAGACGCGCTGCGAGCCTGTAACTCATAGGCGGCGAGCGCGCTGCGCATACCTTCTGCCCATGCCTCGACCTTGGGCAGTAACTCGTCGCGCAGTTTCATGCGCTCCTTTAGAGCGGTGACTTCGTGGTCGAACTGCTGCAACTTGGCGGCAACCTCTTCTTCTGTCATTTCAGTGCCGTCGGCATTGGTCTTCTTCTCCTTCAGCACGAACTCT
Organism: Planctomycetota bacterium; assembly: GCA_020849795.1. GTDB lineage: Bacteria > Planctomycetota > UBA8742 > UBA2392 > UBA2392 > JADJRK01. The sequence continues at coordinate 49,951 of JADZFR010000052.1, read as the reverse complement.
TCGCGTTCCGCCTCTTTGTCGTTGAGGCTGCGCTCAAGGTTCTGCGTCGAGACCGCTGCCGCCGAGGTCAAACCCTCAAGCTGGCTGATATCGATGTCTGACAGCGCCCGCCCGAAGTCCTGCGCGATCTGGTCAAGGGCGCGGGCGCTTGCTACTGCGTCGCCGGTTTCGGCCTGCGAGCGAATACGCTGGTCAAGGTTGCGCATGGCCGCGTGCAACTGTGTCTCGACCGAGTCAAAGCGCGAGCGCAGTGTCTCGAGATAACCTTTCTTGCCGTCCCAGATCTGTTTTTCTTTACGCACGACATCGAGCCTGGCATTGAGCTCGCGTTCACGCTCTTTGCGGCGGTCATCCAGGTGGCGCAGCAACCGCAGCACCGACGCCTGCGCGGCGCGCAGCGACTCTTTCTGCATCAGGGACGTAAACAGCTCTTCGCGAACCTCAAAGAACGCACGGTGCTCCAGCAGAATGGGGCGCTGTTCTTCGCGCCACTTTGACCAGCGGGCGTCGTCCCAATCCCGGGTTTCTTCAGCGTTGGTACGCGCGTACTGGTCTTCGGCGAGCTTGAGCCTGTCCTCGATCTTCTTCTTGTCGTCTTCGGTGGCTTTGTAGACGTTTTCGCGCACAGCCTGGTAAATCAGGCGGGCGAGTTCTTCTTCAATCTGGACCTGGCCCTTGGCCACCATGTCCGTCGGGAATGCGCGCACGATGTCGAGTTCGAACTCGGCTTCGGCCTGCAACTCGCTGTTCCGGTTCTTGTCGTACGCTTCTTCGAAGCGGTCATAGCCGGGCGCTAGTGACGCTGCGCCAAAGTTGCCCGCGGCGCGAGATGCCCGGAACATGAAATTCTGCTTGGACACGTCGCGGCGGGCCTGCTCCATGAACGGGTCAATCTTCAGCCGCATGTACTCGGCCTGGAACTGGCTGGCGTTGCCCATCGACATCTGGGCGACCTGGTCCAGCCGCGCCGATTCTTCAGTCAGCAGCGACGCGACATAGTCGCGCACCATGAAGGCTTCCTGGAAGGTGCCCATCAGTTCGTCGACCGGCGTGCCGTAGATTTCTTCGAACTTCTTTTTCAGGTCTTTGCTCTCGAACTTCTGGAGGTCCTGCATGCCTTCGTTCATCAGCGAGGTCAGTACCGCGCCGATGTAGGCGTTCGAGGGCGGCAAGATGCCCGCTTCGCGGGCCTTCTGGGCCATGACCACGTGGCACCACAGGTCCTGGTCCTGGTAGCGCGGCCACAACTCCAGCAGGCTCACCGTGGTGGGTTTGACTGCGATGTACGGGTAATCATGGCCGTACTCGGGGCGGGGTGACATGGCCGGCACGCGGGCGTACATGTGCTCTAGCTTCTTGTCGCCAAAGCTGTTGGCGGCGCGGTAGTCCAGCGTCGCGACAATGCTTAAGCCGCGTCGCTTGCGGTGCCACTCCATCAGGCGGATTTCCTGGTCGTCGATCCGGCCGTGGTCTGACGGGGCGGCTTCGCCCCCTTGGCCGAACAGCGAAATCATGGCGCCCGTAACGGTGAACATGGCCGCCAGCAGTACCACCAGCGTTACCATGAAGATTTTCTGGCCGCGTGTGTAGTTCTCTAAAGCCACTGAAGTCCTCTCACGATCAAGCCCGGCATGGAAGTCCGGCAGGGTAGCAACGTGTGGGTGGGTGGGCAATCAACGGTGATGCGCCTTTCAGTGATTTCGGGTCTATGGGGACAGTGGCAGATGCACCCGAACGATGGGCAGTTTCACCCGCGTTAGAGCTTCTTTGCGACGGGGATGCGCCGGCCTGCGCCAAAGGCCCGCTTGCCGATGCGCAACACGATGGGTGCCTGTCGGCGCTTGAACTCGGCGATCTCGACCATGCGCAGGATTTTCCTGACCAGGTCGGCGTCTTCGCCGCGTTCGATGATGGCATCTGCGCCCAAGTGGTCATCCAGGTAGGCTTCAAGAATGCGATCCAGCACAGAGTAGGGCGGCAAGCTGTCCTGGTCGGTCTGGTCGGGACGCAATTCGGCGCTGGGCGGCTTGTCGATGATTGCCTTGGGGATGTCCGGAAAGCGCGCAGCGATTTCGTACACGCGCGTCTTGGCGACGTCGCCGATCACTTCAAGCGCGCCGCACATGTCGCCATACAGCGTGCTGTAACCGACAGCAAGCTCGCTGCGGTTGCCCGTGGCCAGCACGAGGCTGCCGTCGGCGTTGCTGCGTGTCATCAGCACCAGCCCGCGAATCCGGGCCTGCATGTTCTCTTCTGCAATGCCGCCGGGAAACCCGCTGAGCCTGCGCTGCAGTTCAAAGGCCTCGTCGATGTTTAACACTTCAAAGTGGACTCCCAGCTTTTCGGCCAATGCGCGACTGTCCTCTACGCTGCCCTTGCTGGAAAATCGCGTCGGCATGCTGATGGCCGTGACGTTGGCGGGCCCAAGAGCCTTGGCGGCCAGGCATACGACCACTGCGCTGTCGATGCCGCCTGACAAGCCCACGAGCGCGCGGCTGTGACCGGTTTTGCGAAAGTAGTCACGGATGCCCATGACCAGCGCGTCGACTTCGTCGGCGATATCATCTACGGCCCAAGGCTCGGCACGGCCGCGTTCAGGGTCGGCGATGAACAGCGTTTCCTCGAACAGCGGCAGGCGCGCCACTGTCGTGCCGTGCGCGTCACACACGACGCTGGCGCCGTCAAAAATCAGGTCGTCCTGGCCACCAACCTGGTTGACCAGCATGCAGGGCCGGCCGGTGCGCCGCGCAGTTGCGGCCACGAGCTGCTCGCGCAGCCGGTGCTTGCCGGTGCCCCAGGGTGACGCACTGATATTGATCAGCAGTTCGGCGCCGGCGTCGGCGCACAACTGGGCGGGGTCAGAGCCATAATCAATGCGCCCCAGCAATGCCGCGTCTGTCCAGATGTCTTCACAGATCAACAGGCCAAGTTTGCGGCCGCGAAACTCGGCGACGCAAGGCGTCGGGTCGGGCTCAAAATAGCGCGCCTCGTCAAACACGTCGTATGTCGGCAGCAGCGACTTGTGTTTGACCGCTATCGTCTTGCCGCGGTCGCACAGCACCGCCGAATTGCGCAACGGCTTGCCGGCCGGGCGGTCATTGGCAAGCACGAGCCCGAACAGCAGCCCGATGCCAAGCTCAGCCGACAAGCGCAGCATGCGGTCTCGCGCGGCAAGGTTGCGTGCCACGAAATCTGCATACAGCATCAGGTCATGTGGCGGGTAGCCGGGCAAGGCCAGCTCAGGCATCACGCACAGGTCGGCATCGTGGTCGGCGGCAGTGCGCACGCGGCTTTCCAAGCGGCGCACGTTGCCTTCGAAGTCGGCAATGACCGGATTGAACTGTATCAGCGCGATTTTCATGTTTGCGTCGGCCTGCAAGCATACGAATCGTCAACAGGCTGTATCGGTCTATTCGAACGCCGGCAGCGATGGTCGCAAGGGGCCGCTTGTCGCCGAAAATTGGTCATTGAGATTGCGGCCGCGCTTGCCATGGTGTGTGGAGTAGACACCCGGAGGCAGACTCGTGATCGGTTACTACCCCATCAACCCGGCGGGCGGCGGCATGGAAGAAGACGCCTTCGGGCCGCGATTTTTCCGTACCCACTTCTTTGACCGGATGAAGCAAGTCTGCCAGGTCGACGACCAGACACCGGTGATCGAGATTGTGCTGACTTCCGGCCAGGTGCTGGACGTCTCGCACATCATTGAACTCAAGAGCGACTTCATGCTCGTGAACATCTTTGTGGATGCCCGTGATTGCGAGAACACCTACAACGCGTTCATCCGCTACATCACGATCTATCGCATCAACGTGCACACCAGGCCGCAAGACGAGCGCGCCATCGGGTTCAATAACCGCGAGCCGATTTCGTCGGAAGATACGCCGCGCGTGCCCAAGCAGGCGCCCACGCCTGACCAAAAGCCCGGCACCAAGCGCAGAAAGAAATGATCACTCGCCAAGGTCAAGCCAGCCGCTGACCGGTTCGCGTTCAACGCTGATCTCGACCTGTTGATCCGTGCCATTGTCACCCAGGCGGCCGCCGCTAAGTGTCACGCGGCTGACAAGCCGATTCGCACGATCATAGCTGAGCTCGCCCCGAAAGCGCAGGACTGCGGGCTGCCCCGCGTACTCGGCTGTGACACGCCAATCCAGTGAAACGAAGACGGCTTCGGGCTTGATCTCGGCGACCGCGCAGATCAGCCGGTTGGTTTCGACTTTGAATTCGAGGGCTTCAATGAGGCGGTTCAAGCCGGAGAGTTGATTGCCCTCAATCGTCCAGGTTTCGCCGCGCCTTACCGGGTCTGCGGGCAGCAGGGCGGCGTCAAAACCCTCAATCACGAACTGTTGTCGGCCGATGTCGATGGCGCCGACGACCACCTTGGCGTCAACGCCACTGCTGCGTTGCGTGAGCTCTATGGTACAGCCGTCAAGTTCGCCCCTGACCTGCTGCGCCGCGCCGCCGCTGACCGTCAGCGTCGAGCCTGAGAACTCCCAGCTTCTGCGGACAGCCAGCATGCGACCGGATTCATCGACGCGAAGCACCGTGGTCAGCGTGACTTCTTCAGAGGTCGTCAGGTAATCGTCGTTCCGGGCGCGTTCGGACACCGCGAGCGTTCGCCGGGTCCGAAACTTCGCCCCGGAAGTGTAGGCGACCTTCATGCGCACACTTTCGGCTTCTCTGACTTCGCCGGAACCGCCATTGACCGGCGGCTGGTTGTTCGGCGGGGGCAGGTTGGCGCGCGGATTGCTGCATGCCGCAAGTACGCAGGCAAGTACAGGCAGGATCCATCGTACGCCCAACATGGCGAAAGGACGCCGACTCTTTCCAGAGCCAGCGTCCTGTTTGAGTGCCGCTGAGGCGTCGTTGCTCATCACGTTAGCGCGCGCTGATGCCGATGCCGTCGACCAACAACCATGGCAGGTACTCGCCGCCGACCCACTCACGCTGTTTGCTGACGCTGACCACTTGCGACTTCAGCACGTCGAAACTGTTCACGTTCAACGCGCAGTTCTTGACGCGTCCTGCGCGCTGGCCGTCCTTGACCAGGAACCCCAGCGAAACGTTGCCGCTAACCTGCCCCGCGAGAAAGTTGCTGGTGAACGTGCCAAGCAACTGGCTGACGCACAGGCCGCCTTCGGCGTCGCGATACATCTGGTCAAGTTCGGTGTCGCCGGCGGCCATGATCACGCTGTGCAAGCCCGGCGCCGGCTGACTGGAGACCGAGCGCTGGCCGTTGCCGGTGGGGGCGTGGCCGCACTTTTGTGCGGTGCTGAGGGTGTGCACAAATCCTTTCAGGATACCGCGCTCAATGATCGGTCGTTTCTGCGCCGGCACGCCTTCACCGTCGTACTGCGCGCCGGAGGGCGCGTCGGGGTGAAACGGGTCATCTTCAAGGCTGATGCGCTTGTCGAACAGTTCTTCGCCCAGCGAGTCGACAAAGCGGCTGGTCTTGCGCGCGATGTTCATGCCGTTGATACCAACCACAATCGGCAGCAAGAGGTCGGCGACTGCGTGAGGGGCAAACAGCACCCGGTACTTGCCGCGCGAGAACGGCAAAAGCTTGCGGGCAATCTTGAACTCATGCCCGGTTTCGCGGGCCTGCTCAAGAATCTCGTCGTCGGCGATGACCCTGGCGCTGCCCCGGCCGCGATAGACCGTAAGAAAGTTTCCTTCCTCAGAGATGCGGGCCGACACGAAATACCCAAACCCGCTTTCGTCTTCGCGGCAATCCTGGCCGCGGCTGGTGGCGATACGCGTGGAGTTCAAACCGCCACGGATGCTGACGTCGGTCGTCGCCTCGGGGTCGATGGACTTGATGATGTCCTTGACGTTCTCGCACAATTCCACGCTGCGCTCGACCGATATCTCGCCGCATGCCGGGTCATAGGGCCGCGATTGATTGGCGTTGGCTTTGGCTGCAAATTCGTAATCATAGGGCTTGCCCCAGGGCGCCATGCGCAATGCGCTTTGGGCCACGTGGTCGATCTCGTCGGGCTTGCTGCTGTACGAAAACCCGATCTTGCCCTGCTTCACGGCGCGAATGCTGATGCCGTAGCTTTCGCCCTGGCGAATCTCGTTCAGGCGGTCGTTTTCGAACGACACGCTTAGCGACCTGCCCTCAGACTTGTACATCTCGTACGCGTCGGCCAGTGAGCCCAGCCGCTCGGTGAACTTGGTGGCTGCCGGCTTTTCGTAAACGCCGGTATCCGCTTCACTGCTGGTGGCCTTGCCTGTGTTGGACGCACCGGGAGCGCCGCTGTCGAAGTCTCGTCCCATGGTTAGCGCCCTCCAATCACGACGTCTTTGATCTTGATGTGCGGGCTGCCGTGGCTTACGGGCAACGGCATCTGGCCGGCCTTGCCGCAGCCGCCACTGCTGTCATGCACGTTGTAGTCACCCGCAACGCCGGTGATGTTGCGCAGGGTATCGAACACGTTGCCGCCCAACGTCACGTCGCGAATGCGTTCGGCCAGTTTGCCATTGCGAATCATGAACGCCTGGCCCGCGGTGAACGTGAACAGCTCACCGTTCGTCTGGCCGCCCGCGCTGTCGATGGCGTAAATGCCCAGCTTGATGTCCTTGATCAGGTCTTCAAACTTGCCGTGCGGCCCATTGGCAATGCATGTGTTGCGCATGCGCGGGATGGGCGGAAACTTGTAGCTCAGGGCGCGCGCGTTGCCCGTCGGCTTTTCGTTCATGCGGCCGGCGGTCTCGCGGCTGTGAAGACGCCCGACCAGCACGCCGTCGCGAATCAGCCAGGTCTTTTCAGTAGGCACGCCCTCGTCGTCGTAGGGCAGGTAGCCGCGCAGGCCTACGTCGAGGCCGGTGTCGTAGATGTTCAGGTAGTCTTCGCCGAAGCGGCGCCCGAGCTTCAGCACTTCCTGCATGCGCGGGTCTTCGGCAACGTTGTCGCCCTCGCTCAGGTGTCCGAAGGCCTCGTGCACGAAGACGCCTGCCAGGTTCGGGTCGCAGACGACGGTGTAGGTGCCGCCTTCAACGACGGGCGCGTCGGCGGCCTCGATGGCGGCCTTGGCTGCCTTGTCCATTTCGGCGTCCATGCCGCGGAAAAGCTCAAAGTCGTCGCGGCCGCCCTGCGCAGCGCTGCCGCGGGCCGTTGTGCCGTTCTTTTTGGCCAGTGCGCTGGCGCCCATGCCCATGTCGGCGCATTCGCGCGCAATCCAGGTGCCTTCACTGTTGGCGTAACGGATGCTCGACAACTTGTCAAAATAGCGCACGTTGGTGCTGGTAATGCCCGGTGTGTCGAGCATGCGCTGGTTGTATCCGCCGAACAGGCGGATCTTCTCGTCGAGGCTTACCTCACGCGGGTCACTTTTCAAATCCAGCCTGACTTCGGCCTGCACCGGCTCCACCGGGGCAAGCACGCTGCGGACGGTGCTGCGGGCTGACGCAGCGCGGGCGTTGCGGACGGCTTCGCTGATGCGGCGTGGAAGTTCGTCAGGATTGTTGAACGTGACGAAACCCCATGTGCCGTTCACGGCAACGCGCACGTTGCCGCCATACATGTGGGACTCCTGGACGTTTTCCAGCTCGGGGCCCTGGAAGTTGATACTGGTCTGGGTGCTGTCCTCAATCCGGATTTCGCAGAAGTCGGCGCCCGACTTCCTCGCGAGGTCAATCAACTGCTCTTTCATGCTGCAATCTCCCGGTGACGGCTTGTTGCACCCGAAAGGGTCAATGTACGAACGTGGCCGCCCGTTGCACGGTGAAAACCGCGCCACGGGCAGGCCTCTTCTCGGAAACGATCAAGGACAGTGCAGCTATTCCCGCGCGTTCCCCCGGCGCCCAAGCGCACAGAAACGCATTCACTCGCCCACGAATGTCGCTTCCTGTGTGATCTTCTTGCCGGCCGCGAATTGCACAGGAACAGACAGCTCTGCGTAGCCTGCGAGCTTGACGCGGATGTCCACGACGCTGGGCCCGATGTACCCAACCTTCAGCGTTGGGCGGTCCGGCATGGTGCCGCCGCCGCCGAACGCATCGAACACATTGCTGATGGCAGGCACTTCCTTGCCGGTGGCGTCGAGATACCGCACGCTGGCGGCGTCCAGCATTGCCTGTGTGATCTCAGGATTCGTGCAGGTCAGGTGCAGCTCGGCGGCTGCGGTCAGTTCAAGATCGGCGTCTGCACGTGCGCCCTTGGTCACGGTCACGCCGGATTTCCGCGCCGGCAGGAAGCCCGAGGCCTGGATCTCGACGGTGTAGGTACCGGGGCTGATGTTCGGCAACTCGACGGTAGCGCCCTCGGACACCATGAACATCCCGGCGTTCTGGTCGGGCATGGATACGGGCTGGCCCTGCGCGTCGATCAGGCGCGCAAACGCGAAGCTGTTGCCACTGACCGGTGTTCCAACCAGCTTGGCAACGCGGGCGCGAACACTGCCGACGTTGTCGTCGATGGACAGAGATAGACCGGTGCGGTCGCTGTTTTCGACCACCAGGGCCAGCCGAGCGTTACCAACTCCGGGAAGACTAGCTGTAAGCATGTATGTGCCCGCACATACGGACTCGATCCGGAAGCGGCCTTCGCTGTCGCAGGTCGCCCGGCCCACAAGGAATTGGGCAACGTTGCCGGCATCCGGTGAGCTGTGCTGCAGCGTGATGGTGACCGCCGAGTTCTGTGCCGCAGAATTCTCGGGCGTGATGACACGGCCCGAAACGACCAGCCCCTGAAAGTCGCGCGTGAACTCAACCTCGCCCGGCTCTTTCAATTCAAGCCGGACCAGCGCGCTGATTGCGTCATCGCCTGCACGCGCATGAAGCATATAGGTGCCCGGCGTCACGGACAGGTACTCATAGTAGCCCTCGTTGCAGCGAGTGTTCTTGATGATGCTTTCGCGTTCGCCCACGCCGACCAGGAAGAGTTCGCTGATGGTGGCTTTGCCGTTCATGGTCAGTCGGCCATGCAGCCGCACACCATCTTTGGGTCGCAACTCAAGATGAAACTCAACGGTCTCGTCCGGCTTGACGTTGACCATGCGCTTTTTCATGGCATCGGTGTCGAACGTGCGGTCGTCGCGAGAAGTCATCACACTCCATGCCCCCGCCGGAACCTGTTCGAGCAGCGCCACCCCGTTCTGGTCGCTGTTGGCTTTGAACTCGCGGCGGCCCATGTTGAATCCGCGTGACAAGCCGACCTCAAGGTCAGCCACGGGCTGCCCGTCCTCGGTGACCGTGACGCGCACGCGGCCCTTGCCGCCCAGCTTGATCGCCCCCGCTTGGGTTCTCGTTTCGTCGTCGACCACGAGGTCGTCGACCCAGCCGAACTCGCCCTCGCCAGCGGTGGCAATCGCCACGTAGGTCCCTGCGGGCACGTTCTCTATCAGCCAGGCGCCATCCTTGGTCGGCGCGGACAGTTCTCGCCCGCCGCCAAACCCGCCAAAACTTCCCCCCGGGGCAGCCTTGAAGAATGCGTATCCCGGCGAGTTGTGGTTCATCAACATGACCATGGCACTGTCGACGCTGACGCCTGCGCCGTCGACCACCTTGCCGGCCACAGATCCGCCGCGCCGCAACGTCAGCTTGAGGTTGTCGATCGGAAAGACGAAGTCGTGTTCCAGCGCGGCGTAGCCATCAGCGGTGACGTCCGCGTAGAACTCGCCCTCAATCATTGCAACGATTTCAAATTTGCCTTCTTTGCCCGTAGTGGTCGATGAAAGGGGTTCGCCCCGCATGCGGCCGGCAAACGGGTTGCGCTCGCCCTGCTGGTGGATGCTCACCTTTGCCCCGGCGACGCCTTCGTTGCGCGCGTTGACCACGATACCGGTCAACACCAATCCCTTTTCCAGGGTGATGTCGCCCAGGTCGCGCTGGGCGCCCGTTTCGACGTTGACTTCCTCAAGGGTCGCGATGCCTGCGCCTTCTTTGCGCGCCAACAGGCTGTATGTGCCCGACTGCACGTCATGGATCTCGAACTTGCCGTTCTCGTCGGTGCTGCTTGAGTTCCCGCGGCCGCGCATCCAGCCGCCGCCCTTGGTTTCAAGTCGGACGGAGACGCCGGCCATCGGCTCGCCTTGCGGCGATACCACCCGGCCAATCACACTCGACGAGCGCGACATCTGGATGTCGCCCAGGTTGGTTTCGCCGCCGCGGGTAAGGTCGATCCGGCCGCTGCTCTGCCACCCGTTGTACTGGTTGTAGCCGGTCGCAAAAACATTCAGCACATAGATGCCGGCGGCCATGTCATTGATCGAAAAATAGCCGTCTTTGTCCGTCGTAAAGCCGCGCCCTGCCGCGCCATCGACATCCCACAGGCTGCCCTGCGCGCCAGCGATGCCGGTCCTGGTGGCGCCGTCGATGATCCGCCCGGTGACCGCGGCGGGAATGGCCAGCTCCAGCTCAACCACGTGGGGGCCCGGAGCTCCAACCCAGTACTGCTGCGAGCGTGCAGGCGCATAGCCTGTCAAGCGCGCCAGGACCTGATAGGTAAGCCGCGGGTTCCAGGATTCAGCGTCGCGGTCTGAGTCTTCGCGCACATACCAGTGAATGATCACACTCAGGCTGAACTCGCCGGCACCGTTTGTTGTGGTCGTGCCGGAGAATCTCATGGGAGGTGGTTGCGTAGCTTCTGCGTCGTCTTGGGCCTCCGTATCGCCGCCCCACCATGGGTTCCTCTCTGCTTCTTGTGCGCTGACCGATGCGCCTGCGGCTGGGCGACTGTCACTCTTGAACCGTACCTTGCCGGTGATCGTGAAGTTCGCGCTCTGTTCTTTCCAGGTGCTGCCGGGAATCGGACGATCAGGCTTGGGGTTTGGGTCAGACTCCGGCTGCGGGTGGTCAGGCCTGTCAGGGCTCGTGCCGTTCCCGGGCTGGCGACTGTTGTTTGCGGGCGAGCTGTTTGAATTTGTGGATGAGGCGCGATTGCCCGCGGGCGAATCCGGCCCCGAAGTGTCCTGCGGCCCGGCATCTGCGGCCACGTCAGAGTTGTGCGAGAAATCCGGCGCCTTGGCCGAGTTCGCCACAAACCAGGCGCCAATGGCGGCGCCCGCCAGCAGCAGAATACCCAGCACGATCAATGGCAGCTTTGATTGACGCATGGCCCCTCCCGGCAATCGGGCACAGCCACGTCCCGATGCGCGCCCATCATAGTACGGAATGAGGGGTGACAGCATTCCAATATGCTTGCAGAATTCTAACGACGTGCTGCGCTACGGCTTGAGGCGATAGAAGTGGCGCTTGCCGACCTTGAGCACGCGGCCCTGCAGGTCGGCCGCGGTCAACGTGGCATTCGGGTCGTTGAGCGTCTGCTCTTGGCCGCTTGCAAGGATCAGCTTTGCGCCGCCCTGTGTCGCCAGCCTGCGCGCATCGCCGCCGCTGCCGCCGTGCACCTGCTTGATCAGCGCCCAGGCCGCGATGCTTCCGTCGGTGAGTTCAACAGTCGACTCCGGCATGTCAGCCGGCAACTCGCCCTTGCTGAACGTGCTTTCAAACGCCTGCTGTGCCGCTGCGGCAGACTCAACACCGTGCATTTCCTGCGTGATCAGGTGGGCCAGCGCGAGCTTGGCTTCGCGCGGGTGGGTCCGGGCAGGGTCACACAACCGGGAAATCTTTTCTTCGGGTTCGCGCGTCAGCAGTGTGTACCACGGCGGCATCAACGCATCGGGGATACTCATGACTTTGCCAAACATGTCGTTGGCCTCAAGCGTCACGCCAATCGCGTTGCCCAGGCTCTTGGACATCTTCTGTTCGCCATCGAGGCCGGGGATGATCGGTGTGGTGATGCAAACTTGCGGCGCCATCCCTTCCTGCTCTTGCAGGCGGCGTCCCATCAGCAGGTTGAACAACTGGTCGGTGCCGCCAAGTTCGACGTCGGCGCGCACCTGCACGCTGTCCCATCCCTGCATCAGCGGGTACAGGAACTCATGCAGGCTGATCGGCTGTTCGGCGTCAAAGCGCTTCGTGAAGTCGTCGCGCTCCAGCATCTGCGAGACGGTCGTGCGCGCGCTGAGTTTGAGGACGTCGAGGAACTCCATGCCATGAAACCACTCCCCGTTGCGGACGACCTCAGTCTGCTTCATGTCAAGGATCTTGGCGGCTTGGGCAATGTAGGTCAGCGCATTGCGCTCGACCTGTTCAATGCTGAGCTGCGGCCGCGTCTTGTTGCGCCCGCTGGGGTCGCCGACCATGGCTGTGTAGTCACCGATAATCAGCACGGCGTGGTGGCCATGAGCCTGGAACGCGCGCAGCTTGCGCAGCACCACGGTATGGCCCAGGTGAATGTCGGGGCTGCTGGGGTCAATGCCCAGCTTTACGCGCAGCGGTTTTCCGCACTCGAGGGATTTGCGAAGGCGCAGGCGCAACTCCGCCTCGTCAATGCAGTCGGCGACCCCGCGCAGCAGGTCTTTCAACTGATCAGCGATTGGCGCGAAGTGCGGCATGGTTCAGCTTGCGATTTCCTGGATGCTAACACGTGCCGGCACCCAGCTACTCGTCGTTCTCTTCCGAGACTTCGTCGAACAGCGGGTCGTAATTCTCGAGTTCGGCCTCATCGTCGAACAGCCGGCCTGCGGTGCTGGGCTTGGGTGCCTGGCCGGATCGCCTGAACGGCTCAACCGCCGCCTGGCGCATGGCCTCGTAATCGTCCACGTCGGTGGGCTCGCCGGGCAGAGCAGCGCCGGGCTGGCGATTGGGTGGGAAGGCGGCAGTGCCAACGGGTTCTTTCCTGGTCTGCTTGGTGGCTGGCTTGGCCTCGGGCTTCTGGGCCGCGGGCGGATTTTTTGCGGGCATTGAGTTCTTGTTTCCGGTTGCTTGCCTGGGTGCAGTGCTGGATGCTTTCTTTGCTTCGGGTTGGGCGACTTTCTTAACGCTTTGGGGTTTCGCGGACTTCCGTGCTGCCTTCTTGAGGGCCGTCTTTGCTGCCCTCTTCGCGGCCTTCCTGGCTACCTTCTTCGGAGCCTTCTTCACCGCCTTTTTCGCGGCCTTTTTGACTGCCTTGCCGGACTTCTTTGCCTTCTGGCCCTTCTTTGCCGCGTTTTTCGCCGGTTTGCGGACAGACTTCTTGCCTGCCTTTGCCTTCTTGGCGGGCTTGCGCTTGGCAGTCTTTGCAGCCATGGATTGCCTCCGAATCTTTCCGACAGACCGGTATAGAACTTCACGCCAATACGAAAATTCAGACTTGTGTCAATGAAAAAGTGCCAGTTTGCACAGGGTGCGGTCGAAGTTCTGAGGCAGCAGAACGCTATGGAGCCTTTTGGCATAGGCGTTTGCGGGCGTTAGCGCTGGGCCACACGCGATCGGGCGATCTTGCGGATTTTGTGGCGAGGATGCGCACTTCGCGGCGAGATTCCAGACAACTTGCCCGCGTCATTGCGCCTGCCGAACGAGCATGCCGGGCAGCGAGCTTATCCACCCGGGCTAACATCCTCTCGACAGGACTTGTGATGTCGGCTTGGTCGCTAGTATCGCGCCATGGCCCGCATTCGCCTGCTACCGCCTGAACTTGCCAACAAGATCGCCGCGGGCGAGGTTGTGGAGCGCCCCGCCAGCGTGGTCAAAGAGCTGGTCGAGAACTCTCTCGATGCCGGCGCGACCCGCATTGACGTGCAACTCATCGACGCAGGCAAGACGCTGATTCGTGTCGCCGACGACGGCTTGGGCATGAGCGCCGAGGATTTGCCGCTGGCCTTTGAGGCACACGCCACAAGCAAGATCGCCGACGCGGAAGACCTGTTTCACATCGAAACTTGCGGCTTTCGCGGCGAGGCGCTGGCCAGCATCCAGAGCGTGGCCCGCGCCAGCGTCACCACCCGGCAACGCGGCACACCGGCTGCGCTGCAACTCGATTGCGCCGGCGGCAGACAGACCGAAGTGCGTGAAGCTGCGGGCGACTTCGGCACGGTCGTTGAGATTCGCGACTTGTTCTACAACGTGCCGGCGCGCCGCCGCTGGCTCAAGGGCGACAGCACCGAGTTCAGCCACGTGGTCGAATGGCTGACCGGTCTTGCGGCTGCCAACCCTGAAGTCGGTTTCAGCCTGCGCCACGGCGAGCGCAAGGCCTTCGAAGTGCCTCCGCGCCAGCAACCCGCCGAGCGCATCCGCGCGCTGTTCGGCGACCGCTTTCCTGAAGGCATGCTGGAGGTCCACGAGCATGAGGTGTATGGGCGGCTTGACGGCTACCTGTCGCCGCCGGGTGTCAACCGCCCCAACAGCAAGGGCCTGCTGCTGTATGTGAATCGGCGGTTGATCAAGGATCGTTCGCTACTGCAGGCGGCGCTGCTGGCCTATCGCGAGTTTGTGCCACCGGGTCGCTACCCGGTCGCGGTGCTGTTCGTGACCGTCCCGCCCGAAAGCGTGGACGTGAACGTGCACCCCGCCAAGACAGAAGTTCGCCTGCTTGAGCAGAACCGCATCTTCTCATTAATCAAAAGCGCGTTGACCGAGAAGCTGCTGCGTGCGGGCGTGCTGCCGAGCCTTAAGCCCGCGGCTGCGTTCGCGCCGCAGGCCCGGCCGGATACAGAGTATGAGCCGCGCCACGACCTGGAGCAGCGGCTGTTTGACAGCGAAAGCGAGGCCAGGGCCCGCGAAGCCGAGCATCGTTGGAGCGAAGCCCGCAGTGTGCTGGAGCAGGCGATCGGCCCGGTCGTCTCACGCTTTGAAGTCAGGCCGCCCGCGCTGGAAAGCCCCGGTCGCGCCGCCGAAACCGCTCGTCTGGAACAACCGGCAGTCCTGGCGAACACTTCGCCTTCGGCGCCCGCGATGGAACCGGCAGGCCTGCTTACGAATGCCCGCGCGCTGTTTCAGGTCGCCGCAACGTTTGTAGTTGTCGAAACCGCGGACGGCATGGTGATCATTGACCAGCATGCATACCACGAGCGCATCCTGTACTGGTTGCTTGAGCACCGCCTCGCCACGCAGCCACTCGAGCGTCAGAAGCTGCTGGTGCCCACGCCGCTGAATCTGTCGCTTTCGGCGGCGTCATTGGTCGATGCAAACCGCGACACGCTGCGCGAGTTCGGCCTTGAGGTGGTGCAGACCGCCGACGGCTGGGCGCTGGCGGCCGTGCCAAAATACAGCGTCAGCAGCCGGCACAACGAGGTCGTGCAGGAAATCCTCGAAGAACTGGCCAATGATCGCACGCCGCCGCCGCCGCAGGCACTGCGCAAGGCAATGGTCGAAATGGTCGCGTGCAAAGCCGCGATCAAGGCGGGCGACTCGCTTGAGCCGCGCCAGATTCTGGACCTGTTGCGGCTGGGCGAAACGGTGCCGCACACGTTTTCGTGCCCGCACGGCCGACCGACCACATACAAGCTCAGCTTTACCGATCTCGAGAAGCTGTTTCACCGTCGATAGGTGCTGCGACCCTACACGCCAAGCACAGCGCGCGCATTGGCGGTGGTGCGGGCGAATACTTCTTGCGGCAGGATGCCCCAGAGTTCGGCCAGCTTTTCCGCAGTGTGCCGCACGAAGGCGGGCTCGTTGCGCTGGCCGCGCTGGGGCTGCGGCGCAAGAAACGGCGCGTCGGTTTCAATCACGGCATCATCGGGCGTAATCGCGCGCGCGGCGTCGCGAATGATGTCGCAGGACCTGTTCTTGAAGGTGATCTGACCGGCAAAACTGATCTTGAAACCAAGTTCCTTCCAGCCAAGTGCCTCGTCGGGGCCATCCGAAAAGCAGTGTGCGAAACCCTTCCAGCCCCGTGGGTGTACCTTGCGAATGATGCGCGCGCAGATGGCGAAGGCTTCGCGGCTGTGAATGCAGACGGGCAGGTCCAGCTCGCCGGCGAGTTCAAGTTGCTGCTCAAAGGCACGCTCCTGTTCGGCCATGGGTGACGGCGACTTGACGGCGTCGATTCCCATTTCGCCGAACAGCACGACTTCGGGTTGCGAAAGGAGATCGCGAAACTCGCGGGCGACCTGTGGGGTGTAATGAATCGCATCGTAGGGGTGGCACCCGACGCTGGCGTGAATGCGGCCCGGGTAGCGGCGCGCCAGGTTGATGGCTTCGCGCCCGCCGGTCGGCTGCATGCCGATGCACAGCATGCTGGACACACCGGCGGCGGCAGCACGCTGAAGCATGGCGTCGAAGTCGGCGCTGAAATCGGCGAAGTTGATGTGGCAGTGGGTATCGAAGAGCATCAGTGGCCGGCCGTTGGTCAGAGTCCAGAGGTTACCCGAAGTGGCCAGTCATGCCACCGCCCGCCGATGCGCGGCGCCGGGTCAGGCGTGGTCAGCCAGCAGCTTGCGGGCTTTGGCTTGCCAGACGTCCCACTCAAGGCCGATGCCGTCTGGCGGCTTCGCGTCGGCGCCAAGCAGGTGCTGGTTCAGTCTTTCACGCGCCCGCGTTGCGAACTCGGGCTTGTCTTTGTCCTTGGCCCAGGCGAACTCCCACTCGGCCAGGTAGAGCTGGTTCTCCGGCCAGTCCGGCGCAATCTCCACCGCTTGCTCAAGCTGTTTGCGCGCGTTGCGCAGGCTGCCGATGCTGGCCGGCGGGCCGGGCGCGCGCAGCAGCAGCACGCCGAACACGCGCTGCGGCCCGCCGTGCGCAATGTCGGTGCCGCGTTCGATCAGCCCGGTCATGCGCTCTTCGATTTGTTTCACCGCGTCCATGCCATAGCTGTTGTCGAGGTCGCCAAGCAACCCGCTCAACACGCCGTGGTAGAACTGGCCCTCGATACCGTCCGGGTTGACCTTCAGGGCCGTGTTCACCCACGTCAGCCCGCGCCGCACATGGCGTTCGCGCACGCTGTCGTCGCCGGCATACTCGCCCAGCCAGGCCGATGCGCGCGCCGCAAGCCACAGTGTCGCATACTCGTCGCTGCGGATACTCAGGGCCTCGTCATAGCGCGCAGCCGCAAGCTCAACGTCGGCTACCTGCCGGGGGCTGCGCTCAAAGGCGTCGCGCGCCTCCTGTACCAGCCGCGCATAGCGCACATGCTCGCCGCCGCTGCCGCCATTCAGAGTGTCATTGGGGACCTGGCGGCAGGCGACAAACAGCATCCCGAGCGCAAGAAATGCGAACATGCCAAGCCACTGTGCCTTGTTCACTTCTCGGCCCACAACTTTCCTGCCTTTTCCAGACGCGCCGCGTCGGGCTTCTGGAACGTGGGTGACTGAATCAACTCGCCGACCTTCTTGCCCGCGTCTGTCTTGTCGAGATCCGTGAGTGCCTTCAGCAGTGCCTCGCGTGCCGCGCCCAGACGGCTGTCTACTTCGACCACCAGATCTTGCGGCAGCAGCTCGCTTTGCAGGCCGAGCTTCAGGACTTTGAGATCGACGTCCTTCTGCATTGCTTGCAGGGAAATGCTGTCGGCCAGCACAAAGTCCGGCGCGTCGTCTTCGCCATCGATGATTTCATAGGCCGCGTCAAACAGGTTGTCGTACTGCACCCACTGGATCGGCTTGGCGTTTTCGGGCGCCGGCATGACCACGCGGTTGAGCCACTCTTTCTCGATGGTCAGGGAGGTGGCGATGCGCTTGCCCTCGGGGTACTTCTCTGGCTTGGTTGCGCCTACAAGGGTGTAGCGTGCGCCGTCTGCGTTGCCGCGACGGGCCTCGGCCAGCGCCGTCAGTTTGAGCGCATCCTTGTTCGTGAAATAGAATGCCGGGCTGACGATGCCGACCGCGACCGGTTGCTTGTCGTCTTTGAACAGCTTCAGCGCTTCCGTCGGGCTGTTGCGCACGCCGCGACGCTTGAACGTTGCCTTGTCGCCGGACAGGTGCCCGGCCAGCTTGTCGATGGCTTCTCCGGCTTGCTCGTCGGTGGCGTACTTCTCGCCGGGCTTGTACACGGCAAGCCCGAACTCGGCCGGCTTGTCCTGGGCAAATGGGGCAGCAACCGCGAGCATCAGCGCGGTGGTCACGGCAAGCACGATGGATAAAGCGCGCATACCACCCCTCATGCCTTGATTATAGCCAGCCGGACTGACTACGGGTGCTGCCAATCCTCCGGCACTGTCGCCGTAGTCACAGTATGAACGCCTAGATACGCCTTCCTCTTTCATTGAACCAGGCAAGAGCAACCGGAACGGCAAAGTAGCTGGCGAGAATGCTCGCGACGCTGCCGATCATGAGTACCAGCCCCAGCGAAACAATGCCCGTGTGGCTGGCGCTGACGAGGGCGCCGAACCCGAACAGCGTGGTCAAACCGCACAGCAGGCAGGCCCCGCGCGTTTGTGCCAGGGTGCGCCGCGGGTCGCCATGGCGTTGCGCATGCACCAGGTACACGCCGGCGTCCACCGTGGTGCCAATAAGAATCGGGACACCAAAGAAGTTGGCAAAGTTGAACGACAGGTCGGTGAGCGTCATGACGCCGAGCAACACAGACAGGCTGGTAAAGAGAGGGAACAAGGCAATCAGCATCGCCAGCGGACGGCGCAGGTCCAGCAACAGCAGCAGCAGAATCGCAATCATCGCGTACAGGACGCTCTTGCCAAAGCCGTCCACAATCAGGCTGCCGCTTTCTTGAATCTGGATCGTGACCCCGGTGGCCTGCGGGTCAATCGCAAGCACGGCTGCGTTGAACTCGCCGGCGTTCTCGCGAATCCAGGCATTCTTGGCCGGGTAGACGTACAGCGCGTACAGGGTTTCGCCGGCGCGGCCCGTTCCGACATAGCGCGAAGCCAGCACACTCGGCAGAGTGCCGGCCGTAACCGGCGGCGGGTTTGCGTCGCGCTGCAACTCGCGCAGTTGGCGCACCAGCGCACCAAAGAACTGCGGTTCAACCTGGCGCAGGCGGGCGTCTACGTGCTCGGGGCGTTGCCTGGCCAGCTCGACGATTGCCCCGGCCTCGGCCATCGCGTCGGCAAAAGCAGCCTCGAAACTCTGGCCCCGCGTCGCAAGCTGGCGCAGCGCCGACTGCAGACCCCGGGCCGCGGCGCGCAGCCCGGCAGCGTCACCCGGCGCGGCAGGGTCGGCAAACCCGCCGGGCAAAGCTGCACGGATGCGTGCCAGCTGTGCGCGACGGGCCGACTCGTTGGCCGGCAGCATGCCCTCTGTGGTGCGCACGATGCCCCGCTCACGCAGGCTGTCGTACTGGCGGCTTAGTTCGCGCAGTTCTTCGGGGCTGTTGCGGATACTCACGGCATAGCTGGCGCGCTGGTCGTGGTCGATCAGCAGCTTTTCCCAGTGCACGCCCTCGCCGTTGGGGTCGTTCAAGTCCAGCAGATTGTAGTCAAAGGGCACATAGCCATCGCCGATGCCCACGGCGCTGACTGCCGCACTCCCTGCAACCAGCAGCACGATCAGCAGCGCCGCCAGGCGTGCACCGGTGCTTGTGGCGGGCCGGGGCGCCGGCTTCGCGTCCTGGTCGCGCATGGTGGCGCGCAACGCGGGGTTGCCCTGGCCGACGCGGCGCGCATCAAGCAGCACCAGCATGGCCGGAAACACCACCAGCATGGCAAGCAGGCAGCAGACGATGCCCATGCCGCAGATCAGCCCAAGCTCGGCGAGCCCCAGAAAGTCGGTCAGCGCGGCGGTGGAAAGCGCGGCGGCCGTGGTCACGGCCCCCAATACCGTGCCCATGCCGATTTCGGCATATGTCTCCGTCAGGGCCTCGCGAACGCTAAGGCCATGGGCGATGCCCTGGCGGTAATGGCTCAGCAGGTGAATGCCAAAGTCGATGCCAAGGCCCACGAGCACAACGGCAAACACCATGGCAAAAATGTTCAGGTGCCCGATCAGCAGCGTCGTAGCCCCGAACGTCCAGGCCAGCGCCAACACCAGGCAAAGTACAGCCAGCATCGGCCGCACGAAGCTGCGGAAAGCAATGATGAACATTAAGCCGACCGCCACCACGGAGAAAATCGTCGCCCACGTCATGTCGCGGCTGCTGGCAGCCATTTCGTCGCTGTAGATTACGGGCCGGCCGGTAAGGCCGATCGCGAGTTCCGGGTACTCCTGCTGCACCTCAGAAACGGCCATCCGGGCAAAGGCCAGCGGTTCCTCTACCTGGTTCAACGCGCCGGCGTTGCGCTTTGGCACGATTGCGACACACAGCAGACGCCCGTCCCACAGAAACAGGTAGCCCTCGGGATCAATCGCCGGGTCACTGCTGCGAAAGACGAAAAGCTGGTCTGGTGCCGGCGAGTCCTGCGCCGCGGCAAGACTCTCGCGAATTTCCGCAAGCAGGCGGTGCAACTGCTCGCCACCCTGCTTGAGCTGTGCGTCGTCGCCGCTGCCGGCCCCCTGCTCTATGCCGTCGCGCATGCCTTGCAGCAGGCCTTTGAACGAGGGGTCGCGGGCGATGCTCTCGACCACGGGACGTGAGCCCTCAACCTGCGTGGCGATCGCGTCGAGATCCTGCTCGGGCAGATACAACATGCGGGTGCCGCCGAACTCGTCGGGCGGCACGCGCTGCACAATCTGCGGGAACAGGTCCGGGCGCTGTTGCAGTCGCTCCACGACGCGGGCGGCTGCCCTTTTCATACGGACACGGGTGAAATCACCCGGGATGGGCGGATTGTAGCCCGGGTTGCCGACCGGCCCCGGCGCGTCACCGACCATCAGCAGCATCAGTTCCTGGTCGCCGAAGGCATCCAGGAACGTAAGAAAGCGCTGATTGTACTCGGCGTCCGGATCGACCAGCGCGTTGCGGTCGGTGACGAACTCGATGCGCCATGCCGTGTAGACTACAGACGCCAGCGCCAGCGCCAGCGCGGCCAGCACGATCCACAGTGCCCGCGAGCACACGAACCGCGCAGTTGCAATCAGCGCGCGTTGCCTGCGACCCTGTACCGGTGCGTCACTCACGGTGCGCAATCTAGTAGCGTTGGGCGCGAGAGGTCAGGGGCCGCACAAACGGATTTGGCGAACTTGCGCAAGGACGCGCGCCCTGAATCGCGAAGCCCGCGCCGGCTGCTATGCTCGCGCTATGAAGCTGGCATTTGTCACTGGTGCATCGGGCTTTATCGGCAGCGCGGTCGTCCGTGAACTGCTGGCCGACGGCGTGGCTGTGCGCGTTCTGATGCGCAAAGGTGCAGACCACAAGGCAATTGACGGCCTGGATGTCGAAGTGGTCGAGGGCGACCTGCTGGATGCCGCCGCGCTGGCCAGGGGACTGGTCGGCAGCGACGTGTGCTTTCATGTCGCGGGCATGAACGCAATTTCTCTGCGCGGGCGCGGCGACGTGCGCCGCATCTACGAAGCCAATGAGCGTGGTGCCGCCATGGTGTTGCGAACGGCCGCCGAGGCCGGCTGCGAGCGCATCGTTCACACCAGCACAATCGCGGTGCTGTCGCAGCGGCCCGACGGCACGCCGAGCAACGAAAATGACCTGGCGCAACTCGACGAATTGACCGTGCACTACCAGCGCAGCAAGTGGCTGGGCGAGAAGAAGGCGCTGGAGCTGGCAGCCGGCGGCGCCCCGGTTGTCATCGCAAGCCCGAGCGCCCCGATGGGGCCCTTTGACGTCAAGCCCACGCCGACGGGGCGCGTGGTGCTGGACTTTCTGCTGGGCAAGATGCCGGGCTACATGGAGACGGGTCTGAACGTGATCGACGTTGCGGACTGCGCCCGCGGGCATATCTGCGCCGCCCAGAAGGGAAAAGTCGGCGAGCGCTACATTCTCAGCCACGACAACCTGCGCATCATCGAGATTTTCAAGATGCTTGCAGACCTTACGGGTCTGCCGGCGCCGAAGTTCAAGGTGCCCAAGACCGTGGCAATCATGGCGGCTGCGGCCAGCGAGTTGAAGGCGCGCTTTACCGGTCGCGCACCGGTGATTCCGCTTGCGGGTGTGCGCATGGCGCTTAAGCCGATGTGGTATGACAACGCGCGCGCCCTGTCCGAGCTGGGGCTGCCGACCCGGCCCGTGCGCGAGACGCTGCGCCGCGCAGCGGCATGGTTTGTTGAACACGAGTACGCTCCACCGCCGCCGCAGAAGCTTGGGGGGTGGGACGCCCCACAAGCGCCGGATTCAGCGCCCCTCTGAACCAACAGCCGTCGCGAACCGGGCATTGAAATTGGTGATTCGGGCGGGCAGTTCTAGACTGACAGGCGATTCGACTTGCGACAAACATAACGACATTATATAGTAATCCCGGTGGCGGGACATGGCAACATTGATCCGATTGCTGCTTCTGCCCTTCTATCGCATCCAGTGCGCGGGGCGGGAGCGCGTAAAGCGCGGCTCGTTGCTGCTGGCATCGCATGTGGCGACGCTGGATGCGCTGATTGTCTGCGCCGCGCTGGGACGCGTGAAGTGCTTTGTGCACGAGCCCTTTGCCGGCGGGTTCTTCAAGCGCCTCGCGCTGAAGCTGCTCGGCGCCACCGTGATACCCGGCGACGCAGGCCCCGACGGGATTCGCGCGGCTGCCGATGCGGCCATCGCTTGCGTAGAGCAGGGCCAGTCGGTGTGCCTGTTTACGCGCAGTGTGCTGCGGGCATCCGGCAGCGTGCTGGATGTTGAGCGGCTGCTCGAGCGCAACACCAGGGCGCCGGTTCACGCGCTGATCCTGGCAGGCCCGTGGGGCAGCGCCCACCACCGGGGTGCGGCGCTGTACTGGAACCTGTTTCTTCGCAAAGGTCGCAGGCACGTGGTGGTCGTCGCCGGCGAGGCCATGGCACCCGGGGTGACGCGAAAGGAGTTGCAGGAGGCCACTTCCGGCCCCGAGTACGAGGCATGGATGTTGCGCAAGCACGGCATGCAACCGCTGGATTTCAGCATCGTGCATGGCTGCCGCCGAAACCGCTTTGGCTTTGCGTTTGCCGATCCTGTGCGCGGCGCGGTCAAGTGGTTCAAGGCCCTGACCGGCGCGATTGCGCTGGCACGGGCGCTTGCCGGCAAGTGGGGGGCGCAGCAGCGCGTCGGCCTGCTGCTGCCGCCCAGCATCGCGGGCGCGCTGGTGAACATGGCGGCTGTGCTGGGCGGGCGCACGGTCGTGAACCTGAACTACACCACGGGTCGCGCGGGCATGGAAAGCGCGTGTGCGCAAGCCGACCTCAAGTCGGTCGTGACGAGCAAGACCTTCTTGCACAAGGCCAGGATCGAGGCACCCGCCGGGCTTGACGTGATTGAGCTGGAAGACATTGCGCGCAGCATTGGCGGCGGTTCGCGCATCGTGGCGCTCGCGCTGGCGATGCTGGCGCCGTTGTGGCTGATTCGCCGCATGGTCGGTGCCGTCCGGCGCTGGCAGCTGGATGACACTGTGGCGGTCATCTTTTCCAGCGGCAGCACCGGCGAGCCCAAGGGCATCGAGGTCAGCCACTTCAACATGCTCAGTAACATCGAAGGCGCCGAGGCGGCGATTCACCTTGGCGCCCATGACCGCATTCTGCACATGCTGCCGTTCTTTCATACGTTCGGGAACTTGCTGCTGTGGCTTGGCGTGCACCTGCAAGCCGCGCTGGTGTTTTTGCCCAACCCTCTGGATGCAGAAGCCGTCGGCGACATGACCGAGGGCTACGGGGCGACGATTGTCGTAGCCACTCCGACGTTCATGCAGATGTACATGAAGCGCCTTGTGCCCGGAAAGTTCGGCAGTGTGCGGCTGGTGGTAGCGGGCGCCGAAAAGCTCAACGGCAAGTTCGCCGAGGCCTTCAAGGCGCACTTCGGCGTGGGCATTCACGAGGGCTATGGGTGCACGGAGTGCTCGCCCGTGATCTCGTGCAACACACCCGACATTCGCGCACCCGGCGTGCAACAGGCCGGGCTGAAGCCGGGCACCGTGGGCCGGCCATTCCCCGGCGTGCTGACTCGGGTTGTCGACCCCGACACCCGGGAACCGCTGCCGCAGGGGCAGGCCGGCCTGATGCAGGTCAAGGGCCCCAATGTGATGAAGGGCTACCTGGGCAAGCCGGAAAAGACTGCCGAGGTGCTGCAAGACGGCTGGTACAGCACCGGCGACATCGTGAAGGTGGATGAAGACGGGCACCTGGTGATCACGGACCGGCTGAGCCGTTTCAGCAAAATCGGCGGCGAGATGGTGCCACACTGCAAGATCGAAGATGCGCTGCACCTGGTGATTGAGGCCAGCGAGCAGGTGTTCGCGGTGACAGCCGTGCGCGATGACAAGAAGGGCGAGCGCATTGCGGTGGTGCACGTCAAGTTGTCAGTCGGAGTCGAGGTTCTGGTCACGCGCCTGATGGAGAACGGCCTGCCGAATATCTTTGTGCCCAAGGCGCGCGATTTCATTGAGGTGGAAGCGCTGCCGGTGCTCGGCACGGGCAAAATGGATTTGAGGGCCGTGCGGACCATTGCCCAGCAGGCATTGGCGCCGGAAACGGCCACGGCCTGACATAACTCTGCCGGTTGGAAACGCCCGTGGTTTTTTGCGCCCTTCGCGCGTTCTTCGCGTCTCTAGTTTCCGAAGTACCATTCCCGCATGTTCGGGCTGATCAAACGCTGGCGGCGCGGCAGAGTGATGGCGGGAGAGTTCCCGTCGGCGTGGCAACATCACCTGCAACAGAACTGCGGCTTCTACGCGCGTTTTCCAGCCGCCGACCGCGACGAGTTGAAACGCAAAATGCTGGTCTTTCTCGACGAGAAGCACTTTGAGGGCTGCCGCGGCGTGGTCATCGACGACGAAATCCGCGTCACGATTGCCGCCCATGCCTGCCTGCTGCTGCTGCACCGCAAGACTGACTTCTACCGGCACCTGGTGACGATTCTGGTTTATCCCAGCACGTTCATCGTGAAGGTCAAAGAAGTGGACGAACACGGGTTTGAGTGGGACGAGCACATGGAAAACGCCGGCGAATCGTGGGATCGCGGCAACGTGATTGTCGCGTGGGACGTGGCCAAGCACGGGGCACTGGACCCGCGCGACGGCTTGAACGTGCTGCTGCACGAGTTCGCGCACCAGCTTGACGCCGAGGGCGGCCGCACCGAGGGCGCACCCGTGATGGATACGAGCGCCGACCGGCAGGAGTGGGCACGAGTCATGCAGGCTGAGTATGAGCGGTTGCTCGACGACATTGAAAACGACCGCGACCAGTTGATCGACGACTACGGCGCGACCGACCCCGCCGAGTTCTTTGCGGTGTGTGTCGAAACATTCTTCGAGAAACCGCACCAGATGCAGAAGCACCACCCGGCCCTGTACCAGCAGCTGAGCCGATACTTCAGGCAGGACCCGGCTGCATGGGTCCCGTGCAGCGACTAGACCATGCGGCGCAGCACCGTGTGCAGCACGCCGCCGTTGCGATAGTACTCAATCTCGACGGTGTTGTTCAGCGCGCAGGTCACCTGAAACACTTTTGTTGAGCCGCCTTTGAGTGTGGCCGTGACGTTGATGCGCTGCTTGGGCGTCACGTTGTCGGCGATCTCGAAGTCAAACACCTCGTCGCCCTTCAAGCCCAGGCTGGCCGCGGTCTCGCCGGGCACAAAGGTCAGCGGCAGCACGCCCATGCCGATCAGGTTGCTGCGGTGAATGCGCTCGAAGCTTTCGGCCAGCACGACGCGTACGCCCAGCAGCAGCGTGCCCTTGGCGGCCCAGTCGCGCGAGCTGCCCATGCCGTAATCTTTGCCCGCCAGCACCAGCAGCGGGATGCCCTCGGCCTGGTACGGCACGCTGGCGTCGTACACGTACTTTACTTTTCCGTCCAGAAAGTCGGTGGTCCAGCCGCCCTCCGTGCCCGGCGCAAGCTGGTTCCGGATGCGCTTGTTGGCAAACGTGCCGCGCATCATCACCTCGTGGTTGCCGCGGCGTGACCCGTAGCTGTTAAAGTCTTCCTTCGCGACATCGTTCTTCAGCAGGTACTGCCCGGCGGGAGTCTTGGGGTCAATCGCGCCGGCAGGACTGATGTGGTCGGTGGTCACCGAATCCGCCAGTTTCAACAGGCATCGCGCATTGCGAATCGGCTTGATCGGGTCGGGCTCCGGCTTCATGTCCTGGAAGAAGCTGGGCTCCTGGATGTAGGTGCTGTTCTTGTCCCACTTGTACAGTTCGCCGACTGGCGGCGTGATTTTCTGCCATTCCTCGCCGCCGCCCTTGAACACGTCGGCATAGCGGGTCTTGAACTGCTCGCGCGTGACGCAGTCGTGGATCGCCTTTTCAATCTCGGACTGGCTGGGCCAGATGTCTTTCAGGTAGACCGGCTTGCCCTTCTTGTCGATGCCCAGCGGCTCTGTTGACAGGTCAATATCCACTGTGCCCGCGATCGAGTACGCCACCACCAGCGGCGGACTGGCCAGGTAGTTGGCCTTGACGTCCGCATGCACGCGGCCCTCAAAGTTGCGGTTACCGCTCAGCACGCTGGCCGCGACCAGGCTGTGCTCGCGAATCGCGTTGCCGATCGGGTCAGGCAACGGGCCCGAGTTGCCGATGCAGGTCGTGCAACCGTAACCCACAACGTAAAAGCCCAGCGCCTCAAGTGCCGGCATCACGCCGGCCTTTTGCAGGTAGTCCGTCACGACCTGGCTGCCCGGGGCAAGGCTGGTCTTGACCCACGGCTTGCGCGTCAAGCCGCGCTCAACCGCCTTACGGGCCAGCAGCCCGGCGCCAAGCATGACGCTGGGGTTGCTGGTGTTGGTGCAACTCGTGATGGCCGCAATCACCACCGCGCCGTGCGTCAGAGAGAACGCCTTGCCGCCGAAGTTCACCGGGACGCCGCCTTCTTCGGCAAGTGCCAGCGCGTTGCTGCTCGTTTGCGTAGCGGCCGCTGCGCCGCCTTCGTCGGCCATGGAGCCCTTGTTGACCGAGGCGGCCGCAGTGCGGATGCCAAAGCTGTCGGCAAGGTCCTTGTGCCACTGGGACTTCATGGACGTCAGGTCAATCCGGTCCTGCGGGCGCTTGGGCCCTGCCAGGGCCGGCGTCACCTCGCGCAAGTCAAGCCGCAATTCGGCGCTGTAGTGGGTCTTGCGCGAGCCGTCGCGCCACAGGCCCTGTTCGCGGCAATAGATCTCGACGGTGCTGATCAACTCATCGCTGCGCCCGGAAAGCGCCATGTAGTCCAGAGTCAGCTTGTCGACCGGGAAAAAGCCGCAAGTCGCGCCGTACTCAGGCGCCATGTTGGCGATGGTTGCGCGCGTGGCCAGCGGCATGGTGTCCAGGCCGTCGCCGAAGAACTCGACAAACTTGTCCACGACGCCGTGCGCGCGCAACATCTGCGTAACGCGCAGCACCAGGTCGGTGGCTGTTGCACCTTCGGGCAGCTTGCCGGTCAGCTTGAACCCGACCACCTGCGGCACCAGCATCGGGATCGGCTGGCCCAGCATCACGGCCTCGGCCTCGATGCCTCCCACGCCCCAGCCCAGCACGCCCAGGCCGTTGATCATCGTGGTATGGCTGTCGGTGCCGACCACGCTGTCCGGGAACAGCACGCCGTCACGTTCCCAGACGACTTTCGCAAGGTACTCGAGATTCACCTGGTGCACGATGCCCGTCGCGGGCGGCACGGTGCGGAAGTTGTCGAAGGCGGTCTGGCCCCACTTGAGGAACTCGTAGCGCTCGCGGTTGCGCGTGAACTCCATGTGGCTGTTTTCGACCAGCGCGCCGGGGCTGCCGAACACGTCCACCTGCACGCTATGGTCGATCACCAGGTCGCAAGGCACCAGCGGGTTTACCTTGCGCGGGTCGCCGCCCATGCGCTTCATGGCGGCACGCATCGCTGCCAGGTCAACCACACACGGCACGCCCGTGAAGTCCTGCAGCACGACGCGGCCGGGCATGAAGTTGATTTCGGTGTCGCCCACGGTTCGCGCGTCGTAGGCTGCAAGCGCGTTCACCTGCTCTTCGGTAATGGCGGCGCCGTCAAGGTTGCGCAGCGCGGCTTCCAGCAGCACCTTGATCGAGTAAGGAAGCGTCTCGGCACCCTTGAGCGTGTCGAGTCGATAGATCGTCTTGCGGCCCAGCGGCGTGTCGATTTCTGCGCGGGCGGTGTCCCGGATCGTCATGTGGTTTCTCCTGCTTGTGCCTACACCTGCAACGGCTTTGGGGCAAGAGGCGGCGAATGCTGTTGAGTGTTCTGGCAACGTTCAAATGCTGCACCGGCTGTGCGTATCTTGTCCGGGCGTTCGCTCCGCGGAAGGGTTGGTCCAAGGGCGAATGCGCAAGTTCTCACGAATCCAGAACTTGCAGCACCGGCAGGGCCGATGATAAGGTGTTGCCCCATGCAGAAACCGCTGGACAGCTACGAGAGAATCGCGCTCGAGTTTGAGGCGGCGGTCTACGAGACCGGGCGCAGACTGTTCCCGGGCAACGCCCGTGTCCTGGATTCGCTTGCCATAAGCCGCTGCGCGCTCGGCCGATACAACCAGGCTTTGCAGACGTTGGACGAACTGATCGACCTGCAGCCGGGCAACCCGCGATTTCTCTACAACCGCGCCTGTGTGCACAGCCGACTGGGCGAAACCGGTGGGGCGCTTGAAGACCTGCGGCGGGCGGTCGAGGGCGGGTTTGATGATTTCGAGTTCATGACCGGCGACCCGGACCTTGAGCCGCTGCGCGAGACTGCCCAGTTTCGCGAGTACCGCAAGCGCGCGCTGATCCGGCGTGTGACCAAATCCGGCCCGGAGTTTTAGCCACTCGATTCCGACAGCTTCCCACACAGCAATCCACGTAATTGCCGCGCGGCGCAGCGCCTGTATTGTCGCGCGCGAGGATTCTGATGCTGTGGAAAATTCGACTGGTGCCGAAGTCGGGGGCGAAAAGTCCCGAGTCGCTGCGTGTGGCGCGCACCCTGAGCGATGCTGGCGTGAACGCGGCTGGGATCGTGCATCACCGCCTGTTCCTGATTGAGGGCGAGCTTGACCGCGAAACCGCACTGCGCATCGGCGGCGCGCTGCTGGCTGACCCGGTACTCGAGATCGCCGAAGTCTATGAGGGTACGCAGGAAGAGCCCCACGCCGGGCGCCTGTTTCACGTGATGCGCCGCACCGGCGTCATGGACCCCGTGGAGGCGTCGCTGACGCGCGCGCTGCGCGACATCGGGGTAAACCCGACGGGCGTGAAGTCGGCCGACCAGTACCTGTTCGCCGACAAGCCCAGCGCGCAGGACCTGAGCAGAGCGGCGCCGGCACTCGGTAATATCGTCGTCGATGAGTCGCACGCTGGCGCGCTGAAACTGGACGCATTGCCGCGCGGCCGCAAGCACGAGTTCAAACGTATCGAGGTGGCGGTGCGGATGTTTGACGACGCGCACCTGCAGCAGGTGAATGCCGAGCATCGCCTGGCGCTGAACATCGAAGAGATGCGCGCGATACGCAAGTACTTTGAAGACGCGGGGCGCGAGCCGACCGACGTTGAGTTGCAGACCATCGCGCAAACGTGGTCCGAGCACTGCAAGCACAAGACGCTCACCGGCATGGTGCACTACCGCGAGCGCGGACCCGGCAACGCCGACGAGCTTGAAGCCGACAGCCTGTTTGGACTCGGTGACCTGCCGCTGGACGGCAAGATCGACAACCTGCTCAAAGCCACCATCAAGCGCGCGACGGACGAGCTGGCCAAGCCGTGGTGCCTGAGTGTGTTCGTCGACAACGCCGGCGTGATCGGTTTTGACGAGCAAGATGCCATCTGCTTCAAGGTCGAGACGCACAACCACCCCAGCGCCATTGAACCCTACGGTGGCGCGGGCACCGGCATCGGCGGCGTGATTCGCGACATCATGGGCACGGGGCTTGGCGCGCGACCTGTGATGAACACCGACGTGTTCTGCTTCGGGCCGCCGGACCTGGCGGCTGACCATGTGCACCGCGGCGCCATGCACCCGCGCAAGATCATGCGCGGGGTCGTCAGCGGCGTGCGCGATTACGGCAATCGCATGGGCATTCCGACCACGAACGGCAGCGTGCACTTTGACGCGCGCTACACCGGCAACCCGCTGGTGTACGCCGGCAGCGTCGGCATCATCCCGCGCGACAAGATTGCCAAGGCGGCCCGGGCGGGCGACCACATCATCGTGGTCGGCGGGCGCACCGGCCGTGACGGCATCGGCGGCGCGACGTTCAGCAGCGTCGAGCTGACCAGCAAAAGCGAGGTGGTCTCCAGCGGCGCGGTGCAGATCGGCAATGCCATCCAGGAACAGATGGTGCTCGAGACACTGCTCAAGGCTCGCGACCTGAACCTGTATCACGCGGTCACGGATTGCGGCGCCGGCGGGCTGAGCTCCGCGGTGGGGGAAATGGGCGAGCAACTGGGCGCCCACGTCGAATTGTCGCACGTGCCGCTGAAGTACGAGGGCCTGAGCTGCCTTGAGGTCTGGATCAGTGAGGCGCAGGAGCGCATGGTCGTCGCCGTGGCGCCGCACAAGGTGGCCGACATTCTGCAACTGTTCCGCGACGAAGATGTCGAGGCGACAGACATCGGCGTCTTCGGCAACAATGGGCGACTGCACCTGGACTGGCACGGCCAGCGGGTGTGCGACCTGGCGATGGAATTCATGCACGACGGCATGCCGCGTATTGAACGCGAGGCAGTCTATGAAGCGCCAAAGCGGCACGTCCCGCACGGCGACGCCAAATCAGGCGCAGGCGAAATTCTGGCCGCGATTCTGGCCAGCCCGAATGTGTGCAGCAAAGAGTGGATCGTTCGCCAGTACGATCACGAAGTGCAGGCGGGCAGCGCCGTCAAGCCGTTTACGGGCCCGGGCCGCGACGGCCCCAGTGACGGCTGCGCGGTCGTGCCCAAGCCGGGCGGCGAAGACGCGATCGTGGTCAGCAACGGGCTCAATACACGCTACGGCGACGTGGACCCGTACTGGATGGCGCAAAGCAATATCGACGAGGCGCTGCGGAATTATGTGGCGACGGGCGGCGACATCGACCACTGCGCAATCCTGGATAATTTCTCGTGGGGCAAGTGCAACAAGCCCGACCGCATGGGTGCCATGGTGCGGGCGTGCTACGGCGCGCTGCACGCGGCGCGCGCATACGGCACGCCGTTCATCAGCGGCAAGGACAGCCTGAACAACGAGTTCAAGACCGAGGCAGGCGTCAGCATCGCCATTCCGCACACGCTGCTGATTTCTGCGATCGGCAAGGCGGTCAGCATCGATGCACTCACGACCAGCGACCTGAAGAGACCCGGCAACAAGCTGCTGTTGGCTGGCTTTACGTCGCGAGAGTTTGCGGGCTCGCACCATGAGTTGGTGACAGGCATCGCCGGCGATGTTCCGCCGCGGGTCGATGCTGCGCTGGCGCTGAAGATGTTCCGGGCAATCAACGCGGCCCAGCGCGCGGGGTTTGTTGCCAGTGCGCACGATTGCAGCGAGGGCGGGCTTGCCGTCGCACTGGCCGAGATGTGCATCGGCGGCCGCCTGGGTGCCAAGGTACGACTGCGCCAGGAGATGGCGGCCACAGACGCAGACATCGACGACACCACGCTGCTTTTCAGCGAAAGCAACAGCCGCCTGATCCTTGAGATCGCGCCGCATCATGAAGCGGCAGTGTTCGAGCTATTTGCCGGATTGCCGCTGTTTGAGTTAGGAGAAGTTGTTTCAGGCCCGCGCCTGCAGATTGAAGGTTTGCAGGGCACCGTGCCGATCGACGCCGACGTGCTGGAGATGCGCGACATGTGGCGGCAGCCGATCTACGCGGTGTTTGGCGAAACCTCGCCGGCGTGAATGAACAATGGGTGAAGCACTTCGGGCAAGTCCTTAAGCTCTTCACTCAGCCGTCATTGAACACTTTCCATTGATCATTGTTCATTCGTTCAAGTATGCCCCACACGCCGCAAACTGCTGTTGTTCGCCTGCTGCAGGGCCTGACGGACGCGCGCAACATCGCGCCCGGCGACCGAGTGGGCATCGCGCCGAACCTGGTGGTGCTGGGGCCGCGAGACGGGCTTGCGGCACTGCGGGCCTTTCGCCTGGCCGGCGGCGACAAGGTGGCCGACCCATCGCGGGTGCTGCTGTTCGTCGATGACAATCTGCCCGCGCCGGACGCGGCAAGCGCCGCACGCCGCGCACAACTGCATGAGGCGGCGAGACAGGCGGGCATCACGCGCATGGTGCCGCTGGGAGGTTGCGAAGTTGCGCACCTGCTGGAGGCCGGCTTGATCGTGCCCGGCGAGTGTGCGGTTTCGGGCCTGCCCGAGATCGCGGCGCTCGGCGGCATCGGCGCGCTGGGCCTGCGCGCTACGCCGCGTGACATGGCTGCGCTGATGGCGGGTCGACCCCTGCCGGTCACGGTGCCGGATGCGATTCGCGTAAGCATCAACGGTAAGCCCCAAGCGGGCGTCGGTGGCTTTGACCTGTTCTTTGCCTTGCGCCGCGAACTGGGCCGCGCCCGAATGGCCGGCCGGGCCATGGAAGTCTCGGGCGAGCTTGCCCTTCACGAGCGCACGTCGTTTGCCAAGCATGCCAGCCACGGCGGCTTGCTTGGCGCGCTCTGGCTGCTGGATCGTGCGGCTGTGCAGGAATTGAACCAGCGAGTCACGCGAAAGTACACGACCCTCGAGCCTGAGGCGGGCGCTGCCTGGGCGCACCAACACGCCATCGACGCGGCGCACGTGTCCATGGCCGCGCTGCCGCCGCTGGGTGAGCTTCCCAGCGTGCCGATCGGGGAGGCCACGGGGCAAAATGCGCCGCTGGTCGTGATTCGTGGAGGATTGCCCGCGATGCGCGTCGCCGCAGAGATGATCAAGGCTCGCAGACTGGCGCCCGGCGTGCGTTGTGTCGTCGTGCCGGATTCACCCGACGTGTACGCCGCGACGCTGGCGCAGGACCTGTTCGGGTATCTGCTGGATGCGGGGGTTGAACTGCACCCGCCGGGCACAGCCACGCCATTCGGAGCCGGCGTGGTCAACGGAGTCACCGCAGCGCGTGAGCAGTGGCGCGTTGGCGTGACCGCAGCGGCCGCGGCGGCGTGCGCAGGCGCATTGATTCACCCGGAACGGCTGGATGCGCTGCCGCAGCGGGACAGCAAGCTGTCGGCGCGGCGGCCTGCTTCCGGCTGATCGACCTGCCGGATGCGGTAGCCTTTGAAACAAGGAGAGAACGGTGGCACTAACGCCATCCACGATGTTGCCGCTTGGCACCGACGCGCCATGTGATGGCAAGGACCTGCGTACCGCCCTGGATGCCGTGATCAACGGCAACTCGGCGTCGCAGCAGCAGACGCCGAGTGTCGGGTGCAACATCAAGTGGCGATGATTACTCCGTGCGTCCAATCAGCCAGCGCAGGTCGCGCGCGACGGGCTCATGCGCTGTCTTGACGCGGCCCTCGTACGAGTAGACATCGTCCGTGCCCGTGGACCCGGGGCTGTCCAGACTGCCACGGAAGATCACGTTGCCGGTCTTTGCGTCTGTGATGGTCACCTTGCCCCAGATGCGGCCGGGCGCTGCCGAAAAGAACGCGTAGTGGCCCAGTTTCATTTGCGTTACCGTCAGCTCGATCACCGCGCCTTCCTTGGCCTCGCTGCCCGGCCCAAGGGTGTAAACAGCTTTGGCATCGGTGCGGCCGGTCCAGTCCGCAAATGCTGAGCTCCACTCCTTCGTCTTGGTCGGCCAGTCGCTGGCTGGAATCTCCCACTCGGGGTCCGGCGTAAAGTCATACACCACAGGCTTGACATGAAACGCCGAAGCCGAGCGCAAAGCCGCAGCGTCGTCAATCTCAGGCTTGATGACGCGCAAACCGCCGCCGCATCCGGCCAGCAGGCCGGCAAGCGCCAGGCAACACGCAACCGCGCACACGCGGTTTGAAACAACCGTCGAGATCATGATTTCCCCCCGTGATGTGGCCCGCCAGCAGTCTGAACGCACGAGGGACGAATGTCAAAGGCTGTCGGCGGGTAGAACTACCACTTGTAGAAGCCCTGGCCGGCCTTTTTGCCGAGCTTGCCCTGCGCCACCATTTCGCGCATCAGTTTCGGCGCGTTGAAGACCTCGCTGCCCAGTTCCTTATGCAGGTAATCGGCAATGTTCAGGCGCACATCGAGCCCCACGAGATCGGTCAGGCGCAGCGGGCCCATCGGGTGCGCATAGCCCAGCGTCATCGCCTTGTCGATATCATCGGCGCTTGCCACGCCCTGCTCGACCATGCGGATCGCTTCGAGGCCCAGACACACGCCCAGGCGGCTTGTGGCAAACCCCGGGAAGTCTTTGACGACGATGCAGTCTTTGCCCAGCTTCTCGCCGAAGGCCTTGACGGCTGCGAGCGTGTCATCGCCAGTGCCGGGCGCGACTACGATCTCGAGCAGCTTCATGATGTGCACGGGGTTGAAAAAGTGCGTGCCGATGAAGCGCCCCGGCCGTTTGGTGACTGCCGCAAGTTTCGCGATGCTCAGGCTGCTGGTGTTGCTGCCGAAAATGCACTGCGGCGCGCAGATGGCATCAAGCCGCGCGTACAGGTCCTGCTTAAGTTCAAGCTTCTCGGGCACAGCCTCAATCACCAGTTGCGCGGGCTTTGTCGCGGTGGGCAGGTCAACTGTGCCGGAGATGTTGGCCAGTGTGGCGGCCTTTTGTTCCGCGGTGACCTTGCCCTTTTCGATGCCCTTGTCGAGATTGGCTGCGATGCTCGCGATGCCGCGATCCACGAAGGCCTGCTCGATATCGTAAAGGGCGACCTTGTAGCCCGCCTGCGCAGCCGCGTGCGCAATGCCATGGCCCATGGTCCCTGCGCCAATGACTGCGACGTTGGTGATATTCATTGGGTCCTCGTATTCACCGCTACTTTTTGCGGTCCAGGAAGTCGGTCATTCGCTTCATCTTGTCTTCGCTTTCGAACAGCAGGGCTTGGGCCGTGCTCTCAAAGGCCAGCCCGGCGTCGAGCCCGACTCGGGCACTCTGGTTCAGCGCCTGCTTGGCCATGCGGATCGCCAGCGGCCCCTTCTTGCAGATCGTGCCCGCCAGCTTCCTGGCCTCGGCCATCAGCTCAGCATCCGGCACCACGCGGTTCAGCAAGCCGATGCGGTGAGCCTCGGCTGCGTCAATGGTCCAGCCCGTCAGCACCAGCTCTTTGGCGCGGCCCAGCCCCACGATGCGGGGCAGGCGTTGCGTCCCGCCCGCGGCTGGAATGATGCCCAGGTTGACCTCAGGCTGGCCCATCTGTGCGCTCTGTCCGCCGATGCGAATGTCGCACGCCAGCGTAAGTTCACACCCGCCTCCCAGCGCGTAACCCTTGATGGCGGCGATGACCGGTGCCGGGAAGTTCTCGATTTTGGCAAACAGCGCGCTGTTGATGGCAGCCAGGCTCTCCAACGCCTTGCGCTCGCGCAACTCGCCAATGTCGGCGCCGGCGGCAAAGTCGCTGCCTTCGCCGGTGATGATGACGCAGCCGATATCGGTGTCGCCGCGCAGGTCATCAAATGCAGCATGCAGTTCGGCCACCATCGCCTTGTTGATGGCGTTCTTGACGGCGGGGCGCTTGAGCGTCACCAGCACGATGCGCGGCACGTCTTTGTCGCGCTCAACCGAGATCAGGCTGTAGGCCATGGTGGTTCCTTCACGGTCCTTCAGGTTGGAAGGGATTGTGTGTTGTCGCGGCACGGTTGCAACAGTCACGGCGCCCGTTGCAGAAACTCAAGGCGGTTGCCCGCGGGGTCTTCACTGAAGATGCGCCTGAAGCCGGGCAGGTCGCTGCCGGCCTTCACGGGCAGGCCAGCCGCTTCAAGCGCGGCGGCAATGGCGGCAAGTTCATCCACAACGAAACCCACATGGGCTTTCCTGGCCGGCACAAAAGCGTGGGGCTGGGCGCCGAGGTGCAGTTGCACGTTGCCCGCGTCGAACCACGCGCCGCGTGGGTCGTCGGTGCCGCCGGGTTTGGCCAGGCGCTTGAGTCCCAGAGTGTCTTCGTAGAAATCGACCATTGCCGCTTCCAGTTCAGGCGGAAAGGCAACCTGCACATGGTCGATGGCTGTGACGCGCACGTTATTCCTGCTGGTACAGGTCGCGAACCTCAACGTCGTTGTTTTCGGTGTAGGCGCCAAGCAGGTAGTCGTGGGGACTGGGCAGCATGCTGACGTCGTCGCCATGGTAGAGCTCGACGTGCTTGAGCATGTCGCGCGGTGAACGGAATGCCAGGTAGATGATGAACGTCCGCTCGCGGTCCTTGATGCTGAACCCGCCCGGAGTCTCGCCGCCGGGCAGCGACTCAGGGACAAAAAAGCTGCCGTGCACGAACCCGGGGTTCAACTTGGCGGCCTTGAGGTAGCGGTCCAGCGACTCGCGCGTTGCGGTCTCTTCGCCGGGTTTGCAGCTTACCTTGATCATCTGGCAGTACATGCCTACCCCCACACCTGATAGTCGCTACCACTGCCCAAGGTCTAACACTACTTTTCCGAAAGCCTGGCGCGATTCCATGTATTCGTGAGCATTGGCAACCTGGGCAACCGGGAACACCCGATCCACGACCGGCGCCAGCTTCTTCTGGCACAACAGCTTCCACACTGTCAATTGGTCGGACTTCGGCCCCATCGTGCTGCCGATGATGCTGATGCGTTTGAAAAAGACAGCACGCAGGTTCAGCCCAACCTCTGCCCCGCTGGTGCTGCCACAGGTTACCAGCCGGCCGCCCCACTTCAGTACCTTCATGTTGCCCGCAAACGTGTCCGGGCCGATGTGGTCGAACACCACGTCAACGCCGCCGCGGCCGGCGATCTTTTTGGCCTCTTCGACAAAGTCCTGCGTGCGGTAATTGATGCCGTGGTCCGCGCCGAGCGACCTGGCTTTGGCCAGCTTTTCGTCACTGCCAGCCGTGGTAATCACCGTGGCACCGAGCAGTTTTGCGATCTGGATGCCCGCGCTGCTGACCCCGCTGCCGGCTGCGTGCATCAGTACAGTTTCGCCGGGTTGCAGGTTTGCCTTGCGCAGCATGGTGTAGGCGGTCAGGAACACCAGCGGGCACGCGGCGGCGTCGGTGAAGCTCATCCAGTCGGGCATCGGCATCAGGTTGACCGCGGGGGCATCCATGAACTCGGCACAGCCGCCGTTGCGCGTTTCGCCAAAAATGCCGTAGTCGCGGGCGAGATGAATATTGCCGGAAAGAGCCTCATCGCTGGTGGCATCGGCGAACCCGGGCATGACGGCGACGCGGTCGCCGACCTTGGCGTTGCGCACGAGCGAGCCAACTTGCTGGACGATTCCCGCGACGTCGGTGCCAAGAATCATCGGCAGCGGGAACTTGTGGCCGGGCACGCCCTTGCGTACCCACAGGTCGAGGTGATTGATGCCGGCCGCCTTCACGGCGATCAAGACTTCGTCGGGGCGGATTGCGGGCGCGCTGACGTCTTCGATGCGCAGCTTGTCAAAGCCCCCATGCTCACGAACGATCACTGCTTTCATGGCCGCTTCCTACCAAGGCATCGTCGAATCGGCAATCCGCAACGGTAACAGGGCGACTGGCGACTATGCGCTCTGGTCGTTGGCGGCTGATTGCAGAACAAATCGTTAGATGGCGGGCTTTTCGGCCGGCTTCAAGCCGCCGAAGCGGCGTTCGCGGCGGTTGAAGTCTTCGATGGCCGCGTGCAGGTGTTCGGCGCGGAAGTCGGGCCACAGTGTGTCGGTGACGTAGAACTCGGCGTAGCTGATTTGCCACAGCAGGAAGTTGCTCAGGCGCATTTCGCCCGCGGTGCGGATCACCAGGTCCGGGTCGGGCATGTGCGGCTGGTACAGCGTGGCCGCGATTGCCGCTTCATCAATGTCTTCGGGGCGCAGCTTGCCCTTGGCGACTTGCTGAGCCAGGTTGCGAGTTGCATCGACAAGTTCGGCGCGTCCGCCGTAGCTCAGGGCAAGGCAAAGCCGCGTGCCCGTGTTCTTTTCCGCCAGCTTGCGCGTCTTTTCGAGTTCTTTGCGCACGTCGGGCGGCAGACGGTCGATGCGACCGATCGCGCCGAAGCTCATGTTGTTGCGCATCAGCGTGTCGCGCTCTTTGACCAGAAAACGTTTGAGCATGCGCATCAGAAAGCGAATCTCGACGCGGGGGCGCTTCCAGTTTTCTTCAGAGAATGCGTA
Source organism: Planctomycetota bacterium (assembly GCA_020849795.1). Classification (GTDB taxonomy): domain Bacteria; phylum Planctomycetota; class UBA8742; order UBA2392; family UBA2392; genus JADJRK01. The sequence continues at coordinate 12,167 of JADZFR010000052.1, read as the reverse complement.
CAGCGTGAGCTGCCCGACGCCAAGCCGCGCGCATTCTTCGCTGATTTCGCGTACGCTGTCGATGCCCGACTCGTGGCCCTTCACGCGGCGCATGTCGCGCGCCTCGGCCCAGCGGCCGTTGCCGTCCATGATGATCGCGATGTGGCGTGGAACTTCGGGCGGCATTTCACTCTCTGGGACAAAGTGACTCGCGTAATGGTAAGGCAACGGGCGCGGGTTCGCAAGCGCGACGTGATTACAGCTCAAGCTTCAAGCTGGTGGCGCGCGGCACGTAACCCAGCTTCAGGTAGACCTTGCTTGCCTCTTTGTTGTGGGCCATCACCTGCAGGCCGACCACGGTCGCACCGCGCTCTCGAAGCCAGTCAGCGGCATGCTCGTGCAGCGCCCGGGCGACGCCCCGGCTCTGGAACTCTTCGACGACACTGAGGTCAAACACCCAGGGGTCCACCCTGCGCGTAAAGAAGTCAGTCTGTGTGCCAATCCAGATGTGGCCGGCATATCGCTGGTCGAGCTCGGCCACGAACACGGTGTTGCGGGTCTGGTCGTGTGGCATGAAGTGGCTGATCAGCCATTCGTAATGGCGCTTGAAATCGGCTTCGTCGATCTTCTCGTCGGGCGGGATTGAATCACGAAACGTGCGATAGTTCAGGGCCCGGAACGAAGCCGCGTCGCGCTTGTGGTCATACTGTCGAATGCGGATGTCGCCTGCCATCAGCGGCGCACGCTACCGTCAGCACGGCATTGCATGCAAGTGCGAGGCCGGATTGCCGAGTGGGCACGGGCTCACTTTTCCAGCGGGTTCAACGGCAGCCAGACAGTGAAGCACGTATTGCCCGGCACGCTGTCGACTTCAATGTCGCCGTTGTGCTGCTGGGTGATGATGCGGTGCACAATATCCAGGCCCAGGCCGGTGCCTTCGCCCATGGGTTTGGTGGTGAAGAACGGGTCAAAGATGCGCGGCTTGACGTCCGGCGGAATGCCGTGGCCCGTGTCGCAGATGCGCACGCACACGCACTTGGCTTCGGTAGCGGTTTTCAGAGTCAGCGTCCCGCCCTCGTCCATGGCGTCGATCGCGTTGTCGATCAGATTGGTCCACACCTGGTTCAATTCGCCCGGGTGAGCAGCCGGCATGGGCAACTCGGGCGCGTATTCTTTCTTGAGGATGATCTGTTTCTTCTTCAACTTGTGGCCCAGGATCATCAGCGTGCTGTCAAGGCCGGCGTGAATGTCTGCCGGTTGCTTGTCCGGGTTGCTGTCGAGATGCGCGTGAACTTTCACGGCGCCGACAAGCTGCGCAATACGCTCGGTCGCTGACAGGATTTCACGGATCATGCGGCCCGACACGGCTGTTCCTTCCAGCCACTGCAACCCCAGGGGCAGCACGGCGGCGGGTACGGAGTTGGCGTACCTGTCGAGCTCGTCGACTGTCACACCAAGTTCGGCAAAGGTCTCGGCAGCGACCCACGGCTGGGGCACGCCGTGCTTCTCAAGCCAGTCGGAAAGTTCGTCTTCGCGCTCGGCCCGTTGCACGGTCGTGAATTCCACGGGCTCCCGCTGGAACAACCGGGTGCGAAATGCCACGGTCGTGTCGATGTGTTCGGGGCCGACGTTGAGCTTCATCAGCGTGGGTCCCAGCAGCGACAGCTTGTTGAAACGCTCGGACAGCTCGGCGCTGCTGCGGCGCAGGGCCGCAGCCGGGTTGTTCAGCTCGTGCGCGAGACCTGCCGCCAACTTGCCCAGTGCCGCGATCTTCTCGCGCTGGTCGATGATGCGCGTGCTGTTGCGCACGCGGTCGGTCATGGTCTGCACCAGCCGGGCACCCAACGCAGGAATGCGTGTGAGCATTTCAGGGAAGTGCTGCTTGTGCAGCCGGTAGGCCGTGGTCGTCTTGACCGCCCGGGCACTGCCGCCCTGGCGGTTCGCGCGGCTGTAGGGCAGGGCACCGGCGGCAAATCCGATGCGGTCTTCGGTGAAGATGGTCGTGCCGCCCGCGACGCCGAAGGTCCATTGCACGACGCCGGATGTCATCACGTACAGGTGATCGACAGGGTCGCCGGGGCGCGCGATGACTTCGTCCTGTTCGGCGACGGCGCGCTCGCCGTTTTGCAGCAGCCAGGCCATCTGGTCATCGGAAAGGCCTTCGAACACAGGCAACACGCGCAATTCGTCGCGATCAAACGATGTGCCGGGAGTGATCTGCATGCTCGCTCCGTTACAACTGCGCCAGGTGCCGGTGCATGAACGCGACGGACACACTGCCTTCGCCAACCGCGCTGGCAACGCGCTTGATGCTTTGGCTGCGTACGTCGCCGGCGGCAAACACACCGGGGATATTGCACTCGAACAAGAAGGGTTCGCGATCCAGCGGCCAGTCGGCACGATGGACTTTTTCGAGCGCCGGGCCCGTCAGCACAAAACCACGTTCGTCGCGGGCAATGGTGCCGGCAAGCCAGTCGGTATGGGGCGACGCCCCGATAAAACTGAACAGGTAGCAAGTATCGACGCTGCTGGTTTCGCCGGTGCGACGGTTGCGGAGCGTCAAACTCTTAAGCGAATCAGTGCCGTGGGCTTGGGCGACTTCGGTCTCGGTCAGCACTTCGATGTTCGGGTGTGCCTCGATTCGTTCAACAAGATACTGCGACATCTTGTCCGCAAGGCTCTCGCCACGCACCAGCATGGTCACGCGCCTGGCGTGCTCGGCAAAAAACATCGCGCCCTGACCCGCGCTGTTGCCGGCACCCACCACGTACACGTGTTCGTCTTTGCATGTGGCTGCCTCGGTGATGGCTGCGCCATAGTACACGCCGCAGCCGGTCAGTTTCGCGGCACCCGGAATCTCAAGCTGTCGCCACGACACCCCCATGCTCAGCATCAACAGGTGGCACGCGATCTCGTTGCCGTTGCGGAGCGTGAGCCGCTTGTACGGCCCGTCGACACGCAATCCCGTGACCTCGGCTGGCGTCAGCACTTCCACGCCGAATCGCTGCGCCTGGGTAAGTGCGCGGCGGGCAAGCTCAGCGCCGCTGAGCCCGTTGGGGAAGCCCAGGTAGTTCTCGATCAGGCTGCTGGTGCCGGCTTGCCCGCCCGGGGCCTGGCGCTCGATCAGCACCGTCTTCAGGCCTTCGCTGGATGCGTAGACCGCTGCCGCAAGTCCCGCCGGACCTGCGCCGACAATGGCAAGGTCATAAAACGGCGCCGTGGCCTGGGTGCGCATGCCGACTTCGCGGGCCAGCGTTTCGGTGTCGGGCGCAAACAGGCGCCGGCCGTCTTCCATGATCACCAGCGGCAGAAGCGCGCTGCCAGCCGGCACCGCACCCACGAGCTGGCGGGCGTGCTCGGAACTCACAATGTCCAGAAACTCGTAGGGCACCTGGTTGCGTGCCAGAAACTCTTTGGCTGTGTGCGTGCTGGCCGACCAGCGGTGACCGACCACGCGAATGCCGCCCCAGCCGGGCCTGAATGTATCGCGCCAGCCGGTGAGCAACTCATCCAGTACCGGGAAGAGTCGTTGTTCTGGCGGGTCCCAGGGTTTCAGCAGGTAATAGTCAATCTGGCTGGTGTTGATGCTCGCGATGGCCGCGCTGGTGTCGGCATAGGCGGTCAGCAGTGCGCGGCGCGCGGTGGGGTACAGCTGGCGCGACTCGGCCAGGAACATTGTGCCTTCCATGCCCGGCATGCGCTGGTCGGAAAGCAGCAGAGCCACAGGCTCCAGCCGCTGCTGCAACTCGGCCAGCGCGGCGAGTCCTTCGCGGCCTGATGCGGCACGCAGCACCCGGTACTGTTCGCCATAGTGGCGACGCAGGTCGCGCGTAATCGCACGCAGGACCTCAGGCTCGTCATCAACAACCAGAATCGCCGGCTTGGCCATGCCGCCCCCGCGGACTCAACGCCGCCACGGTGCAATGTGATTCCCGCGGTGGATAGAGAATAGTCTCTCTCACTCGGCGTAAAAGACGACCTGGCTTTCGATGCAGTGCTGCGCCCAGTCTTGGGACTCATAGGCTTCGCTGGTGTATTCAAGCTGCAGCGCTTCGCCGGGTTTCAGGTGCCCCGTGATGTCGATTTCCCACACGCGCCCGAAGCTGCCGGGGCCCCAGCCGGCGCGGTCGTACTTCCAGGTGCCGAACTGCGGCCGCCACGGGTTCAGGTAACAGTCGTCCGTGCGCAACGGGTCAGAGTATTCTTTGGCGCCGATCTTCACGGTGCGTGCCAGCGGGTGAAACTCAAGGCTGCCGTGCCCGGTGACACAAATGCGCAGCAGCGCGCGTTTGGCGCCGTCGGGAACTTTGATCGAGCGTTTGCCGAAGGTTTTCTCAACGCTGTCGGCCTGGTTGAAGTGGGCATTTCCGTTCCAGACGTTGGCAACCCCGATTACCCGCGGCAATGCATCCACATCCGAGGGTCGCCGGTAGTACGAGAACTCCAGGTCGAATGTGAAGCCGTTGCCGACGTTACCGCCCAGGCCAACGCCGATCTTGCGCCCGCCGCTCAGCAAGTGCGCAAAACTGGTGACGTCGCAAACGTACTCGTAGCTTGCACCCCAAAGCATGAACGGCGTGAGAATCCGCGCAAGCTCATAACGCGTGTCGCCATCCCAGATCCAGACGTGTCCCAGCCGGTCCCACTCGTCGCGTTCGACCATGGGCTTCAGCCGCAGCGTCATGATTACGCGCTCAAACTCAACGGCTGCCGGCAACAGGTCCACGTCGCGCTCGACGGTGCCGCGCTTGCACCATGTGCTGCAGAAGGCCTGCAATGTCAGCGCGCCCGGCGAAGCCGCAGCCGGCTTGCCCCACTCAACATGAAGGCTGTCGATCGCACAGGTGCCGCCATCCGGGCCGAATGCGCCCACTGCCACGCGGGACTCATAGGGCAGCATGTGCGGGATAAAGTGGCGGTCGTAGATGGCCTGGCCGCCAACGCCGACGGTCACTTCCGCGCCGCCGGTGACGAAATCGATCTGCAACGCCAGCGCGCAAGCCTGATTGCTCACAAAGTCTGGCGCTACGAAGCGATTGGCAATCTCGCGGCCGTCAAAGTGCAGGCTGAGTTCGCGCTGTTCGCGCTTGTGGATGTTACCCCACTTGTTGAATGGGTCGTCGGTGGGCGGGTTATGCGTGTCCAGCGCCAGCGCGAAGCTGCCCCACAGGTTGGGTTCATCCCACTCGGGCTCTTTGGGCGTGGGGTCGTCCGGGAAGCCCCTGGCCTTGTACAGATGAAACGCGGGGCCGGCATCGGCGAAGTGGGCGGTGTTCAAGAGCATCCAGGACATACCGCGGCCGCCCTTGCCCATGGCAAAGACGACTTCGGCCTTGACCTGCCGGTGCTCGCCCTTGACGTGTAAAGGAAATGCCGCCGAGTTGTTCTCGCCGCCGTCACCCGACAGCAGGCGCAGGCTGCCGTCCTTGATCTCGGGTGCGCGTCCTTCGGCGTGCTTGCGCAAGGCGCAGCGCGGCTCGCCATCGCGGGCCTCAAACGTCTCGTGCAGCACGTTCGCCGGGATTTCCGGCTGGGCGGGCGGGTCCTGCGCGACAGCTACTGTGCCCAGCAGGCCCAACGCGCACGCGACAGCCATCAGACATTTCATGCAATCCCCACGATCAGCCCACACCAGTCCGCATCATGGCGGCAGCATGGCGTGGCGCAAGCGGGGCGGCTACTGGTGCCAGTACCAGGCTCCGTTCGTGCGGTGGGTGAGATTCTGGAACAGCAGTTCGACTTCGCTGTTCACGCCAAACAGGTGCGCGTCGATGCGCGTGTTCGGCGATGCCTGCAGCCACTGTTCAAGCCCGGCATGGATCTCGGGGATCTCGATGAACCCGCCGGGCGCGCCGCTGTCTGCACCTGGCCGGGCACCACCCAGGATGATCACGCGTGTGCCGGTGCCGTACTGCGTGACGGCAGCCTGCAGCGCTGAGTAGAAAGCCGCGTCGCCCGATGAAGTCAGCGCCAGCATGTTGGCGTCGGCGGTGGACAGGTTGGATGAACTTGCGACCTGCAGGCTGCCAAACAGCGCGTCGAACTCGTTTACGCCCCCGATGCGAATCACGTCAAAGTTGTGCGCCGTGTTCAGCAGCAGCTTCAGCTCGTCCCACTTGGCACGCTCGGCATCCAGTTGCGACGTGTACCCGCCGCCCGCATACGAGCTTTCCAGCGATGCGTCGATAATGAACACCACGTTGCCTGAAGCCGGCATGTCATAGTTGGCGAACGCGTCAATCGTGATGACAAAGTTGCCGCTGCGTTTGCGCCCGTGGCTGTCGATGACCTGGATCGTGAAGATCCACGTCCCGGCCATGGTCGGTGTGCCCGACAACTGCACGGTCGAAGTGTTTGTGGATGCCAGGTACAGACCCGGCGGAAAGTAGCCCTCGCTGCGCGACCAGGTAAACGGCCCGACTCCACCCGTGATGCTGAAATACGTCTCGTACCATTGGCCCACGCGGCCGTTGGGCAGATTGACCGTCCAGAAATTGATCGCCAGCGGATCAGGCGGCTGTTTGAAGCCTGAGTCTCCGCCTTCAGGGTTGCCGCCGCAACCGGCGAGCAGGAGCAGTGGAAGGAGTGACAGGAGCAAAATGGCGCGCATATGGAGTCTCCGGTGTACGGAGACCACAATAATCGCGCGGGTAAATTCAGCGAAGCAGGCAGGTGCGCATCATATGCTGATCCGCAAAGTCATTTCGCCCCTTGCGAACCTTGCGGATGCAGGTGAGTCCCCACGCGGAATCGCCGGCGCATCTCCGGCGCGCCGAACAGGAACAGCAGAATCGCCGTGTACTCAAGGTACTCGATTGCCATGTTCGTGAAACGGTCTTCGTTGGTCAGCATCGTGAACGTCTCTACTGCGCACACAGCCCCCAGCATCAAGTACGAGGCCGCCATTGCAAACGGCAGCCAACGCCAACGCGCGAGATAGCCTGCGACAAACACGGCGCCCGCGCCGATCAGCAACAGCCATTGCAGCGCAAGCATCGCGCGCGGAAGCTCAGGGTTTGAAAACCGCGGCCACGGGGGCTGAGCCACAAACCACTCCATCAACCCAGCCACGCCAATCACAACCAGAAGCGCATGCACGCCCAACAGCACAATCACAATCAAAGTTGTCAGTACGCGGCCCATGCAACGCAGCTACAACGCCAGTTTAGCCATCACCGCAACACCGATTGGCAGGCACGTCTCATCCACGTTGAAGCGCGCGGAGTGCACCGGGTTGGTGATGCCTTTGGCTTTGTTGCCGCTGCCCAGCAGGAAAAACGCGCCCGGTTTCTTCTGTAAGTAGTAGGCGAAGTCTTCGCCCCATGTCTGGCGTTCATAGGCCGGGTCAACGTTGGCTTGGCCGACGATTGCGCTGGCGGCCTGGCACACTGTGTTTGCGCCGCTTTCGTGGTTCACGATGCTGTCGTAGCCCCGGATGTAATTCAGTTCGCCCTTCAATTCATGGGCGTCGGCGACAGCTTTGACCATGCGGCCCATCTCGCTGATGATGCGCGCGCGTACGGGCTCGGCGTATGTGCGCACGGTGCCCATCAGCTCGGCGTCGTCGGGGATGATGTTGTGCGTGGTGCCGGCTTTCAGCTTGGTCACGCTCAACACGGCTTGCTCAAAGGGCGCGACGCGTCGCGATACCAGCGTTTGCAGCATGCCCACCAGTTCGCAGCATGCCGGGATCGGGTCAATCGAATCCTGCGGCCTGGACGCGTGGCCGCCGCGCCCCGTCAGCCTGATCTCGAAAATGTCGGCGGCCGCAGTCATCGGCCCGCTGCACGTGGCAATCTGGCCCACCTCAAGCGTCGGCAGGTTGTGCAGGCCGTAGACTTCATCCACGCCGTCCAGCGCGCCCTTGGCAATCATGCCCGGCGCGCCGCCTGGCGGCAGCTCTTCGCTGGGCTGAAACAGAAGACGCACGTTGCGTTTCAATTTGTCGCGCATGCCGGCCAGCAGCTTGCCGGTTCCCAGCAGCACCGCCATGTGCGTGTCGTGGCCGCACATGTGAGCGACGCCGTCGTGCTTTGACCGGTAGGGGATGTCATTCAGCTCCTGGATCGGCAGGGCGTCCATGTCGGCGCGCAGTGCAATCCGCCCCTTGGCGTTAGGGCCGTCGATGTCAGCGATCAAGCCTTCGCCCCATGGCTTGCTGACCTTGAAGCCGAGCCTGGTCAGTTCATGCGCGCAATGTTCGCTGGTCTTGAACTCATGCAACGACAGTTCCGGCATCATGTGCAGCGTGCGGCGCTGCTGCGTAAGCCATTCCTGCATCGATTGGGCGGCGGTCAGAAGTTCGTGGGCCATGGGATTCTCCGGGGCGCGAGCATAACAAAACCGCATCGGCGTCATGAGGGCGGGTCGTTCTTTGCCGCAAAACCGCTAATCTCGGCGCCATGCAGAACAAGCCGCAACGTCGCAAGCGCTACCCGGGCACACACCCGAGACGATTTGACGACAAATACAAAGAGCTTAACCCGGCGGACTATCCCGAAGAGCACGAAAAGGTCCGCGCCCAGGGCCGCACGCCAGCGGGTACCCATGTGCCGATTCTGCTTGCCGAGATTCTCTCTGCGCTGCATCCGCAGGCGGGCGAAACGGTGCTCGATTGCACCGTGGGCTATGGCGGCCATGCCGAGGCCCTTGCGCGCACCGGCGCGCGCGTGATCGGCATTGATATCGACGGCGTGGAGTTGCAGCGCACTACGGCGCGGCTTGCGGCACTGGGCCTTACGATCTCGCCGCACCACACAAACTTTGCGGGCATCGCCGGCGTGCTGGCGGCAGAGCAGCTCAGCGGAGTGGACTGCCTGCTTGCCGACCTGGGCGTTTCCAGCATGCAGCTGGACCAGCCAAACCGCGGGTTTGCGTTCAAGCACGACGGCCCGCTGGACATGCGCATGGACGCTACCCGGGGCCGCACGGCAGTTGAGTTTATCCACGCCACGCAGGAAGCCGAGCTGGCAGAGCTCCTGCGCGATTATGGTGATGAGCCCAAGGCGGACGCGCTGGCCCACGCACTGAAGCGCGAAACACCCCGAACCACGCACGCGCTGGCGGCGCTGGTGCTGCGGGTGCATGGCCTGAACCCCGAAACCTACCGCAAAGAAAGCGCCCGCGACAAGCACCCCGCCGCGCGCGTGTTTCAGGCACTGCGCATGGCTGTGAATCGCGAGCCGGCCAACCTGGCCGAGCTGCTGCGTGTGCTGCCGGCCAGCATGAACGCCGGCGGCCGCGTTGCCATCCTGACGTTTCACAGCGGGGAAGAGCGCAGGGTCCGCGAGACGTTCAAAGACCTGCTGGCGTCGGGCGGGTTTGCCAAGGCCGAGCTCACGGGCATTCGCGCGGGCAAGGACGAACTTTACGACAATCCGCGGGCGCGCTCGGCGCGGCTGTTTGTCGCCGAGCTACCAGCCTGACATCTCGCGCAGCAGCGCCTTGCAGCGCTTGAGCAGGCGTGGCGGCTCGCCGCTGGTGTCGTTGCCGGCCAGCACGGCGCGCATCGCCCGGGCTTCGTCGCGATCCAGGGCGGCTTCACCTACGCCACGTTCATCTTTGTGAAACAGCGCGCCGTAGCGCACGGGGTCTTCGTCGGTGGGGAAGGTTCGTCGCTCGACGAGTGATTCGCGAATGCCGGGCACTTCGAACATGAACTCTTCGACACGGGGCGTGTGGGCATCAATCCAGCGCGCGTTCAACAGCAACTCGTAGCGCAGCAAGTCCGGAAGCCACGGCGCCTCGGGCAGGTTGCCGCCTTCGGCCAGCGCCTCCACCCACGCCAACAGGGCGCGGCCGTCGGCATCGTCGTCAATGCGCAACTCAAACGCGTCGCTGCCGGTGAAGCTGGCCACGAGTTCGCGGTCATCGGTATCGAGCGCCACCTGCAACGCCAGCCAGCTTGCCGGCACGCGCGACGCATACCACTGGTGCGCCAGGTCGCCCTGGTGCAGCCCCACAACGGTGTCAAAGCGCAAGCCGTCGGCTAGCTGCAACTGGCGAAGCTCGGCATTGGTCAAGCCGGCGACGGGTGCCTGGCCCGGCTGAAAAAACGCGTCGCGCACGCGGCGTTTGTAAAACAAGGCGTACAGGGCCGAGTACTGGGCTTCAAGCGACACTCGCGGCCTCCAGCCAGGCGGGCAGCGTTGTGCGTACGACGTCGCGAACCTGCGCGGCTTGCTCAATCGCGGCGCGCTCGGTTGCGTTTTCGACCTCGATGGTAATGGCTTTCAGGTTGGCCAGCTTGGGCAACAACTCGCGCAGCAGAAACAACGATGCTTCCGGAATCGGGCCCGCGCCGTGCAGGTCACGATAAATCCGGCCCCCCGCGTATGGCTCCAGCCGCGCGCCGGCCAGGTGAACCTCGATTACTCTTGACAGGTCAAGGCGTGCGAGCCCGTGGTCGGGCTGTTCGCCCTTGCCGACACAAAGCTGGTAGCTCCAGTAATGGCCAAGGTCGAGCACCAGCCCGCAGTCGGCCCCGTGGGCAACGGTGGTCAGGAAGTCCGACAGGTGCATGTCGCCGACCACAAACTCATAGGGTGCATTTTCCGGCAGCAGTGGCGCCGGCAACAGCGAGTGAAGCGCGTTGAGATTGCGAATGGTGGCCGCGGCGCAATCCGCGTTCAGGATCGCAGGGAAGAAGAAGTCGGTGTACTTGCCATCGATGTGTCGCACCGCCAGCTCTTCGACCGTCCACGGTGGCGCCAGCAACTGCTGGTTCTTCATACAGCCGGCGATCGGGGCGTCGGGACAAAGCCCCGGGCCGACCGGGTCGAGGCCCTCGTGGTGATACGTGCGCGGCACGTCGTCCGGGATATCGGCAAAGGCCACATCGGTGTGGTCTGCGTCGCCGCGCGAGTACACTTCAAGGAAGTCAAATCCGGCGCGATGGTCCGCGATCAGCCTTCGGAAGTCGGGCTGCGTATCAAAAATATCTATGCCGAGGCCCACACCCATGACCGGTGCCGCGAGCGCGCGCTGAAATGGAGTGGGCGTTGCCAAGCTGAGCGTCGTCCGATGGTGTTCACGCCGGAAACCCGGTGCCTATTTCTGCTGCGCCTGGCTGGCCTCGTCCGCGGCTGCCTCTGCGCGCTCGGCCGGAATCAGCACGCCTTCGCGTTCACTTTCGAGCAGAAGCTCTTCCAGGCTGCGCGTGACCTTGCCGCTGCGCTTCAGCAACTCACCCAGCACGCGGGACAAAAAGCGTACGCCCAGGATGCTGGCATGTTTCACGGTTTCGCGCACCTCGGGGCTCAAGCGGTCAATGCGCGCCGTCACCAGGCTGCTCAGGCTGCCGGGCAGGCGGGCGGTGTCGGTGCTCTTCATCTTCAGGCGCGTGCGCGGTGCAGCCGCATCGGCAGACGCCGCCGGTGCCTGCACTTTCTCAAGCTCGCCGGTTTCATGCAGGTGCAGGATCAACTGTTCGGTAAAGAACGGGTTGCCCTTGGCTTTGCCGCTGATCAGCTTGACCGTGTCGTTGTCGAGTTCTTTGTCGTCGCCCAGCAGCACTTTGGCCATCTGCTGCGTGAACTCGTCGCCTGAAATCGGCTGCAGCTCAAAGTCCTGCAGTTCGACGTCCTGGGCAATCTGCAACTCGGGCTTGCTGCCGTCGTCCGAGAAGCGGCTGGTGCAGAGAATCGCCAGCGGCAACGTCGCGATGTTGCGTGTCATGGCGGTCAGCCACGCCGCCGTTGACGCGTCCATCCAGTGGGTGTCCTCAACCTCAAGCACGGTCGGCGCGATCGACGAAAGCGCGCGCAGCAGTTCTTTGACCGCGATGATTCGGTTTTCGTGGCGCAGCTTGGGGTCATCCAGCTTGGCAAACGGCGAGTCATCCCAGTGGCAGTCCACCAGGTCAGCCGCGAAGCTGAGCGTGCGCTTGAGCTCGCTGCGGGTGTTTTCGGCAATGCGCGGGTCGTTTTCAAACTCGCGGTACTTGTCTTCAATCGCCTTGCGTTTGGCCTCTTGCGTGGCCGATTCGGCAATCGCGAAAAATGCCCGCAGCCACGCGCTTACGGCGTTCCAGCCGCTTTTGTGCACGCCGTCGCAGGGCATCGTGATCCAGTGAAATGGCCGGCCACGTTCTTCGAGCTTGGCGCGAAGTGCTGCCACCAGCCGCGTCTTGCCCAGCCCCGGCTCGCCCAGGATGCGCTTGACGCCCGCAAACTTCGGCTCGGCGGCAT